>CADBCC010000018.1:0-16264 GCA_902793125.1 uncultured Ruminococcus sp.
GAAATTCTATCCCTTGTATCCCAGATTTCAACTCCTATCCAGGGTTTAACGGGAATACTCCCGCAGTATTACCAGGCGCTTGCGTCAGCCGAGCGTATTATGGAAATCGAAAAATTCCCTGATGAGCATATCGAGGAAATGAACAGCGATATTGACCTTGAAAAACTCTATACGGATATGGAATCAATAGAGTTTAAGGATATTTCTTTCAGCTACGGAAGGGATATAGTTTTGTATGATACAAGTCTCAGTATAAAAAAAGGCGAGTTTATTGTAATTACAGGCATTTCGGGAATAGGAAAGAGTACCCTTACAAAGCTTCTGCTTGATGTTTATCCCGTGGATAAGGGTGAGATATACCTTGCTCAAAAAGACGGCTCTAAGGTCGTTGTGGATAAAAATATCAGGGGTATGTTCGCCTATGTTCCGCAGGGTAACTTCCTGCTGTCGGGTACGATAAGAGATAATATCTCTTTTGTACGTCCCGATGCGTCTGATGAGGAAATTATGAATGCGGCGCGTATTGCCTGCGCTGACTTTATTGACGAGCTTCCCGAAGGGCTTGATACAATGCTCGGCGAGAAGGGAACAGGACTTTCCGAAGGCCAGATTCAGCGCGTAGCTATCGCGAGAGCGATACTCTGCAACGCCTCAATTATTATTCTTGACGAAGCGACTTCAGCGCTTGACGCTAAAACCGAGCTGAAACTGCTTGAGAATATTGAGAATCTTAAAAATAAAACCTGTATCCTTATTTCCCATAAAAAAGCGGCGTATAAAGTCTGCGATAAAGAAGTCAGGATTGAGGATAAAAAGATTATTGTTAATAAAATATAAAACTTATGCCGGCGTTTTCGATTGTTTCGAAAGCGTCGGCGTTGTGCATTATGCATAAATACCGAACGAAAAATTTGTTGAGTTTTTCAGGCGGATATATGGTACAATGATAATATCATAAAAAGGAGGAATTCCTATGAAAAAATCATTACGAGTAATAAGCGTGGTTTTATCCGTGCTTATGATTATGTCGGCTTTTTCGGTAATGACAGCTTTAGCTGCCGGAACTGATAAGGCTTCTACAGGCGGAGACTCGGGCTCAACAGGCGACTGCGTTTGGAGCTGGAGCGGCTCAGACAAAACGCGGGCGATTCTTTTTCTCTGAAAAAGGACAATATTTCGCAAGCAATCATTCCTCCCGAGGGAAAGGATTTTGACGCTTTGGAAATTGACGGAAACCGCGTTGAGTTTGGGCAGACCGCTAAACCCTTAACAATTAAAAACGCTCAGGGCAAAGTAACCTGTAAGATTGTAAAAAAAGGTACAAATTCAAAGATTTATAAGAAGATTAAGATAAATAAAAAAGGCGTAATCACCTTTAAGAAAGGCAAGTACGCTAAGAAAACTTATAAGATTAAAGTTAAAATCACCGCCGCCGGTAACAGTAAGTATAATAAAAAGACAATTACCAAGACGGTTAAGGTGAAAATAAAATAATCAGTCTATATTAAGTTTCAAAAAATAAAAGACCGCCGGTGTGAGAAATCGCATCGGCGGAATTTTTATAAGTTGACAGGTGGTATTTCCCGGGAACGTGTGTAAGCAAAATGCGTTTATAACCCCTTATATTATAAAAAATAAAATATTATTTTTTTTAACGCATAATGTATAGTAATTTGCTTACACTGCCTACACTAATACACTCTAAGCCGCATAAATACTGACTTTTCGGAGTGTAGGCAAATTTATTTTTGCTTACACCTGCATACACCTTTTGAGCGTTTATGCTATATTTCAGGCAATCAGCTGTTTTGCTGTTCCTCAATTTTATCCAAATGAACATCAAGCTGATTGTAGGGTATTACAATATCCTTATTTTCAAATTCTTTCTTTATGCTTTCCATAAGGTCGTAATATACCTGCCAGTAATTCGTGAAATTAGTCCAAACTCTAACCACTAAATCCACAGAGCTTTCGCTGAATCTCTCAAGCTTAACCTTAGGAGAGAATTTTTCGTTATTGATTACATTTTCGGTATTTATACAGATGTTGAACAGAATCTTTTTAACATATTCAAAGTCCGCCTCGTAGCTTATTGGTACAAAAATCTGAACCCTGATTTCGGGATTCGTCGTGTAGTTATTAACTTCATTCGTAGTTAGTACGCGGTTCGGGATAATTACGTTTGTATCGTCGTAAGTGCGTATGTAAGTGTGCATTAACTCGATTTTCTCAACATAGCCCTTGTGGTCGCCGAATTCGATAAAATCTCCCGTTACAAACGGTTTTGAGAAAAGTATTACAATTCCGCCTGTAATATCGGTTACGTTATCTTTAAGCGATAAAGCAAGTGCCGCAGCTGCCGCCGAGAACGCGGCGATTAGTCCCGCTCCCGAGAAATTTAAAAGCGACATAACTCTCATAGCGATTATTACCCAGAACGCAATCCATATTATTCTAATAAAGAATTTTAACAAAGACGGATCCATATCTTTTCTCTTGGCGGTCTTTCTGAGAAGAGATATTAAAATTTTAACCGTTATAATTGCCAATATAATAAATACAACGCAATTAATAAGTTCCATATAATGCATTTGTGTAAACAGATTAAGGATTTTTGTAAATATGCTGTCTACATCCTTGACTGTCTTTACAATTGTAAACATAAATATCACCCTATTTTATTATAGGAGATATTTTTCGGTTTGTAAACAATAAAAGAATAATAAAAATATTTTACCGCATAATATAATTAATAAACTGAGAAAAAGGTGGTAAAATGTTTACTAAATTCAGGAAGAAAGCCATGCTTTCCTTTTCTGCGCTTGCGCTTGCGTTATTATTCCTTTGCGCGTCGGTTGGAATAAGCGGAAAAAACGAAAAGGTTTTTACTCCGAGAATGACCGCTCCCGAATATACAAACATCTACTATTATGATGATAATGTTTTTTACGACAGCGGTTTCGGTATTCCTAACTGTACCGCTTACGCGTGGGGAAGAGTATACGAGCTTTTAAAAACAAAGCCCGATTTATGTACGGGAAACGCCCGTGACTGGTATAAATACAATAAGGATAACGGAATATATCCTTTCGGTAAAAAGCCTGAGTTAGGCGCCGTAGCGTGTTTTGATAACGACTGCGGCGGCCATGTTGCCGTTGTTGAAGAAATCGACGGAGATACTATTACCTTTTCTAATTCGGCGTATAACGGCGAAAGTTTTTATTTGACTTACGCGGATATTTACAGCGATAATCCCGGGCAGGACGGTTGGCGTTTTTTGGGATATATTTATCCCGAACACTTTGTTGAGAATAATAAAAAACTGAATTCACTAAGGAGAGTTAGCGTAAGCGACGGATTAAACTTCAGAAAATATGTCGGTGTAAACGCTGAAATTACGGATGTTATTCCCGAAAACTGCGAAATCTATATTTCAAGCTTTTTTGAAAAGGACGGTTATAAATGGGGGAAGGCATATTTCAGAGGAGAAGCGGGCTATTGTGTAATAGATTATACCGTGTCGGTATAAGAAAGCGCGCATAAAGTTTAAGTTTAATAACAAACAAAAATCGGCTCGACCTATGCAGGCGAGCCGATAATCTTTTTACGCTATTTTTGCTAAATACTTCTGTATAGCGGTAACATCATTAATATTTACTTTACCGTCATTATTAAAGTCAGCGTTTTTAAGTTTATAATCTTCGAGTTTTATAATCTTGGCGAGGTGTTTTTGAATAGCGGTCGCGTCGGCGATATTGACCTCTCCGTTGTAATCGGCGTCGCCTATTACGTTTGTATCAACATTTCCTTTGGTAACGGCTTTGATTACAAGCGTTCCGCCTATTTCATCATCCAGCTTGTCTATATAAAAATCTCTTACGTCAACTATCTCGTTGTTATATGTAACGAACGAGTTTCCGCTTTTGCACGTATCCATAAAACGCATAGTTTGTGTATCGATTTCCCTGAGCCATTCGCTTACTCCGACGTTGTTAGTTACTTTGTATTTAGCGACGTCTGTGTTGATTTCAACTGCGATAGCGCCTTTGGTTTCGGGTAAAACGGTGTTTATGTTGTCCGCGCAGATATAACCGTTATAATTAACGGTATCCTTTTTAATAAAAGTCCACTTTGTTTTATCCTTAACGGGAACTCCTTTTGAGTCGACGGGAACGTAGTAAAGCGAGTATTTCGCGCCGAGAGAAGTTGTCTCGAAAATAATTTTATCAAGCACATTTCCGTTTTCCGAAAAATCAAATACATTAAAGTAAGTTATATCATCTTCGTCAATGTACGAAAAATTATATGTAGCGCCGTATTCCTCGTTTTGATATATGTGTTCTCCTTCGTTTATTTTTTCGATATTTTCAATCGCGAAACTCGGGTCAAAAACCTCGCTGCTGAAAAGATAATAATCTTCGTAAGAAATCCAGAGGTATCCGCCAATTTGATTGTAATTAGGTCCCCAGCTGTTTTTGCAAAGCCATGCGCCGTCGTTTTTAGGAGTGTAATTTCCGTCGAAGTTTTCCTTGCTGTAATTATCGTCCCATCCGACTACCGAAACCGAATGTCCCGACGAATTCAAAATAGGATCGGTAAGACAGTACGAGGTATGGTTTTTACTGTAGGCGTTTCCGTCGCTTATGTAATTTGCCGCGACAGCTCCCGTGCGCATAACAGCAGCTTTAATTAAGCTGTTATCTCCTTTATCGTAATAAGAAACAGCGTTAACGGAATTTTTAACCGTGTCGCCGTCGGTTTCGACAGCTCCGTTTCTGCTTGTGAAATATCCTAAAGATATTAAAGTTGTACCTGACTGTCTGAGGTTTCTGATCCATCCTTCACCGTTATCTCTTGTTGAGCCCCATTTGTCCATAGCGTCGGGGCTGAGGTCGGATGTAAATAAATTGTTTTTAAGAAGCGCGGTCTCCAAAGTGGAAACAGAAGCGAAATTCCAGCACATATCTCCGTACTGGTTTTTAACGCTTGTGCAGTATCCCAAATCCTTGGAACTGTAGCTTTCGGGAAAATCATCTGTATCGGAACTGTTTTTAAATTTTACAACCGAAGTATTTTTAAATTGTTTTTGACGATTGTTATGACTTGTTTCTACCGCGCCCGCTTGAAAAGAGGAAACGGTAATTAAAGAAATAATCAAAATCGAAGTAAGAAGTATTATCGTTTTTTTCATATTATCCACCAACTTTTATATATTATAACATAAAACGATAAAAAAGTTCAATACCCGCTTTATGTATATAAGTATAAACATTTACCATAATAAGTACATAAAAGCTTTCGGGGTGATACTTTGGAAAAGAGAACGGATTTAGCCGTAGAGGCGAGAGAGTTAGCGGGAACTGATATTCAGGGAGTGGATTATTGTGTTGAAAAAGAAAACGGAATGGAAATTTCAAGACTCTGTGTAAAGACTCATCAGGCGAGCGTAAAACTGAAAAAAGAAATGGGAACGTATATCACAATTGACGTACCCGCGATGACTGATAATTTTTTAAGCAGCGATGAAAGAATAACGACAATTTCCGAGGAAATAAAAAGGCTGATTCCCGTAAACGGACTTGTGCTTGTCTGCGGACTCGGAAATGTGGAAATAACTCCCGACGCTCTGGGGCCGAAAACAGTATCCCGTATTTTAGCGACACGCCATATAAAGGGCGAAATCGCAAAAAGTACGGGGCTTGATAAACTGCGCCCTGTAGCCGTACTGATTCCGGGAGTTACAGGCCGGACAGGAATCGAAACATTTGAATTTATACAAAGTATTGTAAAAAAAGTAAGACCGACCGCTTTGGTTGTAATAGACGCGCTCGCCTCAAGAAGAATCTCCCGATTAGGCTGTACCCTGCAAATAAGCGATACAGGTATATCTCCGGGCGCGGGAGTGCAAAACCACCGCGTAAAAATAACCGAAGAAACTGTCGGAATACCAGTAATAGCCCTCGGAGTACCGACTGTAGTTGACGCGGTTACTCTGGTTTCGGATTTGCTGAATGTTGACGACGAAAAAACCTCAAGCCAATTGAGCGAAATGTTAAGTCCCGATAACCGTAAAATGGTTGTAACTCCGAAAGAAATAGATTTGCTTATAGACAGAGCAAGCCGTCTTCTATCTTTGTCGCTGAATGTCGCTTTGCAAAACGATATAGATATAAGTCTTATTGAAGCGCTTTTGTAATACTGCCTGTACATTCGGCATATTATTGAAAAAGATGTAATAAAGCCGGTGGTAGTTTGAAAATGAAAAAGAAACTTAAAAAAGCGGGATATTCTGTTTTAGCGTTTGCGTTAGTGTTTATAGCGGTCTTTTCGGTTTATAAGAGGGTTTCATTTGTTTCGGCGGGGGATAAAGCGGCTGTTATGGCGGCTATGCTGACTGTGTCAAAAGGTAATTACAATATAAAATATAACAGTAAAGCAGCGGTAAAAAAATCAGCCGGCGAAAAATCAAAGCAAAAACCAAAAACCGCTCCTCGTAATACTGTTAAATCCTCAAACTTTTCCCAAAAGTATTACAACACGTTCTCTCCGCACAACTCAAAAAAACAATATCCGATTTATACAAAGCAGTACAGAGCGGGCGGAAAGAAATATGAAAACTTTTATGTGAAAAATAATACCGATTACAATCTTGATATAGGCGCGGCGCTGAAAAAAGACTTAGGATTTAAAATAGAAAAAAATAAGAAAGTCCAGGTTCTTATTTATCATACGCACACAAGCGAAAGTTTTATTGACTGTGATGTCGGGTATTATTATTCCGACTATTATCCGAGAACTAAAGATACAAGATACAATATCACTCAGGTAGGCGATGAAATAGAAAAACAGTTAAAGAAAGCGGGCATAGGAGTCGTACACGATAAAACTTCCCACGATGATTCATATACGGGAAGCTACAGCCGAAGCCGTATAACTGTGAATAAATACCTGAAAAAATACCCCGATATAAAGGTGACTTTAGATATTCACAGGGATTCTATCGGTTCGGATACATATAAGGTTAAACCGACTTTTGAATATAAAGGTAGGAAAGGCGCCCAGATTATGATTTTAACGGGTTATGATTCTGAGGACTATTTTAATTTTCCAAAATGGAATTATAATTTGCGGTTCGCTCTTAAACTCCAAAAAATGTGTGAAACAAAATACAGCGGAATGACGCGCCCGCTCGATTTCGGAAATTTCGCTTATAATATGAATGTTAATACAGGTTCTCTGCTGATTGAGGTGGGCGCAGACGGCAATACTTTGGAAGAAGCAAAGTATTCGGGAGAATTATTAGGTAAAGCTCTCTCTCAAGTATTGCAAAATCCAGCTTGATTTGTTATAATGTTATTTGTATTAAAATGGGTATTTTGGAGTTTTATTTATGAAGTTAAAAAATATTTGGGAAAGGATTGCCGTTATAGCGATAGTTTTGCTTGTAATATCTACCGCCGCTTTTGCGGTGACGGCTGTCGGTGAAGACGATGAAGATATGGAAGTTGTCACCGATGTGCAGATTGAAACCGAAGCACCTGTGGAAACGGACGCGCCTGTAGAAACCGACGCACCCGTGGAAACCGAAGCTCCGGCTGATACCGACGCGCCTGTAGAAACCAAAAGCAGTTATGCGGGTAAAGTAGAAACAAAAGCTAATACAAAACCGTCCACAAATAAAGTAATCGACGGGGAAGAAGTAATTCTGCCCGAAGCTATAGCTGAGGAAGATCCCACAGCCGTAGCCGTAACACCGAGCGAAGATAAAGATTTAACTTACGGTTACGCAAGCTGGGCATGCGTAATAGTCGGAGTGCTTACAATAATTATTGTTATTATCAGCAATAAATCAAATTATACGGGTGGAGTCGGAAAACACCGCTACGGCGAGGGTAATAAAATTACCGGGGCAAAACAGCGTCTTTTAAACGACGATTATTATACAAACCGAAAATATAATTCCTACTACGATAAGGATATACGGCGTTAATGAAAATCGGAAATGTAAATATTGATTCCCGGATAATGCTTGCGCCTTTAGCGGGAATTACCGATATTGCTTTCAGGCAGGTTTGCAGGAACTTCGGCGCGGGTTACGCTGAAACCGAAATGGTTTCCGCGAAAGCCCTGAGTTTTAACGATAAGAAAAGCTATGAACTTATGGAGCTCGGCGAGGACGAGCATCCCTGCGCAATCCAGATTTTCGGAAACGAACCCGATATTATGGCGGATGCCGCCGTCTTAGCCGAAAAACGCGGAGCCGATATTGTTGATATTAATATGGGATGTCCCGCGCCTAAAATCGCTAACAACGGCAGCGGTTCGGCGCTTATGAAAAATCCGGTTCTGTGCGGAGAGATTGTAAAGTCGGTAAGTTCCGCGGTAAAAATTCCCGTTACGGTTAAAATCAGAAAGGGATTTGACGACAACTGTATTACCGCTTTGGATGTCGCTCGTATCTGTGAAGAAAACGGAGCGGACGCGATAATAATCCACGGAAGAACCCGAAAACAGTATTATTCAGGTCAATGTGATTTGGATATTATAAAATCCGTTAAAAACGCTGTTGATATTCCCGTAATCGGAAACGGAGACGTTAAAGATATAAAAAGTGCCGAAAAAATGTTTAATTACACGGGTTGCGACGGAATTATGGTCGCGAGAGCGGCGCTCGGAAATCCCTGGATTTTCAAGATTCTTAATGAATATTTCGATAAAGGAATTATAAATCAACCTCCCGGTCCCGAGGAAAAAATGAAAATTATGACCGGACATATTGAACTCGTCTGTAAATATAAGGGCGAAAAAATGGGTATGCTCCAGTCAAGAAAACAGATTTCATGGTATATAAAGGGATTTAAAGGCGCCGCCGCTTTCAGGAATGAGGCGGGACGCGTATGTACTCTTTCAGATATGTACTCTCTGGTAGACAGAGTTTTACAAAATATAGGCAGTTAAAAGGTAGTTTTATAAGGAGAGATTAAAATGAAGGAAATGAAAAACATTGAGCTTTTAAAGCAGTATGATCCGGAAATCGGAAACGCTATGGATGCCGAGCTTTCCCGCCAGCGCAGAAACCTTGAGCTTATCGCGAGCGAAAACATAGTTAGCGAGCCGGTTATGGCTGCTATGGGAAGCGTACTTACGAATAAGTACGCCGAGGGACTCCCGGGAAAACGTTATTACGGCGGATGCCAGTGCGTTGACGTTGTTGAGAATATCGCGCGCGACAGAGCGTGTGAGCTTTTCGGAGCAGAAGCAGCTAACGTTCAGCCCCATTCCGGAGCCCAGGCGAATACAGCCGTTTATTTCGCAATGCTTAATCCCGGCGATACCGTTATGGGTATGAACCTTAACGAAGGCGGCCACCTTACTCACGGTTCGCCCGTAAATATTTCGGGAAAATATTATAACTTTGTACCTTACGGTGTTGATCCCGAAACTCACTACATAGATTACGATAAAGTTCTCGAAATTGCTAAGGAATGTAAGCCCAAACTTATCGTAGCGGGCGCAAGCGCTTATCCGCGTGTAATTGAATTTAAAAAGCTTCGTGAAATCGCAGATGAAGTCGGAGCTTATCTTATGGTTGATATGGCTCATATCGCCGGCCTTGTAGCGGGCGGAGTTCATCCCAATCCCGTACCGTACTGCGATTTTGTTACAACAACCACCCACAAAACATTAAGAGGTCCCCGCGGCGGTCTTATCCTTATGAAAGAAAAGTACGCCAAGGATATTAACAAAGCTGTGTTCCCCGGAACTCAGGGCGGTCCGTTAATGCACACTATCGCGGCTAAGGCCGTTTGCTTCGGCGAGGCTATGAAACCCGAGTTTAAAGCATACGCTGAGCAGATTGTAAATAACTGTAAAGCGCTTGCTGACGGTCTTGTTAAGCGCGGAAACAAACTTGTTTCAGGCGGAACAGACAACCACGTTCTCCTTATGGATTTACGCGGTACAGGAGTTACGGGTAAAGAACTTGAAGCAAGACTTGACGAGTGCTATATCACGGTTAACAAGAATACAATCCCCAACGAGCCGCTTTCACCCTTTGTAACCTCAGGTGTTCGTATAGGTACAGCCGCCGTTACAACAAGAGGCTTAAAGGAAGCCGATATGGATAAAATCGCCGAGTATATTACACTCGTGCTCAAAGACTTTGACGCGAATGCCGATAAGGTAAGAGCGGGAGTAGAAGAAATCTGCGCAAAATATCCCCTGTATGAATAATATAAAATGAATTTTTGTGGTAAGCGGTAAGGTCAGTAATTAAATTCTTACCGCTTATTGCTTATTACCGAAAAAACGGAGGTGAAAACTATGTCCGCTCCTTTAGCCGACAGGCTGCGTCCGCAGAGCCTCGACGATATTGTCGGACAAAGACATCTGCTCGGAAAAAATAAACCTTTGCGAAAAATAATTGAGAGCGGTACCGTTCCCAATTTAATCTTTTACGGTCCTTCGGGAGTAGGAAAGACTACCCTCGCTAATTATATCGCAAAAATTACAAACCGTACTTTTAAAAAGCTTAACGGAACAACCGCGTCCACAGCGGATATAAAGGAAGTTTTCGCCTCTACCGATACAATTATGGGGCTTAACGGAATCCTGCTTTACCTTGACGAAATTCAGTATTTTAATAAAAAACAGCAGCAGACCTTACTTGAGTATATAGAAAACGGCAGGATTACTCTTATCGCCTCAACAACCGAAAACCCGTATTTTTACGTATATAACGCTATACTTTCCCGAAGCACGGTTTTCGAGTTTAAAAGCGTTGAACCTAAAGAGATAGAAAAAGCTGTATATAGAGCGGTTGACTTTTTATCGAATGAGGAAAAAATCGAAATTGATATAGACGACGAAAGCGTTTCACATATTGCTTCCGCCTGCGGAGGAGATGTGCGCAAAGCGATTAACGCCGTAGAGCTTTCTGTTTTAGCGACCTCTGAAATAGACGGGAGAAAAACTATAAAATACTCCACGGTAAACGAGCTTACCCAGAAGTCGGCGATGAAGTATGACCGTGACGGCGATGAACATTATGATATTGTTTCAGCGTACCAGAAAAGTATGCGGGGTTCCGATCCCGACGCGGCTATCCACTATTTAGCGCGTCTGCTGGAGGCGGGAGATTTACCGTCCGCCTGCCGTCGTCTTATGGTGTGCGCCGCGGAGGATGTGGGGCTTGCTTATCCTCAGCTTTTGCCGATTGTGCACAGCTGTGTTGAAATGGCAATGAAAGTCGGTCTCCCCGAAGCCCGTATACCGCTTGCCGACGCCGTGATTATGGTGTGCAACGCTCCTAAGTCCATTTCGGGAATTATGGCGATAGATAAAGCGATTGCCGACGTTAAAGCGGGGAAGAGCGGACCTGTTCCGAGACAGCTCCAGAATATGCACTACGACGGAGAAGATAATCAGAATAAAGGTCAGTTCTATCTTTATCCCCACAGCTATCCCGACCATTACGTTAAACAGCAGTACCTGCCCGACGCGATAAAAGACGCTAAATACTACGAGTTCGGCGACAATAAAAACGAGCAGGCTTTTAAAGCGTATTGGGATAAAATAAAAGAAGATAATTAATTATAAAAAATCTTGTCAGTGTTTTTTCACGCCGACGGGATTTTTGGTTATTTAGCCCAAAAATGAAGCCCAAAATTCGTTATCTTGACGAAACGCATTATTCTTTATCAGAAAAATAAAATGCAGTATTTTTGATAAAATTATATTGTATATTTTTCATAATATTTTATTATGGGAAGTTTTGAAATTTTATTCTTTTAGGAGGAATGATTATGAGAAAAAATAAGCTTATAAGTTTATTCCTCGCGGCAGTTATGATTGTATCCTGTATAGCGATTACAGGTGTATCTTCTTCAGCCGCGACAGACAACGTGGTTTATTTTGACAACTCAGTTACCGGCTTCTCTCAGGTGTACTGCTATATGTCTGATAACTATGGCAGTAACGCCGAGTTTCCGGGTGAGGCTATGACTAAAGTTTCGGATGATATTTGGTCATATAAGGTTGACGGTGACTGGAAAAAACTAATTTTTACTGACGGAGAAATCCAGTCCTCAGACCTTGATTACACAGGCGGCTCCCAAATCGCCGTACCTGAAAGCGCCGAGGATGATTTCACCGTTGCATGGTCTGCGTATCCCGAAGCTGAAACAAACGCTTCAACAGCTCCGACTCAGAAAAAAGCTAAAGTTCAGACAGGCGCGGGCGGTACCGTTTACTGCCAGAACGCTAACGCAAGCTGGTCAAAGGTTTATTGCTATATGTGGAAAGACGGCTCAGGCAATAACCACGAGTGGCCCGGCGAACAGATGACAAGTCTCGGCGACGGTACTTGGGAATATAATTACTCGGGTAATTTTGATATGATTATTTTCAACAACGGCAGCGGCGGCGGAGATAACCAGACTCAGAATATTTCTTTCCCCGGAAGCGGTAAAATATATGATATAGCTGCCGGAAAATGGGAAGATTATAACCCGAGCCCTGTTAAAATATCTTCATTAACAACAGGTATCGAGTCTCCGTCTTATACCAATATCAGCGTAGTAATTTCCGCTAAAGCGTCTTCGTCCAAGGGTTCTCTTACTTATAAATTCAGCGTAAAGGGAGCTAAGAGCGCAACTCAGGTATTATCCGAAGGTACTTCTTCGACTGTAGCGTGGATTCCGACTGTAGCTGATAAATATAAAATAACCGTTGATGTAAAAGACAGCGCGGGTAATACGAATACCCGTTCAATTGACTTTGAGGTTAAAGACGGTACCAACTTAGACGTTCCGTTTATAAGCGCTTTTACAAATTCGCTCGGCTCAAATAAGTATCTTAAGCTTAATTCAGCCGTTACATTTACTACAAGCGCTATCGGCGGAAAAGTCGGCACAAACCTCTTATTCTATAAATTTGTGATTACCGACCCTGACGGAAATGATAATACAGCGTATTATACTACAGGCTCGACCTATACCTATACTCCGAAGAAAAAGGGAACATATACCGTAAACGCGTATGTACAGAACTCGTATAATGATACAATAAATAATACATATACATATATCTGCGGCGATACTATTCCTTCGGACGACCAGGATGAAACAACTCCTGTTCCGGTAACTCAGCCTTATAATCCGACTCAGCCGAGCAGCCAGCAAGAGACTTTCGCTACAGTACCCAATCCCACATTAGGAGATGTTAACTGCGACGGTTATGTTACTGTAAAGGACGCTACATTGGTTCAGAAGTCTATCGCGAAATTAACGACTCTTTCAGCCGCTCAGGAAAAACTCGCGGATGTTAATAAGGATAATGCTATCAGTATTAAAGACGCTACATTAATTCAAAAACTTGTTGCAAAATTAATTGACTCGTTTTAAAGGAGAAGAATGATGACAAGATTTAAAGGATTTGTTGCTCTGCTTCTTGCTTTAATGATAATAGTTTCGGCGGGTGTTATTACTTCGACGGCTGTTTCGTCCGACAAAAATTCAGTTTCCGAAGATTCCGCAGGAATAACAGTCCATTTCAAAAGCGCTGACGTAGAGCCTTACATATACTATTGGAACTCGCTTCCGCAAAATATTGAAACCACTTACCCCGGTGTTAAGATGTCTAAAGACAATACCCAGGGAGAAGATTGGTACACATATACATTTAAAGATGTAACTAAAATAAATATGCTCTTTACCGATAAAGATGGTAAACAGCTTTCAAACGAACTCACCCGTAATACGGGAGAGTGGTGGTACGCAAAAAAAATCTGGCGTAATCAGAATCCCGATAAAATCGTTCAGAACGATAGCGTTGATTTCAGAGAAGATACAATCTATTTTGTAATTCCTACACGTTTCTATGACGGAGATAAATCGAACAACGTTCATTGCTGGGATGACGATAAAGCAGGAAACCCCGACTCCGACCCCGCGTGGAGAGGTGACTTTAAAGGCTTGGCGCAAAAGCTTGATTATATAAAAGCGCTCGGATTTTCCGCGATCTGGATTACTCCTGTTGTAGAGAACGCTTCCGGTTACGACTACCACGGATACCACGCTATGAACTTCGAAAAAGTTGATAAGCGTTACGAGAGTAACGACTTTACTTATCAGGATTTAATCGAAGCCGCTCACGCTAAGGGTATGAAGATAGTTCAGGACGTTGTATGGAACCATACAGGCAACTTCGGCGAAACTAATCTCTGTCCCGAATTTACTAAGGATTACACAAAGGATTTATCCAATCTTGAAGAAAGCTTAATTCCTACAAAGGAACTTCTTGATTTCGCGGGTGTAAAAACCGCTCAGGAGTATTGGAACTTAAAGCCTCAGACTCAGTACGATTCAAGACTTAATCTGATGAAGAATACCACAATCCGTGCTAACAACTCTACAGGTACGCATCCCGATACTACTGATTACTCAACGGATAAAATCTCCACAGACGCTAAAGCCAACGCTAAAAACTATTACCATACAGGATATTTCCAGAGCCTTAACTGGGACGACTGGACCTGTAAGTATTGCCAGATCGCGGGCGACTGCGTTGACCTCAATACCGAGAATCCAGCTGTGGCAAAATACACTACAGACGCTTACGCGAAATATATCGATATGGGTGTTGACGCTTTCCGTGTTGATACAGTCCGCCATATCTCGAGACTTTCACTCAATATGATGTATAACAAACAGATTCTTGCCGCCGCTGAAGACGCGGGCAATCCGAGCTTCTATATGTTCGGCGAGATCTGCTGCAGATACTCTCAGGTTTGGTATCGTGACCACGCCTGCGAAAGTGTTCCGTTCTATACATGGGATGAAGCTTCCGATACATGGGCAGGAAAATGGAACTGGGGTACAGACGCTCAGGCTGTCAACAATAATATGAACCTCACCTTTGACCATTATAAGCAGTATGACAGCACTTCCAACCAGCCTACTTCTACTAACGCTTTCTTAAACGGACTTGATTATCATAAGACCGATTACAGCAAGGCTTCCGGAATGAACGCTATTGACTTCGGTATGCACTGGTGCTTTGATTCCGCGGGCGGAGCGTTCAATATCGCTAAAGCAGAGGATAAGTACTTTAACGATTCCACATGGAATGTTACTTATGTACAGTCTCACGACTATTCACCCGACCAATCCCAGAAAGTCGGATTTACAGGCGGTACAACTACATGGGCTGAGAACCTCAACCTTATGTTTACATTCCGCGGTATTCCGTGCCTGTACTACGGTAATGAGATTGAGTTCTGTAAGGGCAATATTATTGACGAAGGACCCAACAGACCTCTCTCGACTACCTGCCGCGCTTATTACGGCGACTATATCGAGGGCGATGTAAGCGCTAATGACTTCAGCGACTTTACCGCTACAGGTACTGTTAAGGATACTCTTAAAGAACCGCTGTGTCAGCAGCTCACAAAGCTCAACGCTATCCGCCGCGCTATCCCCGCTCTCCAGAAGGGACAGTACACAGTTGACAGCAAATACGTAAAGGGTAATATGGCTTACATCAGACGCTTCACGGATAAAACCGAGGGCATTGATTCATTAGCCTGCGTATCTGTTACAGACGGCGCGACATTCAATAACATTCCTAACGGTAAATACATTGACGCAGTTACAGGTGATGTTCAGAATGTATCGGGCGGTACTCTTACAGTTCCTGCTACAGGAAAAGGTAATATGAGAGTTTATGTATGCTGCGCTTCCAACTTCACCGGAATTGACGGTAAAATTGGCGGAGATACAACATATCTTAAAAAATAATTAATAATATGAAAACAGGAGAGCTTTCGCTCTCCTGTTTTTTATTGCTCAGTATTAAATGCTGATTATTTTTTTATAATTTCAAACGGAATCGCAATCCATTCTCTTACGAAAAAAGTGGGGTAGGCGATAATTCCGACTTTATGGTTTACCGAATTAATTGAACCGATATCTGATTTTATACCGAGCTTTTTTGTTATTATCCTTGCTCTTAACTGGTGAAAACTGTCTGTAACAATCGCTAAATTTTTATTAAGGTTATTTTCATTTATAATTCTATAAGAGAATTTTAAATTTTGTTCTGTATTAACGGCTTTGTCTTCTTTAAATATCCGTGAGCTTTCTATACCTTGCTTAACCATATTTTCATACATACATTGAGCTTCGCTCATCGGTTCGTCTTTACCCTGACCTCCCGTAACAACGGCTTTCGACTCAGGATTTTCTTTTAAATAATATACCGAAGC
>CADBCC010000018.1:16273-47312 GCA_902793125.1 uncultured Ruminococcus sp.
ACCTGCGCTCCGAGTACAACAGCGGTGGAGTTTTTTGCGGGCGGCGAGAAATAAGCCGTATATACCATACAAACGCTCATAATTACCGCGTATGCGATGAAAACACCTACGCATATATTGAACCCTTTCCACAGTATATTAACCGCTGTAAAGGAACACAGACTTTGTTTTATCTCAAGATATTTCTGATGCAGCCCGCTCCAGAACATAAGATAAAGGCAGATTATAATTCCGAGCATATTTCCGGGGTTTAAAATTTTGTAAAAAATAATCGGCAGTATAAACCAAACTAAAAATCCCGCCGCAATAAGAAACACCGCGATACAAAGAGGTTTATTCATATAATCACTTCCTTTTCTATATTCTAATATATTTAAAATAAAAATACAAGAAAAAACGCGGATATAAAAACCGCGTTTTAGTTTCGTGTTTTGGTTCCCGAGTAAAGCGTATCCTCGTCAACGCTTATTGCCTTGCCTTCTTTTAAACTTTTTTGTACATCAAGAAATCTCTGATTCTTACTTCCTCTGAATAAAAGCACAAGACTGCGCTGGTCGATTTCGAACTTGCCGTCAACAAGATAGTCGCAGTTTTTAAGCAGACGTTTCCACTCGGGATGTTCTTTTTCGCCGGCTAAAAGCTCCTCGAAAGTGTAGCCTGTATAAGACATAACATTAAGCCCGTTTTCGTGGCATTTTTCAGCAAGCTCCGCAAGAGCCTCAGCCTGACAGAACGGCTCGCCGCCCGAAAATGTAATTCCCTGCAAAATCGGGTTTTTAATCGCGACATTAAGTATTTTATCTACGTCGCCGGAATGTCTTTGCTCGAACGGCCATGTTTCGGGATTATGGCATCCTTTGCAGTGATGCGGACATCCTTGTGTAAATATCGTCATTCTGATACCGGGGCCGTCAACGATACTCTCGCTGACAACCCCGGATAGATTCAGTTTAGTTCCCATTACGCGGATTCTTCCTCGAATAAGCTCATATCAGCGCTTTCGCCGATGCTGTGCTTTACTCTTTCTTCAACTTCTTTTCTTTTAGCGTCGTTGAAGCGGTCGAGTGTTCCTACAAGGTAACCCGTAATTCTTCTGATTCTTTCGAATCCTTTACCGCCTTCGCCTTCTTTACGTCCGCAAATCGGGCAGTAGTCGCCGATAATTCCCGTATGTCCGCAAACGGGATCTCTGTCTACGGGGTGGTTGATTGAACCGTAACCAACGCCCGATTCTTTCATCTGGCGTATAACCGCTTCGAAAGCGTCAAGGTTCTGGCTCGGATCTCCGTCAAGCTCGATATAAGAGATATGACCGCCGTTTGTAAGATTATGGTAAGGCGCTTCAATATTAATCTTATCGAACGCGGAGATATTGTAATATACGGGTACGTGGAATGAGTTTGTGTAATACTCTCTGTCTGTAACTCCGGGAATAGTTCCGAAGCGTTCTCTGTCTATTCTTACGAATCTTCCCGAAAGTCCCTCGGCGGGAGTACCGATTAAGGCGAAGTTGAGCTGATGTTTCTTCGTAGCCTCGTTCATCTTCTTACGCATAAATCCGACGATCTCAAGTCCTAATTTCTGTGAGCTTTCGCTTTCGCCGTGATGCTTGCCGACTAACGCTTTAAGACATTCCGCTAATCCGATAAAACCTGTTGTAAGCGAGCCGTGTTTGAGTACGTCGCGTACCGAGTCATTAGGACCGAGTTTTTCCGAATCAAGCCATACGCCTTGGCCCATAAGGAACGGATAGTTCTTAACGATTTTTGAACACTGAATCTCGAATCTCTCTAAAAGCTGCTCAATAACAAGGTCGCACATTCTGTCTAACTGCTCAAAGAAGAAGTCAACATTTTTATTTGAAAGGATTGCGAGGCGGGGGAGGTTAATTGAAGTAAAGCTTAAATTACCTCTGCCATAAGTCTGCTCTCTGTCGGGATCATAAATGTTTCCTATAACTCTTGTACGGCATCCCATATACGCAACTTCGGTTTCGGGATGTCCTTCCTTATAATACTGGAGGTTATAAGGAGCGTCGAGGAATGAGTAGTTGGGGAAGAGACGTTTTGCGGAAACTTTCATAGTTTCTTTGTATATATCGTAGTTGGGATCTCCGGGATTATAGTTAATTCCCTCTTTTACTTTAAATATCTGAATTGGGAAGATAGGAGTCTCGCCGTTTCCGAGACCGTTATCTGTAGCCTTTAAGATATTTTTCATAACCATTCTGCCTTCGGGAGAAGTATCTGTGCCGTAGTTTAAAGATGAGAACGGAATCTGAGCGCCCGCGCGGCTGTGCATAGTGTTAAGGTTATGAATAAGAGCTTCCATAGCCTGGAAAGTCGCTCTGTCGGTTTCGCTTTCAGCGTGCTTGAACGCGAAGCGCTGAATCTTACCCGCGATTTTTTCTCCGAAAGCATCGGTAAGGAGTTTTAACTCAGCTTCCTTGTATTCGGGAGTCTGATTCTCAAGCTTGGGTGTAGTACCCGAAATCTCCTCAGCCTTGTCGGCTAATTCTTTCGAAAGACCTTCGGGATTATCTGTATCGGTTAAAAGTTCAATAGCTCTTTCTAAATTCTGGCGGTAACGCTTTCTGTAAGTTTTCGCTACTCCGGGAGCCATCGAGTAATCAAAGTTAGGAACACTCTGACCGCCGTGCTGATCGTTCTGGTTGGACTGGATAGCAATACAAGCCAAAGCGGAATATGACTGAATATCGTTGGGCTCTCTTAAATATCCGTGACCTGTTGAAAATCCGTCCTTAAAAAGATTGAGCAGATCAATCTGACAGCATGTTGTTGTAAGTGTAAGAAAGTCAAGATCATGAATATGAATGTCGCCGTCTAAATGAGCCTTTGAGTGCTTGGGGTTAAGGATATACATATGATAGAACTGCTTAGCGCCCTCGGAACCGTATTTAAGCATTGTACCCATAGCGGTGTCGCCGTCGATATTAGCGTTCTCGCGTTTAACGTCGTTGTCCTTAGCCGCTTTAAAAGTAAGGTCTTCGTATATCTTCATAAGCTTGGTATTCATATCACGTACTCTTGTACGGTCAGCTCTGTAAAGAATATACTCCTTAGCGGTTCTCGCGTGTCCGTTTTCAATAAGGACTTTTTCTACTGTATCCTGTACATGTTCAACGGTAGGCTCTTTCTCATCCTGCTTTTCAAGAATGTCGCAAACCTCTTTAGCGAGTTCGCTCGCGGTTTCGTAATCTGTACCGCCGATAGCCTGAGCCGCTTTATAGATAGCTTGTGTAATCTTATCAATATCAAAATCAGCTGTTCGTCCGTCACGTTTTTTAATCTTGGTTATCATAATACTTCCTCCTCGTTATTACACATTTGTAATCGTTATTTCTTTAAAACCACAATATATTGTGGTACCTTTCAGATTGCCAGCACATTATAGTCGATTTACCCTTTTTCGTCAATAGTCAAAATGCCAAATTTTAAAGTAAATTTTTGTGCAATACGAGCATAAATGCTTATTAAATTTTTTCTTTGGAATTAAACGCTAAAAAACAACAATTTATGTCTAAATTGTAACCACACGGGAGAAAACGCGTTTGTTAAAATTTGTAATTATATAGTTACAGAACATTAAGAATTTTTTAATACGGAAGCACAAGAGGGAAGCGGCAGCGATAAGATTTAGTTCTGATTTTTAACGGCGAAATATTATAGTAAGTTATATTAGTTTTTTTGTATATAAATATAAGTTTACAACATAAAAAAAGGGCTTCCTTTCGGAAGCCCTAAAAAATCTTAGGAAAGATTATTTAACTTTGATCTTAATTACCTTAGTAATTGTCTTAGCCTTATACTTAATGTTTCCAACAGTCTTGCCGGCTACTTTGATCTTAACCTTAATCTTGTAAGTTTTCTTAGCGTACTTACCCTTCTTAAGAGTGATCTTTCCGGTCTTCTTGTTAATCTTAATCTTCTTGTAGATTTTCTTTGTTGTGCCCTTCTTAACCTTAGCGAAAGTAACCTTACCCTTTGCGCCTGTGATCTTTAAGAACTTAGAAATCTTATAGCTTACTGCTTTCTTCTTAAGCTTAGAAGCCTTAACCTTAACAGTCTTCTTAGCCTTAACCTTAACAGTATTAGCCTTTGTTACAATCTTAGCCTTAGGAGTAGTAGGAGCAGCTGTAGGAGCAACTGTAGGAGCTACTGTAGGAGCTACTGTAGCGGGCTCTGTTGTGGGCTCGCCTGTAGCGGGCTCTGTGGGCTCACCGCCTGTAGCGGGCTCTGTTGTGGGCTCGCCTGTAGCGGGCTGTGTCTCGTCGGGAGTAGAAGCAGGCTCTGTGGGCTCTGCAGGATACTGAGGATCTGTAAAATCAGGTGTCTCATCTTCAGGACCGTAAACTGTAGCGATTACAGCTTCAGGATCTTTGCCTTCCTTAGTGGGCTTGGAAGATAAGAGCTTGAACTGGAAGAGGATTGTAGAATTGTCATCGTTAACTGTAACAACAGTGTTGTTGCCCATTCCGCCCGGATGCCATGTGATTCCGCCGTTTGCGTCAACGTAAACTACCTTGAACACATAAACGTCGTTACCTTCATCTGTGATGTTGCCTGCGCTTGCGGGAACGTTAGTTGCAACCTGGAAGTATGTTCCGTCAGTTGCCTGCTGCATCGGCTCACCATATAACCAGGGAGCGTCCCAGCCCCATTCAGCGCCGCAAACTTCTTCAGAACCTACAAGATAGAAACCGGGAACGATTTCCTTCTCGGGCTCTGTCTCGGGCTGTGTCTCGTCGGGAGAAGCCTGAGTAGCGGGCTCTGTCTCGTCGGGAGTAGCCTGAGTCTCGGGCTGTGTCTCGTCGGGAGTAGCTTCTTCTGTAACGGGCTCTGTAGGAGCAGAAGCTTCTACGATGTCAACCTTGTATGTAGCGCCTGTTTTACCTTCGTCATAGTTGAAGTTTGTGAGATCGAGTGTAAGAGTAACGTCAGCATAATCATACTCAACGTCAAATTTGATGTTGTCGCCGTCCCACTGTAAGCTTTCGCCGTCGTCGCCATCTTTGAGCGCGCCGAAGTTGGAAGCCCAAGTGCCGTTTACAGCAAATTTGAAGCCGTAGTCATCTTTCTTAGCTACGCCGTAGTAAGTGATTGTGTAAACCTTACCGTCTTCTGTTGACATAGCGTTAGCGTCGTTGTTTTCCTGCCAGCTGATTCCGTTTAAGAAGTTTGCGTCAGCTTTGTTGTCACCAACAGCGATAACCTTCTCAACAGAGAAACCCTCAGGAACAACAACGTTATCACCGGATACGCTTACTTCCTTAGTGGTAGCGTCAAATGTGATTGTTACATCACAAGTCTCTGTTACATGGAATACGAAGTTGTCTTTGCCAGCACCCCAAGCGTTGTCCCATGTTCCGTCTGTTACTTTGAACTGATAGTTCTGCATAGCGGGTACATCTGTGTAAGTCATTGTGAATACACCTGCACCGTTATCTGTCATCTGGTTAGCTGAATCTGCAGGAGCCCATCCGTTTCCGCAGAGCTCCGGTACGCCTGCAACATAGTAAGTTTCATCAGCAGCAAATGCCATTACTGAGAATACGGAAACTAACATAAGAGCAGCAAGAAATACAGCTAAGCCTTTCTTGAAAATTCCCATTGGTAATTTTCCTCCTTAAAAAATATTTTTCGGTTTTTAAACCTTTATATATTATAAACTAAATTATATAATAAATCAATTATTGAAAACGTAAAAAAATTACTTAAAATTTAGTACTATTTTTACATTATAACGAAAATATTTACAAAAATTTTGAAAAAGGACTGTTCATTTTGAACAGCCCTTTAGTTGATTAGTATAGTGAATATCTTTTACTGCGCGGTTTTTACGCTCTCAAATTCGTCAACAATTTCCTTGTCGGGAGCCTTTGTAATTAAGGAAACAATTACCATAACTACCAAAGCAACGGGGAAGCCGACAGCGAGTGAGTAAAGACCTGTAGATGATCCGATAGTAGCGAGTCCGTCCGCTGTGCCGATCATCGGAATGTAGTCCCAAACGATTACGGTAAGCGCTCCGCTTATCATACCTGCCATAGCGCCTGACGCGTTGCTTCTCTTCCAGAAGAGAGCGAGAAGAACAACGGGTCCGAACGCCGCGCCGAATCCTGCCCACGCGTCGGATACAAGTCCCATAATACTTGAATTAGGATCAAGAGCGATTGTGAAAGCGAGTACGGCGATTACGATAACAGCGACTCTACCTATCATAAGAGCGCTCTTTTCGCTCGCGTCTTTCTTAATTGTACCTTTGTACATATCTTCCGAAATAGCCGAAGCAGTAACTAAAAGCTGGCTGTCTGCTGTACTCATAACAGCGGCTAAGATACCGCAAAGGAAGATACCGCCGATGAATATAAGCGCGAAGTTGTCCGAGAATATCTGCTGAATCATTCTGATAAAAACAGTTTCGCTTGTTGTTTCGTTTAAGTTGCTTGTAAGGAAAGCTCTTCCTAAAATACCGATGAAGAAAGAAGCTATAAACGCGAGTGTAACCCAGATAATAGCGATTGTTCCGGACTTCTTGATTTCCTTCTCGCTCTTAACAGCCATAAAGCGTACTAAGATATGGGGCATACCGAAGTAGCCGAGTCCCCACGCGAGGCCGGAAACAACTCCCTGCCACGAAAGACCTTCGTCAATAGGATTAACAAACGCCGCCACGTTGGTTATTTCATAACCTTTAATATCAGCGTGCTGCATAAGGTTAGCGTCAAAACCGCCGTTGCCCGAGATAATAGCGTACGCGATAATCGGAACGGTTAAAATTGCTGCTAACATAAGCATACCCTGAATAAGGTCTGTAGTACATACAGCCTTGAATCCGCCGAGAAGTGTATAAACAAGAATTACTACAGCCGCGATAACAAGACCGATTAAGTATACCTGAGAGTAGTTTTCGTCAGTACCGAAAAGCGTAGCGAAAAGCTTTGCTCCGCTTGAGAAAGCCGACGCTGTGTATACCGAGAAGAATATCGCTATAATAATAGCGGAAACTATCTTTAACGCGCCTTTTGATTTAAAGCGGTTGTCGAAGAAACTCGGAATAGTAAGACTGTTTTCAGCTTTAATTGTGTACCTTCTTAGCTTCTTCGATACAAATACCCAGTTAAGTATTGTACCGATTAAAAGTCCGATAGCAATCCAGATGTCGCCTGAACCTGTGAGGTAGAACGCTCCGGGAAGTCCCATAAGAAGCCATCCGCTCATATCGGAAGCTTCCGCTGAGATAGCCGCTGTCCACGCGCCGAGTCCGCGTCCGCCGAGGAAGTAATCCTCGTTGTTCTTACTCTTTGAATTAATAATGCCGATGAGAATCATAATTGCCATATAGAAGGCAAAAGCGCACAGCACTATTATGTTTGTAGTTGACATATTACCCCTCCTGTTTTAATAATTTAACACATTAATATGTTGAATTAATTTACAAACAAATATAATATACCATAATGATATAAAATTTGCAAACAGTTTTTACAAAATCTATAAATATTTTTACTTTTTTATTGAATAAAAATACATTTTGTATTATAATTAAATTAAGTGTACTATGCTCTTTTATATAGAAGATTACGGAAGGCGATAATATGGAAATAGTTAAGCGTACCTGGACTGAGATTTCTCTCGATGACGCTGAAAAGAATTTTAAACTTATAAAAGAAAAAATAGGGGATAAAAAGCTATGCTGCGTTATTAAAGCCGATGGCTATGGCCACGGCGCGGTATCGCTTGCGGCTATGTACGAAGAATTGGGCGCGGATTATTTCGCTGTAAGCAACCTCGACGAAGCAAAAGAACTCAGAGATTACAATATCAGCCTGCCTATTCTTATCCTCGGTTATACTCCTGTTGAGAACGCCGTTGATTTAGCCGAGCTTAAAATAACCCAGGCGGTTTACTCCTTGGAGTACGCTAAGGCTTTATCCGAACAGTGCGAGATAAATAAAGTTGAAGTTGATGTGCATATTAAAATAGATACGGGTATGAGCCGAATCGGTTTTATGTGCCAGGAATTCCCGAGGGACAATAATTCTATAAAAGAAATAAAATCCGCTTGTGAACTTGAGGGCTTAAACGCCAAAGGTATATTCACTCATTTCTGCGTTTCCGACAGTGATATCGACGGAAAAGCTTTTACCGAAAAACAGTTTGATAACTTTAAACATACTGTTAATTCTTTAAAAGAAAATAATATCGAGTTTGAAATTGTTCATTGCTCAAATTCGGGAGCGATTGAGGATTATCCCCAAACTTATTTTGATATGGTAAGAGCCGGAATTATTCTTTACGGTTTAGCTCCGTCGCCGCTTCTTAAAGACAGGCTTGAGCTTACTCCCTGTATGTCTATGAAAACCGTAATTGCCCATATTAAAACTTTGAAAAGCGGAGCTTCGGTTTCTTACGGACGAACTTTTACCGCCGAAAAGGATATGCGTGTCGCGACAGTTCCCGTGGGTTACGCCGACGGATTTATACGCGCTTACGCTAAAAACGGTTATATGATTGTAAACGGAAAGAAAGCGAAAATAATCGGAAGAATATGTATGGATCAGACTATAATAGACATAACCGATATAGACGACGTTGAGCTCGGCGACGAGGTAATTGTTTTCGGCAGCGGAGAAAACGGCGAGCGCACCGCTGATGACTTAGCGCTGTGCGCGGATACAATTAATTACGAGGTTGTTTGCACAATCTCTAAACGTGTACCGAGATTCTTTGTACATAACGAGAAAATTACGGAAGTGATGTATAAGATATGACAGTTTTAGTTGTTGACGGAAACAGTATTCTCAACAGAGCGTTCTACGGAATAAGACCTCTTACCACAAAAAGCGGTCAGCCGACCAACGCGATATACGGTTTCCTTACAATGCTTGAAAAAATAAAATCCGAAACTAATCCTGACAGGGTTGCAATCGCTTTCGATTTAAAATCTCCCACATTCCGCCACGAAGCTTACGATGGATATAAGGCTAACCGAAAAGGAATGCCCGACGAATTAGCTCAGCAGCTTGAGCCTGTTAAAACTCTGCTTACAATGCTCGGCTATACTTTAGTTACCTGCGAAGGCTATGAGGCTGACGATATTTTAGGAACCTTATCCGCAAAAGCTGACGAACGCGGTGTAAAATGTTTTTTGGCTACGGGCGACCGCGACTCGCTCCAGCTTGTAAGCGAAAACACAACTGTCGATTTAGCTTCCAATAAAGGTAATATTTTCTATACTCCCGAAAAGGTAATGGAAGACTATAACGTTACTCCCGCTCAGCTTATTGACGTTAAAGCAATCCAGGGCGACAGCTCCGACTGTATCCCCGGCGTCAAGGGAATCGGTCCTAAAGGAGCTGTTGATTTAATCAGCAGATTTAAAGATTTAGACTCTATATATAATTGTATAGAGGATATTGATATAAAACCGGGTGTAAGAACTAAGCTTATTAACGATAAGGAACAGGCGTATTTAAGCCGTATGCTCGGCGAGATTAAGCGCGATATCCCGATTGATACTGATTTCGATAATTATAAAGTTGTCATTCCCGATGTTGACGCGGCTATAAGGTATATGGGCTCGCTTGAGCTGTTTAAGCTTATCGACCAGTTAGGCCTAAGGGATATGGAATCTGATTCCAAAAGTAATACGGAAACTAAGGAAAAGAAAACAATCGAAGTAAAAGACGGTGCCGATTTTAACGGTAAGCAGTTTTGTTTTATCGCCGAAATCAGCGGTAACAATATAAGCGCCGCTTTCGCGGATAATAAATCCATCGGATTGATTAATGATAATGAAAAGATAATAAAAATTCTTTCCGATGAAAAAATCGAGAAATATACTTTCGACAGTAAACCGCTTTTCGCTTTTGCCGATAAGAATAATTTTGAAATAAAAAATCTAAAAACAGATTTACTATTAGCGGCGTATCTTTTACAGCCCTCAGCATCTTCATATGAGCTTGATAAGCTTTGCGTTTCCTACGGATTGGAATTGCCTGAGTTGAATAATTCTGATAAAGAAATATATTCGGCAGTTTATAATATGCCCGCGCTCAGCGCTATGATGCTGAAAGACGTTGAGGAAAAGGGTATGCTAAGCCTTTTAGACGACGTTGAAATTCCGCTTGCGAATGTTTTGGCTAAAATGGAAAATGTAGGATTTTCAGTTGATAAAAAAGGAATTGAAACCTACGGTGAAATGCTTTCGTCACAGATTGAAAATCTTGAAAAAGAGATTTACGCTCAGGCGGGGCGCGAGTTTAATATCAACTCGCCGAAACAGCTCGGCGTTGTGCTTTTTGATGAATTGGGACTTCCCGCTAAGAAAAAAACAAAAAGCGGTTATTCAACGAGCGCTGATGTGCTTGAAAGTTTAAGATACAGTTACCCGATTGTTGAAATGGTGCTGAATTACCGAGCGCTCGCGAAATTGAAATCCACTTACTGCGACGGTCTGTTAAAGGTTATTTGCCCCGACGGACGTATACACTCTAATTTTAAACAGACCGAAACCCGCACGGGACGTATCAGCTCAACCGAACCTAATCTGCAGAATATCCCTGTACGAACCGAACTCGGCCGTGAAATGCGTAAGTTTTTTGTCGCGAAAGAGGGCTGTGTTCTTATTGACGCCGACTACAGCCAGATTGAACTTCGTGTTTTAGCTCACCTTTCGGGCGATAAAAATATGATTGACGCGTTTAAAAATAATGTTGATATCCACGCGATTACCGCATCTCAGGTGTTTAATATGCCTCTTGATATGGTTACCCCCGAGATGAGAAGCCGTGCTAAAGCCGTTAACTTCGGAATTGTATACGGAATAGGCGCCTATTCTTTGGCTAAAGATATTAAGGTAACGAATAAAGAAGCGGCAAATTATATTAAATCCTACCTTGCTCATTACAGCGGTATTGATGAATATATGAAAAAGGTTGTTGAGCAGGCTAAAGAAACAGGTTATGCTGTGACAATGTTCGGAAGAAGACGTTATCTTCCCGAGATTACAACAGGAAATCATATGACGCGCGCTTTCGGAGAAAGAGTTGCCCGCAATATGCCTATCCAGGGTACAGCCGCTGATATTATTAAAATCGCTATGGTTAATGTTGAAAGACGAATAAAATCCGAAGGCCTTAACTCAAGACTTATTTTACAGGTGCACGATGAACTGATTGTGGAAGCTCCTTTGGACGAAAGTATGAGAGTAGCTATGCTCCTTCAGGAAGAAATGGAAAAAGCGGTAGAATTGAAAGTTCCGCTTGTTGCCGACGCTTCAGTCGGAGAAACATGGTACGACGCTAAGTCTTAAATCATTTAAACAGAAGGTGAAATTATGAAAAAAATTCTATTTGTATGTACCGGCAATACATGCAGAAGCCCTATGGCTCAGGGTATCTGCGAGAAAATCGCCGAGGATAAAGGCTTGTTATTAAAATGCGACAGCGCGGGATTGTCCACGGTAAGCGGCCAGCCCGTATCAGATAACGCTGTTTTGGTGTGTAAGGAAATAGGCGTTGATATTTCACGATACAGAACTAAAAATGTGCGCGAACTCGATTTATCCGAGTATGATACTATCTTTACCATGAGTCCGCGCCACAAACACGCGCTTATAGCTTTAGGCGCTAACCCGTATAAAATATGGCTTTTAGGCGCTGAAACAGGCGGAGTTTCCGACCCGTACGGCGGAGACGAGGATACCTACCGACGTTGTCGTGATGAAATATATGACTCAATAAATGATTCTATAATAGAATTATGATTATAGAAGAATTAAAAGAAAACGAGATTCCCGTAATTGCCGAACTTGAAAAAGCTTCTTTCAGTAAACCCTGGAGCGAGGATAGTATAAGAGATTCTTTTAATAATCCGAGCTGTAGTTTTTTTACCGCTAAAGATAAAGAAATAATCGGCTATATCGGAATCAGTATTGCGGCTGACGAAGGTTATATATTGAATGTCGCTGTTTTTCCGGAGCGCAGAAACAGCGGAGTAGGAAAGTCTCTTGTAACTTTCCTTATTAATAAGTATAAAGAAGATTTAAGATTTCTTACTCTCGAAGTAAGACCTTCCAATAAACCAGCGGTTAATCTTTATAAATCCCTCGGATTTGAAAAAGCGGGGGAAAGACCGTCTTATTATTCGAATCCAACGGAAAATGCGCTTTTATTAACAAAATATTTTAATTCCAATATAGAAAAATAAACAATAAGGAAGATTGTATGAAAATCCTTTCAATTGAAACATCCTGCGACGAAACCGCGGCGGCTGTTGTAGAAAACGGACGTGAAGTTTTAAGCTCGGTAATCGCCTCGCAGGTTGAGGAACATAAACTTTACGGCGGAGTAGTTCCCGAAATCGCGTCCCGCCGTCACGCCGAGGCTATTGTTCCCGTTGTAAAAAAAGCTCTCAGCGACGCTGAATTGACAATTGAAGATATTGACGCAATCGCTGTTACTCACGCTCCCGGGCTTATAGGAGCTCTTTTGGTGGGTGTGAATTTTGCGAAAGGCCTGTCACTTGCGAGCGGAAAACCGTTAGTTCCGACTCATCATTTAAGAAGTCATATCGCGTCTAATTATATTTCTTGTAAAAAATTAAAACCTCCTTTTTTATGCCTTGTCGTAAGCGGAGGCCACAGCCATATAGTTATGGTGGAAGATTATACAAAGATGAAAGTAATCGGAAAAACCCGTGACGACGCGGCGGGAGAAGCTTTTGATAAAGCCGCGCGTACGCTTGGAATGCCTTATCCCGGCGGTATTGAAATGGACAAAGTCGCCGAGCTCGGGGATGACAGTAAATTTGATTTTCCGCGCCCTGTCGTAAGGGACGCTCCCTACGACTTCAGCTTTTCGGGCCTTAAAACCGCTGTTATAAATCTGATACATAATATGGAACAGCGCGGCGAAATAATCCCGAAAGAAGATATATGCGCGTCGTTTAGAAAGGCGGTAGTTGAACTTCTTGTCTCTAATTTTATGAAAGCCGCCGAAGATTACGGAATAAAAACCCTTGTTGTAGCGGGGGGCGTATCCGCTAACTCTCTTTTGCGTAAAAGGCTTGCGGAAGAATCCGAAAAACGCGGGTTTAAGTTTTTTAAGCCCGATAAAAGCGTGTGTACCGATAACGCCGCTATGGTCGGCGCTCAGGGTTACTATGAGTATCTCAGCGGCAATATTGCCGATTTAAGCCTTAACGCTATTGCTACGCTGCCTATAGACTATAGATAAAGGATGAAATAATTGCTTAAAAGAATTATAATTCCTCTCTTATTAGTATTAATCCTTACTTTTACCTCGTGTACGGAGATTGTATATAAGAGAACCGTAACTACCTCAAAAATAAAAAACACAAATAAAAATAACTCGGTTGCAGTTGATAAAAGTAAGCTTGACGATACAATAAAGCTTTCGCCTTATTATAATAAAATAGAGCTTAAATCGGGTTATAATTCTTTAGATTATTCCTGCGAAAAAAAGGTTTATAAAGCCGTACTTGCTCATTGTACCGATTTTACCGAAGAAAAAGATGATTCGAAAGGCGATTATTATATTAAGGACTTTACCGTACATAATTGTAAAATTACAAAGCGTCAGCTTGCCAAATCTATTTTAGCTGTGTTTTACGATAATCCGCAGTTTTTCTGGCTTGACCAGCCTTATATCTATTCAATAGAAGAAAACAGCGTAACGATAAAGCTGTGTTCAATTATGAGCAGAAAGCAGTATAATAAAAAACTGAAACAGCTTAACGCGGTTATAAATCAGATTTTGTCCGGGTTAAAAAAGAATATGTCCGAGTTTGAGTTAGAGCTATATTTTCACGATTATCTTGTTAAAAACTGCAAGTATCTTGAAAATAAAGATAATGATAAGGATTCGTTTACCATTTACGGATGTATTGTTAACCAGAGCGCGGTATGTATGGGATATACAGCAGCTTTTCAGTTTCTTTTGTCCTGCGTAGGAATTGATTCGTTTCCTGTTTACGGAGAAAGTAAAGATACAGGCCATGTATGGAACGCTGTAAAAGTCGGCGGATATTGGTATTATACCGATGTTACCTGGGACGATACCGATGACTTTTTTATGTATGATAATTTCAATATAACCTCCGCCCAGATTAAACAGACGCATAAAATAGTTCCGACTCTGACCGCGTATAACGATAAGGAACTGTTTAAAAAAGGAGTAATTAAAAGCTTTAATCTGATAATCCCCGAGTGCACCGCGACAAAATATAATTTTTATAAGAAAAAAGGTTATATTCTTAAAAGCCTTTCCGATAATAATATGTCAAAAAAACTCGCCTCATCAGCGAAGAAAAAAGAGCGGTATTTTTATATTTATGTCGATACAAAAAAGCTAAATTATAATAAAACATATAAAAAGCTTTTCAGCGAGAATATATTTGATTTCTCACGCTATATAAAAACCGCGAACGCAATTCTCGGATATGACGCGCTGAAGACTTCCGCGCGTGTTACAAAAAAGAAAACTCTTAATACAATCACCGTTGAGTTAGAGTACAATTAAGGGAGAAAAAATGAAGTACGATACAAAAGATTTTAAACTGTTAAAAAATGAGGAAATTGCAAAAGGAATATTTGACTGGACAGTAGAAAACTCCGAGCTCTGCAAACTCGCGAAAGCGGGGCAGTTTGTAAATATTAAAGTTCCGTCAAGAACTTTACGCCGTCCTATTTCAATCTGCGACGCTTGTGAAAATACATTAAGACTTGTTTTTCAGGTTAAAGGCGAAGGAACAAAATTAATGTCGCAAATGCCTGTCGGCAGTTATGTGGAAATACTTGCTCCGCTCGGAAACGGGTTTAAGCTTGAAAAGGGAAAGCGCTATTGCTTTGTAGGAGGAGGAATAGGAGTTCCGCCTTTGCTATTCAGCGCTAAGCAAACCGAAAACCCGATGATAATAACAGGTTTCAGAAATAAAGATTTGATTATTCTGCAGGATGATTTTAAAAAGGTAAGCGATGAGGTTTATCTTACTACCGACGACGGCTCAGCGGGAATACACGGTTTTGTTACAGATGTTTTAAAAGAGCATTTAGGTGAGGTTGACGAGGTTTGCGCCTGCGGACCAATACCTATGCTGAAAGCGGTTGCCGAAGTCTGTAAGGGTGAGGTTAACTGTCAGGTTTCACTTGAAGAAAGAATGGGATGCGGAATCGGCGCCTGTCTTGTATGCGCCTGCAAAACAAAAACAAGCGAAGGCGAAGCTATGACTCAGGTTTGCCGCACTGGTCCCGTTTATAACGCTGAGGAGGTGTTTTATGATGCCTGATTTAAGTGTAAATTTATGCGGGGTGAATTTTAATAATCCTCTTATCGCAGCTTCGGGCACTTTCGGATTCGGACGAGAATTCTGCGAGTTTTACCCGCTTGAAAAAATAGGCGGAGTTTCCTGTAAAGGTATAACTTTAAAAGAACGTCCCGGGAATCTGCCTCCGAGAATCGCCGAAACCGAGGGAGGTATACTGAACGCCGTTGGACTTCAAAATCCCGGAGTAGACCATTTTATAAAAAATGATTTAGATTGGCTGAAAGCCCAAAACACTGTTGTTATCGCGAATATCGCGGGAAACACAGTTGAAGATTACTGCGGTATGGCTGAAAAGCTTTCCGATACCGCTGTGGATTTTATAGAACTGAATATAAGCTGTCCCAACGTCAAAAGCGGGGGAGTGCAGTTCGGAACTTCCTGCGAATCCGTCGGCAGTATTACATCCGAAGTAAAAAAGCATTGTAAAAAACCGCTTATGGTTAAGCTCAGTCCGAATGTTACCGATATCTCGGAAATCGCCAAATCCGCCGAATACAGCGGTGCGGATGTAATTTCTATGATTAATACATTAACCGGTATGCGTATTGATATTAATTCCAAACGTCCGATTATCCGCAATAACACGGGCGGTATGAGCGGACCTGCGGTATTTCCTGTAGCTGTACGTATGGTATGGCAGGTATATAACGCCGTAAAAATCCCGATAGTAGGTATGGGCGGAATATCAAAATGGCAGGATGCTGTTGAAATGCTTATGGCGGGCGCTTCAGCGCTCCAGATCGGAACCGTTCTGTTTAACGACCCTTACGCTCCTGTTAAAATAAACGAGGGACTAAGCAGATTTATGGAAGAAAACAACATAAATTCAATCAAAGAGATAACCGGTTCCGTAATTCCGTGGTGATAATTAACTTTTATATAATATCTTTCTATATTTAAATTTATCATATTAATCTTATAGTGAGTTATGCTTAATAAGAACGCTTTTTTATGTGTTAATTTTTTACATAAAGTAGAATAATATTTTTATTTAGTTTTATTATTGATTATTATTAATAATTTTGTTAGAATAATTTTAATAAAGATAAGAATGGGAAAAATTGTTATGGTAATTTTATCTGTCGATTTGGGAAAAGCTCGTACAGGTCTCGCGATTTGCGACGAAGCCGAAATGCTTGCGACTCCTCTTGCGCAAATAAATGAAAAAAATGTTGACGTTCTGCTCGATAAAGTGTCAAATGTCGCTTTAGCGAGACAGGCTGAAATGATAATAGTGGGATTGCCTATTAATATGGACGGAACCGAAGGCGATTCCGCTAAATCCGCGCGTGATTTCGCGGCTAAACTTAAAGATAAAACCAAGCTTCTTGTACGTATGCAGGATGAGCGCGGAACAACTATAACCGCTCATAAATATTTAAACGCTACAAATACAAGAGGAATGAAGAGAAAAAATGTTGTCGATTCTGTTGCTGCTACGATAATTTTGCAGAATTTTCTCGATAGCAGAAAACATTAATAAAATTATATTTAAAAGTTTTGAAATGAAAGGACTGATTTTATGACAGGAAAGAAAACTAAAATAGTATCTGTGTTTTTAGCGGTTTTGATGATAGCCGGAATTTTCTCCGGGCTAATCGTTTCTTCCAACGCTGTTTCGTCGCAGACCGAAACGCCCGATGAAACCAATCCGTACGGCCTTTTAGGCAAAGCAGACGGCGGACTTATTCTCCACTGCTGGTGTTGGAATTTCAACACTATAAAAGAGAATATGGAAACTATAGCTAAAGCGGGTTATTCCGCGATTCAGACTTCCCCGATTAACGAGGTTGTTGTCGGCGAAGGCGGCGGACTTAAAATATTCGGAGATGACGCCGACGGAAAATGGTATTATCATTATCAGCCCACGGACCAGAAAATCGGCAACTATCAGCTCGGCACCGAGGAAGAGTTTAAAGCTATGTGTGAAACAGCTCACAGCTACGGTGTAAAAGTAATTGTTGATGTTGTCGCGAATCATACCGCCGCTAATAAAAGACTGGTTTCTAACCGTCTTAAAAATATAGAGGGCGGACTCTATCATGATTATGTAGGTTCAAGAACAAACGTAACCCGTAAATCTTTAACCCAATGGTACAGCGGTCTTCCCGATGTTAATACTCAGAATAAAAACTATCAGAATTTAATTCTCGATTATTTAAAGCAGTGTGTAGCTGACGGAGCTGACGGTTTCCGTTACGATACAGCGAGACATATCGAACTGCCCGATGATGATCCCGATTTCGCGAGTGATTTCTGGCCTACAGTACTTGAAAACGGCTCATCCTACCAGTACGGCGAAGTTCTCCAGGGATATTCTTCCGCTGAAATAAACGCCACAAGATTTGCCGATTACTCAAAAATTATGGATGTAACCGCTTCAACTTACGGCGCGAAATTAAGAACATATTTTATGAAGTTTGATACTTCCGCGAAATCTCTTTCCGATTATTCGTCCGAAAAAGTACCCGCCGATAAGCTTGTAACATGGGTTGAATCCCACGATACATACGCTAACGACGGAGAAGAATTCAACGCGGGAACTTCATTCTGGGTAAATAATAACCAGATAAGAAAAGGTTGGGCGATTATAGCCGCTCGAGATACTACTTCCTTATTCTTCAGCCGTCCCGACGGAAGTTCCGTAGATAATATCTGGGGTAATAATCTTATCGGTCCGAGAGGAGACGACAATTTTATTAACCCCGAAGTTGTAGCTGTTAACCATTTCCATAACGCTATGTTCGGCGAAGAAGCGGCTATGAGTAATGTCGGCGGAAAGAAATACGTTATGATTACCCGCGGAACAAAGGGCGCAGTAATTGTTAACTCCGATACTACAAAAGATATTACTTTAAACGCTAAAACAACCCTTATTGACGGAACATATACAGATACAGCCCACAATTCCGAGTTTATTGTAAAAGACGGAATCTTAACAGGAGTAGTAAAAGCAGATGAGGTTTGTGTAATTGATAATCTTGACAGTTCCCACTATACATCCGAAATTGTTGAGCCTACCACCGAAGAGCCTACCACCGAGCCTCAGGAAACAGCTGAGACTATTCCGGTTGAAACAAAAACAATTAACTATCTGCCCGACAAGAATGTATTGGAAAAAGGCAATACAATTAAGCTTGTTATTCAGAATGTTAACGGCGATACAACTACTTTTGATATGACAAAATCAGACGTTATGTACGACGGAGTACCCGTTTATACAGCAGAAATTCCGTCAAATTTGGACATATATATGGCTCAGTTCAAGTATTTTAACGGCGAAACAATGTTAGGTCAGTTTAATGTTTCGAAATCTCAGATTGCAGCCGCTGACGGCAAAATTATTACATCCGACGGAAGTGTTTACGTTGAACCCCAGACTACAGACGCGACTGCTGTTACAACGCCTCAGCCTACAAAATCAGCTGTTGTAAACGCTAAAAAGACTAATCCGATGAAAGTTACAGCAAAAACAAAGACTGTTAAGGCTAAAAAACTTAAAAAGAAAAAGCAGACTGTTAAGCCGGTTAAAATAACAGGCGCTAAGGGAACGGTTACTGTAAAACTCATTAAGAAAGGTACAACTAAAAAGATATATAAGAAAGTAAAAGTAAATAAGAAAAACGGCGCGATAACCTTAAAGAAAGGTAAGTACGCTAAAAAGACTTATAAGATTAAGTTGAAAATTACTGCTAAAGGAAACAATTTATATAATTCTAAAACTGTTACAAAAACAATAAAGATAAAAGTTAAATAACACTAATACATTTAACATAAAGGTAATTTAGGAGTGAAAGTTTTGAAGAAGAAATTAACGTGTATTGTTTTGGCAGTATCTATGGTCCTTACCTGTTTTATATCAGGCGGCGTTTCATCGAGCGCTGCCGAAACAGAGAAACAATCCGCTTCGGCGGGGAGTACTGAACCCCAGAAGAAAATTCAGGGTTCTGCTATTTTGCATTGCTTCGACTGGTCTTATCAATCGATTAAGAACAATATGAAAGCAATCAAAGAAGCGGGTTACACAGCTGTACAGACATCTCCCGTTCAGCCCGCTAAGGACTACAGCCCAAGCTACCGTGACCAGAGCGGACAGTGGTGGAAGCTTTACCAGCCTCTCGGTATCAGAATTTCCGAAAGCAACCAGTCCTGGCTCGGAGGAAAATCCGATCTTAAGGCTATGTGTACCGAAGCTGAAAAGTACGGTATTAAAGTTGTTGTTGATATTGTAGCGAACCACGTTGCCAATAAGAGCGAAGGCGGCGGATTTTGGAATGTTCATAACGACGTCGACAATGATTTGAAACGTGATTATTACTTCCATGGTGAAAGCGACTGGGCAAATGACGGCGACCGTTACTCAATGACTCACGGTCATATCGGTATGCCTGATCTTAATACAGCCAATCCCGATATCCAGAACAAGTTTAAAAATCTGCTTATTGACTGTATAAGCCAGGGCGTAGACGGTTTCCGTTTTGACGCGGCTAAACATATCGAGCTGCCCGAAGACGGGGGAAATACAGGAAGCCAGTTCTGGCCTACTGTATTAAACGGCGCAAAAGGTAAGAAAAGCGACGCTTATTTCTACGGCGAAATCCTTAACGGCGCGGGTACAGGTATCGGTAATTATACAAAGTATATGAGCATTACCGATAACTATACAGGCGACAATATTCTCAAATCCGTCAACGACGGAAACGCCAGAGGCGCGGCTGATTCAACATACCATAAAGGCGGCACAGCCGATAAAGCTGTACTTTGGTGTGAATCTCACGATACCTATATGGGTAACTCGGGTTCCGCTGAAGGAATGAAAAATACTAAGTACGTTTCCAACGAAAAGATAACAAGAGCCTGGGCTATAATCGGCTCAAGAGCTAATGCTTCCGCGTTGTTCTTTGCGCGTCCCGCTTCAAATATGGGAGACGCAAGTTCCGATACAACCTGGAAATCCAAGGCTGTAGCCGAGGTAAATAAGTTTAAAAACTATTTTGACGGCGAGGGTGAATACATAGCTTCCGAAGGCGATGTAGCTTATAACGAACGCGGTACAACAGGCGTCGCTATAGCGAAAATGAACGGAAGCGGACAGGTTAGTTTAACCGCCCATAAAATGAAAAACGGAACATACAAAGACGCCGTTTCAGGTTCAACATTTACCGTTTCAAACGGAAAAATAAGCGGAAATATCGGTTCTACAGGTGTTGCGGTAGTATATAACGCCGCTCCCGCGGGCCCGTCTGTTTCGATTGATTATAACGGCTCCGATAAAGGCGGAAACTTTTTCGGCACAGCTAAAATCACCTTAAACGCCGCTAATACAAAGTCTCAGACCTATAAGTTGAATTCAGGTTCCGAAGTATCTTTTTCCAACGGTCAGGTACTTACAATCGGCTCAAATATGAAAGAGGGCGAGAGCGCCACTCTTGTACTTAAAGGCGTTGGCTCGGACGGTAAAACCGTAAACGCGACTTATGTATTTACTAAAAAAGTTCAACCCACCATCCAGGGAAATACAACTGTATATTACGATAACTCATCTACAAAATGGCCAACGGTATGGGTTTACGCTTACCAGGGCGACGGCTCAATAAGCAACGGCGGGTGGCCCGGAAAACAGATGACTCAGATTGATGATAATATCTGGGGTTGTGCTTTGGATGATAACTGGGATTCAAGAACAATAAGGGTTATTTTCAGCAATAACGGAAGTGATCAGAGTACAAAAGACGGTAACGAAATGAATAAAAACGAATCTAAAATTCTCCAGAACGGAGAATGGAAAGATTACGCTAAATCTTCAACTCCTGCAACATCCCCGAATCCTGTAGGTGATTCAATTTACGGCGATACCAGCGGAGACGGAAGAATCAGTATCGGCGACGTTACTCTTATTCAAAAGCATATCGTCAGACTCATAAATCTTACCGGAGCCGCGTTAGCTAAAGCGGATGTAAACGGTGATGGGAGTATATCCATAAAAGACGCTACATGTATACAGCAGTATCTTGTAAAGTTATATAATCTTGCGGGAAAAACAGGAAAGAAATATTCGTCTTCAGATCCTGTAAATCCGATACAAACTCCGACGAACGCTCCAACCGAGGCTGCGTCCCAGCCGGGAAATACGGTTTACTTTAACAATGACGTGAGCTGGGGTACGGTTAACGCCTACTTCTGGAAATCAGACCAGGGCGATCAGGCTCCGAACCAATGGCCCGGAGTTCCAATGGAGAAACTTTCGGACGGAAGATATAAAATCACAATTCCCGAAGGCTACGATATGGTTATCTTCAATAACGGTTCAGGTGGACCGGGTAACCAGACATCCGATATTAATATCGAAAACGGAAAAACTTATAATTACAATTCTTATCCGAGAAATTAAAATTAAGGCGGGCTCATTGAGCCCGCCTTAAATATTTATAAATCTATATAAATTTTATATTATCAATTGAAAATTCCCTGTTGTTAAGATAATTTAAAATACCGGCGTCGCTTTTGAAACTGAATTTCATTTTATACGCGTAAAGCGCCTGGTATTTTGTTGAATTAATAAAATTCTTTTTATTCTTACCGTATTTTTTATCGCCGACAAGCGGATGCCCGATAAAAGCCATATGAGCTCTTATCTGATGTGTTCTTCCTGTGTGCAAGAGAATCTCCGCTGTGGATGTATTCTTGTCAGAGCTTAATACTTTGTATTCGGTAATGATTTTTTTAGAACCTTCAACCTGCTTTTTAAAAACTTTAACTGTATTGTTTCCGCTGTTTTTCACAAGATAAGCTTCAAGTATTCCGCTTTCGTATTTAGGTTTACCGCAAAGCTTGCAGAGATAGTATTTTTCAATCTCACGTTTACGCATTTTTTCGTTAAGAATACGAAGACTCTCCGCGTTTTTCGCGGCAATAACAATTCCGCCCGTATTTCTGTCAAGACGATTAACAACAGCGGGCGAGAATGAATTTTCACTTTCGGGATTGAATTCGCCTTTTTTGTAAAGATAATGCTGTACTCTTAAAACAAGGCTGTCAAAATGATAGCTTTTGTCCTGGTGTACTATAACTCCGGGCTTTTTGTCAATAAGGATAATATTTTCGTCCTCAAAAAGAATATCAAGTCTATCGGGAGCTTTAAGGAATTCGTAATTTTTTTCGGGATTGTCTTCAAAAAACTCGTCCTTGATGTAAAGCGTAAGAACATCTCCCGCTTTAAGAAAGTCAGCTTTATCGCATTTCTTACCGTTAAGTTTTATGTATTTTGTTCTTATGTACTTGTACATCAGCGATTTAGGCATAGTCTTAAATCTTTTGCTTAAAAATTTATCGAGCCTCTGACCGCCGTCGTTTTCTTTAATTTCAATAGTTCTCATAATTTTATTATAATATTTATACAAAAATATTGCAAGTTTTTCGTTAAAATAGCAAATAGAAAATACTGTTCATAAGATTTATAATATAAGTGTAATTTTTTTAGAGAGGTGATTGTTTTGAAATTAACACGAAAAATTATGTCTTTTGTTTTATGCGTATTGTTGGTAGTTTCAACATTTGCGTGTATGACAGCGATAACAAACGCCGCTTCAGGCGAGGTGGTTTATTTTGAAAAGCCCGATAATTGGAAAGATACTATCTATATCTATTATTGGGAAGGTTCTCCTACGCCCTCGTCATTATATGACTATGAAATGACTCACGTGAGCGGAAATATTTACAGCTACACCTGTAAAACTTCGTTCAGTAAATTCCTTATTGACGACGGCTCAAGCGGCAAACACCAGACTGTGGATATAGATTTCCCCGGAGACGGTTATATTGTTAAAGTTCTTTCAACAGGAAGCAACAACGGCTATGGAAACTACTGTAACGATGTCGTATGCAGCAAGTATGAGGGCGTTTCCGACACCGTAAGCGTTTCAGCTTCTCCTAAAGGCTGTGATTTTTTAAGCAGTATTGACGTTACTCTTTCCGTTACAAAAGCAGAAAAAGGTTATTATAAGATTAACGGCGGAAACCCGGTTCAATATACTAACGGAACAAAAATCAATCTTGGCGCGGATGCTGAAGTCGGCGATAAAATAACTCTTAATCTTTCTGCGGGCGAGGGAGCGGAAGCGGTTTCCGAAACTTATGTATACACAAAAACATCCACACCCTCCGCTTCTTCATTAGTTTACTTCGATAACTCGTCATATAAATGGGACGATGTATATCTCTATGCCTACGGCGCGAAAGAAAACGCCGAGTGGCCGGGCGAAAAAATGCAGAAAGACGATAACGGGATGTATTATTACGCTTTTTCCGAAAAATTCTCCGATGAGAATATTATCGTGAATAACGGAAAAGAAGATGATGAAAAAGAACAGTTCCCCGAAAACAGCGGACTGCGGATAAAAAAAGGAGAATGTAAGCTTCTTACCGCCGAAAATGAATGGGTTGATTACGGAACTCCTGATTCAAAACCCGCGGGTTTCGCATATACCGCTAACGGAACATCTTTCTCGGGCGATACAATGAACGTTAAAATCGGTCTTAAAAACGCCGTAAAAGGAACATACCGGATTGACGGCGGTACTGTTTTTGAATACACGGGTTCAACTGTCGTTTCGGTAGGCCAGGGCGCAATCGGTAATAAAGAAATATCTCTGACTTTAACCGCTACTTCATCCGCGGGCGAAGTTATAACCAATAATTATAATTATAAAAAGATTTTCACACCCTCAAAAACAACGTTTTCATCTCCGTCCGACGGCCATACTTCCAACGCTATAGGCGGTAAGTACAGCACTAACCCCGATATGCAGCTCGGAAAAAACAAAACAATAACGGTCGACGGTAATCCGTCCGAATGGGACAGCTCTATGATAATCGCTCAGGGCGTCGCTAATGACGATCCCAGAGTTTATATGCCTTCGTCTATGCACGAACAGCCCTGGGACGACTATGCGTTATACGCCGCGTGGGATAACGACAATCTATACTTTATGTGGGAAATGGCTAATACAACCTATGTTGTTTCTCCGTCCGATAATTTTGCGGCTTCGCAGGAAGCGCGTCCGTGGCGTAATTCGATTCCGATATACTTAGCATTAAGCGTTAATCCGTCAATCCACGCCGACGGTACAGCCTGGGGTACGGATCCAAAATCCGGCGCGGAGTTTACAAATCCGTTTGTATGGGGTTGTACAGGAGGAACAGCTAAAGACGGCGGAGTTAAATTCACAACTAATGTTGATACATTAATTGCCTTTGATACAAATAACTCAAACGGCGGAGCGTCGATTTTCAAGGCGGATAAATACGACAAAGATACTGATAATTATATGTTTAACTACGATACCGCCATCCCGATCGGCGTAACCTCATTTGAAAAGCAGGATAACCAAAACGGATTTAAAATAGCTCACGACTACGGAACACTTTCCGATTCTATGATAGGTGTGGGCGGAGCGAAAGGCTCCCATAAAATCGGAGACAGCTTCAGCGACTCGTCTAACTGGGTTGACTTTTTCGACTTAGGCTATAAAAATGAACACGGATTTATTTATGAAGTCGCAATACCTTTGAGCAACCTTGGTATTGATAAGAATTATATCGAATCTAACGGTATAGGCGCAATGCAGATTCTGACCTATGGAACATCGGGTATGGATTGTCTGCCGTATGACGCTTCAATGCAGGATAACGCGGACGTTGATTATAGCTATGATCCTTCTACATCCCACGAAAAAGAAGATATTGATGATATTACGGTTCCTCTTGCCCGAATCGGCGCGCTGCTTTCCGATACTGTTGTAAACGAAGCGCCTTTCGAAGTTAATTTCGGAGCCGAAAAAGCGGGAACACAGGGCGTCGGATCAAAAATCAACTTAAAAGCCGTTCCGTATAACGGTGAAGCAGGATACACTTACTGCTTTAAAATAAACGGAAAAGAAGTCCAGAATTCTTCGTCAGACACATACGCGTGGACTCCTACGGAAAAAGCGACATATGATATCAGCGTATCAGTTACCGATAAAAACGGAAAAACCGCTTCCGCTTCAAGCAAGATTACGGTAGGGGATGAACCTGTTATTGTTACACAGCCTGCGACGACTGAAGCTCAAATTCCAACCGAAGGTCAAAATCCGACTTCCGAAAGTGTGTATAATCCTACAGATTCGGGTGAGGATAATACAACGTCGCCGAATGTGGATAACACAACCTATCCCAATGAAACTGTAATTCCCACTTCAGACGTACAGCCGGGTACAGGCTCTACAGATCCTGTTTCTACAGATCCGACTGACTTTAATACCGAACCTGCTACATACTCTCCTACAGGTGAAACAAACAATCCTACAGGTTATACAAATGACCCCGACCAGCCCACACCGCCTAATCCCGAAACAACTCCATCGGGAGAAGTAAATCCCACAGGATCTGTTATTAATCCTACCGAGCATAATTCAAACCCCTCCGCGCAGACCGATCCCTCCGAGCCTTCCGCTCCCGAAGTTAAGCTTAATAAAACTTCGGTTAATCTTAAAGCTGGACGGACATTTAAACTTACAACAAACGTACCGGGCGCGAAAGCTAAGTTTAAATCGGGAAAAACAAAAATAGCTTCGGTTAACTCGGCCGGAGTTGTAACCGCTCTTAAAAAGGGTAATTCCGATATTTATGTAACCGTATCGGGAAAAACTCTTATCTGTAAGGTGAAAGTAACCACAAATCCAACAGCCAAGATAAAGAAAAAAGCAGTTAAATCCTCGAAAGTTTATAAGATTAAAAAGGGTAAGAAACTGACCGTTAAAATAACGGGCAAGGCAAAATCAATTAATAACGTTTATAAATCATCTAAGAAAAAGATTGCTAAAGTTATTTCCAAAAAGAAAGCCTCAACAATCAAAATTAAAGGTTATAAGAAGGGAAAAGCTACAATAACTCTGAAGATTAATAAAGTAAAAACAATAAAGATAAAAGTTAAAGTAGTATAATTCTCACGGGCCGGCTGATAAAAAGCCGGCCCGAACTTTTAAATTGTAACATTTTCATCTTTTTTAAATATTATGCTAAAGGGTGATTAAATGAAAACTTACCGCAGTCAGATTTACTCGACATTAAGCTTTGGTTTAGGCTTGCTTTTAGCTACAATACTGCCTTGTAAATGGGTACTGATTATTTCTTTAGTCGCTACCGTATTTTTAGCATGGTCATTATGCAGGAGGTAACTTATGAAAGTTGTACTTATTGAAAATCCAAAATTTGTTTCATTTTTTCTCAGAAAAATTTTCGGTATAAAAAAATTGCCGCAAATTGATTAAAATTGCAAAACAAAAACATAAAAACCGAACGCTGTATATGCAAAGTGCCAAACTTTGCGTGTATAGCGTTTTTTATATTGATATTGACTGTAAGTTTATGTATAATGTATTTGTAGGTAATTTTATTTATAAGGAGTAATTTTATGAAATTAACGAGAAAATTAGTATCATTAATCCTCGCAACGCTTATTTTAGCGTCATGCGCATCTGTTGCCGGATTATCCGCGACCGCGGCTGAGAAAACTTTATCCAGCCACTATTCAACTAACGGCGGCGGAAAAGTCGGTGTGAAAAAGACTATTACTATCGACGGCGACGCAAGCGACTGGACTGAGGATATGAAAATCGGTCAGAGCGCGGCGTGGGATTGCGCCAACCATTGGAAAGGCGCTCACGAAAACTGTCTTATTGACGCTTACGCGCTGTATGCCGCGTGGGACAGCTCCAATCTCTACATCGGTATGCAGTATGTAAACACAACCGATACATGGCAGAAAGCCGGTGACGCTTCGCTTATGGACGGCGGTAAGATGGGCGACCTCCACCTTATCCTCGCTCTCAGCGTAAATCCTTCTTCTACAGGTCTTAACGGTAAGGTAAAAGACGGAAGATACATCTGGGGCGACCAGATTGATTACAGCAACACCCACGTTGACCATCTTTTCTATATGAGCACAAAAGCAGGAACCGGCGATCCCGGACACTTTACTGCTGCTGATTCCTCGGGTAATTCCGATTACGACAGTAATTGTAAATTATTCAAAAGCGAAGGCATAGATTATAAGATGTACGACGGCAACGCCTCAAGCAGTATCTGGGGACTTAACTTCTCCGAATCAGTCGATGATGTATTCTCCGAGGAATCTGACTGGGTTGATTATAAGACATATAAGGGAAGTAAAGGCGTGCATAATACAAAGTACGACAGTTTCTACGAGATGAAGATTCCGTTATCTGTTCTCGGTATTTCCGAAAGCCAGATTACTTCAAACGGTATCGGAGCTATGACTCTTTGCGGAAGAGGCGAATCTGCTCTTGACTGCTGTCCTTTCGATGTAAGTATGCTCGATAATGTTAAGGGTGACTACGCTAAGGATCCCAGTACTTCCCACGAGAAGGATGATGTAGACGTTATTACCGCGCCTTTAGCTCGAATCGGTAAATCAAGCGGAGGAGTAATTCCTCAGCCCGAACCCGAAACTGAGCCCGAAACCGAAGCGGAAACCGAAGAGCCTACTACTCCCGAAACAACAGCTCCCCAGGGCAAAGAAATTCTCTGCGGTGACGCGAACGGCGATAAATTTGTTACTATTAAAGACGCTACATTAATTCAGAAACACGTTGCGTTAATCGAAAAAATCACGGGCGATAATCTTTTAGCTGCCGACGCAAATTGCGATGATGTTATTACGGTTAAAGACGCTACAGCAATACAAAAATATGTAGCTCAATTGGACCTTACTACCTCTATAGGAAATATAATAGTTGTAAACTCATAAAATATAAAAATCCTTATTTAAAACCGCGGCTTTACGTCGCGGTTTTTGTTGACATATAAAGCGGTTTATGTTATACTAATTTGCGAATTATTCGCAAATTGACACAAGGAGTAAATTATGCCTCAGCTAAGCTGTAAAAAATTATGTTTAGGATATGACGGTCGTGAAATTGTCCATAATCTTAACTTTTCCGTTGAAAAAGGCGATTATCTTATTATAATAGGTGAAAACGGTTCGGGAAAAACAACTCTTATGAAAACTATTTTAGGGCTTCAGCCGCCCGTAAGAGGAAAAGTTGAAACCGACGATAAACTTAAAAAGAACGGTATAGGATATCTACCCCAGCAAAATATGGTTCAGCGCGATTTTCCCGCTTCGGTATGGGAGATTGTGCTTTCAGGTTGCCAGAATAAAAAGTCTTTCCATCCTTTTTATAGTAAAAAAGATAAAGAACTTGCCGAAGAAAATATAAAGAAACTCGGGTTAACCGATATGAAAAAACGCTGTTACCGCGAGCTTTCGGGCGGTCAGCAGCAGCGCGTTCTTTTGGCGAGAGCCTTATGCGCTGCGTCGGATATTCTTCTTTTGGACGAACCTGTTACCGGACTTGATCCGAAAGTTACCGAAGAGCTGTACAGTATTATTGACGAGCTCAATAAAAAGTACGGAATAACTATTATAATGATTTCCCACGATGTAAATGCCGCCGTGAAATATTCGGATAAAATTCTGTATATCGGCGATGAAACTTTTTTCGGTACAAAACAGGAGTATATCGAAAGCGATATTTCCTCCGCTTTTAAAAAGGAGGAAAAAAATGGCTGAACTAATTTCTAAATTGACTCTGTATATGAGCTATCCGTTTGTATGGTACGCTGTTATTGTAGGTGTACTAATAGCCCTCTGCTCATCGCTTTTAGGAGTAACTCTTGTATTAAAGCGTTTTTCTTTTATTGGCGACGGACTTTCCCACGTAGCCTTCGGTGCTATGGCGATTGCCGCGGTGCTTAATCTTTCGAATAATATTTTCTTTGTTTTGGCTGTTACGGTTATCTGCGCGATACTTCTTCTGAGAACAGGCCGGAATACTAAGATAAAAGGCGACGCGTCGATAGCTATGATTTCGGTCGGAGCTTTGGCTGTCGGCTACCTTCTTATGAATATTTTCTCAACCTCCTCAAATCTTTCGGGAGATGTGTGTTCAACCTTGTTCGGTTCAACTTCAATTCTGACCCTGACAGGTGTTGAAGTTTGGGTATGCGCAGTTTTATCGATACTCGTTGTAGCGGTGTTTATAATTTTTTATAATAAAATTTTTGCCGTTACTTTTGACGAAAGTTTTGCCGAAGCGGTTGGTACGCATACGGGATTTTACAACCTTTTGATTGCGATAATTATAGCGTTTATAATTGTAATCGCGATGAATCTCGTAGGTTCGCTTTTAATTTCAGCTTTAGTTATTTTCCCGGCTTTATCTGCAATGCGTGTATTTAAAAGCTTTAAATCTGTTACAATATGTTCGGCGTGTATAGCGGTCTTTTGCTCGCTGTTCGGAATAATAATTTCTATTATGTTTTCCGCTCCCGTGGGCGCGACCATTGTAGCCGTTGATATATTTATGTTTTTTGTTTTTATGGTACTCGGAAAGTTCTGCGGTAAAGCTTAATATTTAAATTAAATTAACGTGCGGTTAATCCGCACGTTTTTTGTTTTACCTGAAACTTTGACTGACTGGTATTTTACAAAGCGCTTAATTGTCATAAATATATTACTTTCTGAATAAACTCTAACAGCAATAAAAAGGAGAGATAAATTTATGGAATATAATCTTAAAAACAACACTGTGGGAGTTTTAAGTACGGTTCTTGATTCTGTATCGGAACAGCCTGTGGATATTGATTTTACGCTGCCCGATTATTGCTCCGATATCGAAAAGATACTCAGGTGCCGGTTAATACCGAAAATCTATAACAAAAACCTCAGCGGAGGGCAATTACAGCTTGACGGAACAACTGTAGTTAATATTCTGTATACCGATTCCAAAAACAATATAAGGGCGTGTGAGCAGTCAATTCCTTTTAACGCGTCATTTGCGGTTAAAGAGATTCCCGACAACGTAGTCGTTGAAACATCCGCAAAGTGCGAATATGTAAACTGCCGTCCGCTTTCTCAGCGCAGAATTTCAATACACGGAGCTTTTTCGCTTTACGCGAAAGTATATACCAAAGGTAAATTATCTTTGTTTTCTCCCGATTACGAGAGCGATATTGAGTATGATACAAAAGATATCACTGTATCTTCACTTACGTCCCTCTGCCAGGAACAGTTTTCCGCAGGAGATGAGATTCAGGTTATAAACAAGCCTCCCGTTGAACTTGTCCTGGACAGCGATGTAAGAGCGGTTATTACGGATTATAAAATTATCCCCGATAAAATTGTTTTTAACGGTGAACTGAACGTAAGGCTTCTTTACCTAAGCAGCACAGAATCCTCATCGGTAAATCAGATTGATTATTCAATTCCGTTTACAAAAACAGTCGATTGCGACAGACTTGATGAAAATACAAAAGCTTCGGTCAACCTTTCGGTTTTATCCTATGATGTGCGTCTGAAGTCGGATATTCTTTCCGAAAATCCAGTTGTAAATATTGACAGCCGTTTATGCGCTACAATAACAGGCTACAAAAACGAGGATGTTACCGTAATTTGCGACGCGTACAGCACCGATTTAATTCTTGAACTTGAAAAAACAAGGGTTACGGTTCCGTCTAACGCCGACGTTTTGGAAAATAGTTTTATGTATAAAGACTCCGTTTCTGTAGCCGATTGTGATATTGAGGAAATAATAGACTTTAATGTT
>CADBCC010000019.1 GCA_902793125.1 uncultured Ruminococcus sp.
GCGTATATATAGTATAATTGTCAAGCACGATTGCGAATAAGGGGTATTCTGCGCTTTTTTCTTGTTTTTGACTGCAAAATGATATGCGTTGAAGCGGGAGGTTGCGGCTTGTAAGCCGGTTTTTCCGTGGAGTATGTCCGATTTTAAACCGGGCGAAAGTTATAGTGTTTTAAGCTTTGGCGTAAGAGTTGCTACGCCTATGGCTTGAATTGTGTCTTGAGGTACCGGTTGGCTTAAAAGTTAATCGGTTTTAAAAACGCAGGAACGGGGAACACCCGGCTCTGTGGAAAACTTCAAGGAACGCCCGCCAAATTTTTTAAGGAGGCGACGAAATGGCAGTCAAAGAAAAAATTCGTATAAGATTAAAGGGTTATGATCATCAGCTCGTTGACAGCTCAGCTGAGAAGATTGTAGCAACAGCAAAAAGAACAGGCGCTCGTGTATCGGGACCGGTTCCGCTTCCCACAGAGAAGCAGGTTGTTACTATTCTCCGTGCTGTTCACAAGTACAAGGACAGCCGTGAGCAGTTCGAGATGAGAACTCACAAACGTCTTATCGACATTTTAAGACCGTCCAACAAGACAGTCGAGGCTCTTATGAGCTTAGAGCTCCCTGCCGGTGTTGATATCGAGATTAAATTATAATCTACTTTACCAACCTACAAGCAGACAGGGTAAATGTCGGAGAAATCCGACCAATAACCTAATAAGGAGGAAATAGAAAATGCAAAGAGCATTAATCGGAAAGAAAATCGGTATGACTCAGATTTTCGACGAAACAGGCAAAGTCGTTCCTGTTACTGTTGTTGAAGCCGGCCCTTGCGCGGTTGTTACAAAGAAAACAGTAGAAAACGACGGTTACGCAGCTGTTCAGCTCGGATTCGGCGACTTAAAACCCAACAAGGTTAAAAAGCCTATCGCCGGCCACTTCGCTAAGAACGACGTTGCGCCTAAGAAAGTACTCAAGGAATTCCGTTTTGACGACACAGACGCTTACACAATCGGCGACATCGTTAAGGCTGACACCTTTGAGGCAGGAAACAAAATTGACGTTACAGGTACCAGCAAAGGTAAAGGTACAGCAGGTGTAATTAAGCGCTGGAATTTCCACAGACTTAAAGAAACCCACGGTACAGGTCCTAACGTACGTCACGGCGGTTCAATCGGTATGTGTTCATCCCCCTCGAGAGTATTCAAGGGCAAAAAGATGAACGGTCGCCTCGGTGCTGAGAAAGTTACAGTTCAGAATCTTACAGTTGTTAAGGTTGACGCTGAAAATAACTTAATCGCAATCAAGGGCGCTATCCCCGGACCGAATAAGGGCATCGTAGTAATCAAAGATGCCGTTAAAGCGTAAGAAGGGAGGACTTTAAATGCCAAGTATTAATGTTGTAGATATGAAAGGCAAGAAGGTTGGCACAGTTGATTTAAGCGACGCAATCTTCGCTGTTGAGCCTAACGAGGCTGTTATGCACCAGATGGTAGTAAGCTATCTTGCAAACCAGCGTCAGGGCACACAGTCAGCCCTCACAAGATCCGAAGTTTCCGGCGGCGGTAAAAAGCCCTGGAGACAAAAGGGTACAGGCCGTGCCCGTCAGGGTTCGACAAGAGCTCCCCAGTGGACTCACGGCGGTGTAGTTTTCGCTCCCAAGCCGAGAAACTACAGCTTCTCCGTGAACAAGAAAGCAAAAAGACTTGCTCTTAAGTCTGCTCTCTCCACAAAGGTTGCCGACAGCGAGCTTATCGTTGTTGACGCAATTAAGACAGACGAGTTCAAAACCAAGGTTATGGTTGAAATGCTCAACGCTGTCGGAGCTGAAAGCAAGACCTTAATCGTTCTGCCCGAGGTAGACAAAAAGGTTATTAAATCCGCTTCCAATATTCAGGGAGTTAAAACCGCTCAGGTTAACGAGCTCAACGTTTATGATATCTTAAACGCCGACAAGCTCGTAATCGCTAAAGACGCGGTAAGCAAGATTGAGGAGGTATACGCATGATAGCACAGGATATTATCATTCGTCCGGTAATTACCGAGAAAAGTATGCTCGGAGCCGTTGACAAGAAGTACACCTTTGAAGTTGCTAAAAAAGCAAACAAAATCGAAATCGCAAAAGCTTGCGAGGAACTCTTTAATGTAAAAGTAGCTAAGGTTAATACCGTTAATGTACGCGGACATTTCCGCCGTCAGGGTCAGAATAACGGAGGCTACACAAAGTCTTGGAAAAAGGCTTACGTTACTTTAACAGAGGATAGTAAAAATATCGAATTTTTTGAAGGCATGATGTAATACTTAAGAGCCGAGGCTCGGAGCCTTTAATTAGCGACCGACGACAACTAATTTGCAGGGCAGTCAGGGACTGCGTCGCAAATTTGGGGAGTTGTAGCTAATTAAAGAAAAGCGAAGAGCAACGAGGCTTGATATCACAACGTTTTGTGATAATCTCTATATACATTATATATAGAAAACGAATTAAGTATTTAGAACGTATGGGAATCGCCATATTCCCGCAAAGCCATCATGAGGAGAGTGAAATAAATGGCTATTAAAGTTTATAAGCCGACTATTAACTCTATGAGAAACAAGTCGGTTACAGACTACTCCGGACTTTCAAAGGTTGCTCCCGAAAAGAGCTTGCTCGCTCCTTTAAAGAAGCATTCCGGCCGTAACAGCTACGGCAGAATTACTGTTCGCCACAGAGGCGGCGGTAACCGAAGAAAGTACCGTATAATTGATTTCAAACGCCAGAAATTCGGCGTAGAGGGTAAGGTCGCTACTTTAGAGTACGATCCGAACCGCTCGGCTTTCATCGCTTTAATCGAATACACAGACGGCGAGAAAGCTTATATTGTTGCTCCCGAGGGATTAAAGGTCGGCGATACAGTTGTTGCAGGACCTGACGCGGATATCAAGCCCGGTAACGCGCTTCCGCTTAAAAATATCCCTGTAGGTACTTTTGTCCACAACGTTGAGCTTTATCCCGGACGCGGCGCTCAGTTAGCCCGTTCCGCAGGTAACATGGCTCAGTTAATGGCAAAAGAAAACGGATTAGCTCTTTTAAGACTTCCGAGTTCAGAGCTTCGCAACGTTCCCGAAAGCTGTATGGCAACAATCGGCCAGGTCGGCAACACTGACCACGAGAACGTTAAGATCGGTAAAGCCGGTCGTAAGAGAAATATGGGTTGGCGCCCGACAGTCCGCGGTTCTGTTATGAACCCGAATGACCACCCCCACGGCGGTGGTGAAGGTAAATCACCCGTCGGCCGTCCCGGACCTGTTACCCCCTGGGGTAAACCGGCTCTCGGTTATAAGACTCGTAAGAAGCATAAGCAGAGCGATAGATTAATCGTTCGCAGAAGAAACGGTAAGTAAGGCAGGAAAGGAGCTTAATTATGAGTAGAAGTACTAAAAAGGGCCCTTTTGTCCAGCCTAAGCTTTTAAAAAGGGTTCAGGAAATGAACGATAAGGGAGAAAAGAGAATTTTAAAGACTTGGTCAAGAAGTTCTACAATCTTCCCTGATTTTGTAGGCCATACATTTGCGGTCCATGACGGACGCAAGCACGTTCCGGTATATGTTACCGAGGATATGGTAGGACACAAGCTCGGCGAGTTTGCTCCCACCAGAACCTTTAAGGGACATTCCGGTTCCAAGACATCATAAGGCGGAAGGAGAGTATTGCAATGGAAGCAAAGGCATATGCAAAATATGTCCGTATGTCACCACGCAAAGTTAACCTTGTTCTGAGTCTTATCAGAGGTAAGGACGTAACTTATGCAGAGGCTGTTCTTAAGCATACCCCCAAGGCCGCTTGCACTCCTGTATTAAAGGTGCTCAAGTCCGCTATGGCTAATGCAGAGAATAACCACGATATGGATGTATCTAAACTTTATGTTGACTACGCTAACGCGACAGCAGGCCCTATCCTTAAGAGAATCAGACCCAGAGCACAGGGTAGAGCTTTCAGAATTAACAAGAGAACATCCCACATTGCCCTTGTGCTCAAGGAAAAAGAAGAATAAGGGGAGGTTTAAAGTATGGGACAAAAAGTTAATCCGCACGGTCTCCGTGTAGGTATAATCAAAAATTGGGATTCCCGCTGGTTTGCCAATAAGAAGGATTTCGGCGATACCCTCGTTGAGGACTACAATCTCCGTAAAACTCTTAAAAAGCAGCTTTACCCCGCAGGAATTTCAAAAATCGAAATTGAACGTGACGGCAAAAGAGTAAGACTCCACATCCACTGCGGAAAACCCGGTATGGTTATCGGTAAGGGCGGATCGGAAATCGAGAAGCTCCGCGTACAGTGCGAGAATTTCCTCAAAAAGCCTGTTGCTATCAATATTGTTGAAATCAAAAACCCCGACTTAAACGCTCAGCTCGTTTCCGAAAGCATCGCGGCTCAGCTCGAGAAGCGTATCGCTTACCGCCGTGCTATGAAGCAGGCAATCAGAAACGCTATGAAGTTTGGCGCTAAGGGTATTAAGGTTCAATGTTCAGGACGTCTTAACGGCGCTGAAATCGCCAGAGGCGAAACTTATCACGAGGGAACTATTCCTCTTCAGACACTTCGTGCCGATATCGACTACGGCTTTGCCGAGGCTGATACTACCTACGGTAAGATAGGTATTAAAGTATGGCTTTACAAAGGCGAAGTTCTTAACGAGAATAAGGGCAAACGCGAGAGAAGCGAGAGAAGAGAAAGAAGAGACAAGAAAGACAGAAAGCCTCGTAAGGAAGGAGGCAGAAAATAATGCTGATGCCAAAACGTGTGAAATACAGACGTGTTCACAGAGGTCGTATGACAGGCAGAGCGCTTCGCGGTAATAAAGTAACTTACGGCGATTACGGTCTTCAGGCATTAGAGCCTGCCTGGATTACTTCCAACCAGATAGAAGCAGCCCGTGTCGCTATGACACGTTACTGCAAGCGTGTCGGCAAGGTTTGGATTAAAATCTTCCCCGACAAGCCCGTAACCGCAAGACCTGCCGAAACCCGAATGGGTAAAGGTAAAGGTGCTCCCGAGTACTGGGTAGCGGTAGTTAAACCCGACAGAGTTATGTTTGAAATCGGCGGCGGCGTAGACGAGGAAACAGCTCGTGAAGCTATGCGTCTCGCGTCCACAAAGCTCCCGATTAAATGTAAATTCGTCAAAAAAACAGATCAGGAGGTTGAGCAGTAATGAAAGCATCAGAACTCAGAGAGTCCCCAATTGAAGAGCTCGAAACTAAGCTCAAGGACCTGAAAGAAGAGTTATTTAACCTTCGTTTCCAGCTCGCTATTAACCAGCTGGAAAACCCCGCGCGCATCAAGGTTGTAAAGAAAGATATCGCGCGAGTATCAACCGTAATCCGCGAGTATCAGCTCGCTGAGGACGAAGAATAAGGAAGGAGGACATAACAATGGCTGAAAGAAATATGAGAAAGACTGTCATCGGTAAGGTTGTTTCCGATAAAATGGACAAAACTATCGTAGTTCTTATCGAGGACAGCGTAAAGCACCCGCTTTACAATAAGGTCGTTAAGCGCTCCCGCCGTCTTAAAGCTCATGATGAAAAGAATGAGGCTCATTCAGGCGACCGCGTAAAGGTTATGGAGACACGTCCTCTTTCTAAGGATAAAAGATATCGTCTCGTCGAGATTGTAGAAAAGGCTAAATAAGGAGGAACACACTGTGATACAGCAGCAAACTTTATTAAAAGTCGCTGACAACACAGGCGCAAAGGAACTTATGTGCATTCGTGTTCTCGGCGGTACAAGAAGAAGATACGCTAACATCGGCGACGTTGTAGTTGCTTCCGTAAAGAAAGCGGCTCCCGGCGGTGTAGTTAAGAAGGGCGAAGTTGTAAAGGCTGTTATCGTTCGTACAGCTAAGGGCGTACGTCGTGAAGACGGTACTTACATTCGCTTTGATGAAAACGCGGCAGTAATTATTAAAGAAGATAAGGAACCTCGCGGTACCCGTATTTTCGGACCTGTCGCAAGAGAGCTTCGTGATAAGGGTTATCTTAAAATCTTATCCCTTGCTCCCGAAGTACTTTAATGGAGGTGTCACAAATGAATAAGGTTCATGTAAAAACAGGCGACACCGTAGTAGTTTTAAGCGGTAAAGACAAAGGCAAGAAAGGTACTGTTTTAGCAGTATCTCCGAGCGAGCGTAAAGTTATCGTTGAAAAAATCAACATGGTTTCAAAGCATGTTAAGCCCAAGAGAATGGGCGAACCCGGAGGCATAATTAAGGCTGAGGCAGCTATGTACGCCGACAAGGTTCAGATTATTTGTCCTCGCTGCAAAAAGCCGACAAGAATCGGCCACAAAATTTTCGAAGACGGCTCCAAAGGCCGTATCTGCAGAAAATGCGGCGAAGTGATTTAAGGAGGATATAAGAAATGGCAAGACTTAAGAAGTATTATAATGACGAAGTTGCACCGGCTCTTATGAAGAAATTCTCCTATAAGAGCGTAATGCAGATTCCCAAGATTGAAAAAATCGTTGTTAACGTAGGCGCGGGCGAAGCTAAGGAGAACTCCAAGGCTATCGACGCTATCGTAAACGACCTCGGTATTATCACAGGTCAGAAAGCCCTCGTTTGCCGAGCTAAAAAATCTGTAGCTAACTTTAAGCTCCGTGAAGGTATGCCCATCGGCGCTAAAGTAACTTTAAGAGGCGAGAGAATGTATGAGTTTCTTGACAGACTCTTTAACGTAGCTCTTCCTCGTGTACGTGACTTCAGAGGAATTAATCCTAACTCCTTCGACGGCAGAGGCAACTACTCTATGGGCCTTAAGGAACAGCTTATTTTCCCTGAAATCGACTACGATAAGGTAGACAAGGTTCGTGGTATGGATATTACATTCGCCACAACCGCTAAAACTGACGAAGAAGCCCGCGAGCTCTTATCGCTTATGGGCGCGCCGTTTGCAAGATAAGGAGGGATTGTTGTGGCTAAGACTGCTATGAAAATTAAACAGCAGAGAAAACAGAAGTTCTCTACTCGTAAATATTCAAGATGTAAAATCTGTGGTAGACCACACGCCTACCTCCGTAAATTCGGTGTTTGCCGTATTTGCTTCCGTGAACTCGCTTACAAGGGCGAAATTCCGGGTGTAAAGAAAGCAAGCTGGTAAGCAAAGGAGGTAAAAAGGTATGCAAATCACAGATACAATAGCTGATTTACTTACAAGAATCCGTAATGCAAACTCAGCGAAACACGATACTGTTGAAATACCTGCGTCCAACCTCAAGAAAGACATCTGTCAGATTCTTGTTGATGAGGGCTATGTAAAGGGATTCACGGTTATCGAGGACGGTAAACAGGGCATTATCAAAGTTACACTTAAATACGGCGAGGGCAGAACTCCCATTATTACAGGTCTGCGCCGCGTATCAAAGCCCGGTTTACGAGTATACAGTAATGTAGAGGATATGCCTAAAGTTATGAAGGGCTTAGGCGTCGCTATTATTTCAACATCAAAAGGCGTTATGACAGACCGCAAGGCTCGCGCTGAGCATGTTGGAGGCGAAGTTCTCGCTTATATCTGGTAATAGGAGGTGCGAAAATGTCTCGAATTGGAAGAAAACCTATAAATATTCCCGCCGGCGTCACAGCTAAGATTGACAACGGTGTAATCGAAGTAAAAGGTCCCAAGGGAACTTTAGACTTCAAATTCAACCCCGCAATGCAGGTTGAAGTAAAGGGCGAAGAGATAGTTGTTACACGTCCTAACGACGAAAAAACAAATCGTTCTTTACACGGCCTTACCCGTACACTCATCGCTAATATGGTGACAGGCGTAACGGAAGGCTACAAAAAGGAACTCGAAGTTAACGGCGTTGGTTACCGTGTTGAAAAGAAAGGTAAACAGTGCGTTATGAACCTCGGATATTCTCACAAAGTTATTGTAGAGGATACCGACGATATCAAAATCGAGGTTCCCAACCCCAACAAAATCGTAATCTCAGGTATTGATAAGCAAAAGGTAGGTCAGTTTGCTGCTGAGGTTAGAGAAAAACGTCCGCCTGAGCCGTATAAGGGTAAAGGTATTAAGTACGTTGATGAATATGTCCGCCGTAAGGAAGGCAAAGCCGGTAAGGGTAAATAATTAAGGAGTGAATGACAAATGGTAAACAGACCTGATACTAAGAAAGCTCGTCTGAGAAGACATAAGAGAATTCGCGGTAAAATCAGCGGCACCGCAGAGCGTCCGCGTTTATGTGTATTCCGCTCCCAGAACAACATTTACGCTCAGATTATTGACGACGTAAAGGGTGTTACTCTTGTGGCGGCTTCAAGCCTTGATAAAGCTATCACAGGAAACGGCGGAAACAAAGAAGCTGCAAGAGCAGTCGGCAAGCTTGTCGCTGAGAAAGCAGCCGAAAAGAAGATTACCGATGTCGTATTCGACAGAGGCGGAAACATCTATCACGGCCGTGTTAAGGAATTGGCCGAAGGCGCCCGTGAGGGCGGCCTCAATTTCTAAGGAAGGGGAGGAATTACTTTGGCTAAAAATGTTGAAACAACTAAGGAACTCGTGGAGAGAGTTGTTACTATCAACCGAGTTTCCAAAACAGTAAAAGGCGGTCGTATTTATAAGTTTGCAGCACTTGTTGTTGTAGGCGACGGCGAAGGAACCGTAGGCTTCGGTATAGGTAAAGCAGGCGAAGTTCCCGACGCTATCCGTAAGGGTATCGACGACGCTAAGAAAAATCTTATTAAGGTATCTCTTCGCGGAACAACAATTCCGCACGAGGTTATCGGCGCTTACGGCGCGGGTCGAGTTCTTATGAAACCCGCCGCTCCCGGTACAGGAGTTATCGCGGGCGGTCCCGTGCGTGCGGTTGTCGAGGCTGTAGGAATCAGAGATATCCGTACAAAGGCTTTACGTTCAAACAACCCCTGCAACGTAGTAAGAGCAACCCTCCAGGGACTCTCGACTCTGCGTACAGCGGAAGAAGTTGCCGCAATCCGCGGTAAGAGCGTTAAAGAAATATTATAAGGGAGGTTCGCTTTATGAAGATTAAATTAGTAAAGAGCCTTATCGGTTCTAAAAAAGATCAGATTGCGACCGCCCAGTCCCTCGGTTTAAAGAAAATCGGCGACGAGGTTACTCAGCCCGATAATCCCGCAACCAAGGGCAAGGTAGCAAAAATTATACACCTCGTAGAGGTTACAGAAGCATAAGGAGGTGCGAAAATTATGAAGTTAAATGAACTTTCACCTGCCGCAGGTTCCAAAAAATCTGCTAAAAGAGTAGGTCGCGGACACGCTTCAGGTTGGGGAAAAACTTCCGCAAGAGGCCAGAAGGGACAGAAATCCCGTTCCGGCGGAAGCATAAGACCCGGTTTTGAAGGCGGACAGATGCCGCTTCAGCGTCGTCTTCCCAAGAGAGGATTCAATAACATTTTCGCAGAGAAAGTTGTTACTGTAAACCTTTCTACTCTTAACAGAAAATTTGATAACGGAGCTGATGTTACTGTTGAAGCTTTGGTATCCGCGGGTGTAATTAAAAACTCCTTCGACGCTGTTAAAGTTCTCGGCAACGGAAAGTTAGAGAAAAAGCTTAACGTTAAGCTTCCGCTTATCGCTAAGAAAACAGTAAAGAAGGGCGAAAACAAGGAAGAAGTTGAAGTGCTTCCTTATTCAAAATCTGCTAAGGCTGCTATAGAGGCTGCCGGAGGAAAGGCAGAGGTGATTTAATTGTTTAAAACAATTAGAAATGCCTGGACTATTCCAGACCTTAGAAGAAAAATTCTTTTTACAGTTCTTATTGTAATCTTCTTCAGAATCGGTTCGGTTATCCCCGTACCTTTCCTGGATATGGACGCATTAAGCAAACTTATGATTGAAAACGGTGTTACCAAGGGCGATACAGCTCTTGCGTATCTTAACACTCTTTCCGGCGGCGCGTTCTCGAACGCTACAATCTTCGCTATGGGTGTTACTCCTTATATCAACAGTTCAATCATTATGCAGCTTCTCACAGTTGCCATTCCCGCGCTTGAGAGAATGTCAAAAGAAGGAGAAGCAGGTCGTAAGAAAATCGCGACTATTACAAGATATGTAACCGTTGGTTTAGGTCTTATTCAAGGCTTCGCTTACTGGTGGTACTTAAAGGCTTCGGGCGTTACAACTTACAAAGACGGTTTCGGCCTTTGGTACTCCGCTATCATTATCATCCTCGCGTTTACCGCGGGTACCGCTATAATGATGTGGTTCGGTGAGCAGATCAACGACAAGGGTATCGGAAACGGTATCTCGATACTCCTCTTCGCGGGTATCGTAGCTCGTTTCCCGTATACAATTTCCGTTCTCGGAGAGTATTGGAACATGGCGTTAAGCGGTGCTACACAGTACTTCATCTTAGTGCCTCTGTGGGTAGTTGTCTTCCTGTTGGTTGTATGGGTAATTACATTCATGCAGGATAGTGAACGGCGAATACCGATCCAGTACGCTAAACGAGTTGTAGGACGTAAGATGTACGGCGGACAGTCCAGCCACCTGCCGATTAAGGTAGCGCTCGGCGGCGTACTTCCCATCATCTTCGCTTCTTCAATTCTTTCAATCCCGAGTACAATCCAGGCTTTCGGTTTCAAACCGAGTGAAGGTTTCTGGGCTTCGTTCTTTGAAGCTTTCAACACAACAGGCTGGCTGTATATGACTCTTTACTTCATTTTGATTATAATGTTCGGTTATTTCTATACAACTATCCAGTATAATCCTGTTGAGATGGCTAATAACCTCAAGCAGAACAACGGTACAATCCCGGGTATTCGTCCCGGCGCGCCGACTGCCGAGTTTATTAAGAAGATTCTCTCCAGAATTACACTTATCGGTTGTTTATTCCTGGGCTTTATCGCTGAGTTCCCGCTTCTTTACGCGGCATTTGCGAATATGCCGGGACTTTCAATGGGCGGTACATCAATCATCATCGTAGTTGGTGTTGCTCTTGAAACTTCCAAGCAGATGGAATCTCAGATGATGATGCGCCACTACAAAGGCTTCTTGGACTAAGAAAGGAAATATTATGAACATTATTATGTTAGGCGCTCCCGGTGCGGGTAAAGGCACACAGGCCGCCGTACTTTGCGAGCATTTAAACATTCCCACAATTTCCACGGGTAATATTATCCGTGAAGCGCTGAGAACCGGCACTGAAATGGGTTTAAAGGCTAAGTCTTATATGGACGCCGGACAGCTCGTCCCCGACGAAGTTGTTATCGGAATCGTAAAAGACCGCCTTCAGGAGGACGACTGCAAGAACGGTTATATTCTTGACGGTTTCCCGAGAACCATTCCTCAGGCCGAGGCTCTGGATAAAATGGGCGCGGACATTGACTGCGTTATTGATATCGAAGTCGACGACGACGTTATCGTGAACCGTTTATCCGGACGCCGCGTCTGTGAAAATTGCGGCAGACCTTATCATATCGAAAGCTTAAAGCCGAAGGTTGACGGGGTTTGCGACGATTGTAACGGCGCCCTTGTTCAGCGCAAGGATGACCAGATTGAAACTATTAAAAATCGTCTCGATATCTACCACAAAGAAACCGAGCCCCTTGTAAATTACTACAAGGCTCAGGGCAAGCTCAAGGTAGTTGTAGGTAAAGATACCGTTAAAGCTACTACCGACGAAGTGTTTAAGGTTATCGAGGGTTAATAATGGTAATCGTTAAGACAGCGCGCGAAATATCCAAAATGATGGACGCTTGCAGAATCTCAGCAAACGCTCTGCGTGTTGCCGGCGAATACGTCAAACCGGGTATCACTACCTATGAGATTGACGAAAAAGTCCGTGAATATATCGAGAAACAAGGCGCTGTGCCTTCGTTTCTCGGTTACGGTGGATTTCCGGCAAGCGCGTGTATTTCCGTAAATAATGTGGTTATCCATGGCATACCGAGTAAAGAACAGGTTCTTAAAGAAGGCGATATCGTTAGTGTCGATGTCGGAGCGTTCTACGAAGGCTTTCACGGCGACAACGCTTATACCTATGCTTGCGGCAAGGTGAGCGAAAGCGCTCAGAAGCTTATGGACGCTACAAGAATCAGTCTCGAAAAGGGAATCGAGGCGGCGCTCGCCGGTAATCGCGTAGGCGATATCGGAAACGCGGTTCAAACGTATGTCGAAGCTCGCGGCTACTCGGTGGTACGAGATTTCGTCGGCCACGGCGTAGGTGCGAAGTTGCATGAGGATCCCAGTATTCCGAATTTCGGCAAAGCCGGACGAGGAGTACGACTACTTCCCGGAATGACAATCGCCATCGAACCGATGGTGTGTGAAGGAACTTACAAGGTTGATGTCCTTGATGACGACTGGACTACCGTTACAGATGACGGTAAGCTTGCCGCTCATTATGAAAATACAGTCGCGATAACCCCCGACGGTCCTAAGATTATGACCGTTGCCGGTTAAGGTGAAAGTATGAATTTAGAAAAAGGACAAATCGTAATTTCAAAAGCGGGACACGACAGCGGACGGTTCTTTATTGTTACAGAAGTTTCGGACGGCTATGCGTTTTTGTCGGACGGCAAGGAACGAAAGCTTAACAGTCCGAAAAAGAAAAACCCGAAGCATATCGCGAAAACCAATACTGTTTTGGAAATACCCGCTACAGATAAGCAACTCAGAAAACTGCTTGGCAAATTCAGCCGGGTTATTCAGGAGGATTAGTTATGTCGAAACAAGACGTGCTCGAAGTAGAGGGCAAAGTTGTTGAGGCGCTTCCCAACGCTCAGTTTAAGGTGGAGCTTCCCAACGGCCATGTAATATTAGCTGTTATTTCCGGAAAACTCAGAATGAACTACATTCGGATTCTTCCCGGAGACAAGGTTACTGTGGAGATGTCTCCATACGACCTTACCAGAGGCAGAATTACCTGGAGAACCAAGTAATTCACAAAAACTGATTTTTAAGAAAGGAATGATTAAAAATGAAAGTCAGACCTTCTGTAAAGAAAATGTGCGAAAAGTGCAAGGTAATTAAAAGAAAAGGCAAGATTTTAGTAATCTGCGAAAACCCCAAGCATAAACAGCGTCAGGGTTAATTAAAAAAATTAAACGGCGAAAGCCATACTATGAATTTAAATGGAGGTGCAACTAAATGGCTCGTATAGCAGGTGTTGACTTACCGAGAGATAAAAGAGTTGAAATCGGTTTAACTTATATTTTCGGTATCGGACGTAAAACTGCAACAGACATTATTGCTGCAACAGGTGTTAATCCTGACACTCGTGTTAGAGATTTAACAGAAGATGATGTTTCTAAGCTTAGAGATTACATCGAAAAGAACTGTCGTGTGGAGGGTGATCTCCGCCGTGACATCGCTTTTGATATTAAAAGACTTATTGAAATTGGTTGTTATCGTGGCGTGCGCCACAGAAAAGGACTCCCCGTAAGAGGCCAGCGTTCTAAGACTAACGCTCGTACTCGTAAGGGTCCCCGTAAGACAATGGCCAACAAGAAGAAGTAAGGAGGAACGCTTATATGGCATCACCTAAGAAAAAGACTACACGCCGCCGCCGCGAGAAAAAGCATATTGAAAAAGGCAGCGCGCATATTCAGTCTACATTTAACAATACAATTGTTACAATTTCCGATACAAACGGAAACGCGGTATCATGGGCAAGCGCAGGCGAACTCGGTTTCCGCGGTTCACGTAAATCCACTCCGTTCGCGGCTCAGTCCGCAGCTGAAACTGCCGCGAAAATCGCTATGGACTTCGGTATGAAGAGCGTAGAAGTTTTCGTAAAAGGACCCGGTCAGGGACGTGAGGCAGCTATCAGAGCATTACAGTCCGCAGGTCTCGAAGTTACAATGATTAAGGACGTAACTCCGATTCCCCATAACGGATGTCGTCCTCCTAAGAGAAGACGTGTATAGTAATATAAGGAGGAAATAAATATGGCAAAAAACAGACAGCCTATCGCAAAACGCTGCAGGGCTTTAGGTATTTCTCCTGCGGTAATGGGTTATTCGGGTAAAAAATCTTTCAGAAACCCGAACGGTAACTCAAGAAGAAAGAAAAGTGAATACAGCCTCCAGCTTACAGAAAAGCAGAAGGTTAAGTTTATCTACGGAATTATGGAAAAACAGTTCCGCGCTTACTATGAAAAGGCTGAAAAAGCCCAGGGTAAGACAGGTTCCGTACTTCTCACTCTTATTGAACACAGACTCGACAACGTAGTTTTCAGACTCGGTTTAGCGGCGACACGCCGTGAAGCGCGTCAGCTCGTTTCCCACGCTCATTTTACAGTAAACGGAAAGAAAGTTAATGTTCCTTCCTATCTTGTAAAAGTCGGCGATGTAATTGAGGTAAAAGAGACCAGCGTTCAGTCTAACCGTTTTAAGGCTCTCGCTGAGAACTCTTCTACAGTTACTCCCAAGTGGCTTGAGAAAGCTTCTAATAATCTCGGAGGAAAGGTAATTGCCGAGCCCGAGAGAGAGGATATTGACTTCCCTGTAGAGGAACATCTCATTGTCGAGTTGTACTCCAAGTAATCCAAATAGATTTTTTAAAGGCAGATTACAAAACGACGGCTTGATTGCCGCCTAATAAGGAGGATTCGTTATGATAGAGATAGAAAAACCAAGAATAGAAACAGAAGAACTCACCGATGACGGAAAATACGGCAGATTCGTCGTAGAACCTCTTGAACGCGGCTTCGGTAATACGCTGGGCAACAGCCTGAGAAGAGTGCTCCTCTCCTCGCTTGAGGGTTGCGCTGTTACGTCAATCAAGATTGACGGCGTACTCCACGAGTTTTCAACCCTTCCCGGTATTAAGGAGGATATTACCGAAATCGCACTTAATATCAAGAGTATCGTTCCCAAGTTAGTTGACTCCGCTCCCAAGGTAGTTGAGATTGCCGCTGAAGGTCCCTGCGAAGTAACCGCGGGTGACATTAAGCACGACGCCGAGGTTGAAATTCTTAACCCCGATCTCCATATCGCTACTCTTGACGAGGACGCTAAGCTTAACATCGAGATTACTCTCGACCGTGGCAGAGGCTATGTCCCCGGCGAGCGCAACAAGCAGCTTTCGGGCAACAACGTAATCGGAGTTTTACCGATTGATTCAATTTATACACCTGTTTTAAAGGTTAATTATACTGTAGATAATACCCGTGTAGGCCAGATTACCGACTTCGACAAGCTTACTCTTGATGTCTGGACAAACGGCGTAATTAACGCTCAGGAAGCGGTTTCTTTAGCCGCAAAAGTACTTACCGAGCACCTTAACCTTTTCGTTAATCTCTCCGATAGTGTTACTAACAGCGAGATTATGGTTGAAAAGGATGAGGTGGGTAAAGAGAAAGTCCTCGAGATGACTATCGAGGAGCTCGACCTCAGCGTTCGCTCGTTTAACTGCTTAAAGCGCGCGGGTATCAACACGGTTGAAGACCTTACAAACAAAACAACAGAGGATATGATGAAGGTTCGTAACCTTGGACGCAAGTCGCTTGAGGAAGTTGAGTTTAAGCTCGAATCCCTCGGCTTCGGTCTTAAAAGGGAAGACGAATAAATCCTTTTAAAAAGATAAAAAGGAGTGAATAATTATGCCAGGTACAAGAAAGCTCGGAAGAACTACCGCCCAGAGAACAGCTATGCTCCGCGCGATGGTTACTTTCCTTTTGGAAAAAGGCAAAATTGAAACTACAGTTACCCGCGCAAAAGAGGTTAGCTCTATGGCGGAGAAAATGATTACTATTGCTAAGGATGATTCCCTCGCTAATAAGCGTCTTGTTATGAAGTTCGTTACTAAGGAAACCGTAACAAAGAAGCTTTTCGACGAAATTGCTCCTAAGTATAAGGACAGAAACGGCGGATATACACGTATTACAAAAATCGGACCCCGCCGCGGTGACGCAGCCGAAATGGCAATCATTGAATTAGTTTAAGAAAAAAGGCACGCTCAGCGTGCCTTTTTTATTTTTGTTAAAATTACTTCAACAAGCTGAATGAAAAATTCCCGGTTCTCAGTTTTTTGGTTATGGTCGTGAAGAAATGTTAATATGAAAGCTCCGCCTGCGGAGCATAGACCTTCGGGATACCGAGGTTTTGGATTAATCCGTTCTGTCTGTTCGACTAAAGCGCTGAGAACTGACTACTGTCAACTCTCACCTGTAACTTAACACCTGTGACCTATCTTTTCTATCAAAAGTTTAATAGAATATTAAATGCAAGAGGGATAGCATATTTCAAACAGGGAATGAACGGATTGACGAAGATAATAAAAAATGTCACAAAATTCAATTTTCAGGGTTTAAGTATATAGAGGACAAAATATTAGGCATCCGTGAATAATATTTTTTGGCTGCCGATGGAGAAAAGATGTTAACATTTTATCTTTCGCTTACTAAAAGCGACAACGAAAAAGAAAAGCTGGAGTTGCTTTATCGGAAGTATAAAGCGCTTATGCTGAACAGAGCTTATGAAATTCTTCGCGACGGCAAGCTTGCGGAGGACGCGGTTCACAGCGCCTTTTTAAAGGTGCTTAAAAATCTTTCGAAGCTCGACGAGATTGAGAGCATAAAGACAAAAGCGTATATTATGGTAGTTCTTGAAAATACCGCTAAGACAATGTATACTAAAGAGAAGATTTATATGTCCTCCGAGTTGAGTGAAAATATCCCCGATATAACCAACGTCCAGCGTGATACCGAAGTTAAGCTTACCGCTGAGGCGGCAGCCGAAAAGATAGCTCTGCTTCCCGAGAAATACCGCGACGTATTTATACTGAGATATATTAACGAACTCAACGATAAAGAAATAGCCTCGGCGCTCGGAATATCCGCTTCGGCAGCTCGAAAACGTCTCCAGAGAGCGCGTGAAAAATTGAGAACACTTTTAGGAGGAGATTATGAATAATACAGTAAGCGAAGAAGTATTGGTAAACGGATTGGAATTATATATAAATAATCGTTTTGCTATGTATAATAAGTCACAAGAATATATTCCGTCAGAAGCTTTTGAGAAAAGAATGCAAAAGCTTATTAAATCCCAAAATAACGTTTACCATAAGGTAACCCTGACCAACGTCAGAAAAGCGGTCGTTATATTTGCGGCGGCGGTTGCTTTATTGGCTTCGGCTTTGAGCGTTACCGCAATAAGAGAAAAGGTTTTGGAATTCTTTATTACAAGCGAAAGCGGCGTAAAGGTAATTGAGTATGATACTAAATCCGCAGATTATCCCAAAACAATTAAAAGCTTTTATTCGCCTTCTTATATTCCCGCGGGCTATAAGCTTGAAGATAAATCTTCCGACGATATAAGCACCGAGTATTATTATGTTTCGGGCGATAAGTATATCGATTTTCAGCAGTTTACGAAGGACGAGTATTCCTCCGCGTCCGACGAAGATTTCTCAGCGCCGAAAAACGTTAACCGCAACGGACAGGATTATATTTTAAGAACCGCCGACGATACGGTAATGCTCGTTTGGGAAAAGAACGGTTATGTTTTTGAGATGACAGGCTTTGAAGAATTGAACGAAATGTATAAAATCGCGGAGTCGGCGCGGACTGTCGAGGAGGGATAAGTATGAAAAACATTATTGCTTTTGTTTTATCGTTAATGATTTTAATCGGCTGTGTTCCCGTATACGCCGCGGAAGAAGAACCTGTAAATTTATCGGAATATGATTGTGTTTTAGAAGGCGAATTGGCTGGATGTACGGTTGTTTATAAAGCTCCCGAAAAATTCCTCGATTCCTGGTATTGCAATCAGTTTGAAAAGGATGGTTCTTTTGTTTGGTTTTACTGTAACTGCGATACAATACCGTTTTATTTAATAAAAGATAATAAAATATATACGCTTAAAGAAGCGTACGGAGATATATTAGACCACAGCACTATATCTAAAATAGCAGGATTGATTCACAATAATGAGGATAAGCTTAAAGGATTTAATATGGGGCCTATTGATGTGGCTTGGGGCGCTACTCCCGATGAGGGATTAGTACCTGACCCGACAGAAACTTCACCCGTTGAGTCCGCAAGAGAAAAAATCAATTCCGAGCTTAGAGAAAAGATTTCGGAAAATAATGGCAGTTTAATACCTGTGTATATTCATTTAAATGAGGATTATAGTAAGTCGGAAGTTGAGAAATATGTTTATGAAAACTACGAAGGCACCGATAAAGACTATGAATTATTTAAAAAATACTATCGTGAGGAAGTGAAAAAGATTATCAGCTCACGGGTGCAGAAATTCGTAGACGATTTTAAACTGCTTTTAGAAAATATCAGATATCAAGGAGAACATTATCCTTTAGTAATTGCCGATGTTTATGCTTATAATATTGAGGAAATCGCTCAGTATAACAGTGTTACGCAAATAAGCTATTATGATGATACCCCCGTGCAGCCTGAAAGTGAAGACGCTATGTCACCTTCGGTGGAAGACGAAACTATTAAGCCCGGACCTCGTCCTCCAAGACCTACTCAGGAAGGAAATTTACCGCCCGCAACAGACCCGAAAGAACCAAAAGTATACAACAGCGGCTCTTCATCATCGGCTAAAAAATCGTCACTAAAGCCAAAGCTGAATGTAAAAACCGCTACCCTTAAATGCGGAAAAAAGCTTACCCTCTCGGTAAAAAACAGAAAGGGTAAAAAGGTAAGCTTTTCCTCGAGCCTTAAATCTGTAGCTAAGGTTAGTAAAAAAGGTGTTGTAACTACGCTGAAAAGAGGCCGCACCGTTATAAGCGTTAAGGTGGGAAAGAGTAAGCTCAAATGCGTGGTTAAGGTTACTTCAAATCCAAGGTTGTCAAAAACAAATATCACCGTAAAAAAGGGTAAAAGCTTAACGGTTAAAATTATCGGCAAAGCTAAGGGCGTAAATAATAATTACAAAAACAGTAAGCGCGCTAAAGTCGCTTCTAAAAAATCCGCCTCAAAAATAAAGATTAAAGGTAAAAAGCGAGGAAAATCCACGCTGAGAATAATCGTAAACGGAGTAACTCTAAAAATGAAAGTAAGAGTAAAATAAATGTCACAAATTCTTTTTTCAGGAGTTATAGATAATAGAGAGGAGATGTTCTTATGAAAAAGCTATTATCAATCTTTTTATGCTTATGCGTACTATTATCGAGCGCGGTTTTTGCCGCAAACGCGGATAGTGAAAAAATCTTGCCCGAGACTGCTAAAAAGATTGCCGAAAACAGCGAAAGCCTGCTTCCCGTATATATCTTTTTACAGGTTGATTTTAAACAGTCAGAAGTTGAAAAATATGTACTTGATAACGTTGAGGGAGCGAAAACCGACGCTGATATTTTCTTAAAGTATTACCGCGCGGAAGTTAGAAAAATTATCAGCCCTCAGGTTCAGAAATTCGTTGACGATAATGAGGAGTATTTAGAGAATATCAAAGTACAAGGCGACAGCATAGGTTTAGTAATTGCGGACGTTTACGCTTATAATATCGAAAAAATTGCTCAGTACGACAGGGTTACTCAAATAAGCTATTATGATGATGTGCCAGATGTTAACGACAGTGAGTGGGTATACGAGAATAAATTTATTGAACAATATAATGCTGATAAAGAAAAACTTAATCCCTACGAGTATTCATATTCCGAATTGTACTACCATACAAATGACAAAGAAGAAATTGACTGGGTTTTAGTTGACGCGTTTGTAGGATGTCAGTCTGACGCAGAAACAACTGTATTTATCGGAAATGGATATGGACGAGAAATTTTTTCCGGTTGTATCTACTATCCCTTTGAGACAAGATACGGTGTTTATGACGTAAAAGAAGGTAAGTTCTACGATATAAAGGATTATCAGAACGTCCCTGATAGAATGTATGAGTTAATCTCCGTCTTAAAGGAGCTTAATATCGGCGAAGAAGTGAATGTTGATCCGACGCCGCCGACTGAACCTGCTACAACCGACCCTGTTGTTACAACTCCGAGCGGAACTATTCCCGAAACAACAGAACCTACTCAGTCCGCTCAACCGACTCTTGTAGATACTCAGGCGTTTATTGACGCTTTAAAACCGTATTATATATATCATTATTATTATAAAACCAATCCCGAGCTTACGCTCGAAACTATACGGAAATGCGGCATAAGGTTCTTTGAGGAAAATGATAAGAGGGTAGTGTTCGGACTTGTGTCGAGCATTAATTCCGAGCTTCACGCGGACAGCTATTGTACCGAAAAAATCGGTGATTACGAATTTATATCTTCGGGATTTTTCAGCGAGAATAGTAAAAATGTTTGCGGATACTTCGTCTATCAGGACGGAAAGCTTTATACACTCTCCGATGCTGTTGAGCAAGGTGTAGTCGATGTGAATGAAATGGCTAAAATTATTCCAAATACTAAGAAAGCGGAAACTCTAACCGAACCGACAGCAACTACACCCGAAGTAACCGAGCCTGTAACACCTCCCGCGGTAACTGATCCTACTCAGCCGAGTTCTACGTCTTCGAATTCTAAAGTTACATCCAAAAAGACTAACCCGATTAAGGTAAGCGTTAAAACAAAAACATTAAAGGTTAAGAAGCTTAAGAAAAAGGCTCAGAAGGTTAAGGCGATTACAGTTAAAGATAATCAGGGTAAGATAACTTATAAGTTAGTAAAGAGCGGAATAACTAAGAAAATCCGCAAGCTCGTTAAGATTAACTCTAAGGGCGTTATCACCATTAAGAAGTGGAAAAAAGCTAAGAAAGGCACATATAAAATTAAGATGACCGTAACAGCCGCGGGTAACAAAAACTATAACGCTAAAACGATTATAAAATCTGTTAAAATTAAAATTAAGTGATTTCCAATTTTTTATAACGAAAACGTCAGCGCGTTTGTGCTGGCGTTTTCGCTTGCTCATTATTTGATTTTGTGCTAATATATTAGCGGTGGATTAAATGAAAACAAACAGCAAAAATATGGGCATAATTATGATAATAATCTCAGCGTTCTGTTTCGCGCTGATGAATATGTTCGTGCGCCTTTCGGGCGATTTACCTACATACGAAAAGAGCTTTTTCCGCAACTTTGTAGCGTTTATTTTTGCCCTTGTGATTATGATAAAAGACAGGGAGAGTTTCCGCTTCCAAAAGCGCAATCTGCCGCTTCTAATCGGGCGCTCCCTTGCGGGCACAATAGGTATTCTCGGAAATTTCTACGCCGTTGATCACTTAGCGCTTGGCGATGCTTCAATACTTAATAAAATGTCGCCGTTTTTCGCTATACTTTTTTCACTTATTTTTCTAAAAGAGAAATTAAAATTATTTCAGGTTTTGATTTTAACAGGCGCTTTTATCGGCGTAATGTTCGTAGTTAAGCCGACTTTTTCAAACACGGCGCTATTTCCCGCGCTTTGCGGACTTTTAGGGGGAATAGGAGCGGGCGCGGCTTACTCAATGGTTCGTGCTCTCGGCAAACGCGGAGAAAAAGGCAGCTTTATAGTTTTGTTTTTTTCGGGATTCAGTTGTCTGAGTATGGTACCGTTTATGATTTTTGGATTTAAAATGTTTAGCCCTGTCCAGCTTGCGTTTCTGCTTTTAGCGGGACTTTCTGCAGCGGGCGGCCAGTTTTCGATTACTGCCGCTTATACATTTTCTCCCGCGCGTGAGATTTCAATCTATGATTACAGCCAGATTATTTTTGCTTCCGCGCTCGGATTTTTTGTTTTCGCGGATGTGCCCGATATTTTTTCAATTATCGGTTATGTGATAATTGTTTCTATGGCATTTGTGATGTTCTTATATAATAATCGGGAGCCCCGACATTAAAAATTGTCTATGGAAAAGTGAACTGAGCGGATAAATTCTTAAACGACAGGCAAAAGTAAAGTGTCATTCTAATCGTGAGATTAAAATGACACTTTTTTATACAAAAACAACTTGAACCAAAATCATATAAAGCACCGTGCTTACTCCAATACTCAAAAGTACGTTGCCTTTCCACGCGTGCAGTCCCATCGCGGCGGCGATACATATAATCTCGGGAATACCGTGGCTTCCTCCGATGAAATTAACTGTGCTTATACAGTAAATTATCAGTACGCTCATAAGCGCGGGAGGAAGATATTTTCCGAGGTATTTTATCCACTTCGCGGGTTCTTTTCCGTGACCGAAAAATATAAACGGAGCGAAACGTGTAAGAGCCGTAACTCCCGCCATAGCCGCGATTATCCCGACGCTTGTATAGAAATCACTCATATCCTCTCCTCCTTTTCAAACTTCGGACGCAAGCACAAAAGTGTTGCCGAAACCGCAAGTAAAGCGGGGATTAAAAAGTGTTGCGGGCCGAGAATTACAAGGCTGATTATCGGAAGTACAAAACCGATAAGCGCGGGGATATGGTTTTTGTTGGCTTTCCATTGTTCAACCACGAGTACCGAGAAAAGCGCGGTCATAACGAAGTCGATTCCCTTTGTGTTAATCGGAAGCACCGAGCCGGCTACAGCGCCTAAAACCGAACCGATTATCCAGTAGCAGTGGTTTAAAAACGTTACCGCTGTGTAAAAAGCGGCTCTGCTTATTCCCTCGGGAGGCTTTTCGGTTGAGAGTATCGCGTAGGTTTCGTCCGTAAGTCCGAAAATCAGGTACCATTTTGTTTTCCCGATTTTGTGGTATCGGTCTATCATAGAAAGCCCGTAGAAAAAATACCTGAAATGCAAAAGGAAGGTAATAAGTATTACGTACGGTATCTCGGCTCCGGCGGCCAAAAGCGATACGATAAGATATTGACCTGTGCCCGAGAAAATAAAAACGCTCATAAAAAACGCCCATTCGGGACCGTAACCCTTCGCGGCGAGCATAATTCCGAACGCGAAGCCTAAGGGAATGTATCCGAACAGAACAGGTAAGCTGTATTTAAATGATTTTTTAATCGCGTTTATCATTTTAATCAGTCTTTCATTGAGTATACCTTAATTATAACACAAGTTATTTTAATTCGCAATTGATTATAGGTTTTAATTCTTAACTCTTAGTTCTTAATTAAAAAGGTTGGGCAAAATGCCCAACCTTTTTTTTATCATGCCCAGTTAAGGGTATCGTTGTAGATGTTGATGTAGTCCTGAGCCGAGCGCTCCCATGAGTTGTCGCTCATCATAGCTCTCCACATAAGTTTGTGCCAGCCTTCGTTATCCTGAATACCCCAGAGCGCTCTTCTTACAGCGCCCTGTAAATCAGCTGTGTAGTAGTTGGCGAATGTGAAGCCGTTGCCGTAACCGTCGGCGCTGTCGAATACAGAGTCCTTTAGTCCGCCTGTTTCGCGTACTACGGGGATTGTACCGTAACGCAGAGCGATCATCTGTGAAAGTCCGCAGGGCTCCATCTTGGAAGGCATAAGGAATATATCCGCGCCCGAGTAAATCTTACGCGCAAGCTCGGGAACAAATCCGTGGCAGAAGCAGAGTCTGCCGGGATACTTCCATTGCATATCGCGGAAGAACTGTTCGTATTCCTCGTCGCCCGAACCTAAAATTACAAACTGCATATTCTCGGTGTTCATAAGTTCCTCGAGTCCCATTCTTACAAGGTCAAGTCCCTTATGCTCAACAAGACGGGTAATCATAGCAACAATCGGAATATCCCATCTCTGCTCAAGGCAAAGTCTTTCCTGGAGTTTCTGCTTACAAACGCCCTTTCCGCTCATATCGTCTTTTGAGTAGTTGCAGTAAAGCTGATAGTCGGTCTCGGGGTTGTAGCTTTCGAGGTCAATACCGTTCTTTACGCCGCAGAGTTTATAGTGGCGAAGATTGAGCTCGTGATAAAGTCCGAAGCTGTACCACGGGTCGCGAATCTCAAGCGCGTATGACGGAGAAACGGTTGTAACGCGTACGGCGGTTTCGATAGCTCCCTTAACCATATTGAGCTTGCCGTCCATTTCAAGAAGTCCGCATTCTTCGGCGGGAATACCTACGCACTCGGTATTAACTTCCCAGCCGTACATTCCCTGGTACTGGATGTTGTGAATTGTGAAAATATTTTTGATATTGGCGTACCACGGGTTCTTGGAGTAGAAGAGGTAGTAGTAAGTCGGAACCAGAGCGGTCTGCCAGTCGTTTGTGTGGATGATGTCCGGATGGAAATCAATATACGGAAGCATTTCGAGTATAGCTCTTGAGAAGAAAGCGAATCTCTCGGCGTCGTCGTATGAGCCGTAAAGAGTTCCTCTCTTGAAGTAGTACTCGTTGTCGAGGAAATAGTATGTGCAGTCGTTCCATCTTGCCCAGAAAAGTCCGCAGTACTGGTGTCTCCACGCTACGGGAACGGTAAAGTTCGCGATGAAGTTCATCTGATTTTTAAGGTCCTGGGGAATTGTTCCGTAAAGCGGCATAACAATTCGGCAGTCCTGGCCTTTTCTGCAAAGAGCGTGGGGGAGCGAGCCCGCTACGTCGGCAAGTCCGCCTGAACCCGCGAATGGATTGGCTTCGGATGTACAGTAAAGAATTCTCATATTATCCTCCTATTAAATAACCGATTTCTTTTCTATATGAATCGGATATGAATCAGCTCCCGCCATGGATTTTCCGGAAGTGATTTTTACGTCCTTATCAATTATAAGGTAGTTTAAGTTGCAGTTCGAGTCGATTTCGCTGTCCTGCATAATGATACAGTTAGATACCTTAGCGCCCTTAGCGATATGAACGCCTTTTGAAATTACGCAGTTCTCAACTTCGCCCTCGATAAAGCAGCCCTGGGATACAAGCGAGTTTTTAACCGAGCTTGTAAGACCGTATTTACACGGAGCGTCATCTCTTACCTTTGTAAGAATCGGACGGTCGGCTTTGAACAGCTCATCCCTGAGTTCTTCGTTCATAAGCTCCATATTGAATTTGTAATACTCGTTCATAGAGCTGATTACAGCGCAGGTGCTCGGGCACTCATAAGCGTATACATCGTACTCATCTACCCATTTTTGGATAAGACGGTCGAAGTCGAGCTCGTTTTCGGCTATAGCCTTGTTAATAAGCTCAAGGAAAAGTTCCTTTTTTAGAATAAGGCTTCCGAGGTAAAGGTTGCATTTACCTTTTACATTGGGCTGAATAAGAACCTTTTCAACTTTACCCACATTATCGTGGCTTATTGTCATCGGGATAAATTTTTCGGGAACTAACATATTTTTGTAAACAAGGGTTATGTCTGCTTCGTTTACAGAGTGCAGATAAAACAGTTCGGTAAAGTCAACGTTAAAGATATTATTGCTTTCCGAAAGAAGAATATAATCCTCCTCTATATCTTCAAAATAACCTCTGAGCTGATAGAGGGTTTCAATTTTATTGGAGAAGTTTACACCCGCGTACGGGGGTAAGATTGTGATTCCGCTTCTCTTTTTGGATAAATCCCACGCCGAGCCTGAACCGATATGGTCCATAAGCGACATAAATCCGCTTTTTGCGATAATTCCCACGTTGTTAACGTTGGAGTTGGCGAGGTTTGAGAGAACGAAGTCAATCATTCTGTATTTTCCGCCGATCGGAACCGACGCTGTTGTGCGGTGAGCGGTGAGCTCGGTTAAAGTGTCTTCGCACGAGTTAGAAAAAATCAATCCGAATACGTCATTACTTTTCACGGCTTACACCTCCATATCCTTATCAATCATAGCCTTAGGAGGTACCACAACATTATCGCCGATTTTAAGATTGTCGCCGATAACGGTTACTCCCCAGTCGTCACGGTTTTTGACTTCGCTCGGATTAGCGCCGACTTTGGCGTTCTTTCCGATTACGGCGTTCTCAGCTACAATAGCGAACTCAACCGTAGCGCCGTCCTCAATTACAGCTCCGGGCATAATAATCGAGGAGTTTATAGTAGCGCCTTTGCCTATTTTTACGCCCGCGAAGAGGATTGAGAACTCGAGGTCGCCGTAAACGTTACATCCGTCGGCAATCAGAGAATTCTGAATTGTTACTCCGTCGGCAATATAGTGCGGCGGCATCATCGGATTGCGTGAGTAAACGTTGTTGAGGTCAAGACCTACGTTCGGGTCGAGCAAGTCCATATTTGCTTCCCAAAGGCTGTCAATAGTTCCGACGTCTTTCCAGTAACCCTCGAACGGATAAGCGAACATTCTCTCGCCCGCGTCGAGCATAGCCGGCAGTACGTTTTTGCCGAAGTCGTTGGATGAGTCGGGGTCTTCCGCGTCCTCTTTAAGGTATTTTCTGAGCTCTTTCCAGCTGAAGATATAAATACCCATCGACGCGTTGGTGCTCTTGGGATGCTCGGGTTTCTCGTCAAACTCATAAATAGAACCGTCTTTATTGGTATTTAAAATACCGAAACGCGACGCTTCTTCTTTCGGAACATCAATCGCGGCGATAGTACACGCTGCGTTGTTCTTTTTGTGGAACTCGAGCATATCGTTATAATCCATTTTGTAGATATGGTCGCCGGAAAGGATGAGAACATAATCGGGATTATATCTGTCGATATAGCTGATGTTCTGGTAAATTGCGTTGGCTGTACCCGTGTACCATTCTTTACCGCCCTTAGCTTCGTAAGGGCTTAAGCAGTTTGCTCCCGAATGCATACCGTCCAAATCCCACGGCTGACCGTTGCCTATGTACTCGTTGAGTACGAGGGGCTGATACTGTGTGAGGATTCCTACGGCTTCAATTCCGGAGTTAACGCAGTTCGAAAGGGGAAAGTCGATTATTCTGTACTTTCCGCCGAAAGGAACCGCGGGTTTGGCGAGCTTTTTCGTAAGCACGCCGAGTCTTGAGCCCTGTCCTCCCGCGAGGACCATAGCTACGACCTTTTGTTTAGGTATCATATTACTACCTCCGTTTATTTAAAATTAAATTATTTTATGTGGAAAGCGATAAGTGGCGGGGAAATATCCACTATCTGCTATCGGTTTTTTTTAGCGGTTTTGGCACCTTTTTCGGCGCTTTCTTTACTATTTTCTCCGCAGGTTTCTTTGCGGGGGTTGCTGCTGTTTTTAAAACCGTCTTTTTAACTGCTTTTTTCACGGGCTTTTTAGCCGGTTTCTTAGGAGCTTTTTTCTTTTCGTTTTTAGCTTTCTTTGGACGTTCTTTCTTTTCTTTAAGTTTAATAAAGCTTACCGAAAGCGGCGGGATAGTTATTTTAATCGCCTGGTTATATCCGTGTATCGCTATGTCGGTGGATTCAATATTTTTGCCGTTTGAAACTCCCGAGCCTCCGTAACGCGGGTCGTCGGTATTAAAGACTTCGTCGTAGATTCCGTATTCGGGAACTCCGATGTAATAGTCTTTGTGAGTTTCGGGCTGGAAGTTGCAAAGAACAATAAGCTCTTCGCCGTCTTTTGCGATACGCCTGAAAGCGATTATGCTCTTGGTGTAGTCATCGTGGTGAATCCAGTTAAATCCTTCCCATTTAAAGTCAACTTCGTAAAGCGCTTTCTGGTTAAGATAGAACTGGTTTATATCGCGGTAGAAATCGTGGAGCATACGGTGGTTTTCGTCCGCTAAAATACCCCAGTCAAGTTCGGAATTTGAATCCCATTCTTTTTCCTGTCCGATATCGCTGCCCATAAAGAGAAGTTTCTTCCCGGGGTGAGCTGTCATATAAGCGATAAACGTTCTCACCGAAGCGAATTTCTGAGCGGGATCTCCGGGCATTTTATCTATTAATGAATGTTTTCCGTACACAACTTCATCGTGCGAAACGGGCAGAATAAAGTTTTCCGAAAAAGCGTAGAAAAAGCTGAACGTAAGGCTGTCGTGGTTAAACGGTCTCCAAAGCGGGTCGAGCGACATATAGTGGAGCATATCGTTCATCCAACCCATATTCCATTTGTAGTCAAATCCGAGACCGTCTTTATCGACGGGTTTGGATACATTCGGCCAGGAAGTGCTCTCCTCAGCGATCATCATCGCTTCGGGATAGTACATATGCACAGCGGTATTCATTCTTTGTATAAACTCAACCGCCTCGATATTTTCCTTTCCGCCGAATTCGTTCGGGTCCCATTCGCCCTTATCGCGGTTATAATCGAGATAGAGCATCGACGCTACCGCGTCAACTCTTATTCCGTCGAAGTGGTACTGCTCAATCCAGAACATAGCGCTCGATACCAAAAAGCTTATAACTTCGTATCTTGCGTAGTTGAAGATGTAAGTTCCCCATTCCTTGTGCTCGCCTCTGCGCTCACCCTCGTACTCGTAACAGCAGGTTCCGTCGAACCTCGCGAGTCCGTGGTCGTCTTTCGGGAAATGAGCGGGTACCCAGTCTAAAATTACACCGATATGGTTCTGGTGGCACTTATCAATAAGGTATTTTAAATCGTCGGGCTCGCCGTAACGTGAGGTGGGGGCGAAGTAGCCCGTAACCTGATAACCCCAGCTGTCGTCAAACGGATACTCGGTAATCGGCATAAACTCGATGTAGTTGTAGCCCATTTCTTTAACATAGGGCACAAGCTCATCTGCAAGTTTTCTGTAGTTGAAGAAGTTGCCGTCCTCGTATCTTCTCCAGGAACCCGCGTGAATCTCGTAAATATTCATCGGCTGTTCCTTGTGGGGATGACTTTTCTTAAATTCAATCCATTCGCCGTCGTTCCATTCGTAACGGTCAAGGTTATATACTATAGATGTGTTGTCAGGTCGTGTTTCCGTATGAAAAGCAAACGGGTCGGATTTTATATTTTTCTCAAACCAAGGTGTTTCAATACAGTATTTATATCTTGTGAACTCGTCCAGTCCCTCAATAAAGAGTTCCCAGACGCCTTTGTCTCCGACTTTGTACATATAGTTGCTCATATTGTTCCAGTCGTTAAACGGACCGATAACCGACACCGTAAGAGCGTTCGGCGCCCAAACGCGGAATACTACACCGTCGCGGCCGTCCCAGTTAACTATATGAGCGCCCATTATTTCGTGAGCTCTCACAGCGTCGCCGTCGTGATAAAGCTCAAGCGCTGTACGTTCGTCGTTAAAGTTATAGTTCATATTCCGCCTCCTTTTTTATATTTTTTTCGAATTTACATAATTACACATATATACACTATATATAATATCAAATTATTTTATCGAATTCAAGTAAAATCACAAATTTTTTTAAGTTTTTTTGTTAATTTTTAATAAATTTATATAAAAACAACTTTTATCGGGTGGTTTCAGGTTCACAGAACCCAACGCACTGTTCTCGGTAGCCGGGTTTTGTCTTTCGTTATTCTAAAATTTTTATCAATATCTAAACGGTTGGGCAGAGATTGTTTAGTTAGCAGTTATGTCTTACAAATCAATTTTTTATTTTATAAATCAAAATAAAAAACGGCTTCCGAAGAAGCCGTTTTTCTAAAATATTTATCTTAGCCTAATTCAGCGAAGTATTTGATTGTTCTAACCATCTGGCTTGTGTAGCTGTTCTCGTTATCATACCAGGAAACTACCTGAACCTCATAGAGGTCGTCGCCGATAGGAGCAACCATTGTCTGTGTAGCGTCGAAGAGTGAACCGTAAGTCATACCGATGATGTCGGAAGAAACGATAGGATCTTCGTTGTAGCCGTAGCTTGCGCTTGCAGCAGCTTTCATAGCGGCGTTAATGCCTTCTACTGTTACGTCCTTACCCTTTACAACAGCTGTAAGAATAGTTGTTGAACCTGTGGGAACGGGAACACGCTGAGCTGAACCGATAAGCTTACCGTTGAGCTCGGGAATTACAAGACCGATAGCCTTAGCAGCGCCTGTTGAGTTAGGAACAATGTTAGCAGCGCCTGCTCTTGCTCTTCTCATATCGCCTTTTCTATGGGGACCGTCGAGAATCATCTGGTCGCCTGTATAAGCGTGGATTGTGCTCATAATACCGCTCTGGATGGGTGCGTACTTGTTAAGAGTGTCTGCCATGGGAGCGAGGCAGTTAGTTGTACAGGAAGCAGCGGAGATGATTTTATCGTCGGGAGTAAGTACATCTTCGTTTACTGAGAATACAACTGTGGGAAGGTCGTTGCCCGCGGGAGCGGAGATAACAACTTTCTTTGCGCCTGCGTCGATGTGAGCCTGGCTCTTAGCCTTAGAGCAATAGAAACCTGTGCATTCTAAAACTACGTCTACGCCGATTTTACCCCAGGGGAGCTTTGAAGCGTCAGCTTCAGCGTAAATCGTAAGAGTTTTACCGTCTACTGTAATTGTGTTAGCATCGTCGTCAGCCTCTACAGTGTGGAGACCTTCGCCGATAACTCCGCAGTAACCTTTCTGAGCTGTGTCATACTTTAAAAGGTTAGCGAGCATTGAAGGTTTTGTAAGGTCGTTGATAGCAACAACATCATAACCCTCTGCGCCAAACATCTGTCTGAACGCTAAACGACCGATACGGCCGAAACCATTAATAGCAACTTTTACATCTGCCATTGTATATCTCCTAAAAATTTGATTAAAACCAATTACTTATAAAATAATGAATTTATAAGAAATAGTCTATATGAAAAATCTGACAAATCAAATTCGATTGTAGAAAGTCAATTTTTCACTTACTATATTATAATGCAGAGAAATATAATTACAGACGCACTGATTCTTTCTGTTTCGCAGCTTGGAGAAAATAACAGAAGCGTCTGCATGCTTACGCCGGC
>CADBCC010000020.1 GCA_902793125.1 uncultured Ruminococcus sp.
CTCTGCGTTTCATCGGAATCGCGGAAGCGATTTCATCTTTTATCTTATCGGAAAGCGCCTGAGTCATAGCGGTGTCAATATATCCGGGAGCTACCGCGTTTACGGTAATTCCTCTCGCCGCTAACTCACGTGCTACGGATTTTGTAAGTCCGATAACTCCAGCCTTTGAAGCGGAGTAATTCGCCTGGCCGGAGTTTCCGTTAATTCCGACAATTGAAGCGACGTTGACTATACGTCCGCTTTTCTGACGCATAAAGGGTTTATAAACGTGTTTTGTCATATTAAACGCGCCCTTTAAATTCACGTTAATTACCGCGTCGAAATCGCTTTCGGGCATCTTCAGCATAAGATTATCGCGCGTAATACCGGCGTTATTAACGAGAATATCAATCTTTCCGTACTCGGAAATAATCTCTTTTATTACCTTTTCGCCCGCTTCAAAATCACTTACATCGCAATCATACGCGTTTACTTTTACGCCGAAAGCTCCTACAGCTTCCAAAGCGGCTTTTTTATCTTCTTCTCTGCCGATACCTACAATCGCGATATCAGCGCCGAGTGAAGCTAATTTTTCGCATACACAGCGTCCGATTCCGCTGTATCCGCCTGTTACGACAGCAACATTATTTTTAAAATTCATAACTTCTCCTTTAAATCTCAAGCGCCTCAAGGTCGGAAAGATTTTCGACCTTAATAGCTTTTATATCCTTATTAATTCTTCCGTTAAGACCTGTAAGCGTTTTTCCGACGCCGACTTCGATAATCGTATCAACACCCTCGCTTACAAGGTTTTCAATTATTGTCTGCCAGCGAACGGGATTTTCAACCTGCGCTTTTACAAGCGATTTATAATCGCCCTCGTAGGGTTTTCCGGTAAAGTTGGAATATACTGGAACTTCGGGAGTTTTAAACTCAACGTTTTTCATATATTCAAAAAGTCCGTCAGCCGCCTTCGCCATAAACGGCGAATGGAACGCTCCGCTTACCGCAAGACGTTTCGCCCTGCCCTTTTGCGAAGCAAACGCTTCCGTAAGCGCGTCAACATTTTCTTCTTTTGTCGCGACAACAGTCTGCGCGGGGCTGTTATAATTTACGGGATATGTATCGGAAAACTTCGAGCAAATCTCCTCGATTTTATCCGCCGGAAGTTTTAATACCGCGAGCATTGCCCCGGGATTGTTTTTTGCCTCTTTATCCATAAGCTCTCCGCGTTTACAGACGAGCTTAAAAGCTTCTTCATCGCTGAGCATTCCCGAAAACGCTAAAGCCGCGATTTCGCCGAGAGAGAATCCCGCGACATAATCGGGTTTAAGTCCCTTTTCCGCGACAGCTCTCGCCGCGGCTAAATCAGCCGCAAATACACAGGGCTGGGTATTAACCGTTACGGAAAGCTCTTCTTTTGAACCCTCAAAGCATTGTTTCGAGGTCTCCTTACGGATACCGTCCGCCATATCAAAAACAGCTTTAGCGGCGGGAGAATTATCGTAAAGTTCCTTTCCCATACCGGGATACTGCGCTCCCTGACCTGAAAAGACAAAAGCTATTTTACCCATTTATCAGCACCGCCTAAAACTTCCTCGGCTTTCGAGAATAAATCTTCAATTATATCTTTTGCGGGTTCTTCTTTTGTAACCATAGAAGCGACCTGTCCCGCAAGTACACAGCCGTTTTTAACGTCGCCTTCACGAGCCGCTAAGCGAAGCACTCCCGCGCCTTTAGCCTCGAGTTCATCATCTGAATATGTAGAAGAGTCATACTCCATTTTAGTATACTCGCGCGTGTAGCTGCTCTTTATACAGCGCACGGGATGGCCGAGACGTTTGCCCGTAACTACGGTATCAATATCTTTTGCCTTTAAAATCTTATTTTTGTATTCCTGGGAAATTGTACATTCGGTGGCAACCAAAAATCTTGTACCTACCTGGATACCAGAAGCGCCGAGAATAAAGCACGCCGCTGCCTGGCGGCCGTCGGCTATACCGCCCGCCGCGATAACGGGAATATTTACAGCGTCAACAACCTGAGGCACGAGCGCCATCGTTGTAAGGTCGCCGACATGCCCGCCGCTTTCGCCGCCCTCGGCGATTACAGCAAACGCTCCTAACTTTTCCATTCTTTTAGCAAGCGCGGTCGAAGGAACTACGGGAATTACTTTTATCCCCGCTTCAATCCATTTATCCATATATTTACCCGGATTGCCCGCTCCGGTTGTAACAACCTTTACGCCTTCCTCAACAACAACGTCGCTGACTTCGTCGGCAAAAGGACTCATAAGCATAATATTAACTCCGAACGGTTTATCTGTAAGCTCCTTGCACTTCTTTATTTCGGCGCGAAGCTGTTCCCCATTGGAGTTCATAGCGGCAATAAGTCCGAGTCCTCCCGCGTTGCTTACACCCGCGGCTAAAGACGCGTCGGCTACCCAAGCCATACCGCCCTGAAAAATAGGATATTTTATCCCTAATTTTTCGTTAATTACGGTTGAAATCATTATGTATCACCCTTTACAAAACAAGCATTTTTATAACATTAAGTTAAAACAACATACTAACTCATATTAAACCTTATTCTTTATAATTTTACTATAAGTGAGTAAAATAGTCAATGCTTATTTTAGGGCAAAGCTTTCAATTTGTCTGAAATCAGCTGCAATAATCCTCAAGCAGCCTTGTAAGCTCTTTTTCACTTTTTACTTTTATTCCGATTTCAAGCATTTCACGGTCGCCTTCAGGCAGAATGGAAACCAATGTATCGGTTTTTTTTATAATTTTCCCGCTTTTATTATCAAAAACAGCTATTCTTCCGTCGGACGATTTTAACAGATACGGATACGGGTTTTCCGTTTCCATGGCGGTTTCGAACGAGATAGTTTCCGTTAAAACACTCGCGGCGGGTTTGGTTGTATTAACCGATTTCGCGACCATAGCAACCGCAAACAAAGAATAAACGGCAATACCCGTAATAATAATTAGTTTTTTCATAAATACACTTCCCGAAAATATAGTTTCAAATCTATTATTTTCCCTCTTATAGGTATTATTCATACAATTTGTAATGGTATTAATAAAAAAATCTCTATATAGATGAAAAGAAAATGCTAATAAAAGGTTTATTTTTTCTTTTTAATATGTTAGAATGTATTGTAATAGTGTGTAAGTTTGCAAAGATGTGCAGAAAGTTTTGAATAAGGAGAATTCCTATGCGTGAAACAGACATAAGTAAATTTACAAAAAAAGATAACGATAATCTTACCCATGAAAACGGAGGCAAGAGATGTTTTAAGGCTATCGGCCGGACTTTGTTCACCGTTTTAATGGTTTTGATTTTAACAGGAGTAATAGTCGGAATCTCTCTTTCGGTATATGTCGCCAAAATCGCGTCCGAACCTACAGGCATAAACCTTAAAGCGAAATCGGTTAACCAGACAAGCTTTATTTACGTAAAGAATAAAAAAGGGAAATTCAAAAAATATAAATCTCTTTACTCCTCGGAAAACAGAGTCTGGGTTAATTTTAACGATATCCCCGAAAATATGAAGCAGGCTCAGATTGCTATCGAGGACAAGCGTTTCTTCGACCACCACGGCGTTGACCTCAACCGTACTTTCGGCGCGATACTTCATCTTACAAGCGGAGATTCAAGCTACGGCGGTTCAACTTTAACTCAACAGCTGATTAAAAATATTTCCGACGATAACGAAGTTTCTCTGAACCGAAAAATAAGGGAAATAGTAAAAGCTTTAAAATTGGAAACCGAGTATACAAAAGACGAAATACTCGAAGCTTATCTTAACGTAGTAAACTACGGAAGCAACTGCCAGGGAGTTCAGGCAGCGGCAAACCTCTATTTCGGTAAAAACATACAGCAGTGTTCACTCGCGGAATGTTCGGCTATAGCAGGAATCACCCAGAACCCGAGCAAGTTCAATCCGCTTTACCACCCCGAGGAAAATAAAAAACGTCGTGAACTCGTTTTAGCCGAAATGTACGACCAAAAAATCATAACAAAACAGCAGTACAACGACGCTCTCAATGAATCCTCGAAAATGCAGTTCGTCGGATTTAAAAAGAGCAATAAAAAGAATATCGGCGGCAAAATCCAGAACTGGTATATGGACGAGCTTCAGCGCGATTTACAGGCTGACCTCGCCTCTTATTACAACATCAGCGAAAAAGCCGCTTCGAATAAAATCTTTACCGAGGGACTGAAAATTTACTCGGCTATGGATAAAGACGCTCAGTCCTACCTTGAGAAAGCAGCTCGAAATATAAATACCTCATATGACTCGGGTATGCAATGCGCCGCTACGATGATCGATATGAACGGAGCGGTTATCGCAACTACGGGTTCTTCTCAGGAGAAAACCAAAAATCTCGTTTTCGACCGAGCTACTCAATCGGTATTACAGCCCGGTTCGTCAATCAAACCTGTTGTGGTTTATCCTTACGCTATTGAAAAAGGAAAGCTCAATTACAGTTCGGTTGTAAAAGATGAACCTCTTCCGAAATACAAGGTAGTTAACGGACAGTATGTTGCGGGACCTAACAACTGGTACCGCGGATATAAAGGCAAGATGCTCCTGCCCGACGCTATTGAATGGTCTGCTAACGCAACCGCCGCTCAGGTTATGAATACAATAACCCCCACAGCCGCTTACAACCAGGTTGTAACGCTCCAGGGATTTGAGCATTTGGACGTTAAAGATAAGACCAATACCGGCGGACTTTCCATCGGTGGTCTCGTAGGCGGTGTAACCGTTAGAGAAATGGCGGCGACCTTTACTTATATGGGAAACGGCGGAAAATACTATAAACCCTACACTTACTATTATGTAACCGATTCCGACGGAAATATAATTATCGATAACCGCGATATGATTCCAAAAAGTTCGTACTCGCCCAACACAGCGTATATAATGAACAGGCTGCTTCATTACAATATGACATACTGCGCTCACACAAACGCGGCATACGCAAGAGTTAAAGGCTGGGATATAATCGGTAAAACAGGTACAACCGATGAAGATAAGGACTCCTGGTACTGCGGACTCAGCCCCTACGCTTCATTGGCAGTATGGACAGGTTTCGATAATCCTAAAACAATTTCAGGTTCCGGCCAGCGGACAGCCACAACGCTGTTCAGCGATGTAATGGGGCATTACCTGAGTAATAAGAAAAAGAAGGGATTTACAAAACCTTCAACAATTGTCGAGGCGAATTTCAGTTCCTCTACCGGCACCGTTTATAATGTCGGCGATGCGTCCGAAGGACGAAACTTAGGATATTATACCGAAAAGAATCTTCCGAAAAGCGGCTCCTCGTACGTTGACTACTACGCCGGAGATAACGGCTACAGCAACCGCAACTACTACAGCAACGACGATGATGACGACGATGACGGCAACAGCGGCAGCAGCTCACGCTCCTCAAGCAGCCGCAGCAGCAGTAACAATAACAACGGAAACAACAATAACAATAATAACAACAATAACAACAATAACAACGACGAAGGCGGAGGAAATAACTCCGGCAGCAATGACAATAACGGAAACAACGGCAACGAAGGCGAAGACAGCGTTGAAGACGGAGGAAATGAAGAAGAATAAACATTTCGAAAGGGTGGATAAAAATGATACAGGTTGCAATTATGGGACACGGAGTTGTAGGCTCGGGTGTTGCTTCAATTATTTTAACTCATAAGAAAAAACTTTTCGCTAATTTAGGAGAAGAAATATATATCAAGAAAGTTCTCGATTTAAGAGAATTCCCCGACTCCCCTATCGCGGATCGTTTTACTAAAGATTTTAATGATATTTTAAATGACGCGGAAATCCGTGTAGTAGCGGAAGTAATGGGCGGAATCAACCCCGCTTATGAATACACGAAAGAGCTTTTAAAAGCAGGAAAAAGCGTAGTTACATCCAATAAAGAACTCGTTGCGGCAAAAGGCGCCGAGCTTATCCAGATTGCTAAAAGCAATAACGCCAATTTCTTCTTTGAGGCGTCGGTAGGCGGCGGAATTCCGATTCTCAGACCGCTGGTTCAGTGCTTGGTAGCTAATAACGTAAAAGAAATCGCGGGTATTTTAAACGGTACAACAAACTTCATTCTCTCAAAAATGATTGACGAAGGAATGGATTTTGACGCGGCGTTAAAGCTTGCTCAGGATTTAGGATTTGCCGAACGCAATCCCGAAGCGGATGTTGAAGGTCACGACGCGTGCAGAAAAATCTGTATCTTAGCTTCGCTTGCGTACGGAAAACATATTTACCCCGACAATATACATACAGAGGGTATTACAAACATCAGCCTTAAAGACGTTGCTTACGCCGCAAAATACAACAGCGTAATAAAACTTATAGGCGACGTTAAACTTCTTGATAACGGAAAGATTGATATTTATGTATCGCCTATGTTTGTAAGAGAGAAGAGCCTTCTTGCGAATATTCACGACGAGTTCAACGGAATAATGGTACGCGGCGATTGTACTGACGATGTACTTTTCTACGGAAAAGGCGCGGGTTCATTACCGACAGCATCCGCTGTTGTAGCTGATATCATAGACGCTTGCAGACATCTTAAAGAAAGAAAATATATTTTCTGGGCAGACAGCAACAATGAAAGCGTTCTTCCATATAATGAATCAAGAACAAGAATGTATCTGCGTATTGAAAATCCCGATTCTATTGAATTGGTTAACGAAGTATTCGGAGATGTTTATACAATCGCATCTGACGAAGAGCTTGCTGTTGCGACTGATCTTATGACGATCGAAGAGATTGAACGCAATATCGAAAAGCTCGAAAGAAAAGATGTAAAAATCCTTTCTAAAATCAGAATCAGTGATTTATAATTCTTTATACATCAGGTAATTTAGGTAATTTAAAGGAGTAAGAAAATGAGTTTAATAGTTCAGAAATTCGGAGGTTCCTCCGTTGCAGATGCCGAGCGCGTATTCAACGTCGCGGGTATTGTAACGGAAACCTACGATAAAGGCAACGACATCGTCGTTGTAGTTTCCGCTCAGGGAGATACAACCGACGACCTCATCGCCAAAGGCAACGAAATCAACCATGACGCGTCCAAAAGAGAACGTGATATGTTGGTTTCCGCGGGCGAACAAATCAGCATAGCGCTTTTAGCTATGGCGATTGAGAAGATGGGCTATCCCGTAGTTTCGCTTTTAGGCTGGCAAGCGGGATTTCAGACCAGCTCGGCTCACACCTCGGCGCGTATAAAGAGAGTTATCCCCAACCGTATCCGCAAAGAGCTCGACAAAAAACGTATCGTTGTTGTAGCGGGATTCCAGGGGCTCTCAAGATACGACGACATCACAACTTTGGGACGAGGCGGTTCGGATACATCGGCGGTAGCTTTAGCGGCAGCTATGCACGCGGATTTGTGCCAGATTTACACAGACGTTGAAGGCGTATATACAGCCGATCCGAGATATGTTAAAAACGCTAAAAAGCTTAAAGAAATTTCATATGACGAGATGCTTGAACTCGCCACATTAGGCGCTCAGGTACTCAACAACCGTTCGGTTGAAATGGCAAAAAAATATAACATCGAGCTCGAAGTTCTTTCAAGCCTTGTAAAAGCTCCGGGCACTATAGTAAAGGAGAAAGTAAAAATGGAGAAAATGTTAATCAGCGGTGTTGCTAAAGACACAGATATTGCGAGAATTTCAATTGTAGGCGTTCCCGATGAACCGGGATTCGCGTTTAAACTTTTCTCAAAGTTATCCTCTAAGAACATCAACGTAGACATCATTCTTCAGTCAATCGGCCACGACGGTAAAAAGGACATTTCCTTTACTATTCCCAAAGACAGAGTTGACGACGCAGAAGCGCTTGTTAAGGATTACACCGACAGCGTTGACGCCAAAAACACATTCATCAGCACAGAGGTTGCAAAAATCTCAATTGTCGGCGCAGGAATGGAAAGCCACGCAGGAGTTGCCACAAAGATGTTCGAGGCGCTTTATGACGCTCAGATTAATATCCAGATGATCGCTACATCCGAAATCAAGGTAAGCGTACTTATCAACAAGAAAGACGCGGACAGAGCTGTTACAGCTATCCACGAAAAGTTCTTCGAACAGTAAACTTTATAATACAAAACATCAAACCGACTCAAACTCGAAAGAGCTTGAGCCGGTTTTTTAGCCTTTATTTATATTTATTCAACTTCCGCAAGCTTTTTTGTCACACGCGATGTAACCTTTAGATAATAAGCGGCGTCGGCAGCGCTTAAGGAATCTTCATCTATATCGTCAATTTTCGAAACCCAGTCGCTGTATTTAGACATTATATCCGCGTAGTCGTTTAAAAGATTAACGTCATTCGGATTTTTATTATACTTCTTCATAAAGTTTACGTATTTATTCATAAACTTCTCATATTCATCCATCATCTTTTTAAACTTCGCGTTTACACCGCCTTTTTTCTTAGTCGATTTTTTCTTAGATGATTTTTTCTTTGAGCTTTTCTTTTTCACTACAGATTTCTTTGTTGAAGCGGGTTGTGTATCTTCGTCATCATTATCACTCAGGCTCTCATTATCATTTTCTTCGCCGTTGTCGGAATCATTAATTTCAGAATCATCATCGCTGATATCGGCAGCGTTATCCGAATCGTCGTATGAACTTGTTTCGGTTTTATTACCGCAGGAAGCGAGTGTAACCGGCGCGGTTGTGACTATAAGCGCCGCCAAAAGTCCTATAAAAATTCTTTTAACCATTTTATTACTCTTCATTAATTTTCTCTCCTTTTTTAATTATATTTTTTTGTACTATCATAAATACCGCTCCGCCAAGGGAAACAACAGCTCCTATTATAAAAACATAGTAACCTATCCCCCATTTAAAGCCGCTGTCGCTTATTACATCTCTGCTTCTGAAATCACCGCAAAGAACAAAGAAAACCAAAGACGCCAAAGCAGTAAAAACTATTATACCGATTGGTTTTTTCGTACAGGATAAAACAAAAGCCAAAAACGCGAATAAGCCGATAAAGCCGACAATACACAGCATAAGTATACCGAAAGCGTTTGTACCCATATACTTCGCGCCTTGTTCAAGCGAAAGCTGAACATAGCTTACCATCGAGTTGCTCGGCATTATACTCGGGCCGCCCACAATGAAAGGTAAAAACATCGAAGCAATCATCAAAATACTTCCGCCGAGCGAGATAAGCGACGATACTTTAAGCAAGTTTTTATTTTTCGCGATATTAATTTCTTTTTCCATTTACAAACCCCCTGAAATGTTCAATCATTAATAGTTAAACTCCATTTAATTATCTAAAAATAAAGAATAACCGTGTAATTATAATACACGGTTACTAAAACATATTGGTACGCCGCGAGCGTACCTTTTTTCTTTTTTTATTATCTATACTTTTTACATACCCGGAATATAGAAGAAAAGATATAAGCCTATAATAAGCGATATACCGCCTATAACCTTTGTTATCACCTTACCGAGCATAGGATGTTTTTTCGAAAACAATCGGGATACGCCGAAAATATCTCCGAAACTGCAATAAGGCAAAGCGGTCAGAAAGAAGAATAAACAAAGACCTATAAGCACTCCGCGCAAAACCTCGTCGCTGTACCCTCCGTTACTGAAATAGTTTAAATACGCGCAGAAAAAGAAAAGATAAAAAGCGATACAAATTACAGTAAAAACTTCAGCAGCTATATTCCCCTTACGAAACCCGGGAAGTTTCCAGTAGTTAATATATTTTTCAGGCTTTTTAGAGGTATTTACATTTACCTTTCTGCCGAGCAAGACCTGTTTGAGTTCATTGACGCTGTTAAACCTGTTCTTCGGGTCCATTTCGATACAGCGCGCAATCACAGGAGTCAGGTTTCCGTTATACATATACTCATTCGGAAGCTTTCCCGAAAGAAGATAGTTCATTAACACACCGCAGGAATAAATATCAGCCCTCGCGTCCGTCTGGTAGAATCCGAACTGCTCGGGGGACGCGTAGCCCGGAGTACCCATAACCTGAGTATCTCTGCCCTGGCCAGTTTTTTCAATTCTTAAAATATCGTAATCTATAATCTTTACTATTCCGTTTTTATCGAGCATAACGTTCGAGGGATTAATATCTCTGTGCACAATTCTGTTTTTATGCAGAACCGCAAGCCCGTCGCAGAGCTGAGCTATAATATTCTTCGTACCGTACTCGTCGTATATACCGCGTTTTTTAACAGCCTGTTCAAGTGTAACGCCTTCGATATACTCGCAAATACTTACGCACTTATCGTTTTCAATTACGGTATCATACACCGTCATTAGGTTTGGCGCGCTTGTTTTTTCCATAATCTGAAACACATCGAAGCATTTTTTATCCGCGGTATACTTAACCATAAGAATTCCGCTGAAATTATTCTTTATCAAAACCGCTTTTTCGCTTATCGCGCCGAGTTCGGTAAATTGCCAGAGTTTATATTTTTCGTCAACAGTCATAAAACCTCTTGAAATATTTTTACTTATAAATTATTATACTAACAAAGGGTGGAATCAAAATGAAAAGCACAGAAGATTTATGGGATGAGATGATTAAGACCGATACCGTGGAGGAGTTTATCGAGAATAACCGCGAAAGTATCAATTTTAAAGGCGTTCCCGAGCTTATGAGATATTACATAAAATCAAAAAAACTTAAAAACAAAACGGTTTTCGATGAAGCTAATATTTCCCGCACCTACGGTCAGCAAATATTGTCGGGAAGAAAAAAGCCGAGCCGTGATGTTCTTATACAGCTTTGCTTCGGATTGCACCTTAATCTTGAAGAAACCCAGCACTTTTTAAAAGTCTGCGGTCAGCAGGGACTGTATATGAGAGAAAACAGAGATTTATACGTTATATACGCGATAAAAAATAAAAAATCTCTGACTGAGCTTAATATCGACCTCGAAAATAAAGGTATCGAATTATTCGGTTCGGAAAAATAACCTTCCGCTGTATCCATACTTTTTTAGAATATCACTTATCCACTTGTTTTGTCAACTTGTAATTGTTAAATAAAAAATGTATAATGTTAGCGGATGTGATATTATGGAAAATCAATTTGAGCGTACCGAACTGCTGCTCGGTAAAGAAGCTATAGATAAACTGAAAAATTCGCGCGCCGCGGTTTTCGGAGTCGGCGGAGTAGGCGGATTCACGGCGGAAGCCTTAGTCCGAAGCGGAATCGGCGCAATTGATATTATAGATAATGATACAGTCGCCTTATCTAACCTTAACCGCCAAATTATTGCCTTACACAGCTCTTTAGGCAAGTTAAAGGTAGATGTCGCAGAAGAACGTTTTCTCGATATAAACCCCGATTTAAGGCTTAAAAAACACGCTGTATTTTATACTCCCGAAACCTCGGGCGAATTTGACTTTACACAGTACGATTACGTTGTTGACGCTATCGACACGGTTACGGGGAAAATCGAGCTGATTATGCAGGCGGAAAAAGCAGGCGTGCCGATTATTTCCTCAATGGGCGCGGGCAACAAGCTTGACCCGACGCTTTTCGAGGTTGACGATATTTACAACACTTCGGTATGTCCTTTAGCGAGGGTTATGCGCTCGGAGCTTAGAAAACGCGGAATTAAAAGTCTTAAAGTCGTTTACTCAAAAGAGAAGCCCCTTTCCCCTATATATCAAAGCGATAATGCCGAAAGAAAAAAAGCCCCCGGCAGTACAGCTTTCGTACCGTCCGTCGCGGGACTTATAATAGCAAGTGAAATTGTAAAAGATTTAACCGCAAAGTAATAACTTTAAACCCCTATGGCAATAACCATAGGGGTGATTTTTATACTTCTTCGGTTTTAAATGTATCATAGCCTTCGTAGTAATAGCTATGGTCGATTCCTTTCATATATAGCTCACGGTCGTTTATTTTATCGGTGAGAGCGTTTTTAAGCAGTGCCTTTATCTCAACGTCCTTTATCGGACTGCGCTCCATAGCGAGGAGATAATCATCTTTATCGACCTTGCTCCAATCAACAACTTTCCCGAGTTCGGCCTTCAGAATCAGATCGAGCCATATCCGCGCGGCTCTGCCGTTGCCCTCTCTGAACGGATGTGCAATATTCATCTCAACATATTTTTCTATAACTTCGTCAAAGGTATTCTGCGGCATTTTCTCGATACTTTTAATTGCCTCCTCAAGATACATAACGGGAGCGAATCGGAAATTGCTTTTCGAAATATTTACAGTTCGAAGCTCGCCCGCAAAGTAATAAATATCCTCAAAAAGAAAACGATATATTTCTTTTAAAGAATTAAGCGAGCCTGCCTCCAACGAATTAAGCATATTATCTTCGAATAAAAGAACTGCTTTCTTCTTACTTATTCGTTCTTCCTCATAAGCCAATTCGGCGGAATTTTTAATTCCCAACTTATTTTCAAGCGCCACAAAATCACCGCCTTATATTTATATTATACCATATTTTAAAGAGAATAACAACAGAAATCAATGCTGTGTCCGCGACTGTCTTTATATAAGTTTATTCCATTATAAACTAAAATAAAAAAGCTCCCTTTTCGGGAGCTTTTATCTTACGCTCTGAGTGAGCGGTCTGTTGTGTGGTCAAAATAAACCTTTTTAATATCGGCGCCTAAGTTAGTGAGCTTTTCGATAATGTTCTCGTATCCGCGCTCGATATACTGGATTGAGCTCACCTCGGTTGTACCGTCGGCGCAAAGTCCTGCGATTACCATAGCGGCGCCCGCTCTAAGGTCGGTAGCCTTTACGGGAGCGGCTGTAAGCTTTGAGCCGCCTTCGATAATAGCGAGTCTGCCTTCTACCGAAATATGCGCGCCCATAAGAGTGAGCTCGGAAACATACTGGTAGCGGTTATCCCATACGCTCTCGTTGATTATACTTGTTCCGTCAACCGTACACAGCAGCGTAGCGAACTGGGGCTGGCAGTCGGTCGGGAAGCCGGGATGCGGCATAGTCTTTATATTACAGCGGTTTAAGGGACGCTGAGTAGCGTCTACTAAAACTGCCTCGTCAAATTCTCTTATTTCGCAGCCGATTTCACGAAGCTTCGCGGTAATTGACTCAAGGTGCTTGGGAGTTACGTTAGTAACTAAAACTCTGCCTCTTGTAGCGGCAGCCGCGCACATATAAGTTCCCGCCTCGATCTGGTCGGGGATTATTGAATAAGTTACGCCGTGGAGGAAATCTACTCCGCGGATTTTAATTGTATCGGTACCCGCGCCTCTTATCTGCGCGCCCATAGAGTTAAGGAAGTTAGCAAGGTCAACTATATGGGGCTCACGAGCCGCGTTTTCGATAATAGTCTGGCCTTCGGCTTTTACAGCCGCAAGCATAATATTAATAGTAGCTCCGACAGAAGCGAAGTCAAGGTAAATATGATTACCCTGGAGTCTTCTTTCGGCTTTAACGTCGATAATAGCGCCGTTTACGAGCTCGTGGCGGGCTCCCATAGCGGCGAAGCCTTTAAGATGCAGGTCAATCGGTCTCGCGCCGAAATTACATCCGCCGGGCAGGCAAACTTTAGCCTTATTGCACTTACCGAGCAGCGCGCCTAAAAGATAATAAGACGCACGCATTCCTCTCACCAGATCAGATGTAGCCTGGTAAGAAGATATCTTGGTAGGATTAATATATAATGTACTTTTATCAATTCTTTTAACTTCAGCGCCCATTTCCTGAAGAATTCTTCCGATAAGGGTAACATCGCTGATATTAGGGATATTCTCAATACGACAAGGTTCATCACAAAGAATAACCGCGGGTATAATAGCAACCGCCGCGTTCTTCGCGCCGCTGATGGTTACTTCGCCATCAAGCACGTTGCCGCCGTTTATAACATACTTTTCCAACGTGGCACACTCCAATTTCCAAAAAATTGCATTTAAGCAAATGTAAAAATCTTTACTGATAATCTTATGCTCTTATTATCTTGCAACATACCTTCCAAAATATTATCCAAAGTTACAAGTTTGTTAAAAAGCACAAGCTGTTGTGGTAAATAAAATTTTACACCACAATTTCATCCAATAAGAATAATACCTTAAAACAAGCATAAAGTCAATACATTTTCGAAAAATGTAACCTAAATTTGGTGAAGTTGTATGAGAATTATTAGAGGTTTGTAATTTTTGTTCTTATTGTGCATAAATTAGTTAAATGAATGTAATCTTCTAAGGCAGAAAATTAAATATTGTGTATTATTTCTATAAATGAATTAAAAAAATGCAATATAATTTCATTAAGGAATTATAAGAAATCGGGGCAGGAAAAACCTGCCCCGACTGTAAGCGGCGTTATTGTACAATATAACTGTCTTTAAAGAGATAAGGAGTAACCGAATACGGAGATGAATCCGAGCTGAGATAATAACATATATTATCCGAAGCGATTGTAATATCCTTTGTCTGGAGAGAATCTCCGTTGTTGAAGATAATATTCGGATAAGTATCAATATTAACCGTGGACTTATATATCTTGTGGTTATACTCATTTTTACCTATATAGGTCATTGTATTTCCGGGCCACTTTTTCTCGCTGCCTACTCCGCCGTTGCCCCAGACATAAGCGTGAACCTCGCTCCAGTTGTTTGTGTTTTCAAAGTATACTGTTACAACTTCGCCCGAGCCGTCAACATTTTTGGGATCAACTACAGAAAGTAGGTCGCTTTCGTAAGTTGTAAGTTTGCTAAGATCGGGAGACGCGCTGTCCTTCTGCTTAAAATATTCCTTTTTAAGAGCCTGGTAAACGTCGTAAGAGGAATAGCGGTAATACAAGCTGAGGTTTGATTTTACCGTTGCGAGCGAAGTCGCGCCGACTTTCTTTTTAGCGGTTTTAGCGGACGCCGTAAAGCTGTCGATAAGCCCCGCGATTTTCTTTTGGATCATAGTCGCGTCTTTTACATTAACGGATTTATCACCGTTTACATCGGCGGCTTTATCCTGTTTTTCCGTAAAGCTGACAAGCTTAGCTGTTTTCTTTTGAATCAGCGTCGCGTCCTTTATATTAACGGCTTTATCATCGTTTACATCTCCGAGAATAAAATCAGCCTCAGTTTCGGGCTCGGTTTCCGTTTCTTTTATCTGTTCCTGTGTTTCCGAAACAGATTCGGTTTCTGTAATTTTATTTGTTTCCGTCTCGGTCTGCGGAACTTCGGTTTGAATTTCGGTAGGCGGAGCGGTTGTCACCGCGTTTGTAGCGGGAGCTTCTGTGGCTTCGGTTGCGTACGGGTCGGATGTATCGTAATAAATATTTACCTTTTTCGTTGATGTATTAAAAGTAAAGGTATAATATCCGCCCGACGCTTTAAGTGTGCAGTCTTTACCGCCGGAAGTAAATACCCATCCGCCGTTAGAGGTCTTTTTGGTTGTATCCTCAACAACGCCTTCATTTCCGTACCAGGTTGAGCCTGTGTTTATTTTAAACTTATATGAACCCGCGGAAAGATTTAAAGTTGTGCTTAAAAGTTCGCTTTCGGTTGTATTATAGAAAGGATTGGATGAATTCCAATTATTAAACTCGCCTTTAAGATAATAAGACGACTGAGTTGTTGTGGACAGAACTGTGTTTTTGGATGACGGAGATGTCGGGGATAAAGTCTGGGTAGGTCTTTGGGTATGAGTTTCGCCCTGTTCGGAATAAATCTGACTTGATGTTTTTAAAATATAACAGCAGTTCGGATCGTACTTATTATCATACAGATTGGTGCCGTTAAATATAATCGCGTTATCAAACGCGTCAACAATATAACCCTCGGTTTCGTTTTCAGAGCTTGTCTGGCTCAAAGAGCCGTTAACAATATATCTCGGCGCTCCGCAGGAACTGTTGTGAATCATCTGGGCGGAAGTACCGCCGTTATCCGAATAGTTGTACTGTTCGCTGAAAGCTATATGAGTATGACCTGAAATAAAGATGCTGTCCTTATACTCCTCTAAAAGAGATTTAAAGCGTCTTGTAGAAGCGTAGTCATCGCTTAACGGGATGTCGTAATACGGGCTGTCGGGCTTATCTCCCGCGCCGTATTTATTAAATAAGGAATGCTCGATAATGTAGATATTTTTTCCGTCGCCCGAATATTTTAAAAGCAGTCCTTCGAGCCAGTCAAGCTGTTCATCGGAAAAATTCTCCACCTCATTGGGATAAAATCCGCCCTCAAGCGCCATAAAAATAAAATGATCTCCGTTTATTGTTTTTTCATAATAAGCTTTTTCTGCTTTATTATCAGAACCTTCAAGCCCCGTAGCGTTTATAAACGCTTTTGTGCCTATATCTACGCCCTGCCAGAGCTCATGGTTGCCTATTCCCTCGTAAATCGGATTGCAATAATTTGATTCCGCTAAAATACGCTGATAGATTTTCCACTCTTTAGCGTAAATTCCGCTGTAGTCAACTGTATTGTTATGATGGTCGCCGGAAGTGATAATAAAATCAACGTTTCTTTTTACCGCGGTATCCAACGCCGAGCTAAGATGCTGTTCGGCGTATTTATATCCGTAAACCGCGTCAATATGAATATCAGATAACGCCTCAAATCTGTACAGCCGTTCCGCGCTTTTATGTCCCAACAGCTTATTCTGCGGAATTGAATATACTTCGGAAGCGCTTGCTACAGTTTTTGTGACGGGTTCGGAACTTGATTTTATTGCTATTAGTTTTGTCGCGTCGGCGGGAATCGCGGTTTGCGCAGGCATAGAATGAGAAGCGGAACTTCCCGAAACAGTTAATTTCGCGATTTTATAATATCCGTCCAGCGCCTTATTATCATCCGCCCAGTAAAGCCAGTATGTGCCCGCGGAAGCGTTTAAAGTAATTTTTCCCTCGGCATATCCCGCCTTATCAGAGTTGCTTCCCGAAAAAACATAGGAAATGCCCGAAGATGCCGCGGTGTAGTTTACCGGCAGCGTTACAAGCGCCGAAGTCATTATTAAAACCGTAAGCAAAACCGAAAACACTTTTTTCATATTTTTCACTCCAATTAATTTATGCGGACAGCGTAGACTGCCCGCATAAAACTATTAATATGATTATTAATTATGCAATTACTTCTCCGATCTTGTATTCAACTGCAATACTAACAAGCCATCTCTGGATAAGGGAAGCGTCCTTGATATTAACTTCCTTATCACCGTTTACGTTAGCGTTTCTGTAGTTATCGTCGTTGAAAGAATCAAGATTTACAAGATATCTCTGGATAAAGGTTGCGTCCTTGATGCTGACAGCCTTATCCAGGTTGGAGTCGCCTAAAATTCTGCTTACACCTGCCGGCGAAGTGGGAGACTGTGTGGGAGCTTGTGTCGGCGGATCTTCCTTTGTCTTATAAAGATAAACTACGTTTGTAGTACCGGGCTGATAGAAACCTGCAGCGTTAGCGGGATCTTCAACTAATTTACCGAGAGAATTGTCGCCGCTGGTTGTATACTGGTCGGTATTCTTCTTAACCGCTGTAACGGTAGAATCAGCTTTAAGCTGTTTACCTGTATCAATATCAATATAAGATGTAACGATTGTGGATTCGTAAGTTACAACACCGCCGTCAATAAAGCATTCGCCGCCTACGGAATATCCGGGCTCGTTCTGTCCGGGTTCCTGACCTGAGCCTGTCTTGGGATGGAACATTACACGGCAAGCGGGAACGTCGAGCGTACATGTATACCAGCCGTTGCCCTTGGCTGTATCTTTAGCCATAGCCGGGTTCTTTGACCATGAACCGTTCGGTTCTACGCCGTCATCAGTATATGCGTAACATGTAACTGTTGACCAGCTGTTGGTCTTATGATAATGAACTATAGTTTTCTGGGAAGCTAAGGGCTTATACTTGAATGTGATTGTCTTAGCGTTTCCGTCGAATGTGCCTGTTGTATTAGAAGGATACTGAGCTGTGTTGAGCTGATAGCTCTGGATAGCGCAAACGGGGATTGAGTACTTATCACCCTTTTCAAGAGTATAAACCATATCCGGAGTTAACGCTTTGTTGTTCTGGTCAAGATATTTTACTGTAAGTTTTCCGAAGGACTTGCTGTTCTTCTCGTAGTAGAAGTCTACTGTTGTATCGCCGTTAAATGTACCGGACGCTGTACCTTCTGTTCTTACGCTGTAGTTATTAAGAAGTTCGGATTTCTTTAAAGCAGTATATTTTGTACCGATTCTGTACAGAGCTTTTTCTGTAGTAACGTTTCCGTCTACATGATGCTTTGTTGTAAGTGTACCGTATTTAAACTGTTTACTTAAATTACCGAAGGACGCGCTGTCAACCAAAATTGCGGCAGAGTGAGCGGGAACACTATAGCTTGAACCGCTTACATCGCCAAGGCTTGTAATACCTGCTTTATCTGCATTGGCAATAACTTTCCAACCAGAACCGGAAAGATTAGCTGTAGCGCTGCCGCTTCCGCTGTTGAGGAGAACAGCCATTTTGTTCCACTCTCCGGATTTGCTGTTAGTCATTGTGAAAGCGATGAATGTGCCTGTCTGGCTGCTAAAGCTCAATGAAGCGCCCGAGTCGTTATTAAGAGGAGAATAAACCTCGTTAATCTGACGTAAGCCCTTGTAATATTCTACAACATTTTTATAAGTGTTAGCACGTTTCCAGTCGAGCATATTATATGTATCGGAAGAGTTGTATGAGTTAGCCTGGCCCTGCTTTGTACGGGCAAATTCAGTACCCGCGTTAAAGAAGCTTATACCCTGGCAAGTAAGCGCGAGCGCTCCGGCTAATTTCAGAGTTCCAGTATAATTAGCTGATGTACTGTTAACATTAGTAGCAACTGTAGAGGAAGCCTTACCCTCGCCGCTCTTTGTATATGCGCCTACGATTTTATCCCATACTGTAAGGTCATCGTGGCAGTCGATAAAGTTTACTGTTTTTGAGGGATTAGAGCAAAGTGTACCCTTGATACCTGCTACAACTTTATCTGTACCAGCGTCATTATATCCTGTTGTAACTCCGCCGATCCAGCCCTGAGAACCTGAACCTGTTGTATTAACACGTGTAGCCGCTGAACGGAATTTACCCGAGAACACACCTACGCCGTTGCTTAACTGACTTGTGTTAGTCTCGCTGGGGCCGTTAGTTACAGCGGACTCGCCGCCTGTCCAGGGCTCACCGTACATAAGGATATTCTGGTTGATTGAGTTCATCTTTGTACGAGCCTGGTTAAGTGTTGTAATATCGATACAACCCATAAGGTCGAAACGGAATCCGTCGATATGATACTCGTTAGCCCAGTATTCCATTGACTGGATGATATAGTTTCTTACCATCTTCTTTTCGGAAGCGAGCTCGTTACCCTGGCCTGAACCGTTGGTATAAGCAAGCTGGCTTGACATTCTGTAGTAATAACCGGGAACTGTCTTTGTGAAGCAGGAACCGTCAGCGCCTGCTGTATGGTTATAAACAACGTCCATTACAACCGAGATTCCTCTGTCGTGGAGCGCGTGAATCATCTGTTTTGCTTCGTTGATACGAACATTACCGTCGTAGGGGTTTGAGGAATATGAGCCGTCGGGAACGTTAAAGTTCTTCGGGTTGTAACCCCAGTTACGGTCATTAGGGGAAGCGCCGTAGATTTCGTCAACGCCGTCAAAATCAGCAAAAGGCATAAGCTGTACGGTATTAATATTATTCTCAACTAAATAATCCATACAAGTCTTTAAAGAGCCCTGCTTTTTATAAGTTGTACCGCCCTCTGTAAACGCAAGGTAGCATCCGCGGTTAGCATCACTTACGCCCGAATCGGGGTCGCAGGAGAAGTCACGGATATGGAGTTCCCAAACAGCCGCTTCGGTTTTTGTACCGAAAGTAACGTGTTTATCGTTGCTCCAGCCCTCGGGATCGGTTGAATCGAGGTCAACAACCATTGAACGATCACCGTTAGCGCCTACAGCTTTTGAGTAAACGTCCTGAGTTTCGTTTGTAACACTTGTGCCCGCTACGTTTTTAGCGGTAATAAGATATGTATAATATACATTCTTAAAGTCGCCCTGACGTGTAACCGACCAAAGTGAACCGTTCTTGGAAAGGTCATATGTGCCGATTACGCCCGCGCCGTTTTCACGGTCGGTACCTGTCTTGTACAGCTTAACCTGAATTTTGGTAGCCGCGGGAGACCAAACCTTCCATGTTGTAGAGGAAGGCGAGTAGGTAGCGCCGAGATCTGAGCCTGAATAGGCAGAATCCGCGTAACCGCGTCCTGACGCTTCTGTCTGGTTATAGTAACCTGTGGAAACTTTACCTGTATCCGCCGCGCCGGCAGATACAACCGCCATTGTAGCGAGTATAAGTAAAGCTAACATAAGCGAAATTACTCTTTTAAATTTCATAATATCAACTCCTAAATTTTGCAATAGTATTGCATTCTTATTTATTATCATACCAAATCAAACGCCTGTCAATATTCTTTTTTAGAATATTGCGCTTTCTGTGATAACGAAATTTTTATTCTTTTTTTGTGCATTTTGATGATAGCACAAAAACAAAGGGCATTTATGCTTTTATTTTTATTAATACTGTGATATAATTTTCGCGGTGATAAGATGATTTGTAATTTATGTCCGAGAAAATGCAACGCAAAAAGAACTGAAAAATCGGGAGAAGGATTCTGCGGACTCTCCGAAAATCTTAAAGTCGCAAGAATTGCTCCTCATATGTGGGAAGAACCGCCGATAAGCGGTTCAAAAGGCAGCGGCGCGGTATTTTTTTCGGGCTGTACTTTAAGATGTGTATTCTGTCAGAATTATGAAATATCCGCTGAAAACCGCGGAACAGTAATTACGCCCGAAAAACTTGCGGACGAATTTAAAAGATTAGAAAAAACCGACGTACATAACATTAATCTTGTATCCCCCACTCCTTACGTTAATCTGATTAAAAACGCCCTTGAAATATACAAACCTTCTGTACCTGTGGTATATAACAGCTCAGGATACGAAAGAAAAAGCACAATAGAATCTCTTAAGGGTTATATTGATATTTATCTTCCTGACTTCAAATACAGCAGCAACGAGCTTGCGCTGAATTATTCGAAAGCGCCTGATTATACCCGAATTGCTACTGACGCGATAAACGCCATGATACAGCAAACGGGCGAAAATGAATACAATGAAAACGGAATTATGAAAAAGGGGGTAATAATCCGCCATCTTGTACTACCTAACCACACCAAAAACAGCATAGGCGTTCTTGATATAATTAACGATAAATTCAAAAACACTCCCGTAAGTCTTATGGGACAGTATGTTCCCGTATATAAAGCGGAAGAGTACAGTAAGCTTAGCCGAAAAATTACAAAACGCGAGTATAATAAAGTAAAAAACTATATGGTTGAGCTCGGCTTAAACGGATTTTCTCAGGAGCTTTCCTCAGCGGATGAGGCCTTCATTCCCGATTGGGACTATAAATAACGGCGTTTTTTAATAATGATTTACGGCATTTTTTAAATTATATAAAAAAGTACTTGTATTTTATCGCAATATGTGATATTATATATTGGTCGAAAAAATATCCGGGTGTGGCGCAGTTTGGTAGCGCGCTTGAATGGGGTTCAAGAGGCCGCTGGTTCGACTCCAGTCACTCGGACCAAAAGAGGCGATTTCCGAATCGCCTCTTATCTTTTGTCAAAATGCTCTAAAATGGCTTAAACAGTGACTTTGTAGGTGTTTTCAAAAGTTGTTTTCGGTTAAGTTAAAACAGCTTAAAATGCTATCTTTTTTAAAAAGATTACTATCAACTTTACTATCAAAAAACATAGAAACCATCGGACAAACAGCAGATAGACCAGCAAAGGCATTTTTGAGACAAATAAACCGGCAGATAAACCAGCAAAAAACAGTTCATAACCACACAAATAGGATTAACTTGTGTTCCCTCTGCAAAACGCAGAGGGAATTGATTTTTATAAATATTATAATAGCATTTATTGTTTCTAACTAAATAGCGATAGCGGCTGAGAAAAACACCCCGCGTTTTTTCGCAGGGTGTTTTTCAAAGTATTATTAATTATTATCAGATTCCGTTTTCTAAAATTTTTAAAGGTTTAAACTGTATCGAGATAGAGTGTGTAGTTGTGGAGTGAGCCTCTGTAGATTCTTCTGCCATTGTCGGCGTGGAAGGTAGGTTCGTGGTCTTTCCAGCTAAGGTCAACTACAGCAATATCGCTGTTGGTTGAGGATGTAATGTATATGCAGGATGTACCCTTTTTATACTCGTCCTTGGTATAGAACATAGCCTTTTTACCTGCCGCCTGTACCATATAGGCGTTCTCGTTTTTTCCTCCATTCCAGGATTTAGATGTAACCAATCTTAGTTGTGACCAATCATAATATGTATTACTATGTAATGAAGAACCTATGTGATTGTTTTTTATAATAACTGTTTCGTAAAGCTTAATATCAGCTGCCGCCGCAGTCATTGTGTTGGCATAGATTCCGCCGCCGTGACCATTCGCGTTATTATCGGTAATTGTAACATTATTGAAAACGTGGTCAGCAAAGCTTAAAGCTCCGAGGTAAACGCCGCCGCCGTTGCGGGAAGCTTCGTTATAGGTAAGCTTACTGTTCTTTAAAGTTAAGTTGGTATGCGCGCAAACGCTGATTCCGCCGCCGTCGGCTCCCGCCTTATTACTTTCGAAAGTACAGTTTTCTACCGTGCAGTTCTGATCTGTCGGGACATACAATCCGCCGCCGTCGCCTGAAGCTTTGTTGTTATTGAAGGTGCAGTTCTTTGTGCAGTTTCCTTCGAGGTCAAACGCGAGCGCGCCGCCGTTGGATGATGTTGAGTTATTTTCGAATTTGCAGTTATCAACTGTTTTGTTTTTCGACTGAACGAAGAGAGCTCCGCCGTTTCCGTTTGCCATATTGTTTTTAAATGTACAGCCTGTTACATTACTCTGAGACCATACTGCTCCGCCCTGGTCGGTCGCCGTATTGCCTTCGAAGGTACAGTTTGTTACGCTGCCCCAGTAAGCGAACGCTCCGCCTTTTCCGCCTTTTGCCGCGTTATTCTTAAAGGTTGAGTTTGTTACATTATATACGCAGTAGAGAGCTCCGCCTGTTTTATCGGCTGAATTTTCGATAAATGTGCATCTATCAACGCCGCTGCCGTCTGCCGCGTATGTACCGTGCATAGCTCCGCCGTATTCGCCCTTATTGTTCTCGAATGTAGTTCCCGAGATATTGTATTTAAGATGCCAGTCGGATTTAATCGCGCAGCCCGATTTAGTGTCCTTGATTGTGCTGTCGGTAAGTTTTAATGAGGATTTATTGTAGCAGTTAAAGTGAAGCGCGGTATCCTTACAGCCTGCGATAGTCATCTTATCAATAGTAATATTTGTAGTAATTTCCTTATCCGTGTTATCAAAATTAGTAGCTCTGGTCGGGTTTTTAAGTGTGCCGTTCTTTAAGGTAAGGTTGGTGTTTTTCTCTACATCAAAGAATGTAAACGCCTTTGCCGAACAATCGATGGAGTACTTATTAAAATCAAAGTTAACTTTCTTGCCCTCGCATATGATTAAACCGCCTTTATCGTTAAAGCCGTAATCCCTGCCGAGGCCCGCATTGTTTAAGCCCTTATTGCCGTTGGCTTTAATATTCTGGTTAAGTGTGATTGTGAAATCGGAGCTTGCTTTACAAGCTGTTGCCCACGCGTCGCCGAATCGGGGGAAAGTCTTTTCAACGCTGCCGATTTTAACTGTGGCTTCGCCGAGCTTGTTGATATATTTAATGGCTCTTACATAGAACTTTCTCATAGACTTTGTTGTATTGTCAAGCTGCTTTAATCTCTTTTCGAGCTTTGTCTTAGGCTGTTCGTCTTTTTCGGATATACCTTTTTTCTGCTCATATTCCGCAATTTTGTATTCCATCTGAGCAATCTGAGCGATTGTCGCGCAATCAAGCAAACATGTATTGTTAATAGCTCGGATTTCTTTTTTAATGCTCTTTGCAGCGGATTTTAAATCTACAGCTCTTCTGAAATCGTGACCTGAGTTTTCATCGTCAATTTTATCTACGATATAGTCAATATATGAGATATAGCCTGCTTTATGGTCGTTTGTATAGGATTTTCCAGTAACGAATTTACCCATATTGTCATAGTTTTTCTGAAGAGTACCGAAGCTTAACTCTCTGTCGGATAAAGCGTCCTTATAAGCCTTATACTGAGACTCACTCAGCACACCGTCGGCTTTCTTAGATGAAACGCTTGAGGCGTCAAGAGCTTTTATAATATGCTCGTAATCGGAAGATATGGAGTCAACCTGTTTTCTGAAGTCCTTTGTATCGATATTGCTGTTAAGCTTTTTAAGCGACTTCATCGCCTCGTCGTGATTTTCCGATACTTTATCCGAAAGCTTGTCGATAGCGTCTAAAATCATTTCGGTATCGGGGCTTGGCTCGTGTTTTTTTAAGCCTATAGCGTCATAAACACTCTTTAATACTACGAGTCCTCCCATCGAGAATACGCTGCCTACCCAGCTTGAATCAGCGATATGGTCAATAACACGATATACCATCTCGTACATTACCTCACCGAGCGAATCCTTTATATCGATATCGAAATCAAGTCCGGTATCGTCTTCCTCATAGATTGCTTTTTCGTCCTCTAAATCGCCCTCATCTATGTCGTCTTCATCGACATAATCACCGGGAGTTAATGATTCGGATGATGCTGATGCTGCCGCTGTTTTTTTGTTATCTGCCGCCGAAGCTGAGATTGCCGCCGCGGATAACATTGAAAATGCCGTTACAATTGTTAAAAATAATGCGATAAATCTTGTTTTTAAGTTTTTCATTTCTACGCCCTCGCTTTAGTTTGTTTTGTGGTTAATCACATCACTAATTAACCTGTTGGCTATACTATACCATAACAATATAACTTTGTCAATAGATTTTTGAAAATTTTTTTAAAAATTTTTTTATTTTGGGTTTTTCGGATAAAAGTTACGGCTGACCCGCGATTGCGAATCAGCCGTTTAATTATGCTTTTAAATTCAGTTAGTTTACTTCACGCATAGTAAGTGAGATACGGTTTTTCTTTACGTCTACAGACAGGATTTTCACCTTAACAATATCGCCTACTTTAAGCACTTCCGACGGATGTTTAAGGTATTTATCGCATATTTGCGATATGTGTACCAAGCCGTCCTGATGCACGCCTATATCAACAAACGCGCCGAAGTCGATTACGTTACGAACGGTACCCGTAAGCTCCATTCCTTCTTTCAGATCATTTATATCGAGCACATCCGTACGAAGCATAGGTTTCGGCATCTCATCGCGCGGATCGCGTCCGGGCTTTGAAAGTTCCTGTACAATATCCAAAAGAGTCGGAAGTCCTATTCCGAGTTTTAAGGCAAGGTCTTTTGTTCCGAATTTTATTATCCTTTTTGGAAGGTCGCTGAATTTAGCTTCTTATATTTCTTTTTCAGAATAATCAGCTAATTTTAAAAGCTCTTTAGCCATAGCGTAACTTTCGGGATGGACACCCGTATTATCAAGCGAATTACGGCTTTCCGGCACACGCAAAAATCCCGCGCACTGTTCAAATGCTTTCGGCCCGAGTTTAGGAACCTTTTTTAATTCTGCTCGAGAATTAAAAGCTCCGTTCTCCTCACGATAAGCGACGATGTTATTACATACGGTGGAATTTAAACCTGATACCCTTAAAAGCAAAGCAGGAGAAGCTGTATTAAGATCCGCTCCTACCGAGTTTACACAATCCTCAACAATTCCGTCAAGAGTTTCTCCGAGCCTTTTTTGCGGCATATCGTGTTGATATTGACCTACTCCGATTGCCTTCGGCTCAATCTTTACAAGCTCCGCGAGCGGATCCTGTAATCTTCTTGCGATCGATACCGCGCTTCTGAGAGTCAGATCAAGCTCGGGAAGTTCGGATGCCGCTAATTTGGACGCTGAATAAACCGAAGCTCCCGCCTCGCTTACAACCATATAATAAACCGTATGGTCGGCATCCTTAATTGTCTCGGCGGCAAACATCTCGGTTTCTTTGCTTGCGGTACCGTTACCTATAGAAATAATATCTACGTTGTGCTTTTTTATAAGCTCAAGCAGTTTCTTTTTAGACTGGGCGATTTTAGTTTCGGAATGGGTAGGATAAATAACCGCGGTATCAAGCACCTTTCCTGTATCATCAACAACCGCGACCTTGCATCCTGTACGGTAGCCGGGGTCAAGCCCTAAAACGGTTTTACCCTTAACGGGCGGCTGCATAAGAAGCTGTTTAAGATTAGTCGCAAATACTTTCATCGCGTTTTCAGACGCGGTTTCGGTAAGCTCCGCGCGAATCTCACGCTCGATTGACGGAAATATAAGTCTTGTATACGCGTCCTCCCCCGCGGCTTTAAGAATATCGGAACATAACGCGTTTGTTCCTTTATCAAACTCACGGTTAATTATATCCATAGGCTCTTCGCTGTCAATAAAGATTCCCACTTTAAGAAAGCCTTCTTTTTCTCCTCTGTTAACAGCAAGTACACGGTGGCCCGCTATCTTTTTAACAGGCTCCGCGTAGTCGTAATAATTTGTATATACGCTGTCTTTTTCATCGTCGGCAGCAACTGATTTAAGAGAGCCGCTTCTGCGGAAAACCGACCTCAGGCGTTTGCGGATTTCAGCGTTATCGGAAAGCATTTCGGCTATAATATCCATAGCGCCGTTTATCGCTTCCTGAGCGGAGTTGACTTCCTTCTCCTCGTCCACAAATTCCTCCGCGTATTTCATCGGGTCAAAACCGTTTTCCTGCTTTATAATCTCAAGAGCAAGCGGCTCAAGCCCGCGTTCTTTCGCGACAGACGCTCTTGTTTTTCTTTTCGGCTTATACGGACGGTAAATATCCTCAAGTTCGCTTAACGTACGCGCGCTGTCAAGCGCCGAGCTTATCTCGTCCGTCAGTTTTTCCTGGCCTTTTATAAGCTCTCTTATTTCCTCTCTGCGCTTATCAAGTCCACGGAGATACTCTAACTTTTCGCTGAACTCACGGATAAGCTGATCATCCATCGAGCCATGCATCTCTTTACGGTAACGCGCGATAAACGGAATTGTATTCCCCTCATCAAGCAAGGTAATAATGTTTTTAGCGTATTCCTCTTTGATGTTAAATAACTTTGATAAAGTAACTGAATAATCCATAAAACGAGCAAGCGCTTCTACAGACCAAAAATCCGTTTCGTAAATAAGCCGCCTGCTTCTCCTTTCGTATTTTATATCGGATAATAAACTCACCATACTAAATAATACAGTAAAAACCGCCTTTTGTAAACCGTGTTTAGAGAGAATAAAAGGGCATTTTACAGAATATTTTGTTAATCATCACTATGCTCGTTAAAATAGTCCTCGGCTTCCTCGTAATCAGAGAAATCGTCGTAGTAATCGTAGTAAAAATCATCGGCGTGGTCATAGTCTTTAGCGTTATATGAATCGCCCGAGGACTTTGAGGAGTAACTTTTACGGCTGTAAGTTTTGTATGTACCAGAACTGTAACCGCTGTAGGATTTTGAAGTGTAGGAATTATCCGATAAATATGAATTTGAGGAATAACCGCCGATGTAAGAATAACCTGATTTATAAGTGTAGCTCGATTTCGGCGAACAGCTTTTAAGCACAACGCCAATAATAAACGACCACATAACAATTATCAGGATAAGAATTACAATCAGGAAAGCAGGCGAATCGGTAACTATACCAAAGATTTTTGTAGTGTTCGGGTTATTGTTCTTTTCGGTTGAATTATATCCCGAATAATCTTTTGTGTCCGTGTCATAATCATCCATAGCTATATCGTAGTCGTCATCATAGTCAGAATCGTCCTGTTCATCGTCCTTTGTTAATTCGTGAATAACCGCTAATCCCATAGCTTCTTCCATAGAATCCGTATGGCCGTCGCCATCGAAGTCAAACATTCCGCCGAAAAAATTATCAGACATAATTAAACCTCCTAACAAAATAAAACTCTTATTAATATTCTTCTGTATCCATTTCCAAAACGTCGGACAACTTCACGCCGTCGTACATTACATACTTGTCTAAAAGTTCCTCGACTGTGTCGGCGTTATCAATAGTTTTGTACA
>CADBCC010000021.1 GCA_902793125.1 uncultured Ruminococcus sp.
AAACAGAGTAATCCTGTTTTTAAAGCGCAATTATGGAATAGTTCAACAAACACAACGGTTGAAATGCATAAGCGTACTGATGATACATGGGGCATTAATGTACCGTCAGGAAACTGGACTAATGTTCAGTTTATGCGTGTTGATCCAAGCAATAGTAATAATGTTTGGAACAGAACTGCTGATTTAGAGTATAAAAACGGTCAGGTATTCTCCATATCCAGCGGACAATGGGATAACGCGACAGGTACATGGGATCCGTGGCAGAAATCAGAATGGCCCGGCGAAACTCTAACAAGACTTCAAGATACAAACGGCGCGAATGTTTCATACACATGGAATGGCAATACAGCCCAAGTATGGAAAACGGAATCCGCAAGAGTATTTAACAGCGTTATATTTAACAATGGCTACAGCGGTTCTGTTGGTACAAACCAGACAGGTAACCTCAATCTGTTCCCAGGATGTTTCTATCAGGTTGACGGCGATAAATGGTACGGAAGCCTTTCCGATACATCTCGTTCAGACGCGGACGTAGGTGTTGACGCTGGCGGCGACAGCGGCTCAGGTTCAAGCGGCTCGGGCGGCGGAACTATCAGCGGTTATACTGTCGACAGCGGATTTACCGTTCAGCTTAACAATGATACATATACTGTTTATACGAACTCCGCAGAAGACACATTTAAGGTTCGCTTATCGCTTAATTCCGGTGATAACTGGACTACATTCCAAAAGAGCTCACTCAACTACGGCTTAAGCGCTTCAGGACAGTATTATGCCGTACCTAGAGACAGCGGATTAAATATTTATCTTACAAAAGGAGTAAGTAATAATATTTCATTGCGGGCTTCTTCCGCGGGCAATTATATTGTAACGTTTACTTATGATAACGGTAATCGAAATACGATAAAAATAGACAGCGCGATTAAAGAATAAATATATTTAGGTAAAGGTGGTGATACCATGGGAACAACTAAAAAATTAGTGGTGCTTTGTTTAGTACTGTTGATGGGAATAGCTGCAATTATGCCGTCCACGTTCTCGTGGTACGACCATAACGGAAGCTTTACAGGTGTTCGCATGAGTTACGAGAGGGAAGACCTCCCTGTATCCGCGGGCACGATCTCTACTTCAACAAGAAAGTATTATATGGAGAACGAGAAGAAACCGAACGGAAGCGTTAACGCTGTTTATTATGATATTAAAGGTAATAAAGAGTATAACGGCGGCGCAATCTCAGGCACCCAGACAGTTGCGGCTAACACCTCCCAGTATTATGGTACAACAATCACAAATACAGCGAATTCTCCCGCGTACGTAAACCTGTATCTCCAAAGTTTTAAGAATAATAATAATTTCTTCGTCGGCACTATGGAGCCGAGTTTAAGAGATAAGGGCGTATCATCTTCGGTACATCTTAAGAACAAAAACTCTATCCGTGTATATTTCCAGTTTGGTAATGCTAATGACTGGAACGCAAACGGCGCTAAGAAATATGTTGTTTGTACAAATAAATCAGGAAATACAACAGTTACCCAGATTACTAATCATATAACACAAGGCGCGGCGAACTCTTCACTTCTGGCAAGACAGACTGAAATTCTCGGAAGTAATATCACAAATACATATTACGTTGACCTTGCTGACGATACTACTTCTTTCTACTTCGCTACAGACGCTAACAAGGGCGGTCTTAATACATCTACAGGCGCAACCGCGCTGAACTGGTACCGCACAAATACAATAACCAACGTTCAGTCCGAACGAGGATATTGGCTGACAGGTAAAGCGGATGATACTTCTTTCTGCGCGGCTTATGAATCTTTTGATGTTCCGGGCGGAATCAGCGTTATGAAGTATTTTGACACGGCTGAAATAAATCAGGGACAAAAAGCGTTCGTATCTTTGACAAAAGGAATCCACTATACAGGTTCAACTATTTCCTATTCAGGTTCAGGCGGACTGACTGTAAATGCCGGTTCAGGTATGATAACTCGTACGGGCACAGGCTCAGGAAGTGTAACAACTACAATCACCGGTTCTCTCGGCGATACAAAAACGGTCTCGACGACCGTTACTACACCAGGGGCTGTAGCGGCGATGCCTCTTGCTATGAATATCAAAGTTCCCGCGGCTAAAACCGAGGACGGAGTTACAACTAACGGCGAAGCACATGTTGTATGGTATATTCGTAACGAAAGCGCGAGCACAGCCTGTACATTCAGCAGTATTTACTACACTAAGTAAGTATGAGTGAAAAGAAAGTTAAAGAGGAAAAGAAGCCGAGCAAATGGCTTCAAACATATAAGGTAATTCGTAATACAGTTTTAGGGCTGGTAATCGCGGTTCTTGCCGTATTTATAGTATTGGTTATGATTACGCGAATTTCGGGCGGCACTCCCTCTGTTTTCGGTTATTCGATGTTCCGCGTAAGCTCGGGAAGTATGAAACCCGCGCTCGAGGTCGGCGACGTAATTATTACGAAAGAATTTGACCCGATGACTGTGAAAAAAGGGGATATAGTTACTTATAAAAGCGAGTCAGGCCCAATGGCAGGCAGGATGGTAACCCACCGCGTTATACGGGGACCTTATAAAAATAAAGGAAAGTTTTACGTAATTACAAAGGGTGACTCCAATGTTTCCGAGGATGATCCCATAAGAGTTGACCAGGTTGAGTCAAAATATCTTTTTAAAATTTCAATACTGACGTTTATATATAATATTTTCGTAACGCCCGCGGGATTGCTTATTGTAATCGGACTGGTTATTTTCGCTTTCTTTAACGAGATTGTTATCTTCTTTAAAGCGATAACGGGAATCGGTTACGAGGATGAATCCGAGGAAAGCGTAGAAGATATTATCGAACGTTACCAAAAAGAAAATCAAAAACTCCAGAAATCCGAGGATAGCCCGGATGATGAATCAAAACCCGGAGGATAAAAATGAAAAAAGCGGTTGTTTTAGCGGTTGCCGTTTTGATGTGCGTTTGCTTTATGTTCAGCGGATGCGCGGGAAATTACGACAAATCGCCTGACCAATATAAAAATGTTCGTTGGATTACTCCCGATTACAGTTTCAGCATCTACACAAACAACGACTGTAAGGGCATCTATAAATTCAACAACAAAAAATATAACATCAAGGCAAAGTTCGTTTCGAGCGCCGTTTATATTTACGACACCGATAACAAAAACGCCGAGCTTTTTAACGCCGACTGGATGTATCAGGACGGGCAGCTCCATATCTATGGAATCAACTTCAACACAAAGAAGTATAAGGAGTTTAAAACCAACTACGCAGAGTTTGTAGATCTGCAAAAAGAAAAAGTAAAATAAAAAAATAACCGCTTGCTTTTGCAGGCGGTTTACTATTAGAAATTTATAAAGCTTATAATTTGCTTTTCCCTGTGTGATGTCGGGAGCAAAGGTTCAATTGTAAATAATTACTAAAACTAAATTTTTAAAACTGTTAAAACGTCCGAAAGGGCGTTTTTTTATTGTGAGATGTAGCAAAAATTGAGGGGTAAAATTATGCAACATTACGAAAATCGAAAATGTTGCACAAAATGAAAAATAAATTATTGTTACCTTGATTTTTTTGTGCTAAAATTATTGTATATAACTATGGGTATTTGCGCCCTTTTTAGCCGTGGTCAGACGGTTAGCATATACCCGAAACTCCGGAAATTGAAGATTGCTCGGAAAGAAAGGTCAGAGTTCTTTCTGTGTTGAAGTTATTTCGTGATTTTCAATTTTCAATCTTCATTTTTCATTTTATATATCGGAGGTAAATTTTATGAAAACAAAATTAAGAAGATTTTCCAAGCGATCATTATCTATGGTATTAGCCTTAATTATGATGATTTCAGTATTAGGGATAGGTTCGCTTATTACTGCATTTGCGGATACTGACGTAACTTTTTATATTTACCCATCAGATTTATGGAGCGATTATGCAAGCTACACTATCAAAGCTAATGCTAATATTGGCGATAATAATACTTGGAGAACTTATAATTTTACCGATACCGGAAAAACAATTAATGGAAAGGCTGTTTATCAGGTAACTATTAGTGTAAAGTATGGCGGTGTAGATGCGCTTCAGATTCAAAAATATCAGGGAAGCACTTGGAAAGCCCAAAAGGTACCGTATTCTGCATGGACTACCAGCAGTACTTTCAGCGGTAAGATTTATAACGGTTCTACCTGGGTTACGCGTCCTTCGTATGATGCTGACCAATTTGTTGTTTCGGGTGAGATAGCATCTAATGGTTGGGATAATACAACTGATGTGATGACCCTTAGCAGCAGTACATATACAAAAACTTACTCAAGTAAAGCTGCCGGTAATTATACTTTCGCTGTTGTTAAGAAGGGCGATTGGAATACTTCGTATCGTTGGGCTGCAAAGGGAACGCTTACAGACAACGGCTGCGGAAGCTGGGCAGACGCAAATGATGGTGACCATAATATTAAGCTTACACTTACACAAGCCGCGGATGTTGAAATTACGCTTAATTCATCGAAAAAAGTCGATGTAAAATTAACACCTTTAAATCACAACGTAACTCGTACGGCTCCGTCAAACGGTACACTTTATGTTAGTACAAGTTCAACTGTCGGAACAGGTACAACCGCAACAGTTGCGGAAGGCGCTACATATTATATTAAAGCTACTCCGAGTCCAGGTTACAAGCTTACTGCTCTTACGGTAACTCCGTCAGGCGGAAGCGCCGTCAGTGTTATAGGCAGTAACTCGGGTGCTACATCTGCTGTTACAGTCAGCAGAGTTATGGGTTCAGCGGATGAAAATGTAGCCGCAACCTTCGCAAAACAAACATACACCGTATCATATAAAAAAGGCTCATATGGTTCGGGAACAGAAACGACCGATACAAAGACCTACGGAACAGCTCTTACTCTTAAGGGCGCTATATTTACACGTACAGGTTACACCCAGACAGGATGGAACACGAACTCTTCGGGCTCAGGCGGAACGCACTATGATTTAAGCGGCTCATATACAAACAACTCGGCTGTTACGCTTTATCCTGAGTGGACAGCGAACACATATACAATTACATATAAAGACCAGGGAGGTACCGCTTTCTCAGGTACGCACGCTTCGGGAGCTCCTACATCCCATACTTACGGAACGGCTACAACTCTTAAAACCGCGTCCAAAGACGGTTATACCTTCGGCGGTTGGTATACAACTTCCGCTTGCACAGGTTCAGCCGTAACATCTCTCGGCGCTACAGCGTATACAGCAAATATTACACTATACGCGAAATGGACAATAAAAACCTATACAATTACCTATAACAAGGGTGCTAACGGTACAGGTACAATTGCTTCGGGTACAAAAACTCACGGAGTTGACTTCACGCTTTCGAGCTCTACATTTACCCGTGCTGACTATACCCAGACAGGTTGGTCAACAACCGACGGCGGAGCTAAGGCTTACGAGCTCGGCGGAACATATACCGCGAACTCAAATATTACACTCTATCCGTTCTGGACGCTTTCGGCTTCTCCGCAGTTAGCTTCTATTTCCAACGTAACGGGAAAGACGGTTAACGATACTTCGTTCAACGCAACCACAACAATAAACAATTCCCAGTACGCGTCAGGCACATTGACCGTAACGGCTTCCTCTAACTCGACAAGTATAATTACAGTTGGAACCGTAAATAAATCAGGCAACAACGTTACAATCCCGCTCACCGTAAAAGGTCCCGGAACAGCGACAATTACCGTAACGCTCAAAGACGGCAGTACTACGGTAGATACAAAAATATTTACGGTTACCGTAGACGCGCCGACGTTTACCATAACTGCTGATCCTGTTTATGCTTCTACAAAGGATAGATCTCTTACAGTTACCAAATCTCCAACTCCAAGTTCAACAACATGGGCTTCGAATAATACAAGCTATGTTACAGTTAACTCAAGCGGACAGGTAACAGCGGCAGCGGTACCTACATCTGACCAAACGGCTACAATAACAGCAACCGCTACTTACGCCTGCGGTTATTCAAAGAGTTTTACAGGTACGGTAACGCTTAAAGCTCCTACATTAACAATTTCATCAACTAAAACCAGCGGTTATATTAATGATACCGCGACGGCAAGCATAAGCAATTCCGCTAACCCGGCTGTATCTACAAGTACGGTTTCCGCATATAAATGGACTACATCAGACAGTTCGGTTGTTTCGCTTTCAAGCACGACAGCAGCTTCGCCGACACTTACTTTCTTAAAGAACGGTACAGCTAATATTACACTTGAGGTTACTTATAAAAACACTTCACTCAAAAAGACAAGTAATTCGGTAACTATTACCGTTAACGCTCCTACAGTTACTATGGCGAATAAAACCGTAGCTAAGGGCGACAGCGTAACATTTTCCGCGACTACCGCTAATCCTTCATCGGGATTAAATATTTCATATTCGCTTAAATCTGCTGTATCGGGTGTAAGCATTAATTCCTCGACAGGTGTTGTTAGCGTTACAAGCGGATGCTCCGCATCCTCCGCAACTGTTGTAGCGACCGTTACAAACTCGGCGGGAGCTACCGTAGCGACTAAGGAAGCGACTCTTACAATCCAGAATCCGACATTAACTATCGCGGATATCGCCAATAACTCTACACAAAACCTCACAGTAGGTACAAATATTACGAATAAGACCGTATCAAATAACTTCTCGGGCTCTTATACCGTAACCAGCTCGAATCCCTCGGTTGCGACAGCTTCCATAACAAGCGGAAAGCTTACCGTTACTTCCGTTGCTAAGGGTAAAACTACAATTACCGTTACCGCGACTAAGGGTTCAATTACAGCAAGTCGTACATTTACGGTTTTAGTTGCCGCGGCGGCAAGCACAGATCACGTTATTTACTTTACTGATAACGTAAACTGGGGAAGCGCGTGCATCCACGCGTGGGGTCCTGACGGAGGCGCCGCTATAGCTAACAGAGCGGCGATGACCAAAATCGGTACAAACGAACAGAACCAGAGCGTTTACGCTTATAAATTCACAGCATCCGACTGGGCTAATGTTCAGCATATCAGATTTTTACAGAACAGCAACGCTGAATGGAATAACGGAACACAGACCTTTACCGATTTTTCATACAGCGGATTCTATAAAAACGGTTCTTATGATATATCCGTTACAATCCCGCAGATCAGCGCGGACGATATAGACGACTTACCGATTACTACTTCAACTTCGCTTTACGCTGATGTACTTAACAGCACTACTCCGAGTAAGTTTAAATGGAGTATTGCGGACACTTCTATAGCTACAATAGCTAACGCTGATACAGGCGCGACAGCTTCAAACACAGTTACAGGCGTATATCCCGGAACTACAACTGTTACAATTAAAGCGTACGCCGCGTTACCTACAGGATGGACTCCTATAACCGATGGTACGGCTGACGCGTTCTTAGCTGATTCTACTACAGCGAGCGTAACAGTTACGGCTACGCCTAAGACAGTTACATGGGGAACTAAGGTATCGACCGATAATGGTTCATCTTATTCTACTAACTCAAGCGCGGGTTCGGTATCGGTATCTCCGACAATGTCAAACGGCGGCAGCGTAGCTCACGGTACAAGTCTTACATTCACCGCGACTACAAACAGCGGCTACAGATTCGCGGGTTGGCAGGTAAACGGTACAAATACGATTACCACAACTGCATCAAAAACAATAACAGTCACCGCTAATACTACGGTATACGCGCTGTATTATAAGACATATACTGTAACACTTTCTGTGGGTACAGGCATTCAAACAGGAAGTGGTTATAGGAAGTACAAAGTCGGAAGCGGCGGCACTTACGCTAACTACAGCTCAGCGGTTACCGTTAACCAGGGTCAGGAAGTATATTTCCAGATAGCGTATAAAAACGGATATGAGTATAATTCCGTTACAAACGCTTCGGTTGTAACGAATTACACCGAGTTTAAGACATCCGCGATAAGCGCGAATACTACAGTAAGTATTACAGCTAAAAAGATTACTTATAACCTTACAGGTAAAGTAAGCCCGACTGGACACGGAGCTGTTAAATTCTACAGTAATTCGGGTTGTACTACTCAGATAACCACTGCTCAGTATCAAGATACTATTTACGCTCGTTATGAGCCGTCTGATTCTTATGTGCTTAATAGTTTTACAAAAAACAGTAACAGCGCAACATTCGGTACACAATCGGGTAATGTAATTCCGATAACTATGGGTTATATGAATCTTACAGTAACCGCGAATGTCGTTTTGGAACATACCGTAACCTATTATGTAGATATGCACAGCGATTCTGTCGTAGAGAGTATCGGACTGTACAGAAACGGCGGACTAACCGAAGTTCTGCAATATAATGATAACGGTACTTTAACCAATTGTATAAAGTCCGCGACTCAGCAGGGAACGAGCACGGTTTACGCAGCTGATATAAGAACTCCGCTTACAGTTTCAGGTTCGGGATTTGAGTCGATTTACGTAAAAGTCACCTACAGAATGGCGGGAGCAAGCTCCAGCGATTATAAGATTGTTACACTTAACTCGTCAAGCCTTACAACAATAAATACCAACACGGAAAAATCAGTCTGGATGGAGGCTGTTTCAGATTCACCGCAGGATTTAAGTATAGTTTACTCAACTAACTCAACTCCTACTGTTGCAAGCGGTTATCAGAGAATCTATCTTAAAAAACCCTATAGCTGGCAGACTACAACCGAAGGCCAGAAATGGACTAATATAGGCGTTTACTACTGGGGCGATAACCCGACAGATATCGGTTGGACTAACAGTATAAAGATGAAGTATCTCGGTTATGATACTTCCGATTCAACGGGATACCATTATTACTACGCCGATATTCCTACAACAATTCACGATACGAGTGATGATCAAGATTACGCGGTTAAGAATATTATCTTCCAGGGTTGGGGAAGCAACGAATCGATTAGCCAAAACAGCCATGTTGTTGCCCAGACCGAAAACGTAATGAACTTTAGTAAGAACTACTATACACTCAATAATACCAATAACGTAATTACGGCTGTTCCGGAAGAATCCAACGCATTGATTCCAGGTTATACAAGATACGCAAGCTCCGTAACAGCTCAAGTGGGCGAAACCCAGACTATAAATATTAAACCGACAACTTCGAATAACGTAACGTTCTCTTCTAACGGTCCAACTATAGCCTCGGTTGACTCTTCAGGAAATATTACACCTCACTCGAAGGGTGTTGCTACGATTACAATAACGGTTTACGGTACAGTAGGAAATCTTGTCAAGAACCATGAACAGACGGATACAGATTATAGAAAATATTACGTAAATATTTATGTAAAAGACCCGTCCGTAACGAGTGGAGTCAGCCTTATGTCGCTCGCGACAAGAACATCTACAATTACAATTCCGCAGGTAAGCTCAACTCAGCCCGGTTACTTCGACAGCGCTCCGAGCGTTACGGTAACAGGTACTCCGAGTGCTCCGACAGCGGGATATCCAAACTCCGCTATAGTTTCGCCTTCGGACAACGCGGTAACAGGACCCGGAATATCGGGTACGAAATATAAGACCTATACCGTTAAATACGCCGCGCCGAGTACCTTTAGCGGGTATACAGGTATTACGGTAACAGCTGCCGAGATTGTTTCGAAATCAATTCATTATAACGACGCGGCTCGTTACGGATATGACCACTGGGAGAAAGGCGGAACTACACAGTCATACACTGTTACAAAATCGGTAACAGACGGTGTGGAAAGGGCCGTAACAAAGAATATTGTCCTGGACGGAAGCACATTCTCCGAGATATTTGTCTCTTATTCATATGTTGACGTTACTTTCAACTACGATTACTACGAGTACGAAACCGAAAGAACTGTTCAAAAGAAAGACGCGGAGGGTAATCCGATTCCGATACTTGATGGTTTAGGAAATCCCACAGGTCAGTACGAAACCGAACAGAAGAACTTCTACTACTATGATCCCGAGTGGGTTGGTAATGAAACTCGTACAAACGTGGCGTTTGACGCTTCGAAGCATAAGCTAAGAAATTATACTGTACAAGACTTCGAAGTAAGATTGCAAAACGGTCAGAATTCGAGCAGTGTAAATGCGGCAAATATTTTTGATGACGCTTTAGAAGCCTTGAATATGCCTGAGAATAACTACTATGAATATACAATCGACGCTTCTACAATCAAAAATGTAACAACAAACGGAACCTATAAAGCTACCGTTAAGGTTGAGATGACTCACAGCCCGAAGAAATATAAAGTATACCGTAACGGAACTGCACAAACGAACTCAAATGACGGCAGTCCAAACAGAACTACAAAGAATTTCTATTATCAAGAGTACGCAAACCTCACTAACGGCACAAGCCTTAACTGGATTCTTACCGATGACGAAGGAAACTATACAGGACCGACTATGTATACAGGTACAGCATATAAGTTCAGAGTAACAGGCGATACATACCTGAAAACTACACCGGGCAGTATATCCGACAGCGAGTTTAACCGCTCAAGAGTAGCGCTCGCTAAACAGGATGTTAACTACGAAGCAAAGAGCTCGACCGACAACACAATTGTCGAGAAGCTGACCAACAACTTCTATATCGCAGACTTCTTTGATCCTAATAAGGTTCTTGACCCCGATAGCGGTGCGACTGAAGCAGATCAAATTCCCGAGGATGATGTTAAGTTCGTAGGCGGCGGTGTGGTTTATTACCAGGTTAAGGATGGCGCCCAGGTCGACGGCAACGGAAATCCCATACCCGGTACACCTGCTCAGAAACCTGTCGACGGCGGATATGTAGACGCGGGTACAGGCTTAGCCGACGAGGACGCTGTAAAAGATTTTATCCAGGAAAAGATTGAAGCGGGACTTAATAACAGTACTATAGTTCCGAATGATATCGAGGGCGATGATGACCGTATGGCTATCGTTTACGGGTATGAGCTAAAGGCTCAAAAGGATAATGATTCCGGACTTTATTACAGATACCTGCCCTACGAAACTTACAAACGTATAAACGGCGCCCTTGAAACTCAGACAGTTGACGGTGTAACTTCGTATACATTCAATACCGATAAGCAGTCGAACGCCTACCGCTACTCGAACGCGCTTAAGGCTTACCAGTACATCTACGCAAGCAAGCAGGAAAACAAACTTACCAACGAAGGAAAGGATATGCGTCTCTACGCGTATTATATCTACTCCTACACCGAGTATGATAAGGATACAGGAGTACCTTACACAACTTATAAAGTTGTTCTTTCCGATAAGCCTGCTAACGCTACAACATATTTCCAGAATAGCAATAACAACAGCTGATTGAAATATTGACAATTACAAAACGCCGGCTCATTGAGCCGGCGTTAACTTTATAAACTATAAAATTTTTACTTAAGCTTTTCTTCCCATTCTTTTTCTCTGAATCCCGTAAGAACAGTATCGTCTTTAACTACGAGCGGGCGTTTAACCAACATTCCGTCAGTGGAAAGAAGCCTGAGCTGTTCTTCTTCGCTCATATCGGGGAGCTTGTCTTTTAAGTTCATATCACGATAAATCATACCGCTGGTGTTGAAAAACTTTTTAAGCGGAAGCTCACTCTTTTCGTACCAGTTTTTTAATTCGTCATAGCTTGGATTTTCAAGCTTAATATCACGCTCGGTGTACTCGATGTTGTTTTCATCGAGCCATTTTTTTGCCTTTTTACAGGTTGAGCATTTGGGGTAACATATATCATCAAAGATTTCGTCGGCGTGAGATTCGAAAACATCGGCGGTTATCTCTTCGCCTCTATGAGCGGGCAGGCAGTGAAGTACCATACATTTATCATTTGTAACTGCCATAAGCTCGGCGTTAACCTGATAGCCCTCGAAAGCTTTTTCGCGGATTTTCTTTTCTTCTTCCTGCCCCATTGAAGCCCAGACGTCGGTGTAGACAACATCGGCGTTTTTAGCGGCGTCGGCGGGCTTGCGGCAGAGCTCGAATTTATCGCCGAATTTCTCGGCAAATTCTAAAATATGCTGCGGCGGATCGTAACCCTCGGGGCACGCTACGGAAATACTCATTCCTGTCCTTAAAGCGCCGACAATAAGCGAGTTCATCATATTGTTTCCGTCACCGATAAAGCACATTTTTAAGCCCTCTAACTTCCCCTTGTGTTCACGGATTGTCATTAAATCAGCAAGCACTTGGCAGGGGTGGCAGTAATCGGTAAGTCCGTTAATTATCGGAATTGAGCCGTATTCGGCGAGCGCTTCAACCTCGCTCTGCTCAAAAGTACGAATCATAATTCCGTCGATAAAGCGTGAAAGTACGCGCGCGGTATCCTCTACAGGCTCGCCGCGGCCGATTTGTAAATCGTTTGAGGAAAGGAAAAGCGGATAACCGCCAAGCTGAGTCATACCGACTTCGAACGATACTCTTGTACGGGTTGAGCTTTTTTCGAAAATCATTCCGAGAGTTTTTCCCTTTAAGTGTTTGTGCTCAATACCGTGTTTCTGTTCGTATTTAAGCTGGTCGGCTAAATTTAAAGCTTTTATAATTTCTTCGCTTGACCAATCTTCAAGTTTAAGTAAATGTTTCATTATTTATCCTCCTGTATTGTAGTGTTAAGTATTTTAACCGCCTCGTCAATTTCCGTATAACTTATATTAAGCGGCGGCAACATTCTGAGTAAATTTTTCGCTGTGATAATAAGCAGTCCATTCTCAACGCATTTAGTTGAGATATCTTTCGCGTTGTCTTTTTCGAGCTCAATTCCTATCATAAGTCCGAGCCCTCTTACGGATTTAATTCCGTCAATTTCGAGGAGCTTTTCTTTTAGATATTCACCTTTTTTATTAACTTCCGAAAGAAATTCCTCGTCCGAAATCTTTTCGATAACGTAATTTGCGCCTGCGCATACAGCGGGATTCGCCGCGAAGGTTGAGCCGTGGGTTGAGGGCTGCATAACGTCTTTAAGTTTATCTGAGCAGATACAAAGTCCTATCGGAAGTCCTCCGCCGAGACCTTTCGCGCAGGTAACTAAGTCGGGAGTGATTTCGAAGTTTTCGTAGCAGAATAGCTTGCCCGTTCTGCCGATACCTGTCTGAACTTCGTCAGTAATAAGGATAATATCTTTTTCATCGCAAAGTGCTCTGATATCTTTTACGAAGTTTTTGTCGAGAATATTAACTCCGCCCTCGCCCTGTACACATTCAATTAAAACCGCGCAGGTTTTGTCGGAAACCAGACTTTTCACGCTTTCGATATTCGGTTCAGCGTATTTAAAACCTTCGGTAAATGGGAAGAAGTAGTTGTGGAAATTATCCTGGCCTGTAGCCGAAAGAGTAGTTACCGTTCTGCCGTGGAAAGAATCTTTAAGCGAAATAATTTCGTTCCTGCCTTTTCCGTATTTATCGAAGCTGTATTTCCTTGCGATTTTAATTGCGCATTCGTTGGCTTCGGCTCCGCTGTTAGAAAAACAAACCTTACTTAGCCCTGTAAGATTACAGAGTTTTTCGGCTAATTCGGAAGCCTGAGCGCAGTAAAAATAATTGCTCATATGCTGAATGGTATTGAGCTGGGAACTTACTGCGTTTACCCAGCCGTCCTCGCAGTATCCGAGCGAGTTTACTCCGATTCCCGAACTTACGTCAAGATATTTTTTACCGTCTTCATCGTAAGCGGTACAGCCTTTTCCGCTTTTTAAAGCGACGTTGTACCGACCGTAGGTATTCATAATATATTTTTTATCGAGTTCTTTTGTGTTCATAATGATAGCCTTACCGCCCACAAATAGATTTTATTAAAGTTCCATACGACCTTATCGTGGGCTTATAAGGTGTAGAATTATTATTTATTTTCTTGCTTAGAGAATACAAATAAATCTCCGCGTTTTTTAAAACCGAGACTACTCCAGAATTCCTGTCCCGTAAAATTATCCTGATAACAGAAAATGTGAGTTTTATCTATTCCGTCCCGGGAAATTTGCTTAATAGCTTCGGTGGCTAAAGCGTTGCCTATGTGTTTTCTTCGGAACTCGGGAAGCACCGCCATATGGTGAATGAACCCGCGCCTGCCGTCGTGACCTGCTAAAACAGTTCCGATAATTCTGCCGTCTTTTACGGCAACCTGGCTCATCCCTGGATTTCTCTTAAGATAACGCTCAATATTTTCCTTTGAATCCGCGTCGCTTAACGCGCGTTTCGAGGTTATCTGCCACATTGAAAAAATCTCGGCGTAATCTTCCTTTTTCATCGAACGAATTTCCATATGCTGTCCTTTAATAAATCATTGTTCCGATACCCTCGTCCGAGAACAGCTCAAGAAGTATCGAGTGTTTGAGCCTTCCGTCGAGGATATGCGCCCTGCCGACTCCGCTTCTTACGGCTTCCACGCAGCAGTCAATTTTAGGAATCATTCCTCCCGAAATAATACCTTCCTTTTTAAGAGAGGGAACTTCGCTTGCGTTAACAACGGAAATCAGAGTGCTGTCGTCGTTTATATCGCGTAAAAGTCCTCTTATATCGGTCATAAGTATAAGCTTTTTCGCACCGAGCTTCGCGGCGATTCTTGCTGCGGCGAGATCAGCGTTAATATTATATACCTCGCCGTTGTATCCGCCCGCGATTGTAGATATAACGGGGATGTATCCGTTTTTCATCGAGTCCATTATTATCATAGGATTAACCCTGTCGATTTCACCGACAAATCCTAAATCTTCGGCGGTAGATAATTTTTTAGCCATAAGCATTTTTCCGTCAAGTCCGCAAAGACCGATAGCGCGGCCGCCGCTTGTTGAAAGATGCTGAACGAGGCTTTTATTTACTTTACCCGCTAAAACCTGCTGGACTATATCTATAGTTTCTTTATCAGTAACGCGAAGTCCGTTTTTAAACTCGCTTTTCTTTCCTGTTTTATCGAGCATATAGCTGATTTCGGGACCACCCCCGTGAACCAAAACAACATTAACGCCTACAAGCTGCATAAGAACGATATCGCTCATAACCGCTTCTTTAAGTTCTTCGCTTTTCATAGCGTTTCCGCCGTATTTTACTACGATAGTCTGACCTGCCCATTTTTGAATATATGGCATAGCCTGTATAAGGACTTCCGCTCTCTTATTATTATCCATTCTTTAATTGTCCGCGTCTGTTTATATAAGCGTAAGGCGTGGACGTTCCTTTCTAAAATATGAAATCCCTTGTTCGTTCGAAGTTTTGTTGATTTTCGGATAGGGATATATTAATCGTAAATAATGAAAACTTAACTACGTTCTGTAGTCTCCGTTTATTTTAACATAATCATATGTTAAATCGCAACCGTAAGCTTCGGCTTTTTCCTTTCCGTCGTCCAAAGTTACGAGTATTGTTATCTCGTCCTCGAGCAAAATTTCCTTTGCCTTTTCTTCGCTGAAAGGTATACCCGCGCCGTTTTCGCAAACGTCAATTGTGCCTTTGGCGGATTTAAAGCTAACGCCGACTTTTTTTACGTCAACATCCGCTCCGCTGTAGCCTATAGCGCAAAGTACCCGTCCCCAGTTAGCGTCCGCTCCGAACATCGCGGCTTTTAAAAGGCTGGAACATATTATTCCTTTGCTGACTTTAATCGCGTCCTGTTTTGTTTTCGCTCCGACTACCGAGCAAATCAAAAGCTTGCTCGCACCCTCGCCGTCTTTAGCTAATTTTTTGGCGAGAGATTTTAATAATTCGGTTAAGCTTGCGACAAAGATTTTATAATCTTCGTTTTTTTCGGTGATTTCAGCGTTGCCCGCTTTTCCCGAAGCCATGATAGCAAGCGTATCATTTGTGGATGTATCGCCGTCAACGCTGACCATATTATAACTGTCTTCAACCGCTTCTTTTAAAGCGCAGCTGAGCATTTCGCTTGAGATTGCGGCGTCGGTTGTAACGAAAGAAAGCATAGTTCCCATATTGATATGAATCATTCCGCTTCCTTTTGCTATTCCGCCGATTTTAACTTCCTTACCGCTTAGAGCTATAGTCATTGCCGTTTCCTTTTTTACGGTATCGGTAGTCATAATAGCCTCGGCGGCGTTGGTACCGCCTTCTTTTGAAAGAGTACCTTTCATTTTTTCGGCGCCTTTTATTATAGGTTCAATAGGTAGGATTTCGCCGATTACTCCTGTCGAAGCAACTATAACGTCATCCTCGTTTACACCTAAAACATCGGAAGCGATTTTGCACATTTTTTCGGCTTTTTCGATTCCGTCGGCGTTGCAAGTATTCGCGTTTCCGGAATTAACAATCACAGCCTGAGCCTTACCGTTTTTAAGGTGTTCTTTTGTAACGGTAATTGTATCGGACTTTACAAGATTCTTTGTAAAAACCGCAGCGGCATTGCAGAGTGTATCGCAGTAAATAAGCGCTAAATCTCTTTTGGTTTTGTTATTTGGTTTTACGCCCGCGCAGATTCCCTGAGCGGTAAAACCCTGCGGAGCCGTTACTCCGCCGTCAATAAATTTATACATATATTCCTCTTAAAAAGCAGGCGGAACAATATTTAAGCCTGTTTTTTCGTCTAAATTAAAAATGATATTCATATTCTGTACAGCCTGGCCTGCCGCGCCTTTTACCATATTGTCAATAGCGGAGCAGGCGATAAGCTTACCTGCTCTCTTGTCAAAATGCAGGCTGATGTCGCAGAAATTGGAATACTTGATGTTGTGGATATCAGCGCACATTCCGTCGGGCAGAAGTCTTACAAAATATTCATCCTTATAAAAATCCTCGTAAGCTTTTCGGATTTCGTCGAAACTTACACCCTCTTTTATATCGGCGTAACAAGTCGCCAATATTCCGCGGTTAACGGGCAGAAGATGGGGAACGAAAGTTAAAATAACTTTTTCGCCCGAAAGCTTTGAAAGAGTCTGTTCGATTTCGGGAGTGTGACGGTGAGAAGCAACCTTGTACGCGTGGAAGCCCTCGTTGAGTTCGGGGAAGTGATTACTCTGGTTCGGCTTTCTTCCGGCGCCTGTAACTCCGCTCGCACAGTTGCAGATTATCCCTTTAAGCTCAACAAGCCCGTTTTTAACAGCGGGGGCAAGAGCCAACGGCGAGCAGGTGGTGTAACAGCCCGGATTAGCTATAATGCTTTTGCCTTTTATCTCATCTCTGAAAAACTCGGGAAGTCCGTAAACCGCTTCCTCGTGCAGAGTTTTGTCCAGGAATTCTCCGCCGTACCATTCCTTATACTCATTCTCGCTTTCAAGTCTGAAATCGGCTCCGAGGTCAATGAATTTTACGTTTTTATTTTTACATTCCGCGGCAAGTTCCTGGCTGAGCCCGTGGGGGAGAGCCGCGAAAACAATATCGCTTTTATTCACAACATCTTCAGCTGTTTCACAAACCAAATCATTTAAGTATATAAAACTCGGATATACATCGGAAAGTTTTTTGCCTTCGAAACTTACCGAGCTTACGGCGCTGATTTCCGTCTCGGGATGTGCGGTAATAAGACGTACGAGTTCAACTCCCGCGTAGCCGGTAGCTCCAACAATTCCTGCTTTTATCATAACTTTATTCATCCTTATTTATTAATTCTTTTACTCTTTCAGCCTGGGTTTTTACGTTTTCGGGAGCGGGACCGCCGAACGCGGTGCGCTGACTTACGCAGTACTCAAGAGAAATAGCGTTGTATAAATCTTCGTTAAATACATCGCAGACCTTTTTGTATTCCTCCATCGGAAGGTTTTCCAAATCCGTGCCGAGTTCAATACAGCGGGCTACAAGCTCGCCCGTAGCTTTGTAAGCGTCTCTGAAAGGAACGCCGTTTTTGGTAAGCCAATCGGCAACATCGGTTGCGTTTATGAATCCGCCCGCGGCGGCTTTTCTCATATTTTCGGGAATAACACGCATTGTATCAAGCATGGGGTTAAACGCGGTTAAGCACATTTTCACGGTATCGACCGCGTCAAAAATCGCTTCCTTATCTTCCTGCATATCTTTGTTGTAGGCGAGAGCGATTCCCTTCATAACGGTTAAAAGCGTCATAGTGTCGCCGAAAACACGTCCGCTTTTACCGCGGACAAGCTCTGCGATATCGGGGTTCTTTTTCTGCGGCATAATGGACGAGCCTGTTGAAAAAGCGTCGTCAAGCTCGATGAATTTAAATTCCCAGCTGCACCACATTATGATTTCTTCCGAAAAACGGCTTAAATGAACCATAATAATCGAAAGCGCCGAAGCGAACTCAATACAGTAGTCGCGGTCGGAAACGCCGTCTAAAGAGTTGTTCGTAATATCGTCAAATTTTAAAAGCTCTTTTGTTATATTTCTGTCGATAGGATATGTAGTTCCCGCAAGCGCGCAGGAGCCTAAAGGCATAACATTCATACGCTTATAGCAGTCGTCGAGTCTGCTGATGTCGCGCAGAATCATTTCCGCGTACGCTAAAAGATGATGTCCGAAAGTAATTGGCTGCGCTCTTTGAAGATGAGTGTAACCCGGCATAACAGCGTCGCTGTATTTCTCCGCTTTTTCTGCAATTATTCCAACAAGCTCCTCAAGCTGAGCCTTAATATTTTTAAGCTCTTTTCTTAGGTAAAGCTTGTTGTCTAAAGCGACCTGATCGTTACGGCTTCTTGAGGTGTGCAGACGTTTTCCGTCGTCGCCGATTCTTTTTGTGAGCTCGCCTTCTACAAAGGTGTGTATGTCCTCGGCTTCCATATCGATTTTTAATCTGCCGTTTTCAATATCGTTAAGAATTGATTTAAGCCCTTCGATAATATGCGCGGACTGTTCTTCGGTAATAATATTGCATTTTCCGAGCATAGTCGCGTGAGCGATACTGCCCTCAATATCTTCTTTATACATACGACTGTCGAACGGAATCGAGCTGTTGAAATCGTTAGTGGTTTTTGATAATTCCTTTTTAAATCGACCTTTCCATAGCTGCATATTTTTCACTCCTGTTATCCTTATAAAAGCACTTAATGGGACAGAGTTGCCCCTGCCCCGATTAGCTTGAATTTAAATTATTTTATAAGACCTTTTTTAGCCCTTACCTTAATCGGAAGTCCGAACAGGTTGATGAATCCAGCGGAATCGTTCTGGTCGTAAACTTCGTCTTCGTCGAATGTCGCGATTTCTTCATCGTAAAGTGAATAAGGACTTGTCACACCCGCGTCGATGATATTTCCCTTATAAAGCTTTAACTTTACGTCGCCTGTTACAAACTGCTGAGTGCTGTCAACAAAAGCGGAAAGCGCTTCTCTTAAAGGTGTATACCATTTTCCGTCGTATACGAGTTCAGCGAATTTAATAGCTAAAACTGATTTGTAGTGCTGAGTGTCTTTATCGAGACAAATTTCTTCCAATTTGTTGTGAGCGGTGAAAAGAATTGTACCGCCGGGAGTTTCGTAAACACCCCTTGCTTTCATACCAACGAGACGGTTCTCTACGATGTCCGTGATACCGATACCGTTTCTTCCTCCGATTTCGTTAAGCTTTTCAACAATAGCAACCGCGTCCATTTCTTCGCCGTTGATGCTTTTAGCTTCACCCTTCTCGAAGTGGATTGTAAGGTACTCGGGTTTATCGGGCGCCTGAATCGGGGATACGCCCATCTCAAGGAATCCTTCCTTTTCGTACATTGGCTCGTTAGCGGGATCCTCAAGGTCAAGTCCCTCGTGGCTTAAATGCCAGAGGTTTTTATCTTTTGAGTAATTTGTTTCTCTGTTTATTTTAAGAGGGATTTTCTTTTCCTCGGCATACGCGATTTCTTCCTCGCGGCTCTTGAATTCCCATGTTCTCCAAGGAGCGATGATTGTCATATCCGGAGCGTAAGCCTTAATAGCGAGCTCAAAACGAACCTGGTCGTTACCTTTACCTGTACAGCCGTGGCAAATTGCGTCGGCGCCTTCCTTTTTAGCGATTTCAACTAATCTTTTGGCAATAATCGGACGGGCGAATGAGGTTCCGAGTAAGTATTTACCCTCGTAAACCGCGCCTGCTTTAATTGTGGGATATACATATTCTTCCACAAATTCTTTATTAAGGTCCTCGATGTAGAGCTTTGACGCGCCTGTGGCAATCGCCTTTTCCTCTAAGCCTTCCAACTCGTCAGCCTGACCGACATTACCGGAAACAGCGATTACCTCGCAGTTGTCGTAATTGTCTTTTAACCAGGGAATAATTATCGATGTGTCGAGTCCGCCCGAATAAGCTAAAACAACTTTTTTAATCTTTTTATCTGCCATGATTTTGCCTCCAAAAATAGAACTTTATGTTACTCTTAACATTATACTCACAATATACAAAAAATCAAGCCTTTTTGTATAAATATTCAAAATTTATGAAAATTATATAAAATATGAATTAATTAGCTTAAAAATCAGCTATTTATTGATAAAAATACCAAAATAATAATCGGAGCAATTAATTTTTACCGTGATTTCACTTTACCGTAATATACATTTTTAATGAATATTATGAATAAATATACAAAGGATGTTGAATGTTATTCTTTTATATGGTACAATAGGGACATAAATCTCAGGTTATAATCATAGTAATGTATTAATATTGAAAGGATTTTGTAGTATGTCAGCTTTTAAAGAGATAAGTCCAAGTGAAATTAAAAACAATCCGTTTGATTTAATAGGAAAAGACTGGGCTTTAGTTACCGCGAAAAATGAAAACAGTTGCAACACTATGACCGCTTCCTGGGGAGGCGTAGGAATTATGTGGAATAGGCCGGTAGCGTTTACTTTTATTCGTCCCCAGCGTTTCACTTTCGGTCTTATTGAGAACGAAGAATACTTTACGCTGAGTTTTTACGGCGAAGAATACAGAAAGGCCCTTAACTTCTGCGGCACAAAAAGCGGACGTGATTTTGATAAAGCGAAAGAATGCGGTTTTACTCCTGTTTATGATGAAAAGGCGCCGTATTTTGCCGAAGCTGAATTAGTGCTTGTGTGCAAAAAGCTTTACGCTCAGGATTTAAACGAGGAAAGCGCTGTTGAAAAGGATATTGTGCTTCCTAATTATAACGGTGACGATTACCACAGAATGTATATAAGTGAAATTGTAAAGGTGTTAAAAAAATAAATGCAGTTAAAAAGAATGTTAGCCGTTTTATTATCGTTAACAGTTTTTATATCTGTTGCGGCAGGCTGTAAAAAGTCAAACGGCGGAGAATTAAAAATTGATTCCGTTAGAGTCAGCGACGCCGACTTATCCGAAATCGAAATAAAAGTAAACGAGACTTTAAAGGAAAGCGAGTTTTGCGGAAGCGCCGCGATAACCTTAAATGAACAGGAGATTTATAAAAATTCCTTTGGTTACGCCGATCCCGTAAAAAAGAAAAAGTTAAAGAATGATACACACTACAGTATAGGCGGGCTCGCGAAAAATATCACGGGCGCAGCGGTTTTGATGCTTGAAAAAAGAGGAAAGCTTCAACTCGACGATACGCTGGATAAGTTTTTCGCCGTAAATGGGAAAAGTTATCTTACCGATATAACTGTAGAGCAGCTATTAGAGGGAAGTGTAAGCTTCGGCTCTTATCAGAACGAGATTTACGGAAACAGCAAAGAATATAGAAAATACAAAGTATTATTCGAGTCAAAAAATCCCGATAAACACTCCGATAAAATCAGAAAAATGGTTTTGGAACATATCCTTGAACACGGCTCAGATGATAAAAAGGGAAGGACAAACTCGAACTACTATCTGCTCGGAGAAATAGTCGCAAGAGCGTCGGGGACAAGCTATAAAGATTTTGTACAAAAAAATATCTTTGATAAATTAGGTATGAAGAATTCCGGCTTCGTTTCAACTAAATGCCGTTTTGCCGGTTATGATATGAACAACAAAGTCTGGAAAAGATTTATTGAGTATTCGAGTATTCTGAATTTCGGTTTTACGTATTCCTTTAACGGATTATATTCCTGCGCTGATGATCTTTCCGTATTTTATATGGCGATTGTAAACGGCACTCTCGACGATATTGATTATATAAAGAAGATAAAATTTGCGTCTTCAAACAACTACTGCGGATTTGAGAGAGACGGTAATAATATTACCGCGTCGGGAAAATTGTTAGCCCATTGCTCATATGTACATATTAATATGGAAACTAACGAAGCGGTTGAGTTATTGTCTAACCGTGTCGGAAAGAAAGACATCAGTAATACTGGTGATGAATTATATACAATAATAAGTTCAAAGATAAACGGAATTATTATCAGAAGCATTAAAAAGAGTTGACCTTTTGTGCAACTTGTGGTAAAATATTAGTTAATCTATTATCAAATAGTTAAAATTGCTAATGGAAACGGAAGTGTTAATATGAAAGATATTTCATTATTTATTCCCATTGCCGCGGGAGTAATTGCGCTTTGCTTTGCGTTTTATTTTGCGTTCTTTATCCGTAAACAGGACGCGGGTACAGAACGAATGAAGAAAATTTCTTCGGCTATTACCAAAGGAGCGAGAGCTTTCCTTTTTGCCGAATATAAAATTCTCGTTGTTTTTGCGGCATTGCTTTTTGTCGTAATTGGTTTTGTTATAGACTGGGCAACAGCGGGATGCTTTATTCTCGGAGCTCTGTTCTCAACTCTTGCGGGTTATTTCGGAATGACAGTTGCCACAATGGCGAATGTCCGTACAGCCAACGCGGCGAGAGAAAAGGGTATGAATAAAGCGCTTAAAGTCGCTTTCCGAGGCGGAGCGGTTATGGGACTTTCCGTAGTAGGTTTAGGCGTTGTAGGACTCGGCGTTGTTTTTGTTATTCTTAACAATGTATTTAATCTTGTCAATGACAGCGAAATGCTCCGCGTATTTACCGGTTTCAGTCTGGGCGCTTCCTCAATCGCTCTTTTCGCGAGAGTCGGCGGAGGTATTTATACAAAAGCCGCAGACGTAGGCGCTGACCTTGTCGGTAAGGTTGAAGCGGGTATCCCCGAAGACGATCCCCGCAACCCCGCAACAATCGCCGATAACGTAGGCGATAACGTAGGCGACGTTGCAGGAATGGGAGCCGACCTTTTTGAAAGTTATGTAGGTTCTATAGTTTCCGCGATAACTTTAGCGTTTGCGGCGTTCAAAGGCAAGCCTGACCTTGTCATGATTGCAGCGCTGTTCCCGCTTTTGCTTTGCACAATAGGTATTTTGGGTTCGGTGATTTCCGTATTCTTTGTACGCGGAAAAGAAAATTCAGACCCACAGAAAGCGCTAAATATCGGCGAGTATTTAGCTACCGCGCTTGTAATTATAGGCGGCGCGCTTCTTAGCTGGTATTTGTTTAAGAGTATGAATCCGTTCTGGTGTGTACTTGCGGGACTCATTGTAGGAACAGCAATCGGTAAACTTACCGAAATGTATACTTCCGAGCGTTTCCGTTCCGTAAAAAGCATATCGGAAAGTTCAAAGACAGGTTCGGCTACAAATATTATTACAGGTCTCGGCGTGGGTATGAAATCCACAGCTATTCCGATAATATTTATTGTAATCGGAATTTTGGTTTCTTATTACGTAATGTATATCCCGGATAAAAGCGCGACTGCCGGACTTTACGGAATCGCGTTAGCGGCTGTGGGTATGCTTTCGACCACAGGTATGACAATCGCGGTTGACGCGTACGGCCCGATTGCGGATAACGCGGGCGGAATTGCCGAGATGAGCGAACTCGACCCCGGCGTACGCGAGATTACCGATAAGCTTGACAGCGTAGGTAATACAACAGCAGCTATCGGAAAAGGTTTCGCTATCGGTTCGGCGGCGCTTACAGCGCTTGCTCTGTTCGCTTCATTTGCGGATTCGGTCGGAATCGCCGACGGCGGTATGTCGATTTTAAACCCGAAAGTTGTAGTAGGTCTGTTTATCGGCGGAATGCTTCCGTTCCTTTTCTCGGCATTTACAATGGACAGCGTAGGACGCGCGGCTAATAAAATGATAGCCGAAGTTCGCCGCCAGTTTAAGGAACATCCGGGAATCTTAAAGGGTGAGGAAGATCCCGATTATTCAAAATGTGTATCTATTTCCACAAACGCAGCTCTAAAAGAAATGGTACTGCCCGGCGTTATGGCGGTGCTTGCTCCGATCGTTGTAGGATTCCTGCTCGGTGTTGAGGCTCTCGGCGGACTTTTAGCTGGCTCGCTTATTACCGGCGTAATGCTCGCCATCTTTATGGCGAACAGCGGAGGCGCGTGGGATAACGCGAAGAAATACATAGAAACAACCGAGCACGGAAAAGGCTCCAACGCCCATAAGGCGGCTGTAGTCGGTGATACCGTAGGCGATCCGTTTAAGGATACTTCGGGACCGTCAATCAACATTCTTATTAAACTTATGACAATTGTTTCCCTCGTATTTGCCGTAGCGTTTATACAAATTAACGGCGGTCACGGAATTTTGAGTTTATAATAATTATATTTATATAGTAAACAGGCTCTCAACCGAGAGCCTGTTATTCATTATATTAATAAAATAATTATGAATTGCGCGTTATAGATTAAATAAATATTCTTCAACGCTGTGAACCGCGTTCGCGCCGTCGGAAACCGCTGTGCTGATTTGGCGCAGACGTTTTGTGCGTATGTCGCCCGCAGCGAAAATTCCCGCAGCGGAAGTTATTCCGCTTTCATCGGCTTTTATAAAACCGTTTTCCATTTCGGTAGTTTTATCTAAAAGCTTTGAGTTCGGATCAAGTCCTACAGCGATGAAAACGCCGTCGGTTTCGAGCTCTTTACCGCTTTTGAGTTTAAGTTTTTCAACTTTATTATTACCGATAATTTCGTCAACTTCATCTTTTAAAACAAGTTCGATTTTATCGTTTGCTCTTACTTTATCCTGAAGGTATTTCGCGCCGCGGAATTCATCGCGGCGGTGAATAAGATAAACTTTTGAGCAAATATTAGCGAGATACAGGGTATCCTCGAGCGCGACATCGCCGCCGCCGACAACCGCGGTAATTTTATCTCTGAAAAAATTTCCGTCGCAGGTTGCGCAGTAGCTTACTCCGCGTCCCGCGAAATCAGCCTCACCCTTAACGCCTAACTTTTTCGGGTTGGCGCCTGTCGCGAAAATTATGGTCTTTGTTTCATATTCGCCGTTTTTACATTTAACCGAGTAACCGCCGTCGATTTTTTCGATAGCGGTTATTTCGTCGTTAATAAACTGAGCGCCTTTATTTTCGGCGTGTTTACGGAAAGTCTGACCGAGTGTAAAACCGTCAATTTCTTCAAACCCGAGATAGTTGTTAATCTCGTAAGTGTTAAGCATCTGCCCGCCCGACATCGGAAATTTTTCTATAACCGAAAAGTTAAGCATAGCGTTTGAGGCGTAAACCGCCGCCGAAAGTCCCGCGGGGCCGCTTCCCGCAATAATCAAGTCTTTCATTATAGTGCCTTTTCAACAAGAGTTTTTATATCTGCTTCGGAAATAACTCCTACGCTTTGGTCGAAAATCTCGCCGTTTTTAAACACAATCAAGGTCGGTATGCTCATAATACCGAACTCTCTCGCGAGCTCAGGCTCTTCGTCAACATTAACCTTATAGAACTCGGCTTCGCTTACCTGTTCGCTCACGCTGTCAACAGCGGGGGAGAGCATTCTGCACGGACCACACCAGGAGGCCCAGAAATCCACCAACACGGGTTTATTTGAGTTTATAACTTTTTCCTGAAATTCATTTGTTTTAATATCTTTTACCATATTTAACGTCCCTTTCTAAAATAAATAGTTTAAAATTAAATTGCATACAATCTAATTTCTGTTTTTATTATAACATATTATTTCCCTTTGTCAAGACTTTTATTATATAATTTTTAAATATATTTAAAAAATAAAAACCTGTATAATCGTTAGTTGCGATTATACAGGTATCTTATAAAAAGTTAAAACTCTAATTCGTTAAATGTTTTGTCGAGCAGTTCACAGGATTCGCTGAGTTTTTTCATTTCGCGTATATCGAGTGAAAGGTCAATCTGTCTCGTAGCGCCGTTCTTATTTATAATGCACGGATTGCCGACATAAACCTTACAGGGAATAAGTTTTCCGTAGGTGTTTTCTATTCTCGCGCTTACGGTAAGGATTGAGTTTTCATCCTGCAGGATTGCGCGGACAACCCTGCAAATCGCTATGCCGATTCCGTAGTAAGTAGCGCCTTTTGCCTCGATGATTTCGTACGCCGCGTGGCGAACGCTTTCCTCGATTTTTACGAGGTCGTCCATACTGTATTTTTCGTTGTCCATAAGCTCGTCCAAAACGGGCTTGGTTCCGAGCGTTAACTGCGACCAGGGCACAAACTCGCTGTCGCCGTGTTCGCCGATAACATATCCGTGAATATTTCTTGGGTCAATATTAAAATACTCGCCGACAAGGTATCGAAGTCTTGCTGAGTCAAGCGTAGTACCTGTGCCGATAACCTTGTTATTAGGAAAGCCTGAGAGCTTTCTCGTGACTCTTGTCATAATATCAACGGGATTTGTGGCGACAAGAAATATTCCGTCAAAACCGCTTTCGACAATCGGGTTAACTATCGTCTTAAACACTTCGAGGTTTTTCTGTAAAAGCTGAAGACGGGTTTCGCCCGGTTTCTGACCGACGCCCGCGCTTATTACGACTATGTCGGCGTTTTTACAGTCGGAGTAAGTTCCGGCGTAAATACGCATACTCGTTTTGGAGAAGGCGAGTCCGTGGTTTAAATCCTGAGCTTCTCCTTTAGCTCTTTTTTCGTTTATATCGCATAATACCAATTCGTCGCAAAGGTTTTGATTCAAAGCCGCGTACGCGAAACTCATGCCAACCATTCCCGTGCCGACCAATACTATTTTTTTCACAAGCGTTACCTCCATTATTATTATGTACTAAGATTAACATAATTTAGGTGAAATGTAAATAAAAATATCCTGAATATACATATTTTATTTTCCAATTTTTTTATTTGCAATTCCTTGAAAAAAACTTGCAAATATGATAGAATGGTACAGTACATATTGCGCTTTGGCATATAAAGCGCTGAATAATTTATATGGGGGTTAGTAAATGGCTAATAAAACAGTTGATTTGTCTTTGCTTGACGGCGTGCTGAATGAATACGCTCAGGTTAAAGGCAGCCTCATCACCATTTTACAGAACACACAGGATATTTACGGATATCTTCCCAAAGAAGCGATTGAGCTTATCTCCGAAAAAACGGGTATCGCGACATCCGAGATTATGGGCGTCGGCACTTTCTATACCCAGTTCAGATTTGAGCCTGTGGGAAAATATCTGATTATGCTTTGCCAGGGTACCGCCTGCCACGTTAACTCATCCGAGCTGATTTTACAGACAATTAAAGACGAGCTCGGAATTGACGACGGACAGACCACCGAGGACGGACTTTTCTCGCTTAAATGCGTAGCGTGTCTCGGATGCTGTTCGCTCTCTCCCGTTATGATGATTAACGAGGACACTTACGGCAGCCTTACTCCTGATAAGACTAAGAAAATTCTTAAAGATTTAAGGGAGGCTTCAAAGTGAGAATAGTTATCGGTCAGGGTTCCTGCGGTATTGCCGCGGGCGCTGAAAAAGTCAGAAAAGCCCTTCTTAATACAAACTTAAAGAACGCCGAAATATCAATAACCGGATGTATCGGTATGTGTTATCTTGAGCCTATCGTAGATATTTATGATGAAAACAATAAACTTACAAGGCTCGTAAGAGTAAGCGAAAACGACGCTGAAGCTATCGCGTCTTATGTTGAAAGCGGAGATGAAAAGCTCGTTGAAAAGCTTATTGTTTCCGATGAAGACAGCGAGTTCCTCTCCAAACAAACCCGTATTGCTCTGAGAAACTGCGGTGTAATTAATCCCGAGAAGATCGACGAGTATGTAAACGCCGGCGGTTATGAAGCGCTGAAAAAATCACTTTGCGATATGACTCCCGAGGACGTTATCGAAGTAATTAAAACTTCCGGACTTGCGGGTCGCGGCGGAGCGGGATTCCCGACATGGTTTAAATGGAACGCCGCTCGAAGCAGCGAGGGCGATGAAAAATATCTTATCTGTAACGCTGACGAGGGCGACCCCGGAGCGTTTATGGACAGAGCGGTTATCGAGTCCGATCCGCATAATCTAATCGAGGGCATGTTAATCGGCGCATACGCAATCGGCGCAAAACACGCTGTTGTATATGTCCGCGCGGAGTATCCTCTTGCTATTAAGCGTCTTAAAAACGCTATTAAACAGGCTACGGAAAAAGGAATTATCGGCGAGAATATTTTCGGCAGCGGATTCTCCTGTGACTTTACTATTAAAGCAGGCGCAGGCGCGTTCGTATGCGGCGAGGAGACCGCGCTTATCGAAAGCCTTGAAGGCCACCGCGGAATGCCGAGATTAAAGCCTCCTTTCCCGGCGCAGTCGGGATTCTGGAGAAAGCCGTCTAATATCAACAACGTTGAAACTTTCGCTAATGTAAGCTGGATTATCCAAAACGGCGGCGAGGCGTTCGCGGCTATGGGAACCGAAGGCTCCAAGGGTACTAAGGTATTCGCCGTAACAGGTAAGGTTAAGCGTTCGGGACTTGTTGAGATTCCTATGGGTAAAACCTTAAAGGATGTAATTTTCGGCATCGGCGGCGGAATGAAAACCGATAAGCCCTTTAAAGCTGTCCAGATGGGCGGACCTTCGGGCGGATGTATTCCCGCTGATTTAATTGATACGGTTATCGATTATAAAGCCCTCGGCGCTACAGGCGCGATTATGGGCTCGGGCGGTATGGTTGTTATGGACGAAAGCACCTGTATGGTAGGAATGGCTAAGTTCTTCCTCGATTTTACCGCGAAAGAAAGCTGCGGAAAATGTATCCATTGCAGAATCGGTACAAAGCGTATGCTCGAAATGCTCGACCGTATTACAAAAGGCGAGGGCAAAGAGGGAGATATCGAGCTGCTTGAGGAACTTTGTTACTCAATTAAAGACGGCGCTCTCTGCGGCCTTGGACAGACAGCTCCAAACCCGGTACTTACAACAATCAAGTACTTCCGTAATGAATACGAAGCCCATATAAAGGATAAGAAATGTCCGGCGGGCGAGTGCAGCGACCTTATTGAATATAAGATTATCGCTGATAAATGTAAAGGATGTACGCTCTGCGCAAGAAACTGTCCCGTTAACGCTATCACAGGTACTGTTAAGAATCCGCATGTTATCAATACAGAGAAATGTATTAAGTGCGGTAAATGTTATACAAGCTGTAAATTCGGCGCTATAGTTAAGGAATAAGGAGGGGTACGAATGATTAATTTAACAATAAACGGAAAAGCTGTTCAAGCCCCTGAAGGTTCCACAATCTTAGAGGCGGCACGTTCGGCGGGAATATATATCCCCACACTTTGCTACGATGAGGCTGTGGAAGTTTACGGCGCCTGCGGACTTTGCGTTGTTGAGGCTGAGGGTATTCCCAAACTTCTGCGCTCCTGCTCGGCAAAAGTAAGCGAGGGTATGGTAGTTAATACCGAAAGCGAAAGAGTTGTTCAGTCAAGAAAAGTCGCTATGGAGCTTCTTATGTCAGCTCACGACGGCGACTGCGTAGCTCCCTGCCAGCTCAACTGTCCCGCAAGAACCGACTGTCAGGGCTATGTCGGCTTAATTGCCAACGGCGAGTACGACGCCGCGTTAAAACTTATTAAGAATAAAATCGCGCTTCCCGCTTCGATCGGACGAGTTTGTCCGCATCCCTGCGAGAAAGCCTGCCGCAGAAAGAATGTTGAGGAACCGATTAATATAGCTCAGCTTAAAGCTTTCGCGGCTGATATGGATTTAAAATCCGACAGTTATATCCCCGAGGTTAAACCTTCTACTGGTAAGAAAATCGCCGTAATCGGCGGCGGCCCCGCGGGACTCACAGCGGCTTATTATCTTACAATAATGGGCCACAGCGTAACTGTTTACGATATGATGGATAAAATGGGCGGTATGCTCCGCTACGGTATTCCTCAGTACAGACTTCCCAAAGAAGTTTTGGATAAGGAAATCGCCATCATCGAAAAGACAGGCGTTAAGTTCATTAACAACGTAAAATTAGGCGTTGACTTTACAATTAAATCTCTTAAAGAGGAAAACGACGCGGTTATCGTTGCGGTAGGCGCGTGGAAGTCCAGCTCAATGCGTACCGAGGGCGAAGACCTCGAGGGCGTATACGGCGGTATCGATTTCCTCAGAGGTGTTATTAAAGGCAACGCTCCCGAAATCGGCGAGAAAGTCGCAATCTGCGGCGGCGGCAACACAGCTATGGACGCCTGCCGTACAGCGGTAAGACTCGGCGCTAAAGAAGTTTACGTAGTATACAGAAGAACAAGAAACGAAATGCCTGCCGACAAGCTTGAGATTGATGAAGCCGAGGAAGAGGGCGTAATCTATAAGTTCCTTACAAACCCGCTTTCGTTTAACGGCGAAAACGGTAAGGTTAAATCCGTGACTCTCCAGATTATGGAGCTCGGCGAGCCTGACGCTTCCGGAAGACGCAGACCTGTTCCCGTTGAGGGCAAGACCGAGGAAATCGACGTTGACAGCGTAATTTTAGCTATCGGCCAGAAACTTGTTACCGACGACGTACAGGAGCTTGAGCTCAACGAAAGAGGCAATATATCTGCCGACAGCGACTTCTTTACAACAAACATTGACGGTGTATTCGCAATCGGCGACGCTACAAACCGCGGAGCTTCAATCGCGATTGAGGCTATCGGTGAGGCCGACCGCTGTGCTAAAGCGGTTGACGCTTACTTAAACGGCGAAAAGTTAGATACAAGAGTTCCTTATATCAGCAAGCGCGATGAGAGCACAATCGACTACTCCGACCGCGAAAAGCAGAGCAGACTCACTCCGAAAGTTCTTCCCGCCGATGTTCGAAACAAGAACTTCGACGAAGTAAGCTTAGGCTTTACCGAGGAAGAGGCTCAGAAAGAAGCGAGCCGCTGTCTTGAATGCGGATGCCGCGAGTATTATAAATGTAAACTTCTTAATGTCGCTCAGAGATATGATATTAACCCCGAGCGTTTTAAAGGCGAAATGCCTCAGAAATATACCCACGACGAAAACGCGTTCATCGAGAGAAATACATCGAAATGTATTCTCTGCGGACTTTGCGTACGTTCCTGCCGCGAGGTTATGAACCTTTCCTCAATCGGACTTATGGGACGCGGATTTAAGACTGACGTCAGTCCCGCGTTCTCGCTTCCGCTTGATCAGACTAACTGTAATAACTGCGGACTTTGCGTACAGCTTTGTCCCACAGGTTCGCTCACAGAGAAGTTTAACCTTAAAAAGCAGGTTCCGCTCGACGAGAATTATACCGAAGAGTTTGTTGAAATCGACGGCAAAAAATCGAGCGTTCTTGTATCGCGCTATAACGGAAAGATTCTCAGAGTTATCCCGAATGACGAAATCTCCCGCAACAGCGGACTTACAAGAGAAGAGCTTCAGGCTAAATTATAATATTTTATAAGCTTTACTAAGCGCGGCACAGATTTCTGTGCCGCGCTTTTTCGTTGGAGGTAATTTGGTATTATTTCAGATTTGATGTGAGGGTTTGTCCCTACACTCTTATAATATGGCATTTACAAAATTTTGTTCATAAAATTGTGCATATATACTATTGATTTTTAGCGAAATTTATAGTATTATCAAAATGGTGATTTATATGAATATTAAAAAGAAACTTTATGTTGCCGGAGTCAGCGCCTTAATTGCAGTTTTTATGGCGTCCTGCTCCTGCGCTTCAGGCGGAAATACCGCCTCAAAAACTAACGAAACCTCAGGCGCGGCTGAGACAACGGCTTCCGCGGCGGCGGAGAATGAAAACAAGTCCGAAAGCGCTGCGGCTTCCAAAAGCGCGGATTCCGCGTCTAAAAACGAAAAAGCAAGCAACGGAAGTTCTGCTTCTTCGTCTAAATCGGACGGGTCCGAAAATACAAAAAAGAACTCAAAAAAGAGTTCTTCAGCTTCTAAGGATTCAAAGTCCGGCTCAAGCTCTTCCAAGAGCTCAAAATCAAGCAAGTCGTCCAAGAGTTCCAAGAGCTCCAAATCAAGTAAATCGTCCAAGAGTTCAAAAAGCTCAACAAGCTCTGACAAAACTATCGGGGATGATGACGGTGAAGGAAAGGATAACGTGGAGGTAGATTTTAATGATCTTTAATAAAAAAGTAAAATCTGTATTAATAGGAATAGCCGCATCGGCGCTCGTGTTTACGGCGTCTGTTTCGGCAATGGCTGCTAACGAAACCGGAGTAACTATCGGCGATGTTAACGGCGACAATTTCGTTAATATAAAAGACGTAACATTAATCCAGAAGGTAATTGCAAAATTAGTTGATGAACCCGAACATTTCCTTTTAACAGCTGATGTAAACTGCGATAATACAGTTAATATCAAAGACGCGACAATAATCCAGAAATATATCGCTAAGATTTATAAGGAATTACCCGTTACTAATGAACCCGAAACAGAGGCGACTACCGCTTCTGAGACGATAACAACCGATCCCCAGGGTGAAACAACGGTAACAGAGCCGCAGACAACCGCAACCGCCCCCCAGGGTGAAACAACGGTAACTGAACCGCAGACAACTGCAACAGAGCCTCCTGCTACACAGCCTACCGATGACGGCTGGGATCCGCGTATCATTCAGCCATGATTTTCAGGTATAAAATAGCTGAAATTGTTTTTGAGGCTGATATAAGATACCGCTTTACTTATAATGTTATGAAAGATTACCTCGTAGACGACGAGCCTGCGAGGTTCTCCATTGTTATAAGCGATGAAGATATAGAAAAAGAAAAAAATCTTTCGCCTTACGACCTTAATGACGCGAGCTATGAAAGCACTGCGGTTTACAGAAAGTTTATCTACGAGGTTATGGATAAGTACGACGCGTTTTTCTTCCATTGTTCTTCTATCGCGGTGGATAATAAGGCGATTATGTTTACCGCTAAAAGCGGAACAGGAAAAAGTACTCATCGTAATTTATGGTTGAAAAATTTCGCGGATAAAGTTACGGTAATTAATGACGATAAGCCGATTATAAGAAAAATCGACGGCGTGTTTTATGTTTTCGGTACACCGTGGCAGGGCAAAGAAAATTTCGGAGCGAATATTAAAGTTCCCGCCAAAGCGCTGTGCTTTCTTTCAAGAAGCGAAAAAAACAGTATCGGTCCGATAAAAACAAGCGATGTTGTCGCTAAAGCGCTTAACCAGACTGTCCGCCCTAAAGATCCCCGGCTTATGATAAAGCTCCTCGATTTACTCGACGGTTTTATAAGCCAGGTCGATTGTTATGATTTAAGGGTAAATATGGACGACGAAGCGGCGATTATAGCCTATAATGAAATTGTAAAGGATTGAGTTTATGAAGATTAAAGACGGATTCCTGCTGAGACAGTTCGGCGAAGGGTCGATTGTTGTAGCGGTGGGAGAAGGCTCGGAAAATTTTAATAAACTTATTACACTTAATTCTGTAGGAGCTTTTATTTTTAAAAAACTCGGCAATGATATTACACGCGAAGAACTTATTAAAAGTGTAATTGACCGCTATGATATTGATAAAGAAACTGCCGAACGCGATACGGATGCTTTTATCGGAAAGTTAAAGGAAGCGGGACTTTTAGATGCCTGAAAAAATAGAAGATGTAATTCAAAAAAGGGGTTTTGTAGTTACTCCTACCAAAGGCACGAGTATGTATCCGCTTATAAAATCAAATTGCGATAACGTATGCATAGCGAGAGCGGATAATATTTCCGTTTACGATGTAGCGCTTTACAAACGAAAAAACGGCGATTATGTGCTTCACCGAATTTTGGGAAAGAACGATAACGGATATATTCTCTGCGGAGATAATCAATGGGTTTTGGAGTATAATGTTACCGATGATATGATTCTCGGTAAATTGGACGCGTGGTACGTAGGCGAGAAAGAATACACCGTGCGTGATAAACATTATAAAAGATACGTAAAATTATGGTGCAAATCTCTTAAACTGAGAAGAGTTATGCTTTTTATTCTTTCCCTTAAATGGAGAACAAAAAGCTTGTGTTACAAAGTATATAAGAAGGTATTTCGAAAATAATGGAAAATGTTATTTCGGTAAAAAATATGCGCGAGAGCGACGCTTTTACGATTAATACGTCCGTAAGCGGTAAAGAGCTTATGCAGAGAGCCGCGCGCGGAGTGTATGAAAGCGTAAAATGGAACGGCAGTATCGCAATTTTCTGCGGCAGCGGAAACAACGGAGGCGACGGCTACGCCTTAGCCGAGATACTTTTTGACAACGGCTTTAGCCCCGTTATTCTTCGGCTGAGCGAAAAGTTCTCCGAGGACGGCGCGTATTATTACAACAGGTGCAAAAATAAGGGAATAAACGAGCTTTTTTGCGATGAGTTTACCGATCTGAGTTCCTATGATATAATTGTTGACTGTATTTTGGGAACAGGTTTCTCGGGTGAATTGAGAGAAGATATTATAAACCTTATTGAAAATATAAACCGCGCTTCGGCGCACAAAGTCAGCGTAGATATAAACAGCGGGCTTTCGGGCGCAAACGGAACGGCACATCCTACGGCAGTAAAATCCGACCTTACCGTTTCAATCGGTTACTTTAAAACTGGTATGTTTTTAAACGACGCAAATACATATATAGGCTCGATTAAAAATGTTGATATAGGAATAAAGCTTTTAAAAAAGCAGTATTATCTTATTACGAAAGATGAGCTCGGCCCGTTTACAGGATATTCAAGCGTTGTGCTTTCGGCTGAAAAATTTGCGTTGGAATACGCGACTGACGAAGCTGAGTTTAAAAGAAATCCGCTTAAAGTTATCTCGAAGGAATCCTGCGACAGCAAGAAAATTTTTGTAGTGGATTATAACGGAAGCAAACTGATAATTGACCAGACTTACGTTTATTTTCAGTCAGATAAAGTAATTTAAAGGAGTAAGAAGAATGAGTAAAAACGAAAAACCTATCACAAATCCCGATCTTTTGGAAGCTATTGAGGATATGCAGGAGGATAATAATCCCGATACAGTTAATCATATGATTGACTGCGTTATGAAGGCGCAGTTTATTTCACCGGGTATGGTTTCAAAACCGCAGAATGTTGCTAAAACAGATGAAAACGGAAGTACCGTTATGCAGCAGGAAACCCAGGTTCAGTTCCAGCTTATCGAAAATCAGAACAAAGAAAAATTCTTTCCCGCGTTTACCGACCAGGAAGAAAAGAAGAAGTGGAAATTATCCGAAGGCAAGCACGACGTAATTATGACTTTCGACGGTTTTGCTCAGGTTTTAGCTGAAAAGGACTGCAACGTAAAGGGATTTGTAATTAATCCTTTCGGAAAAAGCGTAGCTTTCCCGAAACAGATGGTAATGTCCCTTAAACAGCAGAAAGAAGAACGTGAAAAGAATTCGGGACTCAGGAAGCAGTCACTTTCTCCCGACGATAACGTTCAGCTCGGCGATCCCGATCCCGATAAATATCCTATTGATATGATGGCGTCTATCATAAACTTCCTCCAGGAAAGAAACGACGTTGAAAAGGCTTACTTAAAAATGTTTAAGCGTGAAAACGATGAAAAGCCCAGCTATCTTGTTATAGTGGATTTCGAGGGAGAAGAGATGGAAGAAATTTTTAAAGGAATTTCATTAAGCGCTTCACCTCACCTTAACGGATATGAGCTTTCGATGATGCCTTATTCGGTTCCTTTCGCTAAGCAGGCGGTTGAAGGTGTAGATCCTTTCTTTACTGCTGAATAAAATTAAAAGAACTACCGGCTCTAAACTTCGTTTTGAGCCGGTTTATTTAAGTAAGAGATAAATATGATTAACAATTTGCTGAAAAATAAATACTTCGCTTATTTCGGCGCGCTTATATGCGTCGCGTTTTGGGGAACGGCTTTTCCGCTTATTAAATTAGGATACGCAAAGTTGAATATCGCTCCCGCGGATATAGCCTCAAAACTGCTTTTTGCGGGGGAAAGGTTCGCTTTAGCGGGAATAATTGTTTTTGTATTCGGACTTTTTTATTACAGGAAACCCGTTCTGCCGAGAAAAAAAGATCTTGCGCCTGTGTTTTTGCTTGGTGTTGTACAAACATTTCTGCAATACCTTTTTGCGTATGTCGGAGTCGGTTTTACAACCGCCGCTAACACATCGGTTATAACGGGAACTGTTTCGATAATATCGGTTTTACTGGCGGCGATTTTCTTTAAAAATGATAAACTCGGCGTGCTGAAAATTATCGGTTGTCTGCTCGGGCTGTTTGGAATAGCCTGTGTTAATTTAGCAGATTTATCTTTAAATTCGCTTACGTTTATCGGAGATAGTATTGTTTTGCTTTCGGCTTTTTCGGGAGCGTTCGGAAACATAATTACAAAAAAGATTTCCCGCGATAAAAATCCGACGGCAGTAACCGCTTTTCAACTGTTTTTCGGCGGAGTATTACTAATTGTATCCGGACTTGTTTTCGGCGGACAAACACATTTCAGTAACATAAGTTCCGTTGTTATACTTTTGTGGTTGTCGATAGTTTCGTCCGTAAGTTTTCTCCTCTGGACCGCGCTTTTAAAATATCATCCCGTAAGCAGGATTTCAATTTTCACTATGTTGGTGCCTGTTTTCGGAACGGTCTGGTGTTTTATTCTGCTCGGCGAAAATGTTTTCAGAATCGAAAATCTTATCTCGCTCTTATTAATTGTTGCGGGAATTGTTTTGGTAAATATAAAGGTAAGTAAAAATGAAAATTAACGCGATTGGAGCGAAGCGGGTAAAGCCTGCGGGTATCCTTTTGAGAAAAAACACGCGCTCGCGATTCGCAGTATGGCTCGTCCGTACGCTATAGAAAAACTGAAAGGTTTTTTCGGCGAAGATTTTGATTACGATCTGGTTCGCAATAAACGTATTGAACTAATGGAAAAGTATGTGGACGAGTACGGTCTTGAAAAAAAGCCGTATTCGGATTATACTTTAAAGTATCTGAAAGATAACGGCTATAAAGTCGCGCTCGCTACCGCTACTCAGACTGATAAAGCCAAAAAATATCTTAAGCGTGCGGGGCTTCTTGATTATTTCGACGAGATTGTTTCCGCGCATATGGTAAAACACGGTAAACCCGCGCCCGATATTTACGAGTTCGCCGCTGAAAAATTAGGGTTTAATCCCGAAAACTGTATGGCGGTTGAAGATAGTCCGAACGGAGCGCAGTCCGCAATTTCGGCGGGATGTGTTACGGTAATCGTTCCTGATATGGATGAGCCCGAGGGAGATGTACTTAATAAAGTTTATAAGGTTATAGATAATCTAAGTGAAATTGAATATTTATTGAGAGAATAATTGGAGAGAGAATATGATACAAGTAATTTCAAACGCTCTGAGCGCAGCTGATGAGTTTATATGGGGCTGGTTTATGATAGTCCTGCTTTTGGGAACCCATATTTTTATGACAATACGTACCCGTTTTATCCAGCGAAAAACATTTAAGGCTATAAAGCTGTCCGTTACCAAGGAGCCCGAGTCCGAGGGGGATATAAGTCCGTTTCAGTCGCTCGCGACAGCGCTTGCGTCCACGATCGGTACGGGAAATATTATAGGCGTCGGTACAGCTATCGCGCTTGGTGGCCCCGGGGCGGTGTTCTGGTGCTGGCTTACGGGCGTTTTCGGAATCTCGACAAAATACGCGGAATCGCTTCTTGCCGTAAAATACCGGGTGCGTACAAAAGACGGCCGTATGCTCGGAGGAGCTATGTATGTGCTTGAGCGCGGACTGAAGATGAAATGGCTTGGTGTTTTATTTGCTCTGTTTACGGTTTTTGCGTCGTTCGGAATCGGCTCGGGAGTTCAGGTTAACGCGATTTCGAGTATTATGAACAGCGCGTTTAACGGTTCGGGAAGTTTAACAGTAGAACTTTTCGGAAGAAATATTTCCGTTGTTTCTATAACAGTCGGTGTTTTGGTTTCGCTTGTTACCGCCGTCGTTATTTTCGGCGGAATCAAGGCTATCTCAAAAGTTTGTGAATTTCTCGTTCCCGCAATGGCTGCTATGTATATAATCGGATGTTTGACAATTCTTGTTATGAACGCAGCATACCTCGGCGACGCGGTTGTATTAATTTTAAGATCTGCTTTTTCCGCAACTGCCGCCGCGGGAGGATTTGTCGGTTCTACGATAATGATAGCCGCCCGTTACGGAATAGCGCGGGGACTGTTCTCGAACGAATCGGGTATGGGCTCGGCGCCAATCGTTGCTTCAGCCGCGCAAACCCGCAATTCCGTACGCCAGGCTATGATTTCGTCGACAGGAACATTTTGGGATACGGTTGTAGTATGTCTTATGACAGGTCTTGTGCTTGTAAGCTCTACAATAAAAAATCCGTCTCTGTTCATCGGAACGGACGGAGATAAAATGACCTTTACGGCGTTTCAGCAGATACCGTACATAGGAACTCCGATACTTATAATAGGAATAGTAGCTTTCGCGTATTCGACGGTTTTAGGCTGGTCGTACTACGGTGAGAGATGTGTCGAGTATCTTTTCGGAGTTAAAGGAATGGTGCCTTATAAAATTGTGTTTATTCTTGTGCTGTTCATCGCTCCTTTAATTTCGCTCGATATGGTATGGACATTATCCGATATTTTTAACGCGCTTATGGCGATACCGAACCTTATCGCGGTGATATTGCTTTCGGGAGTTGTTGTAAAAGAAACGAAATACTATCTCTACGGAAACAGGCTTGATGAATATGATCAGTCGAAAAATCCTATTGCAAAATAAAAATACAGCTCAAAACTCTTTTCGGGTTTTGAGCTGTTTTCTAATTTTTGTTAATTTTTATTGCGGTTTCCGCCTTGCTGATTATTCTAAGGTCGTTATCATAAGAACAGAGTTTTTTTGCCTGCTGCAAGTCCACCCAAATATATTCCGCGATTTCTTCTTCCTGGATTTTTACGTTATCGGTAAACGCCTGGGCTAAAAAGAATACAACGTGTTTTCGGATTTTTCCAAAAGGACAGTAGTCGCTGATTTCCCGGAAGCCTTCTTTTATTTCAACGTCAAGAGAAGTTTCTTCTTTAATCTCGCGTATTGCGGTTTGCTCTTCGGTTTCGCCGACTTCAATATGACCTTTCGGGAAACTCCAGTATCTGCCGTTGTTGTTTTTAACGAGAAGAATACGGGTGTTCGATTTTCCGTTATAAAAGACAACGGCTCCGCAGGACTTTTCGTAAAGACATTTCAGAGAAGTTAACGTAGCGTTTTTTAAGTAGGAAAACTCCGTTCTTATATCGGGCTCGTAATAAGTTTCGTTTTCGGAAGCTACGATTAACCGCTGGTCATCTTCTCCGAAAGTCGCGAGCGCGATAACTATACCCTTGAAATATTCGTTAATCGGACGTTCGGAAAGGATATATGCTTTTTTCTGAGTGCTGTTTTCGGAGTTGACATAACCCGAATAGAGGTTTTTGCCGAGTTTTCCGAAAACATTTACGCCGACTTTTTCAGCTAACATATCCTTTCCTCCTTTTTATGTGATAGGAAACTTTGATTTTTTGACAAAATTTCCAATTGTTGGTGACGCTTGAAAAAATAGAAAAATACATCTATACTTTCTATCACAAAAATAATTTGTATTGCCTGCTCAGTTGCGCCCTTGCGCGCGCACGAGCAATAGCTAATCGAAAGGCGGACGCGCTGATCGCGCGCGCTTTCTTAATTTATTTTATACCTGTAATTTTCTTTAAATAATCTAAATGATCAGAATCCGCCGAGCTGAGCGTATCGTTTATGAAAAGAACATTTCTTATATCATTCTCAGCGCACAGATTTTTAAGATTGCCTTCGTAAAGAGAGTAATTTATCGAGTAAACTTCTTCGTAATTGTTTGTGAAATAAGGTACAATTGAATTACCCGAGCTGTTGTGAATTATTGCGATTTTGCCGTCCGCTCTGTCGCTTTCGCTCTTTATAACTTCGAGCGGTTTTTTACCGTAAAGGAAAACATTGTAAGCTTCGGCTCCGCTTTCGGCTTCTTTGTTGTAACAGCTGTCTACCGTATCTGTAGAATCATCCTCATATGTAATTGTATTATCCATTTTGTACGAGAAGTCCCAGTAGCTAACGGTGTCTACGTTTAATTCGCTGTTTGTAAAGTTGTTGTAAGAACCGTAGAAATTCTTTATAGTTGATTCTTTACACTCGCTTAGCTGAATCGGCTTTTTACCCATAACCTCGGTAAAGGATTTGTATACGTAATATCCGCCGAGCGCTGTCGGGCTTTTATCCGAGTCAAAATATATATAGTCGTTGCAATGCTCCGAAAGCAGGTTGTATGAGTTTATATACTTAACTTTCTTGCTGTAGTTTTTGTAAACTTCTTTAATATAGTCTGCCTGAGATTTTGTGGTAATTCCGCCGTCGGTATTTTTATACTTGTTCGGAAGTCCCATTTCGATGTGAGTCGGAACAATCGTCGAGTAAACGTTGACGCCTAATCCCAGTTTATCTTTAACCCGGTTAATAAACTTCGCGTAAGTTTTCGCGTCGGATTTGCTTCCCTTAAAAGCTTCGAAAGCCTTTGAATTCCAGATGTAGTATTCGTTATCGAAAGTTCCCTCGCTGTTTGAGTCGTCTTTAATCTCGGGCTCTTTAAATGTAATATTGTCCGCCTTAGGCTTTTCAACGGGTTTTGTTGCCTTTGCTTTTGTCGAAGCGCCTACGGTCGCGGTGTCTATTGTCAGCTCTGTTTTTGTTGAACCGGTGCAGATACAACCGATTACCGAGGATATAAGTGTTACAATCAGCGCGAAAATTATAAGCCCTACCACTATGATTATCGCTCTGTTTCTGGATCTTTTGCTTACATGTATCTTGCTTCTGCTGTAATTACTGCGCCTGTAATTACTTCGTCCGTACTCATTGTAATTACGTCTGTTATTATATGCCATAACTGCCTCCTGATATTGCGATATAATATTTTATACCGCGAGAAGTTACATATATACTACATTATACACTAAAAACTGATTTTTTACAATGTTTTTTTAATCTTTTTTCCTATTTTTTTAAGTATATTAAGTTTAGTCTACACTTGCAACAGTTGTAAATTTGTGTTAAAATTATTCAATATGAATAATATCCTGCTGAAAAGAGGAACAGATATGGAATATAAATTTTCCGACAGAACAAATAATTTAAAACCAAGCGCCATAAGAGAGATTTTTAAATATGCCGCCGATCCCACGGTAGTATCTCTTTCCGCGGGCAATCCGTCGCCCGACGCTTTTCCAGTAAAAGAGTTAGAGGAGATTTCGGCTGAGCTGTTTAAGAAAAATCCTATCGGGCTTTTGCAGTACAGCGTTACCGAGGGCTATCCGCCGCTTCGGGAATATATGAAAAAATATATGGCTGAAAAATATAATACAGGCTCGGATGACGACGATATTATAATTACAACTGGCGCCCAGCAGATTATGGATTTTTCCACAAAAGCGCTTGTTAATGAAAATGATGTTATTATTACCGAAGCGCCGAGTTTTATCGGTTCTTTAAATTCATTCAGAGCTTACAACGCAAAGCTTGCGGGAGTTCCCGTTGAGAGCGACGGTATGAATACAGACCTCCTTGAAAAAGCGCTTCAGGAAAACGAAAACGTCAGGTTTATCTATACAATCCCGAATTTCCAGAATCCGTCGGGCGTTACAATGAGTTTGGAAAAACGTAAAAAGCTTTATGAATTAGCGTGTAAATACAACGTTCTTGTGCTTGAGGACAACCCCTACGGCGACCTGAGATATCAGGGTGAGTTTATACCCTCGATAAAATCTATGGATACCGAAGGCAGAGTTATTTACGCGGGAAGCTTTAGCAAGGTTATTTCTCCCGGAATGCGCGTAGCGTACGTAATCGCGCCTAAGCCGATTATTCAGAAACTTACCGTATGCAAGCAGGGAAGCGATGTTCATACAAATATCTGGTCACAGATGATGTGCTATGAATTTCTTACAAAGTATGATTTTGAAGCTCATCTTGAGAAGCTTAGAACTATTTATCGTAAAAAAGCGAAGTTTGCAATGGACTTGCTTGATAAATACTGCGCTCCGGAAATCACCTACGATAAAATCGACGGAGGTCTTTTTATTTGGTGCAAACTTCCCGAAGGCACAGATATGCTCGGTTTTGTAAAACAGGCAATCGAGCGCAAAGTTTGCGTTGTTCCCGGAAACGCGTTCCTTACGGATGAAAATGAAACCTCCGACGGTTTCAGAATAAACTTCTCAACTCCGACCGACGAGCAGCTTGAAAAGGGAATTAAAGCGCTCGGAAAATTAATAAAAGAAATTGTCTGATGAGGTGTATATAATGGAAACAGAAAAGAAAAAAGTCGCGCTGAGTTTAATTCAGCCCAGCGGAACAATAACTCTCGGAAACTATTTAGGAGCTATAAGAAACTGGGTAAAAATGCAGGACGAGTTCAATTGTATTTATGCGCTCGCGGATTTGCACACAATTACCGTGCGTCAGGAACCGCCGAAAATGCGGAAAAATATTATTGACGCTTACGCCTCGATTTTAGCCTGCGGTATAGATGTGGAAAAAACTCTGTTTTTTATCCAGAGCCACGTTCATACCCACGCCGAAATGGCATGGATTTTAAATTGCTATACACAGTTCGGAGAGCTTTCGAGAATGACGCAGTTTAAGGACAAAAGCGCTAAGCACGCCGATAATATTAATGCGGGACTGTTTACTTATCCGTCTTTGATGGCGGCTGACATCCTGCTTTACCAGGCGGATTATGTTCCCGTAGGCGCCGACCAGATGCAGCACCTTGAACTCACAAGAGATATCGCAAACCGTTTTAACGGACTTTACCCCAATGTTTTTAAAGTGCCCGAGGCTTATATCCCCAAGACCGGCGCGAGAGTAATGAGCCTGCAGGATCCTGCTAAAAAGATGAGTAAATCCGATGAAAACGTTAACGGATGCGTACATCTTCTTGATCCTCCCGAGGTGATAATGAAAAAGTTCAAGCGCGCTATAACCGACAGCGAGGCTTGCGTTCGCTACGGCGAGGGAAAAGACGGAATAAACAACCTTATGGACATTTACGGTGCTGTAACAGGACTTACACACGAACAGATTGAACACGATTTCGGCGGAAAAGGCTACGGCGATTTTAAGTTTGCGGTAGGCGAAGCGGTGGTTGAAACACTCAGACCTGTAAGAGCTGAGTATGAAAAACTGATTGCCGATAAAGCATATTTGGAAAGCTGCTACAAGAAGGCGGATGAAATAGCTCTGAAAATCTCGAGCCGTACCTTGGCGAAAGCTAAGAAAAAGATAGGATTTATCTAAAATGTGAATAAGATTTAATATCGCGGTTTGGAAAAATATCCAAACCGCGTCATTTGTTATTATAGACAAAAAGGCACACCAAAATTTATGCACAATTCACAATTGATTTTGTTACAAATTAGTTATAAAATAGTAAGTGAATTATAATATTTATTATTATAACGGATATTATTTGCAAAGGAGAGAAAAGAAAATGCAAATGTTAAAAAAATCTGCTGCTATAGTTCTTTCAATACTTATGGTATTGTCTATGATTATGGTAGCTGCAGGAACATCGGCTTTTGCGGCAGATAGTTATACTATCACAGCTAAAAGCGCACAAGGTGTGTTCAGCAATCTTTCCAAGTCTTATAAGGCGGGGGACGAGTTTGAACTGAAAGTTTACCTTACAGCAGACGATTATGTTTTAAACGGAAATTTAAAAATCGGTTTTAACAGCAGCGCTTTGTTTGTTAAAGAAGCTACAATCGGCGGACTTTTAAATTCTGCCGCTCCCGTTATCGCAGGTGCCGATGACGCGGAATATCAGGAGGCAAACAATTGTGTAGCTTGTACTTTTACCGGTACTAACGGCGCTAATTTCCAGACAGAAAGTGTTTTAGTTACGGCTAAATTCCAGGTTAAGAGTGCTATTTCAGGGAATCAGGATATCACCTTCGACGTTAAAACTCTTACGGGTATAGTTAATCCCAGTAAACCCACAACATTGTACAACTATATCAAAACCGGTGCAGTTGTTGAAGCTAACAAGAATAAGTTTTCTGTAAGAGCTGAGTTAACAGACGCTCAGGGCGGACAGCCTCAGACTGAAACTCCCACGAACGCTCCCACAGCTGCTCCCACGGATGCTCCCACAGATGCTCCCACGGACGCTCCTGTTCCCAATGAATACACGACTAAGTTCACAAACAACCAGGGATGGACAGACGTATATCTCTACGCTTGGAACGGCGCGGGCGGAAAGAATGCTGAATGGCCCGGAGTAAAGCTCACAGATAAGGGCGTTAACGGTTACGGCGAAGAACAGTATACCGCTACATTCTCATCTGAATATGATAATATTATCTTTAATAACGGCGGATCAGAACAGACTGTTGATATCGCTTACGATCCCACAGTAACAGGATATTATCCCATAGAAAAAACTAACAATAAATGGGAAGTAGGCACATGGACTGATGAGCCCGAAACAGAACCTCCCACAGAAGAACCCACAGAAGAACCCACAGAAGAGGCTACAGAAGAACCCACAGAAGCTCCTACAGAAGCTCCTACAGATGAGCCCACAGAACCTCAGACAGATGCTCCCACCGACGAACCTACAGAGCCTCAGACAGGCGAAGTTACAGAGCCCCAGACAGGCGAAGTTACAGAGCCCCAGACAGGCGAAGTTACAGAGCCTCAGACAGGCGAAGTTACAGAGCCCCAGACAGGCGAAGTTACACAGCCCCAGACAGGCGAAGTTACACAGCCCCAGACAGGTGAAGCTACACAGTCTCAGACAGGTGAAGCTACACAGTCTCAGACAGAAGCTTTCGAAACTTACTACACATTCCTCTATCTGCCTTCAGCAGAACAGGAAGCAGCAGGCTATACATATAAGCTTAACTTCAACGATCCCGAAGGATACAACCCCGAGAACTGGCATCAGTATACATTTACTCAGGATCCTCGTACAATGGATGGCGTTCATCTTTACAGCGTAGAAATTCCTAAGGATTTTGACAATGTAACCACTTTACAGTATCAGGTTTACGACGGTGATACATGGGTAACTCAGAATGAGTTCTCCAACGTTAAATTGAGCGATTACAGTAATAACATCATTAAGGCTGACGGAACAGTTGGACCTGAGATCAAGCCTACAGAAGAGCAGACAGACGCTCCCACAGAAGAAGTTACAGGTGCTCCTACTACAGAGGAAGAAACAAACGAACCCACAGTAGAACCCACAGCAGAGCCTACAGTAGAGCCTACAGTAGAGCCCACAGTAGCGCCCACAGACGCTCCTACAGTTGCTCCTACATCAGCTCCCGCGACAAAGGCTACACAGCCTTCTACAATCGCTCCCGGAAAGGTTGACTTCAGCAA
>CADBCC010000022.1 GCA_902793125.1 uncultured Ruminococcus sp.
GCTAAGGGCCATTAGCTCAGTTGGTTAGAGCTATCGGCTCATAACCGATCGGTCCGGGGTTCGAGTCCCTGATGGCCCACCAAAAAATAGAAGTACCATTTGGTACTTCTATTTTTTTGCCGTCAGGGACTCGAAGCCGAGCGTAAAGAAAACGTTCCGGGGGAACGTTTTTAGCGAGGAGCGTTGCAGAAACTTTTCTCGATAACGTGGACGCAAGGTTCGAAATTGAAGTTTTTTCATAGATGAACTAACTGATGGCCCACCATGAAAAGAAGGCAGTTATTAGACTGCCTTCTTTTTATTAGTCGGAACAAGGTGACTCGAAAAACCGTAAAGAAAACGTTCCGGGGGAACGTTTTTAGCGAGGAGCGTTGCATAAACTTTTCTCGATAACGTGGACGCAAGGTTCGAAATTGAAGTTTTTTCATAGATGAACTAACTGATGCCCCACCATAAAAAGAAGGCAGTTATTCGACTGCCTTCTTTTTATTAGTCGGAACAAGGTGACTCGAAAGACCGTAAATAAAACAGTCCGGGGGACTGTTTTAGGCCGTAGCGTTTTTAACTCCGCCTTCTGAAATGCTTTTAAACGCAAAAAGACCGCTGCAAAAGCAGCGGTCTTAATTTCATATTATTTTACAATTACGAGCATTCCCGCGTAAGAGAGTTCGTAAATTCTCTTAGCCGAAGCCAAAGAAACATTTACACATCCGTGCGAGCCTCTGCCCTGGCGGTAAAGCTGTCCGCCGAACGCGCCCTGCCAGGTTGCGTCGTGTATACCCTGGCCGCTGTATGTAAAGCCCATCCAGTAGCTTACCTTTGTTGTCCATTTGCTTCCGCGGTAGGAACCCTTTAAGATAGCGGGTGACTTATGGCTAAGGATATGGTGATGTCCGGTTGAAGTCGCTCTGTCTCCGGGAGCTCCTGTAATAACATTCGTCTTATAAACTACCTTATTATTTTTATATACCTTAAGATTCTGCTTAGCGATAGAAACAACAATTCTGTTTCCAGGGATTTTACAGGAAGCCTTAACCTCCGCAAAATTGCCTCGTCTTACGCTTTTGGCAACTTTTCTTATTGCTCTTACCTGGTAACTGTGCTGTGAACCGCTTAAAAGGTCTTTATCGTTAAACTCGTTTGCTTTAACGGATTTAACCTTAATCCAGTCGCGGTAGATTTCGTATTTATCCGCATGGGTTACAGGATTCCAGGAAATCTTGATTGATGTTTCGGTAGCGCCAGCTTTTTTGAAGTTCTCGGGAGCACTGAACTTAGTCATACCCTTTGCGGTTTTGCCTGAGCTTACCGCAGAAGTATCGCCCTGCGAACGCTCGGCAACAACCTTGTATTTATATACTGTACCGCCGATTAAGGAAGTATCGGTGATTTTTGAAACGTTTCCGCCGTCAACCTCGCGGATTTTCTTAAAGTCCGTAAATGCGCCGTTTCCTTTTTCGTCAGCGCGGTAAATTATATATTTGCTCGCCGAAGGACTCTTTTCCCAGCTTAATGTCATAGACTTTGTGGTCTTATCGTAAAGCTGAACGGAAGGAACATTTTTAAGCTTAGTCATTACGGAAGCCGAAGCGGGCTTACTCTGAGTAACATAATTATCGGTCATAGCGTACGCGAAAATCTGATACTTATAAATCTTAGCTTCGGAAAGTCCCGTATCTCTGAATGTATTATTTTTTACTGTTTTATATTTTTCGTACTCTCCTATTTTTCCGCCGTAAGATTCTTTTGCACGGTAAATAGTATAAAGAGACGCGTTAAGACTTTTTTCCCAGCTCAGAAGTAATGAGTCGGACTCAACTTCCGTAACTTTCAAACCTTTTATATCCGAAGGAATTACTTTAGCCTCGGTGGCGGGTTCAACCGCGCCGGTAGGATCTTCAAAATTGGCAACCGCAACCGCCTCGTCGTTAGAAGCGGAAGTCTGAGCCGTTACCCCGACAGGTACGGCAACGCAGATTATTATAGCCAACAAGAAAGTAAAAGGAATAATAAACTTCTTCATCGACAAACGCCTACCTCCATAAAATTTACAAAATCTATATTAGTCAACTTATAAATACAATTATACAAATTAAGTTTACAACTAAATTTTACTCGACCGCAATTGATTTGTCAATACGATTTTTTATCATTCCATTAAATACATAAAAACAGTCTGTAAATCCTTATCCTATTTATATGTTTTTACCTTGATATTTGATTTTACGCGGAAAATCTTATAATATTCATAACATCTTAAAAGATTTTTTGTTTTATTTTTCCCGATTTTTTTCAAAAATCCTCTTGAATAAAAACGAAATAGGTTATATTATATAAATATAGACTCAAAGGAGGGTGAAAGTTTTGATACATATCTATTACGGCGACGGTAAAGGCAAAACCACTGCCGCAATCGGACTTGCGTCACGAGCCGCGGGCAGCAGGATGAAAGTTCTTTTTGTACAATTTCTAAAAACTGAATTTTCGGGCGAAAGACACACCCTCAGCCATACCGAAAACATTACCCTCAGCTTTGTTCCCATTGACCTGAAGTTCACTTTCCAAATGGATGAAGCGGAAAAAGCGAAAGCCGCTTCGCTTTTCAGAAAAGTATTTAACGAAAGCGTTACAAAGGTCTTTACGGAAAAATTTGATATGATAGTTTTGGACGAGATTTTTTCCGCAATTGAAACGGAAATGATAAGTGAGCACGACGTTTATGAGTTTATATCCAACGCTCCGAAAAATCTTGAGATAGTTATGACAGGCCACCATCCCCCGACACGGCTTATGCAACTTTCCGATTATATTACCGAAATGAAGAAAATAAAGCATCCGTACGATAAAGGTATTCCCGCGCGTTTCGGAATCGAATTTTAAACCAAAAAATAAACGGCGTGATTTAATCACGCCGTTTTGTTATTTATTTACTTTACGGTAACTTTACATTTTAGTTTAATCTTTCCGTTTGTTTTAACCGTGATTGTAGCTTTACCCTTTTTCTTAGCTTTGAGTTTTCCTGACTTGGAAACGGTTACAATTTTCTTCTTAGAAGATTTAAACTTAGCTTTACCGATTTTACCGATAACCTTCAGCTTAAAGCTCTTACCCTTTTTTAGCTTAACTTTCTTTTTGTTGAGCTTCGGGTTCTTTACCTTTACGGTAAAGAGCTTTTTAACTCCGTTATTAGATACTGTAATTACGGCAGTACCCTTTTTAAGCGCGGTAACTTTTCCGTTTTTATCAACTTTTGCAATCTTGGTTTTATTGCTTTTGTAAGAAACCGCTCCTTTTCTGTTTTTAACATTAGCATTTATTTTTGTTGTACCTTTAACATAAAGGCTTGCGGAAGTCTTGCTTAAAGTGATAGAGGTTTTAGCAGCTTCCGAAGGATCGGTCGCTCCTGCCGGAGGCTGTGTGGGAGCAACTGTTATCGGCTCAACGGTAGGATTGGGAGATGTGGGGTTTTCGCCGGTGCCGATAGGAATATCTGTGCTGCCGGTCGGATTCCACGGCTGTGTAATATCGGTAGATATAGGATCTACGGATCCGGGTTCGGTAACATCGCCTGTGCTCGGAGCGCTCTCGCCTGTGGGAGCAACCTCTGTAGCATCGGTATTACCTGTTGCGGGAACACTTTCTGTCGCGCCTGTATAGGGTTCGGTAATATCTTCTGTTGTATTTGTGTTAACAGGTCCCGAGATATTCTCGGTTGTTTCAACAACAACTCCCGTATCCGGCACGGTTTCATCAGGTGAAGCAGGACCGGTTTCAGCTTCGGGATCATAAACAACGCTTACATCCGCCTGAAGCTTGTAAGGCACGGTAACAATATTAACCAAAACAGCGCCTTCTCTGTAATAAATATCTTCAAGCTCTGCGCTTACGGGCACCTCCGAAATATCGTTATTAACCGTAAACTCAGCGCTTAACATCACTTTATCGGAGCTTATATCATAGTTGGAAAGGTTTGAAGCGTTAAAAACTATTTTGCCTTCGTAAACCGCGCTTTGCATATTGCTTACATTCGGAAAACTTACGGATTGTTCATCTAAAGTTAAATCCTTTCCGAAAGTAAGGCTTCCTTCAAGCCCTGTAAAAGGCTTATCAACATCATCCGCGGTAAAAACAACTTTAATTACAGTTCCTTTAACATAAGCCGCTCCCGAAGCGAGCGTAGGAACAGCAATTATTACCGAAGATAAAATCAGTATAGACAGTAAAATTGAAACAAGCTTTTTCATAGGCTTCTCCTTCTATTTCTTTTTTCCAATGTTCAACAATTTATCGTCGAAATTGAATTTTTTAAATATAAATACCGCAATAGCGCCGGCAATTAAACCTACTGCCATTCCCGCAAGCACATCAGTCGGGAAATGCACATAGTTATAAAGGCGTGAAAATCCGACAATCGCCGCAGCGATTAAACTGATAATTCCCGCTGTTTTACACCATTTAAACATAGCCGCCGCAAACGCGAACGAAAAGCAGGTGTGTACCGACGGAAAACTGTAGCCCGTTGGTTTACCCATATTAAGAGTAAACGGCATCGCAGCGGAATGGTAGCTTTCGTATACTTCAAACGGTCTCGGTCTCGCAACCAAACCCTTAATTACAAACTCGCCGGCTAACAGCGCGATAACCATCGCCGCTAAAGCCGTAGCCGCGGCAGGACGCGTTTTTCTCGGAATAAGAAGCACAAGCGCTAAAAGCGCCCATCCTAAACCTTTGTCGGCAAAAATTGAAACAGCCGTCATAATCGGATCTAAGAATTCGCTACGGATATTGTTCGCAATAAAATCAAGTATTGAAAAATCAAAACCAATTATAAAGTCCACAAAAAACACCTCTTTTTTATTTCTTTTTATTATATCACAATAAAATTAAAATGTCTATTCATTTTTTGTGAATTTTTAAATGCCCTTTTCTGTAATAAAATACTAAAGCGCCGAACGGAAATTCCGTTCGGCGCAGTATTGTTAATAAGTTTCCTGATTTATCAGGTAGCGTCCTCGAAGCTCGCGAGTTTAGCAAGGTGAGCGTACTTCTTCTCGGCGCCTGTTTCAGCCTCTTCGAAGAGTTTCTCGGCTCTTTCGGGGAACTTACGCGAGAGGGCGTTGTAACGAACTTCGCCCATGATAAAGTCGCGGTAAGAAGCGGAAGGAGCTTTGCTGTCGAGGATGAAGGGGTTCTTTCCTTCGTCGGCAAGTCTCGGATCATAACGGAAGAGGTTCCAGTAACCTGCGTCAACAGCTTTCTTTTCCTCATCCTGAGCGATTCCCATACCGCCCTTGATACCGTGGTTGATACAGGGAGCGTAAGCGATAATGATAGAAGGTCCGTTGTAGCTTTCAGCCTCTACCATAGCTTTAAGAACCTGGTTGTTGTTAGCGCCCATAGCAACCTGAGCAACATAAACGTAACCGTAGCTCATAGCGATAGCAGCTAAATCCTTCTTCTTAACAGCTTTACCGGCAGCCGCGAACTGAGCGATTGAACCGATAGGTGTAGCCTTGGAAGCCTGGCCGCCTGTGTTGGAGTAAACTTCTGTATCAAATACGAGGATGTTTACGTTTTCGCCGGAAGCGATTACGTGGTCAAGACCGCCGAAGCCGATATCATAAGCCCAGCCGTCGCCGCCGAAGATCCACATAGACTTCTTAGCGAGCTCGTCTTTGTCAACTAAAGTTTTCTTAGCGAGGTCGGCAACAGCGTCGTCAGCCTGCTCTAATTCAGCGATAAGAGCGTCAGTAGCAGCGCGTGAAGCGTTGGAATCCTCGAAAGTATCCATATATGTGTTGCAAGCTTCCTTTAAGGAATCCTTGGAAGTCTTGTCAGCGATTTCTGTTACATACTCAGCTAATCTGTTGCGGATAGCTTTCTGTCCGAGAGCCATACCGAGACCGAATTCAGCGTTATCCTCGAATAAGGAGTTCTGCCAAGCGGGGCCTCTTCCGAGTTTATTAACTGTGTAAGGTGTAGCGGGAGCCGAACCGCCCCAGATTGAAGAACAGCCTGTAGCGTTGGCGATAAACATTCTGTCGCCGAACAGCTGGGTAACGAGTTTAGCGTAAGGTGTTTCACCACAGCCCGCGCAAGCACCCGAGAACTCGAGTAACGGCTGGTTGAACTGACTGCCCTTAACTGTGCTTGACTTAAACTTAGCGGCAACCTCTTCCTTGGGATCGAGGCTTACGCCGTAATCAAATACAGCCTGATACTTTCTCTGGGTATCAATCGGTTTCATAACGAGAGCCTTTTCGCCCTTTCTTCCGGGACATACATTAGCGCAGGCTCCGCAACCTGTACAGTCAAGAGTTGAAACTGTCATAACGAATTTATATTCTTTAAGACCTGTAGCAACAGCTGTCTTTGTATCAACAGGCGCAGCGTCAACCTCAGCGTCTGTCATAATAACAGGACGAATTACAGCGTGGGGACAAACAATAGCACACTTGCAGCACTGGATACAATTATCGGACTGCCACTCGGGAACGTCTACAGCGATACCGCGCTTCTCGAAAGCGGCGGAACCCTGAGGACAAGTACCGTCAACATAATCCATAAACGCGGATACGGGAAGTTCGTTACCCTTATAAGCGTTAACAGGCTTTAATACCTTGTTTACATATTCTACGAGCTCGCCGCTTCCTTCAACCTTATCAACTGCGGCTTCGCCTGTAGCATTTGCCCAATCAGCGGGGATTTCAACTTTCTTTAAGTTCTCCATACCTGCGTCGATAGCGGCATAGTTCATATCAACGATAGCCTGGCCCTTCTTGAGGTAGGACTTCTTAGCCGCAGCCTTCATAAGCTCTTTAGCGTGGTCTGCGGGGATAATATCGGCAATCTTGAAGAAAGCGGACTGTAATACAGTATTAACACGGCTTCCGAGTCCGATTTCCTTACCGATCTTAATAGCGTCAACTGTATAGAAGTTGATATTTCTCTCGGCTAAAATCTTCTTCATCTTAGCGGGGAGACGCTGTGAAAGCTCATCAACATCCCAAGCGCAGTTGAGAAGGAATGAACCGCCCTCTTTAAGGTCGTCTACGATATCATATTTATCAACGTAAGAAGGATTGTGGCACGCAACGAAGTCAGCCTTGCTTACATAATATGTTGATTTAATCGGAGTATCGCCGAAACGTAAGTGGGAAACTGTAAGACCGCCGGACTTTTTGGAGTCGTATGCGAAGTAACCCTGAGCGTACATATCGGTGTTATCGCCGATGATTTTGATTGAGTTCTTGTTAGCGCCTACAGTACCGTCAGCGCCGAGTCCCCAGAACTTACAGGAAGTTGTGCCCTTAGGTGTAGTATCGGGATTCTCAACTCTCGGGAGAGAAAGGTTAGTAACGTCATCAACGATACCAACTGTAAATCTCTTCTTAGGTGTTGCAGATTCAGCGTTTCTGTAAACAGCGATCATATCCGCGGGAGTTGTATCCTTGGAACCTAAACCGTAACGGCCTGTGAATACCTTAACGTCTGAGAAATCAGAACCGTTAATAGCGGCGAGAACGTCGAGGTAGAGAGGTTCGCCGATTGAACCGGGCTCTTTAGTTCTGTCGAGAACAGAGATAGTCTTAACAGTCTTGGGAAGCTCGGAAAGCATATAGTCGGCAACGAAAGGACGATAAAGTCTAACCTTTAAGAGACCAACCTTTTCGCCTGCGGCGTTAAGATAGTCAACAACTTCTTCGATACAGTCACATACGGAACCCATAGCAACGATAACGTGCTCAGCGTCCTCAGCGCCGTAGTAGTTGAAAGGCTTATAGTTTGTGCCGATTTTAGCGTTAACTTTATTCATATATTCTACTACAACCTCGGGAACCGCGTCATAGTATTTGTTACAAGCTTCGCGAGCCTGGAAGAAGATATCATCGTTCTGAGCTGTACCTCTTGTTACAGGATGCTCGGGGTTAAGACTTCTTCTTCTGAACGCTTCTACAGCGTCGTGGTCGAGTAACTCGTCTAAATCTTTGTAATCCCATGTTTCAATCTTCTGGATTTCGTGAGAAGTTCTGAAACCGTCGAAGAAATGTAAGAAAGGAACTCTGCCTTTAATTGATGTAAGATGAGCTACTGCTGTTAAGTCCATACACTCCTGGGGATTGTTGGAGCAAAGCATAGCGAAACCTGTCTGACGACAAGCGTAAATATCGGAATGGTCACCGAAAATAGAGAGCGCGTGAGAAGTAAGCGCACGAGCGGAAACGTGGATAACTCCGGGGAGTAATTCACCCGCGATTTTATACATATTAGGAATCATAAGTAAAAGACCCTGGGAAGCGGTGTATGTAGTTGTAAGAGCGCCAGCCGCCAAAGAGCCGTGAACAGCGCCTGCCGCGCCGCCCTCGGACTGCATTTCTGTTACCTGAACAGTACGTCCGAAAAGGTTTGTTCTGCCGTTAGCCGCCTCGTTATCAGTAACGTCGGCCATAACGGAAGAAGGTGTGATAGGATAGATAGCCGCAACGTCTGTAAACGCGTACGAAGCATGTGCAACGGCGGTATTACCATCCATGGTTTTCATTTTTCTTGCCATTTGAATGTCCTCCTTAAAAAATTGCGCAATAATAATGTATATTAAGACATTATAACAGAATAATTTTATCACTTTTGGATGTAAAAGTAAAGGGAATTTACACGAAAATTTGAATTTTTTGCATAAAATCAGCCCGCTTTTCGTCATATTATATAGTTAGTTTTAACTAACCTTGGCGGTAAAAAACAGAACAGCATGTAATTGTGCTGCTCTGCGTGTTAATAGAGTTTTAAAAAAGTCTTGTTACTAATCACAAGGACACCTTAAACTTTTCGAGGTACTCGTTTTGAATAAACTTTTTCTTAATTACACTCACTTCTTCATCGGCGAGTTCTTTTCCAGTTTTTTCTTTCTTCTTTTTCATCTCCCCTTGAAGTATATTCCATTTATCTTTTAATTTATCATCTTTTAAAATATCGATCTCTATATAATTATCAAAATCATCTATTTCAATTTTAAAACGCGAAACTACATACATCCATATAAATTTATCTATCTCTTTATAAGAAATCTTTTTATTTATTTCTCCAAAAATATATTCTCTGAATTTATTATATATTTCAATAAACCTTTTATAATCTTTCAATTCTCCCTGAGTAAACTTATCACAAAAAGTGTAATTATTTTTGTCTTTATAACCCTGACAATTAAGACGATATAAAAAGCCAAGCACATAGCTATCAACAATTGGAAATTTATCAGGATAATGCCAACTACAATACTTAGTAGCAAATGAATAAATGTTTCCGACATCGTCATCCTCTTTTTCTTCCCATATTAAATTAACTGCATCCGCACGATCATCATATGATTCGGAATTCATCAACTCTGACAGTTTTAATTTATTATCATAAATTCTTTGTGCAACATCCTTCAGTTTATTAGTTTTTATTAGTGTACCATAAAAGGAATTCAAAAGTGTTACTTTTAAATAAATATAGTCATACACATCTTCATCATTTTCACATTCTATTTTATTATCTATGAATACTTTATTAAGTAATCGTTCTCTTGCATTATTATCCCCATATTCATCAAATAATTCGTTATACTTTTTAAACGCTTCACGAGGATCCTCAATAAATATATGTCTGCTTTCTTTTTTTCCAAAAGATATTTTAATCTGGCTCATAACACTTTTACCTCTTATTTTATATTTTTTTAATCCTGTTTTTAATTATAAATCCCTCTCTCACATAACACAAGAGTCTTTACGTATTATTGTCTACTCTTTTCAGAGAACGATCTTTGTTAGGGTTGATTAGGTTTGCTTTATATGTTTATAAGTAGGCAACAAAAGACGCGAAATCCGAATAAACAAACTCCACATCTGTGAATGCTATTTAATCTTAATCGTCACCGTTTTGGTAATAGTCTTAGGGTTATATGCTGAATTACCGCTTGCCTTTATTCTTAACTTAATTTTATATTTACCTTTCTTATACTTACCCTTTTTAAGAGTAACTGCTCCCGTTTTTCGATTGATTTTGATTTTCTTATAAATCTTCGAAGCAGTCCCTTTCTTTATAAGCGTAACCGTTACCTTGCCTTTAGCGTTTTTTATTGTCAGAGGCTTAACCGTCTGTTTTTTGGATTTTAGTTTTTTAGCTTTAATAGTCTTAGTTTTTGCGGTTATCTTAATCGGGTTATCCTTTTTAGAAGTTGCTTTCGCGGGTGTGCTCGGCTGAGTAGGTTCGGTAACATCAGATGTAAATTCGGTTTCTTCCGACAGCGGCTCAGTCGTTGGAGTCGGAATAATCGGGTCATCATCACTTTTTATCTCAACGAAATTACGGTTGCAATTCAAAGCATAAATGTATGCCGTTGAGTTTGCGTATCCGTATATTGTAGCTGTGCCGGATATTGTTTCATACGCACTATTTATTTCGCAATCAGGATTTAAGATTGTTATGCTTTTAAGGTTTATACAGTTCCAAAATGCTTGAGGTCTAATGCTTTGAACGCTTTTAGGAATCACAATATTTTCCAATCCTTTACAACCATAAAACATTTTCCCTGGAATATTAGTAATACTGTTCCTCAGATTAACATTTTTTAAGCTCGAACAACCCTCAAAAATGCTTGATCCTTCAGTTGCGTAGTAATTATCCCCAAAAGATGATAGCTGTTTATTATCAGGAAATTTAACTCTTACAAGATTTGTGCAATCCACAAACGCAGAAGAGCCAATTCTATTCACACTATCGGGAACACTTATGTCTGTAAGGCTTGTACATCCTTGAAATGCGGATACTCCTATACTCGTAACATTGTCAGGAATTATTAAGTCTGTAAGATTTGAACAACCGTAAAACGCATAATTGCCTATATACGTTACGTTGTCGGGAATTATTATGCTTGTAAGACTTGTGCAATCATAAAACATTCTTTCAGGTATCTCAGTTACATTTTCTCCCAAAACAACATTTTTTAAGCTCAAACAACCTTCAAAAATGCCTGTACCATAAACTTCAAAGGAGCCTTTAAAGTATTCTATGTAATATAGTGTAACACTTACAAGATTTGTACAATCCGCAAAAGCAGAAGATCCAATTCTATTCACACTATCAGGAATACTTATGTTTGTAAGGCTTGAGCAACCAGCAAACGCCCGACTTCCTATATTCTTAACCTTATTAGAGATTGTTATGCTCTTTAAGTTTGAGCATTTTTCAAAAGCACTCCAACCTATACTCATAACGCTTTTAGGAATTGCTATACTGGTTAGACTCTTACAACCATAAAAAGCAAATCTGCTTATACTCGTAACACTATCGGGTAAAACACAATCCTCAACAAGCATATCATTTAAATATAAATTCCCTGCGTAACATAGGGGATTTGACGTACAATTGTCTTCAACATATGAATATTGATCTCCAAAAGAAATACTACACCAAGCACTTATATCCGTTATGTGTACGCTATTAAGACTTTTACAACCGGCAAAAGCATAATAGCCTATACTTGCAACGCTATCGGGGATAGTTATACTTGTAAGACTTGAGCATTTTTCAAAAGCTCGAGTACCGATACATGTAACGCTATAGCCATCAAGCGAACTTGGAATGATTATATCTGTTGATAAGCCATTGTATTTTGTAATTGTAGCGGTATTGTCGGAAACACTGTATTCATAGTCTCCGCTTATATAGGTTTCCGCGCTTGCGGTAATCGGTAGAATTGTAAAGATACTTATTACCATAAGTACAGATAAAACGATACTAACTATCTTTCTTGTCTTTATCATGCTTTATTCCTCCTTAAAAGTTTAATCCAGAGCTACTCTTCTACACCTCATCCGAGCATTTGCTGATTAATCAGCAAATCCCCACCTTCTCCTCAAGGAGAAGGCAATTAAAAAAGACGTACAATCCGAAGACTGCACGTCCAAAAAACACATAGCTCCGAATTGTCGCCAAACAATTAAAAGCATATTCCGTCAGCATATAAAAATACAGGGATAGCAAATATTGAGCATAGTGTTTTTATGTAAAATAAAAACACTATCCCCACAAATATATGCAGACGCATACACACTATTAAGCTTTTAATTGTTGGCACTTATATTCTACCACACTTCTTTCAAAAATACTCTACAAATATGATAGGTGATATTTGTATAATTTGCACAAACAGCCCTTTTTAAATCCGCATAAAAACAGATCGGCTCAAAAAGAGCCGATCCTTTAATTAAATTATAAATAAATATTTATGAACCGAATTTTTCTAATGAGAAAAAGTCTCAACTCCCCCGTCAGCTTCCCGCGCTTTCGTAAGCGCTTACGCCTTTATTCCACACAAAGATTCCGACAGCCATAAGCACAACCGCCATAACAACCGTTCCGCCGATATTATACCAGACATTTCCGCCGGTTATAAAATAGCTTGCGGGGAAAAACGCAGTAAAAGCGAACGGCACAATATAAGTTATTACCGTTCTTACAACGCGGTTATAAATAGTTGTCGGGTATTTCGCGAAATCGTTAATCATATAAAACATATAAGTAATATTTCCGCTGCGCTTAGTCCAGAACGCGATAGCCGAAGTAATAAGCTTAACGCCCGTATAAATAAACGTTGCGAAGAATATCGCGACAACAAACAAAATCACGTTGACAAAATTAATGCTTACCGCGATTTTCGGGACGCTGTAGCCGAGAAGCATTATTCCGACAACAAGCTCGCCGAACGCGTCAACCTGGAATTTTTCGACAGTTACCGCGAAGAGCGTGCTTACAGGACGCGTCAGGTATTTATCAAAATCGCCTTTTCGGATAATAAAATGTCCGATTGCCCAAAGATTGTCGAAGAAGAGGTGGTCAATCGATTTCGGCAAAAGCGCGAATCCGTAGATAAAAATAATCTGTTCAAAGCTATAACCCTCTAAATTCGGAATGCGTGCAAAAATTACCGATAGGAAAAAGATATTAATCGCCTGGGTTAATAACATTCCGATAGCTCCCGTTAAAAAGTCTATCTTATATTCCATAAGCTTCTTTAAATCCTGCTTAATAAAAATACGGTGAAGCTTAAACATACGGTGGATTTTTCGTAACATTTTCATACTCAACCCCCCTGTACGCTCATTCGCTTAACGCAGGCGTTCCAGATTATCTGCTGCAGAATAATAAAGAATATCAGCCAGAAAATCTGTAAAGCAAAACTGTAAATAATTGTCGGTACATCGAACATTCCGACGTACATCATAACGGGAATGTAGGTTTGCGACGCGAAGGGCAATAAATTAAGCGTTACCGCTACAACAGGCGGTAGGAAAGCCAGCGGAATTACTCCTCCCGAAAGGAATCCTACTATACAATCTTTAAGGAAATTAGCTCCCCAAAGATTTTTCAGTATAAATGCCGAATAGCCGTAACATACGTTAAAGTAGAATGTAATTAAATAGGCTAAAATCAGGCTGAACAGGTATAGTATAAAATTCACAATATTAAATCCTATAACGCCCGTAACGACAAATTTATAAATCTCAACTCCGAGCATCATCGGAGCAAAGATAAGAGTAACGGTAATAAGTCTTTCTCCGAGCTCCTGGAACAGAAAAGCTAAATCAAAACGTATAGGCTTTATCATACGCATAGCTATATTTCCGTCGCGGATTTCTTCGCCCACGGCGTACGAGCCGTCGGAGTACGCGATTACGGAAGTTAGGAAGCTTATGAAGATATAAACAACCATATCCGTTTCGGAAAAGCCCGCGAATGTTTTTTCTCCCCCCGAGGTAAATACCGCGTGCCACAAAAAGTAGTTTATAAAGCACCTTAGTATATCGCCTAAAATAAAGAAGAAAAAGTTAGCGCGGTACTGAGCCGCAATCAGAACTCCCGCATGGGTAAACGGTCTGTATATCTTAAACACTTTACGCATCAAGGTTCACCTCGCTGCGGTAGATGCCCTTTATAATTTCCTCGATATCGGCGTCTGTAACATTAATATCCTTTACGTGGGTTTTCGAAAGAGTGTAGTTAAGCATTTTTTCAACGCTGACTTTATTGCTGTTGAAGCGTACATTAACTTCGACTCCGTTATCGGAAAGCTCAAAATCATCATCGGAAAGCTTAAACTCGTTTTTGTAATCGAGAGTCTTTATAATATCAATATTCTCCGGCACAAAATTAAGCTCTCTTGACTCGCCGAATCTTGACTTTAAGTCGGAAATATCTCCGTCAAAAACCTTTGAGCCTTTATCTATCATAACAATTCGGTCACAAAGATTTTCAACGTCTTTAAGGTCGTGGGTTGTAAGAATTACCGTAGTGTTTTTCTCGGCGTTAATAGCCTTTATCGCCTTTCGGATATTGTCCTTAACTACAACGTCAAGTCCGATTGTGGGCTCGTCAAGGAACAGCACCTTCGGGCTGTGCAAAAGCGACGCCGCGATATCGGCGCGCATACGCTGTCCGAGCGAAAGCGTTCTTACAGGGTTTGTGATAAAATCCTCAAGCTCGAGAACTTCGTTTAAAAACGCCATTCGGGTTTTAAAGCTTTCGTCATCCACCTCGTAGATTTCTTTCAGCACGGTATAGGTTTCTCTGAGGGCTAAATCCCACCAGAGCTGGGTGCGCTGTCCGAAAACAACGCCGATTTCCTTTACGTAGTTTTTACGGTTTTTATAGGGGATTTTTCCGTTTATCTCACATCTTCCGGATGTTGGCGTTAAAATACCCGTAAGCATTTTAATCACGGTAGATTTTCCGGCGCCGTTCGGACCGATAAAGCCCAGAATCTCGCCTTTTGGAACGTGAAAGGAAATATCTTTAACAGCTGTGATTATTTCATTTTGCGGTTTAAAAAAAGACTTTATACTACCCTTTAAACCGGGGTCCTTGATTGTTTTTTTGAACTCCTTTTTTAAGTTTTCAACATAAATCAAAATCTCATCTCCTTTGTGGTGTATTAAGTTGAAGATGACAAGTAGACACGAACCTTGTCACACAGCATTTCGAGTATAACATATTAATATAAAAAAATAAAGGGCTTCCGTCAGGAAACCCTTTAAGTATTAAAGCAAATTCAAATCCGCCGTTTAAAAAACTTCTGATTATTCCGAACTTTTAAAAATGCGGACTCATCGGTTTATCCGAGTTATTTTTTCTTGCCTCTGTAATCTACATGCCAGAGGTCCTTAGCGTACTCAAGGATAGCTCTGTCGGAGCTGAACTTACCGGCGTTAGCTACGTTCATTAAGCACTTTCTGCCGAATTCAACTCTCTTAGCGTAGTCAGCGTTAGCCTTAATCTTAGCGTCAACATAGCTTCTGAGATCATAAAGTACAAAGTAATGGTCGGGAGCATGCCAGCTTGCGCCGTCAAGGAGAGCCTTGTGGAGTTCCGCGAAGCTTCCTTCGCCCTGAGCGTTTCCGTCGCTTACTGTACCGTCAACGAGAGTATCGATAACTTTCTTAATCTCGGGATCGGAGTTGTAGATTGTACGTGAGGAATAAGTATCCTTAATCTTCTCAATCTCTTCAACTTCTGCGCCGAAGATATACTCGTTCTCTCTACCGGCTTCCTGAGCGATTTCGATATTAGCGCCGTCCCATGTTCCGAGAGTAACCGCGCCGTTTATCATAAACTTCATATTACCGGTACCGGAAGCTTCTGTTCCCGCGAGAGAAGTCTGCTCGGAAATATCCGCGGCTGTAACAATCTTCTCAGCGTAGCTTACGTTGTAGTTGGAACAGTAAACAACCTGAAGCTTGTCCTTAGTATCGGGATCGTTGTTAACGAGATTAGCGATTTCTGTAATGTATTTGATGATAGCCTTAGCGCGGGCATAACCCGGAGCAGCTTTCGCGCCGAAGATAAAGCAGGTGGGATTCCAGTTCTTTAACTCGCCGTTTTTAAGCTTTAAGTAAATCATCATAATCGAGAAAGCGTTGATAAGCTGTCTCTTATACTCGTGGAGTCGCTTAACCTGTACATCAAAAATCATAGTCGGATCAACATCAACGCCGTCCATCTTCTTGATATAAGCAGCTAACTCTTTCTTCTTCTTAGCTTTAATCTTATTGAATTTCTTAACTGTATCGTCGTCCATCTTTTTGTTGAGCTTTGAAAGCTTGGATAAATCCTTAAGCCATGCGTCGCTGCCTACATTCTCTGTGATGAACTCAGAAAGTTCGGGGTTGCAAAGTCCGAGCCATCTTCTCTGTGTAATACCGTTTGTCTTATTCTGGAAGCGATCGGGATAAACCTGATACCACTCTTTAAGAACGTCGTTCTTAAGAATCTCGGTATGAATCTGAGCAACGCCGTTTACGTATGTGCTTACATATGTAGCGAGTCTTGCCATATGAACTGTGTTATGGTCAACAATTCTCATATTAGCCTTCATCTCTTCGGAAATACCCATTGAAGTGAGCTCTTCCTGGAGTTTATTCGCGATAAGACAGATAATATGATAAATCTCGGGAACTACGTCCATCATAAGGTCAGCGTGCCATTTCTCGAGAGCTTCGCCTAAAACTGTGTGGTTAGTATAACAGCAGGTCTTACGCGCGATATCAAACGCTTCGTCAAAGCTCTTTCCGTCGTTCATAAGAAGTCTTACGAGCTCAGGGATAGCCGATACGGGATGAGTATCGTTAAGCTGGAATACATAATCCTCGTGGAAGTGGCTGTAATCATCGCCGTATTTAGCCTTGTAATTTCTCATAATATCCTGTAATGAAGCGGAACAGAAGAAATACTGCTGTTTAAGTCTTAAAACTTTACCCTCGCGGGAGTTGTCGTTAGGATAAAGAACGCGGGAAATGTTCTCGGCATCGTTTTTAGCCTGTACAGCGCTGTTGTAATGAGAGTTGTTAAACTCTGTAAAATCAAAGTCTTCAACAGCCTCAGCCTGCCAAAGGCGAAGTGTGTTGATATTCTTTGTGCCGTAGCCGATAATTGCCATATCATAAGGCACAGCCTTAACTGTCTGTCCCTTAAACTCGACTTCAACAGCCTGATCCTCACGGCGCACGCACCAGGGATCTTCGAATCTCTGCCAGTCATCGGCTGTTTCAACCTGATAACCGTTTTCGATAAGCTGCTTAAAGAGTCCGTATTTATAGCGGATTCCATAGCCGTCGAGCGGAACTTCCTGAGTAGCCGCAGAATCAAGATAACAAGCAGCAAGTCTTCCCAAACCGCCGTTACCTAAAGCAGCGTCGTCGATTTCCTCGAAAACATTGATGTCAATACCCTTTTTCTTGAGCATAGCTTTAGTTTCGTCAAGGATACCCAAGCAATAAAGGTTGTTGTACATCATACGTCCCATAAGGAACTCAGCGGAAAAATAATAAGCTCTTCTGCCGCTTGCGTGCTTTTTCTTACTTTTTGCCCAGTTTTCGGCAATTTCAGTCTGCACTACCTTACCGAGCGCGTTGTGAAGCTGCGCGGGAGTAAGGTTTTCAGGCTTCTCACAGTAGAGAGCCTGTGAAGTAAGTTTAAGTTCTTCCATTAGATTACCCATAGTTAATCCTCCAATCGTCCGTATGTATCGGACATCCAATATAATCTTTCGGCAAGCTCTTCCGTCAAAGCGTCGGCGTCAATTCTCCATACCCAGTTACCGCCTAAAGTAGAGGGCACGTTCATTCTCGCTTCGCTTCCCAGTCCGAGTATATCCTGCATTTGTATTACCGCGTAATCAGCTATACTTTCGTAAGCTGTACGGATTAAGCACCAGTTAAATTCTTCGCCGTCCTGAATATTGCAATATTCTTCGGCCTGTTCAATTTCTTCGGGGTCAGCCTCGCTGTACCACCCCATAATTGTATCATTGTCGTGTGTACCCGTATAAACAACACAATTTGAATCTTCAAAGTTCTCGGGCAAGAAATCGTTTTCTTCGTCTCCGTCAAAGGCAAATTCCAGAACTTTCATTCCGGGATATCCGCTGTCTTTAAGAAGTTTTTCAACTCCGGGAGACAAGTCGCCGAGATCTTCTGCTACAATCGGAATATCGCCGATAGCTTCTTTCATCTTATCAAAGAAGTCCATTCCGGGACCGTCCATCCATTCGCCGTTAATCGCGTTTTCGGAACCGAACGGAATAGCGTAATAATCGTTAAACGCTCGGAAATGATCTATTCTTGTAATATCGTAAAGATTAGCCGCGGCCGCTATACGGTTAAACCACCAAACATAATCGGTTTCTTTTAAATAGTCCCAATCGTAAAGCGGATTTCCCCAAAGCTGTCCCGTTTCGGAGAAATAATCGGGAGGACATCCCGCAACACAAACGGGCTCGTTTTCCTCATCGAGCCAGAACACATCGGGATTTGCCCATGTATCGGCTGAATCCATCGCGACATAAATCGGCATATCGCCCAAAATCTCAATTCCGAGGTCGTTTACATACTCACGGAATTCGTACCACTGCTCATAGAACTTAAATTGAATCCATTTCCAGAAATCAATATCGTCGCTAAGCTTTCTTTTATACTTCCTTATCGCAGCGGGCTTACGCATTTTAATAGCTTCGTCGGGCCATTCGGTCCAGGATTTCATATCAAAAAACTTTTTAACAGCCATATAGAGCGCGTAATCATCTAACCAATGCTTGTTATCTTTTTTAAATTCCTCAAAGACATCAAGCTCATAGTCCTCTATATAAGTTTCATAAGCTTTTCGCAAAACCACGAAACGATTGTTGTAGATTTTTTCGTAATCTACTTCTTCAGGACTTTCTCCCCAATCGATAGCGTCAAGCTGTTCTTTAGAGATAAGCTCTTCCTCGACCAGCGTATCCAGGTCTATAAGATACGGATTACCCGCGTAGGTGGAAAATGATTGGTACGGAGAATCGCCGTAGCTTGTCGGACCAGCGGGTAAAATCTGCCATATGCTCTGTCCCGCCTGTGACAAAAAGTCCGCAAACTCTCTCGCCTCTTTACCAATTGTTCCGATACCGTAAGGAGACGGAAGCGATGTAATCGGCATCAAAATCCCTGCCACTCTTGACATAAATTCAACTCCCTTCAGTTAAATATGTGAATTATTAAGTCTCGGTACGATAAATACCCATAATAATAAAATAATTTTAACATATTTGCATAATCATATCAATACTTTTTTAAATTTTATTTAGTAATTTCGTACATTTTTTTGCTGAATTAATATGGAAATTTAAATTTTAAGCGATTTTAACAGATAGTACAGCACCGCGTCGGAGGCAGTTTTTCTTATTCCCTCACGGCTGTTATCTTCGGCGTCCGAAAAATTGCCCTTAATCACAACAGTTTCTTCGCCGCCTGATACCGCCATATACACAAGACCGACGGGTTTTTGCGCGGTACCTCCTGTCGGTCCCGCGATTCCTGTTGTGGAAATCCCGAAATCAGCTTCGGCTAATTCTCTTACACCTCGGGCCATTTGCTCGGCGGTTTCGGGAGATACCGCTCCGACAGTATTCAGGGTTTCGTTCTTTACTCCTAAGATTTTATTCTTTATACGGTTAGCGTAGGAACAGACTCCGCACTCAAACACAGCGCTTGACCCGCCGACTTCCGTAATTCGTTTGCTCACGAGCCCTCCTGTACAGCTTTCGGCGGTAGCGACGGTCTTTTTCGCTTTTAAAAGTTTTTCAACCGCAAGCTTCTGAAGTTCATCTTCTTTTATATTTTCGTCAGCCAATAATTTTTTTAAATCAGCAGCGTTTATTGTAACCATAATTCACCCTCCGTTTTTATTGTGTTTTAAACCGCTATATACTCGAGTTTTTTCACCGAATTTTATTTTAACATAATAGGCTAAGCTATTGCAATACAATAAAAAATTTGTTAGAATTATTTTTATAAGGAGCGGATATTATGCCGTGGTTTTTTACAGACGAAAAAATCAATTCAGAAAAGTTAAATATTTACGGAGAAACCGCGCGTCATATTTCCAAAAGCCTCAGGATGAAACGCGGGGAAACGCTCACCCTCGTTACGCCGGAGCAAATTCAGCACAACTGCGAAATTTCCGCGCTCTCGGACGATTTTGTAACTGTAGAAATTATATCATCACGCCCTTGCGAAAACGAGCCCGAAACCAAAGTTACTTTGTACCAGGCTTTGCCTAAAGGCGATAAGTTCGAGCTGATTATTCAAAAATGCGTGGAGTTAGGAGTTTCAAGGATTGTTCCCGTAATATCCGCAAGATGCATATCCCGTCCCGATAAAAAATCTCTCTTAAAAAAATCAGCCCGCTGGCAGAAAATCGCGAAAGAAGCCGCCCAGCAGTCGCGGCGCGGAATTGTTCCCGAAATCTGCGGCGCGTTAAGCTTCAATCAGGCTGTGGAGAGCTGTAAAGAAAATGACGTTAATCTGATTTTTTACGAGATGGGCGGAAAAAGTATTAAGACTCTGCTTAAAAATCAGCCGGAAAGCATTGGCTTTTTTATCGGAAGCGAAGGCGGTTTTGAGGAGAGCGAAATAGAAACAGCGCTTAAAAACGGAATAGAAGCGGCAACTCTCGGAAAACGGATACTCCGCGCGGAAACCGCTCCAATCGCGGCGCTTTCTATAATAATGTATGAACAAAATGAAATGGACAATATTTCAACAACAGGAGAGGAGTTTAGAAATGACTGGAATAATTTGTGCATTGAAAGTTGAAGTAGAAGGCTTAAAGGCGCTTATGGAGAACCCTAAAATATCGAATGAAGCGGGACTCAAATTCATAAGCGGACAGATTTTCGAGAAAGATGTCGTTTTGCTTGAGTGCGGAATGGGCAAGGTCAACGCCGCAGTAGGCACTCAGATTATGATCGACCGATTCAGCCCCGACGTAATTATAAATTCGGGAATCGCGGGAAGTCTTTCAAAAGACCTTATCGTCGGCGATATCGTAATTTCAAGCGACTGCGTTGAACACGACATTAACTGCGTCGCGCTCGATGAACCGAGAGGACAGATTACATTACCCAACGAACAATTAATTAAAATTCCCGCTGATGAAAAAACCAGCAGTACTCTCGCCGAATGCTGCCAGAACCTCGGCTCACACATCCGAATCGGCACAATCGCTACAGGCGATATGTTTGTTTCAGTTATCGGACAGCGTGAATTTATCGCTCACGAATTTGACGCGCTCTGCTGTGATATGGAAGGCGGCGCCGTAGGTCATGTATGCTATATGAATAAAGTTCCTTTCGCGATTTTACGCTCAATCAGCGACGACCTTAAGTTTAATAAGGGCGAAGATTATGAACAGTTCGGCCAGTTAGCTGCCGACAGAGCTATAAAAGCGATGAAGAAATTTATCCAGACAACCTGATAAACTATAAATAATAATTGTATGCCGAAGAATCTTTTAACGGTTCTTCGGCATTTTTAATGCCGAAAACTCGGAACTTCCCGCGCTTTACGAAGAAATTTAAAAATATTGACAATCGGGCTTTAATAGAGTAAAATAGTAAAGCTACAATGACTATAATGAATAATTATGTAAATTTATAAAGAATAGGGGAATTTCAATGCAGTTAACTGGCGCTGAGATTATTTGTGAATGTTTAATCGAACAGGGAGTTGATACCGTTTTCGGATATCCGGGCGGAGCAGCTCTTAATACATACGACGCTTTATATAAATACAGCGACAAAATCGACCATATTCTTACCGCACACGAGCAGGGCGCGGCTCACGCGGCCGACGGTTACGCCAGAGCTACGGGCAAGGTCGGAGTTTGTATGACAACCTCAGGTCCCGGAGCTACAAATACCGTTACAGGTATCGCTACCGCAAACATCGACAGTATACCTATGGTTATTATTACGGGAAATGTTAACGTGGATCTGCTTGGACGCGACAGCTTCCAGGAGGTTGATATTGTTGACATCGTTAAGCCGATTACAAAGGGAAGTTATCTTGTTAAAAAAATCGAGGACTTAGCCCCCGCCATCAGAGCCGCTTTCGCTATGGCTATGGACGGAAGAAAAGGTCCTGTGCTTATAGATGTACCCAAGGATATTACCGCTCAGATGACTGAGTTCAAATCAATTAAACCGTCTGAAAGACCTAAAAAAGAAGTTGACAGCGCCGAGAGAATTTCAAAGGCTGTTGAACTTATCAATAAATCAAAATACCCGATTATTTATGCCGGAGGCGGAGTAATAAGCTCCGACGCTTCCGACGAGCTTTTGGAATTTGCCGAAAAGCTTGACGCTCCGGTATGCTGTTCGCTTATGGGACTCGGAAGTATCCCCGCTACTCACAGACTTAATATGGGCAACTTAGGTATGCACGGTACTTACGCTACAGGTATGGCTACCGAAAAATGCGACCTTATTATCGCCTGCGGAGCAAGATTCTCCGACCGCGTCGCGGGAAATCCGAAAAAGTTCGGCTCTCAGGCAAATATCATCCAGATTGATATCGACGAAAACGAAATCGACAAAAACGTAATCACCGATAACCATATTATCGGCGACGTAAAAGAAGTTTTAGATATTTTAAACAACCATATTGAAAAGCAAAACCACACTCAATGGCTTGTACAGCTTGAAATCTGGAAGGGCGAACACGTCGCTCCGAGAGAAAAGTTAGGCGACTATATGTCGGCTCTTGATGTGCTTTTGGAAATCAATAAAAGAAAAGAGCCCGAAGATATTATCGCGACCGACGTCGGCCAGCACCAGATGTGGGTTGCTCAGTTCTCGGAAATCGAACGCCCGAGAACTCTGCTCACCTCAGGCGGTATGGGCACAATGGGATTCGGTATGGGAGCCGCTCTCGGCGCTCAGTGCGGAATGCCAAAACAGAGAGTTTTCTTAGTTACTGGCGACGGAAGTTTCCATATGAATTTAAATGAGCTTGTAACTCTGAAATCCTATAACCTGCCCGTTGTCGTTATTGTCCTTAATAACGGCGTGCTCGGTATGGTAAGACAGTGGCAAAAGCTTTTCTACGAAAACAGATTTTCGCAGACCGACCCGAAACGCGCCACCGATTTCGTAAAATTGGCGGAATCGTTCGGAATCCCGGGATTCAGACTTGATAAATCAGAAGATATCGAGGAAGTTTTTGATAAAGCTCTCGGACTTAACGGTCCCGCGGTAATCGACTGCGTAATCAGCCCCGACGCTAATGTGCTTCCGATGATTCCTCCCGGAAAGACAGTTAAGGATATTGTAACATCTATGTGATGTAAAATAACATATAAGCCAAGCCGTTCTTTGTGCGATGTATACAAAGGACGGCTTTAAATTTTGTTGAATAATTCAAAAGAAAATATGATAAAAATATGATATAATATTTTTATTCAATAGTAAACTTATCCAAAGGATAAGGTAGAGGTGCAAAGGAGGCAAGTATGTCAACATTAAAAAAATCATTAAGTTTAGTATTAGCTGTTCTGATGCTTATCAGCGTGTTTACTGTAGCTCCGCTTACAGCGGGCGCAGCCGAAACTCATAAGCGCCACACAAAAGCTAATACCGAAAAGAAACCGAGCGGAGAGTATATTACCAGCGGAGATTATTCGTATTATCTCAACTCGGACGGTGAAGCAGAAATCGACTTTTACAATGGTAATGACGAAGATCTCGTTATTCCCGATAGTATTGACGGTCACAAGGTAACCATCATAAACCCCGAAGTTTTTTACGATAAGGACTTCATCAAAACCGTTAAAATCCCTGACAGCGTAAAATCTATAGGCAGCGACGCTTTCTACTGCACAGGCTTTTATAATAACGAAAGCAACTGGGAAGACGGCGTACTCTATTGCGGTAAATTCTTAATCAAAGCCGATAATATGACAGGTACATATACAGACTACCGTAATCGCCGACGGAGCGTTCTATGAATATCATTATAACGAAGAAACTGATGAAGAAACATATTCATCAAACCTGCAAGGTGTTGTAATTCCAAGCAGCGTAACCCATATCGGAGAAAGCGCATTTGAGTATTGCGACAATCTCGCAAGCGTAACACTTTCAAACGGACTGAAATATATCGGATCGTACGCATTTAACTCTTGCAATTCTCTTAAGAGCATTACAATTCCTGACAGTGTTACCGAAATAAATGAGTCGGCTTTCAGCCGGTGTTATAGTCTTGAAAACGTAACCCTTCCAAGCGGTATCAGCACTATATCATACGGTTTGTTTAGAAGCTGTGATAATCTGAACAGCATCAATATCCCGAGCAGCGTTACAAGTATCGGCTCGGACGCTTTCTACGATACAGGAATTTATAATAACGATGCAAACTGGGAAAACAACGTGCTCTACATCGGAAAATACTTAATCAAAGCCGATAATATGACAGGTACATATACAATTAAACCCGGCACCACCGTAATCGCCGACGATGCGTTCCATGAATATTATTATAACGAAGAAACTGATGAAGAAACATATTCAAACCTGCAAGGTATCGTAATTCCGGGCAGTGTAACCTATATCGGAGATGACGCTTTTTATCGTTGCGACAAGCTCACAAGCGTAACACTTTCAAACGGAATTAAATATATCGGAGAATACGCGTTTGACTCTTGCAAATCTCTTAAGAGCATTACAATTCCCGACAGCGTTATTAAATTAGGACAGTGTTCGTTCTTCAGATGCGATAATCTTTCAGATGTAAAAATCGGTAACGGCGTTAAAGAAATCGGAGCATGGGCTTTCGAAAACACTGCTCTTCAAAGCGCAACCATTCCCGCAAATGTCACATCTATCGGCAGATACGCATTTGGCTATAATGAAATCCAAGTTGAAGAGTATGATTATATTGACACTAAAATAGATAATTTCACAATCAACGGTTACGAAAAAACCGCCGCTGAAACTTACGCTAACGAAAACGGATTTACATTTAATAAGCTTACTCCTCCCGCTTCCAAGGGAAATGCCGTAACAAAGAAAGCAAACACTCTTAAAGCTAAAGCTGTTAATAAAACAATTAAGGCTAAAAAGCTTAAGAAAAAGGCTGTTACATTTAAAGCCGTTAAGGTTTCAGGCGCTAAGGGTAAGGTTACTTACAAGGTAACTAAGAAGAATAAAAAACTTAAATTCAAAAACGGTAAGATAACTGTTAAGAAAAAGACCAAGAAGGGTACTTACAAGATTAAGGTTAAAGTAACCGCCGCCGGCACATCCGCTTACAAGAAAGGCGAAAAGACAGTTACAATTAAAGT
>CADBCC010000023.1 GCA_902793125.1 uncultured Ruminococcus sp.
AACGTCGGTGTAACAGGTCTTTGCGCGGCTTCCGAAGATACGGTTAAGGCTTCTGCCTCAGCATTAAAACGCAAGGTTATTTTTTCTGACTCAGAGAATAACATTGTTGGATTTTTACTTTAAGGAGGACATATGGCGAATTTTGAAAATATTACAATAGAAAAAGGTATGTACCAGTCCGGCTCAAAAAGCCTGACAGATGTGCTTGAAAAATTAGATCCCTCAGAGAATTATAAGGGTTCTTCTTTAGAAGGGCTTGATGCTTTCGGGCGTCAGCTCAAAAGATTCGATATTAAAGTATCGGGAAAGGGAAGCGACGCTGTTGAAAAGTTTTTCCAGTCAAGCAACTCGGCAGCGCTTTTCCCCGAATATGTGAGCAGAGCGGTTCAGCAGGGAATGGATCAGGCGGATATTTTACCTGATATTGTAGCGACAATTACAGATATTGAGGGTATGGATTACAGAAGCGTAGCTTCCGTTTTATCCGAGGATGACAAGAGCTTAAAGGTTGTTTCCGAGGGCGCCGCAATTCCGCAGACGGTAGTTAAAACCCAGGAGAATCTCGTAAAACTCCACAAGCGCGGAAGAATGCTCGTATCTTCTTACGAAGCGTTAAGATTCCAGCGCCTCGACCTTTTTACCGTAACATTAAACCAGATCGGCGCTTATATCAGACGCGCTCAGCTCAACGACGCGGTTGACGTTCTTTTAAACGGCGACGGAAACAACAACGCCTGCGAGGTTGTTGCTGTTGATGACGCAAACGAAGGTATTACATATTCAGACCTTCTTAAACTCTGGGGTAAATTAAGCCCTTACGAGCTTAATACTATTATCGCTCCGACGAACGCTATGAAGAAAATCCTTTCTTTAAGCGAAATGAAAGACAGCCGCGCCGGGCTCGATTTTCAGGGAACAGGAAAAATGATTACTCCGCTCGGAGCAAATCTTCTCCACGCGCCCTCAATCGCGGTTGACAGAGTAATCGGTCTTGATAAAAACTGCGCTCTCGAGATGGTACAGGCGGGCGGAGTTGTAACGGATTACGATAAGCTTATTGACCGCCAGCTTGAAAGAGCGGCGATAAGCTGTACGGCAGGTTTTGCAAAAATCTTTAACGAATCCGCGAAAGCGCTTTCTTACTAAGAGGCAGTTATGAATCTCGAAAATACATTAAACAGATTCAGGCTTATTTCGGGGCTGGGTACAGAAACGGTTTCAAATTGGCGGGATCTGATTTCGGATTCAAGGGAGTATCTCGATAGTATTGTTACGAAAGAGGATATATACGAAAGCGACGAAAAAAGACTTGACAACGCCGCGGCGGTTTACGCCTATTATAAATATTTAAGCTATACAATAAGTGAGGAAACCTCATTTTCGGCGGGAGATTTAAAGGTCAGCTATAATAACGAAAAAATAAAAGCCGCAAAAGAAATGTGGGAAGCCGAGCTTGAAAGTATAAAGGATATTGTAAATTTCGATAATTCTGTTTTTGTGTTTAAAAGGGTGATTTGATTTGGAATTTGATAGAAAATTTATAAGTAAATACGCTTCGCGATTTAGAATTACCCAAAACGGCAATACTGCTTATATAAGAGGTATAATTCAGCCGTTTCACTACTCCTATAAAAGCTATTTTTCGGGTAAAAGATTGCCCGCGGGTGTTTTTGACGGAAAGCATTACCTCTTTATTTCAACTCCCGATTTAAGCGATGTTTTAAGCCGCGGAATGATTTTACACGGCGAAGATAAAGACTATCGTGTTAAGTCGGCGGAAATATATCGAGTAAAAGATAATGATTTATATGTGCAGGCGGTTTTAACCGCCTGCGCTGAAAATGAAGGTGACGTTTATGAATAGTATTATTGATATTGCCGAAAGCCTGATTAACGGTATTAAGGATGATCCCGGATTTTCGGATATTAAGTTTTTAAAAGCCTACGGTGTTTCCGATTACGAACCCTGCCGCGGTTCGGTTTCGGCTGTTGTAAATATTGAGGATACAGAGCGCGGCAAGGGCTATCTTTCCCGGCTTTACGACGCGCAGACTTACGGCGATGTTTACTCGGCAAAGCTTACAGTAAGAGTCTACGCGCCCGATAATATCTCAGGCGAAAGCCTTACGGAAACCGCCTTAAAAATAAGAAGGGCGGTAGTAAACGCCGACAGCGGCGGATTTATTTATAAAAATAAAATCAGCCCGATAAAATATGAAAACGATACGGGCGCGGTCTACAGAGAAGTTTCTTTTTTAATTGAGTATGTATTATGCGAGGCGGCGGTATGAGTTTAGAGTCTTTAAAAAGTGATGTTTACGTTTATTTTGAAAGCTACCCCGTAACGGGAATTGTATCTTTGAATATACAGGATGTTGTAAAAGAAAAAGACGCCGCCGAAATTTTTTCGGACAAGCCCTGGAAAATAATTCCGTACAATAAAGCTTATAAAATAACTATTGAGCTTTTGGGCAAAAATTTACCGGGATTATACGAATCATTTACCCTGAGGATAGAAAGAGGATTAAACACCTATATTTACAAAAACTGCTTTATAAAAAACTTAAGCAAATGTTTTGATGACGGAAAACTTAAAACAAAAGCCGAAATTATATCTTTCGAAAGGGAGTAATTATGGAAGAAATAATTAACATAAACGCGTTTTACGACGCAAGAAGAATAAGCGAAATTTTTGAGCAGGACAGCCGAAGATACAACCGCGCGCTAATTGAGGAGCAGGAGGCGAAAATCGGATGAAGGTTTCTAAAATCCGTTTTAAAGGTTATGAGTGGGAACATAATCCCGAAAAGCTTAAAGTCGCTAACGAGGATAATTTAAGCGAACAGAAAATGCCCCGCGGAAGTTCAATCGCGGTTAAGCGTTCGTCAAAATGCCGTTCGGTTACGGGCGAGGGAATAATTACGGGTTATGACTGTTTTAATAAGTTCAACGAAATTCTTAAACTTCAGCGCTCAGGCGAAAGCGGAATTCTTACGCTTCCGGGTACCAAACCGTTTTACGCCTATTTCAGAAAGCTTGAGCTTTTATGCGAGCCGGTTCCCGATACAATTTGCTATCGTTTCGAGTTTTTTGAGGACAGCGAAAGAAACTATATTAACGAAGAAACCTTATACCACACAACTTTAAACGGCGAGAGCCTCTGGGATATTTCCCATAATTACGGCGTGGAAATTGAAACCCTTGTAAAACTAAATCCTGATATTAAAAGAGTAGATGAAATTTACACAGGGAGAAAGGTGAGAATTTGCTGAGCTTTGTTTTTACTGATATTAACGGAAATACTGTTTATCTCGATAATCCTGTCTACATAGTTATTAACCAGGACGAAAATGTCCCCGCCGACGATTTAAGCGTTACTTTTCCTATTCTTAAAGACGCGGGAGAGTTTTGTAAAGTAAAAGTGACTGACGGCGAAAAGGTTGTCTTTAAAGGTGTTGTTGACGAACAGCAGGCCATAGTAAGCGAAAAAGATTACTATACAAAAATAACCGCCCGAAGTATGGCGGCGGAGCTGCTCGATAATGAAAGCCGTCCGGTATGTTATACGGACGTAAGCGCTTCGGTTATATTTGAACGTCATTTAAAGCCGAATCAGATTATAGAATACAAAGCTGATGAAACCGTGCTGAAAGGGAACTATAATGTTTCCAAAGGCACTACGGACTGGCAGGCGTTCGCGGCTTTCTGTATAAGGGCGTTTAATAAAATTCCCCGTATCGAGGCTGACGGAAAAGCAGTTTTCAGCGGAGTTGAGTCCGAAGAAGAGTTAACGTTCTCTAATATAAACGGATTGAATTATAATTCTATAAAAGAAAATATAAAAAGATGTAAGCTTATTTCCGACGTAATAATTAAACCTGCAAAAAGCGATAATTACAATACGGTTATTAATAATGAATTTTCTAAATCCCGTAACATAAACCGTCTTAGATACATAGATATTATTTCGGAAAAAGATTACGATACCGCCGGAATGATTCTTAAAAATTCCGAAAAGAACGCGTACGAACTTATGATAGTTTCGCCTGTTTGTCTAATAAATAAGCTCGGAGCTAAAGTAAAAGTAAAAGACGATATTATCGGTGAAAAAGACGGACTTTACGTAAGCGGTATTAATTACTGTCTTACTCCCGAAAAAGAGGAAACCGCGCTTTTGCTTAAAAAGGCGGTTTAGGAATATACGCCTTATAGCCCACGTAAGGTAGTAAAAGATTTTGTGGGCGGAAAGGTCATGGTAAAAATGTGGATATTAAATTATATTACTAAAAATTCAATAACCGATTCTTTGGCGGAAAAAGGGAATGTTAAGGGCGCGGGCGAGGGATGCGTGCAGATAAACGCCGCAAGCGATTACAGCAATATACCGATAGCCGCGCCCTACGGAATTTCCTATGTTCCTACAGCGGGCGAGGAGTCCGTTGTGCTTTGCGCGGGAGGAGAAAACATCTGTCTCGGAACCGTCTCGAAAGATAAGAATCTACAGCCGGGCGAGATAATGCTTTATTCCGCGGGCGGCGCGAGTATCGAGCTTAAAAACGACGGAAACGTATATATTAACGGAAGGGCGGTAAGTTAGTGGATATTAAAATCGAAAACAGAGATATAAGTATTTCGCCGAGCGGAATGCCGATTACGGTTGACGGTTTTGACTTTGCCGAACAGCAGGTTAACCTTGCTCTTAAAATCCCTAAAAACAGTTTTGTGTATAACAGAGAAGCGGGAGCTTTCGGCGGTGATTTTGATTATGAGGATGAAAATATCGAGAAAAAAACAGAATCCCTGATTAACGAATGTCTTTTACATACAGGTATTTACGCTGAGGTGGATTATATTTCCCGAAGCGGAGAAAATGTTTTTATCGGTATTATTCTTTATAACGGTTTTAAAAATAAAGCGATTGAGGTGACAGTAAGTGGATAGTTATGAAGATATATTAAACAGGATGAAAGAAAAATATAAGCAGTTAACTTCTTTTGAAGTTCCCGTGATGTCGGATATTGATATAAGGATGAGAGTTTTGGCGGGTGAGATTTTTAACGACGAAGTGAATCTTGAATTTATAAAAAGACAGATGTTCTCGTCAACCGCGACAGGTGAATACCTTGATTATCACGCGTCCGACAGAGGACTAAGCAGAACAAGAGCTACAAAGGCTTCGGGAAACGTAAGGTTTATTGTAAACGAACCCGCGCTGCAGCCGGTTGTAATTCCCGCGCATACCGTAGTAGCGACACTCGGAGATAACCCCGTTAGATTTTTAACCGACAGCGAGGTAACGCTCCCCGCGGGCAGTTACTATGTATCAGCGCACTGTACCGCCCAAAACGGCGGAAGAAGCGGAAACGTCTCCGAAAATACTATAAAAACCATGGTGACGAATGTTGTAGGTATAGACAGCGTAAATAATATATGGGCATTTACGGGAGGATGCGATACCGAGGGCGATGAAGAATTAAGAAAAAGAATTCTGGAAACTTATAAGTCTGTTTCAAACGGTACAAATATCGCGTATTATAAAAGACTCGCTCTAACCGTAGACGGCGTTGATTCCGTTAATGTGGTTCCGAGAGCAAGGGGAACGGGTACTGTTGATGTTTATATTGCCTGCCCGGACTTTTCCGATCCTTCGCAAATACTTTCTGACGTCCAGTCGATTATGAACAGCAACCGCGAAGTTAATGTGGATGTTCGGGTGGATATCGCTAATATTATAAGAGCGAATATCGGCGTTGAGGTTGAATTAAAAGACGGATATTCTCTTAACGATGTAAGAAATAATATCACCGATACCGTAGGCGCTTATATAAACTCGCTTGACGTGGGGGAAGGTATATTTGAATATCCGCTTTCATCCGCTGTTTTAAAAGCCGACGGGGTTAAAAACTTTAGCTTTAATAATATTTATCCGTTTACATACGTTGTTGAAGCCGACGATTATATTGTTTTAAACGAGGTTTTCGTTACCGAACTCGAGGAGGAAGAAGAATGAACGCCTTACAGTCGATGAGAACAAAGCTTAACCCCTTGGGGATTTACAACCTTACGCAATCCTCGAATATCTATAAGGAATTATCCGCCTACGCCGAGGCGCTGGATAAACACAGGGAAAATCTTGATAACCTTTTAAGGGAATGTTTCATTTCAACCGCCGAGGATTACGGAATTGAAATCCGCGAAAAGGCGATAGGGGATTTAAGAAGCAATTATACGCTCGGGCAAAGGCGCGAAATGCTTGCTTTAAGAAACAGTATTAACGAAAATGATTTTACGTTTTCGTCTCTTGCGAAGTTTATAAGATGTATGGGCATAACAAGCGCTACAATATCTGAGAATCCCGCTTCAAGCCTTATTGTAATAAGAGTTGTCAATACGTTTTCCGAAAGCGATAAAAGGTGGATTTTAAACCAGTTGTATCTGTTTCTGCCCTCGCATTTAAACGCCGAAGTTATAATTAACAACGAAACGTGGAGCAATCATACGCAGGGAAGTAATTATTTTGTTTTGGTATCTTAAAATTTAATAAAAAAAGCAGGCTCAAAACTCAGAGTTTTGAGCCTGTATTTTTAATGTCTTGGTTTATAGCGTCCCGAGCGCCTGGGTTTATCTTTTATATAAACGTCGTCAGTATCAAATTTACTGCGTTTATTTACGTTGCGCTTCTGCGCTTTTCTTGACGCTGAGTGCTGGGGATTTCTCTGGGGACTTCTCTGCTGATATGCCGCTCTCTCAGCCTGAGCCTGAGAAGCTCTTTCAGGCGTTTCAGCCGCGTAGCCCCTGCGGTTCATACGCTTTTTCCTCTTAACAGCTAAGATGATAAGCGTAATAATAATTAACGCCGCGATAATCTCGAGACCTATACCCGCGTAAAGAATCCAGATTCCGTTATCTCCTTCTGCGGTGTTGTTCTTGATGTAATCAAAGCTTTCAACATCCGTTTTGGTGTCGTCTTTATCGGATTTATTAAGCTGTTCCGCGATGCTTGCCCAATCGTTTTTCTTTAAGGTATCTGTAGCTACTTTTTCTCTCTTAACGTTGTAAACAGCGGAAGTGTTCGCTTTTGTTGAAGAAACGGACGAGTTCTTTGTAGCCTGGGTGTTTTTTGTTGTTTTATTGCTTACGTAGTTTGAAGATTTTGTAGCGTAAGTTGATTTTTTTGAAGAGTACTTAATCTTCTGTGTAGCGTAAGTAGAAGATTTTTTCTTTGATGTTGACTGAGTTGACGGCTTGGTTTTGGGAGCTGCTGTAGCCGGAGCCGCGCGTGTTACCACAGGAGCGTCTGTCGCGGGTTCGGGATCGTCGCCGATCTCTTCATCCGCGAATACGTTTATTGAGAATAACGAAAGAATAAATACAAGAAAGAAAGCGAGATACGCTATTCTGATTTTGCTTTTCATAATTCACACTTCCTTTTAAAAGTAAGCAGATTACTGTGCCGAGTCAGCGGCTGCTGCTGCGGTTGTTTCCTGGGGCTTCTCGTAGAACATATCAGGCTGATATTTGTTTATCGCGCCTTCGTTGATTGTTAACGCGTCGGACTTTTTAAGGTCTTTTCCGGTCTTTTCCAAGAGGTCCTTAAGGTCATCGCCCTTCATTTTCTGAAGAACCGTAGTTCTGTTGCTGTCGTTCTTGATGTAGGAATCCACGTCTTTATTAATGTCGTTCTTAACGGCGATGTAAGCTGTGGGGCTGTCGCCTTTTTCGCCTACAACTACAAGCTTAGCTTCTCCGTTTGACATTTTATCCATAGCCTTCGCGATATCCGCGTTGCTGCTTTCGAGCTCTTCTTTTGTGGAAACGGTTCCCTTAACCTCGTCGGCGGAAGCGGTTGAGTAATCCTTTTCGCATTTCTGGGCCGCTTTTTCGAAGGTTGTTTTTCCGTCTGAAATTTCGCCCGCTAATTTTTCGAGTTCACTCTTAATCTTCTTAACCTTCGCGTCCTTGAATTTCTCGGACTTGGAGTTGCCGGTTGAGTCGGTTGAAGATTTGTAAAGATGTACGGGGATATAGCTGTAATCGACATAATTCTTAAGGAAATAATCGGTAAGGTCTTTATCCGAAACTTCCTGTGTGCCGCCCTTGCTGTAGAGCTTGTCGAATAAAGCCTGCTGTTTTACGCTCGCGTCGCCCGCCATGTAAGTATAGCTGTCGAGAGATACGCCGTACTTTTCAACCTGGTCTTTAACGGGCTGATAATAACCGTATGAAGCGTAAGGGCCCATTTCCCAGGAATCCTTAGCTGTAGCTCTCGCGCTCTTTAAAGCGGCGTCGTCAACTTTAACGTCGTTCTTCTTGCAAAGATAATCAAGAGCGATAATACCGAGCATTGTTTCTTCGGCTTTATCCTTTATCCAGTCTTTAGCGACTGCCTTTTTACCATCATCGTCGGTAATCTTAAGGTCAGTAAAAGGCTCGTTTTCTTTATAGCCTTTAGCTTTTTCGGCATATGTTTTAGCTTCGCTGTAGCCCTGATAAAGAGAATAGATATACATACCTATAGCGTATTCTTTACTTAAAGTTTTGTCGGAATATTTATATCCCCAGTCTTTAGTAAGACTTACGGGAACACATCCTGCCGCGCAAGCGACTAAAATTACCGCCATAAGCGCGGCAACAACTTTGTAAAATGGTTTCATTTTTAATTACCGTCCTTTAATGAAAATAGCGTACAAAGTTATATTTGTACATTCTATCCAATTATACACGAAAAGAGGGGAAATGTAAATGCTTTATAACAAAATTGTAACATTACCTAAATCAGAGAATTTTTATGGATTTTTTTAATGAAAAATACTCCTCAAAACCTCTAAAATTTCCGTATTTTTGGGATATCTTACCGAAATATAGGGTTTGCCGCCCGCGTTTAAAAGCGCTTGGCCTTTCAGTTTTGATAATAAAGCCGCTACGCCCTCGCTTTTTATTTCTTTTAAATAAAGGAGAATCGAGGTTTCGTTTTGCTTTATCTCGTAAATTCCGAGCGAGTTTGCGATATTTCTTATAAGCGCGATTTCGATTAAGCCTTCCACAGCCTGCGGAATTTCTCCGAACCTGTCTTTGAGCTCGTCTCTTACGTCGTTGCAGTCGCTCATATTTCTTATATCGGCGATACGTCTGTAAATCTCAATTCGCTGCGATGTATTGTAAATATAGTTTTCGGGAATATGCGCTTCGATATTTACGTCAATAAGACATTCGAGCTCGGCGTTTTTATTTTCTTCGCCCTTTTCTTCGCTTACCGCTTCGGCTAAAAGCTTTAAATACATATCGTAGCCGACGTTTTCCATATGGCCGTGCTGCTGCGCGCCGAGGATATTTCCCGCGCCTCTAAGCTCTAAATCACGCATCGCGATTTTAAAGCCTGAGCCGAATTCCGTAAACTCGCGGATTGCGTTAAGACGTTTTGTGGAGATAGGGGTGAGACTTTTGTGGGGAGGAAAAGTAAAGTACGCGTAGGCTTTACGGCTTGAGCGTCCGACTCTTCCTCTTATCTGGTGAAGCTGTGAAAGCCCCATCCTGTCGGCGTTTTCAATAATCAGGGTGTTGGCGTTCGGGAGATCTACGCCTGTTTCTATAATCGTTGTGCAGACTAAAACGTTTATTTCCTGCTCAAGCATATCGCGCCAGATTGACGAGAGCTGTTTTTCGTCCATTTTACCGTGGGCTACCGCGATACGCGCTTCGGGAACAGCTTCTCTTATCGCGGCGGCTTTAGCTTCGATTGTTTCGGTGCGGTTGTAAAGGTAAAATACCTGGCCGCCGCGCCTTAATTCTCTTCTTATTGCTTCGTTGAGTACCGCGCTGTCGTATTCAAGCACATAGGTCTGTACGGGGTGTCTGTCCTGCGGGGCTTCTTCGATTACCGACATATCCCTGATACCGCTCATCGCCATATTTAAAGTTCTCGGAATAGGCGTAGCCGAAAGCGTAAGCACGTCGATATTTTTCCTTAGCTCCTTAAAGCGTTCCTTCTGCTTTACGCCGAAACGCTGTTCCTCGTCAATGATTGCGAGTCCGAGGTCGCGGAAAACAACGTCTTTCTGTACGAGCCTGTGAGTTCCTATAATAAAATCTATATCGCCCCTTGCGAGCTGATTAATAATTTCTTTTTGCTGTTTCGGGGTTCGAAAACGCGAGAGAAGCTCGATTTTTACGGGATAACCCTCAAAGCGTTTTAAAACCGTCTGGTAATGCTGCCACGCGAGTATGGTAGTGGGGCAGAGCAGGGCGCATTGTTTTGAGTCGCTTACGCAGCGGAAAGCCGCGCGCAGAGCGACCTCGGTTTTTCCGAATCCGACGTCGCCGCACAAAAGCCTGTCCATAGGCTGAATACGCGTCATATCGTTTTTTATCTCGTCACAGCATTTAAGCTGGTCTTCGGTTTCTTCGTACTCGAATTTAAGCTCAAAATCTCTCTGCCATTCGCCGTCGCTCGAAAAAGCGTAGCCTTCGGACTGCATACGCTGAGAGTAAAGCTCAATGAGTTCTTTCGCGATATCTTTAACGGAAGCCTTTACTCTTGACTTGGTTTTCTGCCATTCGGTCGAGCCGAGCCTGCTGATTTTAACCCTTGAGTCCTCTTTCGGACCGATGTATTTCGCGACTAAGTCAAGCTGTGTTACGGGAACATAAAGCACATCGCCTTTCGCGTATTCAACGCGGATATAATCCTTTGTAATTCCGTGGATATTCATTTTCTGAATACCGCTGAAAATGCCGATTCCGTGGGTGCTGTGGACTACGTAATCGCCCTTGTTCAGCTCGGAAAGGCTGTATATTTCCTGGCCGTTATTATTCTTTTTTCGAATTTTACGTTTCGGTTTATAAGCGTTTACAAGCCCCTGGCTTATGAGCGCGAACTTTTCCGAGGGGAATTCAAATCCCGACGAAAGCGCTCCGGGAATGATATAAAGTCCCTTGGGAGCGATTTTATCCGCCTCTTTGATAAGTTGGGCGGGGTAGTTGAGCTTGCGCAGGTTATTAGCTAAGTTGTCCGCGCTTTTAAATGTTCCCGCCAAAACCGCGACGGTGTATCCGTTTTTAATATAATCGTCCAAATCGTCCTGAATATACTTGATTGAGCCGTTCCACAGACCGATTTGCTTTGCGGTAATATTTACATATTCTTTTAAGGGGAAGTCGTATTTTCCTCCCGCGAATGTATCTATAAATACCGAGGGACTTTTTCTTATTAATTCTATAGAAGAATTAAAATTGAGCGAATAAGTTTCGAAACCTCTGCATAAAGTTCCCTCTTTAAAGTATTCGCTTAATGTATCCTGAAACTGGAAGTCGAGCGCCTTAGCGCGTTCCTTAACGTTTTTGTATTCGGAAACAAAAATAATTCCGTCTTTGTCAAGATAGTCGAAAAGGGTAGCGGGCTTTTCGTAAATAAGCCCTATAAACTTGTCGATTGAGGAAATGCTCAGTCCGTCGCGGATTCTCTGAGCTTCGTTTAAAAGGACTTCCTTTGCTTTTTGCTGGCTTCCGCTTTTTAACAGGGAAGCTTTTTTATTAATCTTATCCGCTAATTTATCTTTATCGTCAATTATTATTTCCGTTGAGGGAGTTAAAATAATATTGTCAATTTTTTCAATTCTGCGCTGGGTTTCAATGTCAAAATAATTAAGCCCTGTTATCTCGTCGCCCCAGAATTCGGCTCTTACGGGATTTTCGCTGTCGGGCATAAAGAAGTCGAGTATTCCGCCTCTTAGCGAAAACTGCCCGATTCCGTCAACCTGGTCAAAGCGCTGATAACCGAGCAAAGTAAGCGCCTTAACACATTTTTCGGTTGAAGTCTCAAGTCCGACTTTTAAATTAAGAACGGAATCTTTAAGCGACTTTGGAGGGATGGTGTACTGCGAAGCTGCGTCAAGACAGCTAACTACAACGTCGTACTCGCCTGTGAGCATTTTATAAAGCACGTTTAGGCGCTGATGTTCGTAATCTCCCGACTTACCGCTTATCTCGCGGAAGATAAAATCTCTTGACGGATAAAAGAGCGCTTTTAATCCCATCGAGCAAAGGTCGTTTACAATTGTCTGGGCTTTTTGCTCGTCATTTGCAACACAAAAGGCTCTGACACTAAAATTTTGGCAGAGCGAATTAATTAATATTGATTTGTGGATTTCGGTTAGCCCGGTAACGCAAACGCTCGATCCGGGTTTAATCGCTTTTACGATTTTTCGGTATTCCGCGTTATTGCTAAGGACTTCTGAGAGGAATTTCATATCAGTTGTATCTGTTCATCGCTTCGGAAATTTTACCGTCCGTAATAAGCTTTACGGCTTCGAATGTGTTTTCGGCAACCGTTTCGAGGGTTTTTAATTCATCCTTCGTAAACTTCGAAAGCACCCACGCCGCCAAGTCGTATTCGGGATTGGGCTTTTTTCCTATTCCGATTTTTACCCTCGGGAAAGTATCTTTTCCGCTGAGGTAAATTATATTTTTCATACCGTTCTGGCCGCCGTCGCTTCCTTTGGCGCGGATTCGCATTTTCCCAACGTCTAAGTTGATGTCGTCCAATAATATTATAACATTTTCCGCGGGGATTTTGTAGAAATTCATCGCTTCGACAACCGCCTGACCGCTGCTGTTCATATAGGTTGAGGGCTTCATAAGAAGAACCCTGTGCCCGTTTATATTGGCTTCGCCGACCGTTGACTTAAATTTCACCCTGTTTACTCTTGCCGATAGCTCGTCTGCGATATAGTCAAGCATAATATAACCCGAGTTATGGCGGGTGTTTTCGTATTTGCGGTCGGGGTTTCCGAGTCCGACAACCAAAAATTCTATAGAGTTGTTGGAAAACTTTTTCTTGCCAAACATAATACCTCCAAAAAATTGAAAATTAAAATAAACGGAGCTTTCGCTCCGTTTGTTTTAATCAAATGCCGCTGTAAAACTGTGGTCGTTATAAATTCTCGCGATAGCTTCCGCGAACAGGGGAGCGGTGTGTAGAACCGTGAACTTGTCGATTTTCTTTTCTTCGGGAAGCGGAACCGTGTCGAGTAAAACAACCTTGCTGATTACGGAGTCCTTGATTCTTTCAACCGCGGGACCCGAGAGTACGGCGTGAGTCGCGCAGGCTGTAACTTCGGTAGCGCCGCCTTTTTCAACAATAGCCTTGGCGCCGTTGCAAAGCGTGCCCGCTGTATCAATCATATCGTCGAGGATAATAACTTTCTTTCCTTTAACGTCGCCGATAATGTTCATAACTTCGGAAACATTAGCTTTCGGACGGCGTTTATCAATAATAGCCAAAGATGTTCCGATACGGCTCGCGAAGTTTCTTGCGCGTGTTACGGAACCTAAGTCGGGAGAAACAACTACATAGTCATCTTTATTATCGCCGACAACTTTTTTCATATGTCTCGCGAGTATTCCCGAACCCTTAAGGTGGTCAACGGGAATGTTGAAGAAGCCCTGAATCTGGTTTGCGTGGAGATCCATTGTAAGGAGTCTGTCGGCTCCGGCGGCTGTAATAAGGTCAGCGCAGAGCTTGGATGAAATCGGATCACGGGGTTTAGCTTTTCTGTCCTGGCGCGCGTAGCCGAAATAGGGCATAACGGCTGTAATACGGGCAGCGGAAGCTCTTCTCATCGCGTCAATCATAATAAGCATTTCCATAAGATTGTCGTTTACGGGAGTACAGGTTGACTGAACAATAAAGCACTCCGATCCGCGGACGGATTCGTCGATTGAAACGGCGATTTCTCCGTCGGAAAACTTTTTACATACCGATTTTCCGAGCGGTAAACCGAGTTGGTTTGCGATTTCTTTCGCTACAGACAAATTTGAGTTGCCTGCGAAAATTTTGATGTCTTTTCCGTGAAAATTCATTTTCTCTCTCCCTTTTACCTGAAAAATTTTTCAACATTAAAATTCGGATTTTCTGTAAATATTCTGATATTTATATAGAAAGCTTTGGACGCTTTTATTTGAACTGTTGGCTCTCAGTTTTATATTTGAGAAATATAGGAAATAGCTGAAATTCCCTTTTTTTACGGTGATTTTATCGGCGGTGGTTTTGTAATCTTTGCCGAGCGTGATTATTTCGATTCTGCCTTTGTCGGTATTTATTTTAACTACCGAGTTTTTGTTGTGCTTGATTAAAAATATCCACAGCAGGACGAAAAGAACCTCAATCGGTATAAAAATCAGATAGAGAATATAGTCGCCGTAATAAAATACAACCGAATCTGTTATTATAAAAAGCGCAATCATAAAAATCGTAACGGCAATTTTTACAATACGGTAAGCCTTTTTATAGGTCATTAATCAGCACCTGTAGCCTTTATTAAGAGCTATCTGCTCAAGCTCCTTCAGCTGAGCGGGGTCGTTGGCGCCGAGGACTGTGTCGGGGCTTTTTGCGGTAAACGCGCCGATTTTCTCATTTTTCTTTAAAAGAAGTTTAAGAGCGTCGGGCAGGTAATATTCCTTGGCGTTGTTGTCGGATTTAATCTCGCCGAGAACGGAAAGGAGCTTTTCGGTATCAAACCAGAATCCGCCCGAGTTAACTTCGTTTATAGCGGCGGTTTTTTCGTCGGCGTCCTTTTGCTCGACGATTGTTTTAAGGTTTCCGTTTTCGTCGCGTACAATTCTTCCGTAGCCTGTAGGGTCGTCCACCTTGGCGGAGATTACGGTAGCCGCGTTGTTTTCGCTTAAATGGAACTCGAACGAGTCCTTAATTGTATTGCTGTCCATAAACGGGGCGTCGCCGTTAAGAATTACAACGCTTCCTTTATTTTCCTTTAAGAAGTCTTTAGCCTGCATAACGGCGTGGCCTGTGCCGAGTCTTTCCGCCTGGTAAGCAGTTTCAACGACAAAATCAAGCGAGCTTAAAAAGTCGTCCATATATTCCTTGCCGAATCCTTTAATCACGCAGATGTTTTCAATACCCGCGTTTCTTACCGAGTTTAAAACCCACTCAAGCATAGGTTTACCTAAAACTTCCGCTAAGGGCTTCGGTTTATTCATTTTCATTCGTTTTCCTTCGCCGCCCGCGAGGATAACCGCGCACTTGTTCAAAGATAATACCCCCTATTTTTCACAATTATACATCTTCATTATCTCACAGATTGGTAATTTTTCAACCCTAAATTGTAAAAAAAATATATTTTATTTGTTTTATACATAATATTTGGAAAAATTTATCAACATTTATTGCAAATTTTTTCAAAATAATATTCCAATTTTCAATTAGTTTTGTTATAATATATCCAAGACTGTAAGAGTCGGTACGGATTTATATATAAAATAAATCGCTGTATCAAAAAATTACTTATTATTAGGAGGTAATTCTATGGCAAACAAATGGGTTTATTTGTTTACTGAAGGCGACGCTTCAATGCGTGAACTTCTCGGCGGTAAAGGTGCTAACCTTGCTGAGATGACAAATTTAGGTCTTCCTGTTCCTCAGGGATTCACAATCTCTACAGAGGCTTGTACTCAGTACTATGAGGACGGCAGACAGATTAACGATGAGATTATGGGCCAGATTATGGAACATATCGAGAAAATGGAAGGCATCACAGGAAAGAAATTCGGTGATAAAACCAATCCGCTTCTCGTTTCCGTACGTTCAGGCGCCCGCGCTTCAATGCCGGGTATGATGGACACAATTCTTAACCTCGGCCTTAACGAGGACGTTGTTGAGTATATGGCTGAAGCTTCAGGCAATGCTCGCTGGGCATATGACTGCTACAGAAGATTTATCCAGATGTTCTCCGACGTTGTTATGGAAGTTGGTAAGAAATACTTCGAAGAACTCATCGACAAGATGAAGGCTGAGAAGGGTGTTACTCAGGACGTTGATCTTACTGCTGAGGATCTTAAAACTCTTGCTGAACAGTTCAAGGCTGAATATAAAGCTAAAATCGGCGAGGACTTCCCCACAGATCCTAAGGTACAGCTTATCGAAGCTGTTAAGGCTGTATTCCGTTCCTGGGACAACCCCCGCGCGAATGTATACCGTCGTGATAACGATATTCCTTATTCTTGGGGTACTGCCGTTAACGTACAGATGATGGCGTTCGGTAATATGGGCGACGACTGCGGTACAGGCGTTGCGTTTACACGTGATCCCGCTACAGGCGCTAAGGGCCTCTTCGGTGAGTTCCTTACAAACGCTCAGGGTGAAGACGTTGTTGCGGGTGTTCGTACACCTATGCACATCAGCGAAATGGAAGAAAAGTTCCCCGAAGCTTTCAACCAGTTTACTCAGGTTTGCCAGACTCTTGAAAATCACTATAGAGATATGCAGGATATGGAGTTCACAGTTGAACACGGTAAACTCTTTATGCTCCAGACACGTAACGGTAAGAGAACTGCTCAGGCTGCTCTTAAGATTGCGTGCGACCTCGTTGACGAGGGTATGAGAACCGAAGAAGAAGCGGTTGCTATGATCGATCCTCGTAACCTCGATACACTTCTCCATCCCCAGTTTGACGCTGAGGCTGTTAAGAAGGCTGAGCCTATCGGTAAGGCTTTAGGCGCGGCTCCCGGCGCTGCTTGCGGTAAAATTGTATTTACTGCCGACGACGCTAAGGAATGGGCTGACAGAGGCGAAAAGGTTGTACTCGTTCGTTTAGAGACTTCTCCCGAGGATATCGAGGGTATGAAAGCCGCTCAGGGTATCCTTACAGTTAGAGGCGGTATGACTTCCCACGCTGCCGTTGTTGCCCGCGGTATGGGTTCCTGCTGCGTATCCGGCTGCTCCGCAATCAATATGGACGAAGATAATAAAGTATTTACACTCGGCGGTAAAACTTACCACGAGGGCGATATAATTTCATTCGACGGTACTACAGGTAATATCTATGACGGCGCTATCCCGACTGTTGACGCTAAAATCGCGGGCGAGTTCGGACGCATCATGGATTGGGCTGATAAGTACAGAGTTCTTAAAGTAAGAACTAACGCCGATACTCCCGCCGACGCTAAGAAGGCAAGAGAGTTAGGCGCCGAGGGAATCGGTCTTTGCCGTACAGAGCACATGTTCTTCGAAGGCGACAGAATCGACGCGTTCCGCGAGATGATCTGTTCCGATACAGTAGAAGAAAGAGAAGCTGCTTTAGCTAAGATTCTCCCCGTACAGCAGAGCGACTTCGAGGCTCTCTACGAAGCACTCGAGGGATGCCCCGTTACTATCCGTTTCTTAGATCCTCCTCTCCACGAGTTCGTTCCCACAGAGGAAGAAGATATTAAGAAGTTAGCTGACTCACAGGGTAAGACAGTTGAGCAGATTAAGGCTATTATCGACAGCCTCCACGAGTTCAACCCGATGATGGGACATCGCGGATGCCGTCTTGCCGTAACATATCCCGAAATCGCTAAGATGCAGACAAGAGCTGTTATCCGCGCTGCTATCAATGTTTCAAAGGCTCATCCCGATTGGAACTTAGTTCCCGAGATTATGATTCCTTTAGCAGGCGATACAAAAGAGCTTAAATATGTTAAGCAGTTCGTTGTTGAGACTGCCGACGCTGAAATCGCTAAGGCAGGCGCTGACCTTAAGTACGAAGTTGGTACAATGATCGAGATCCCGAGAGCTGCTCTTACAGCTGATCAGATCGCTACAGAGGCTGAGTTCTTCTGCTTCGGTACTAACGATCTTACTCAGATGACATTCGGCTTCAGCCGTGACGACGCCGGTAAGTTCTTAGACGCTTACTATGACGCTAAGATCTTCGAGAACGATCCGTTCGCTAAGTTAGACCAGACAGGCGTTGGCCAGCTTATGGAAATGGCTATCGAAAAGGGTAAGGCTACCCGTCCCGAACTCCACTGCGGTATCTGCGGTGAGCACGGCGGAGATCCTTCATCCGTTGAGTTCTGCCACAAGATCGGTCTTGATTATGTATCATGTTCACCGTTCAGAGTTCCTATCGCTCGTCTTGCTGCCGCTCAGGCCGCTATCGCTTCTAAGTAATAGAAACTTAAATAAAAGCCCCGGAAAATTCCGGGGCTTTTTTGCGTCTTGAAATTGCTTTTATAATACTTTATAATATATTACGGTGATATTATGTTTAGGGAAATGCTTAGAAAAAAGCAGAAATTATCGGAAGAAGATTGTATATTTCTTTTAAAGAATGAAAAACGAGGAGTACTGTCCGTTATAGGGGATATGGGTTATCCATACGGATTTCCGATAAATCATTATTATAATGAAGACGACGGCTGTCTGTATTTTCACTGCGGTAAAAAAGGACACAAACTTGACGCTTTAAAAAACTGCAAAAAAGTCTCGTTCTGCGTTTATGATACGGGATATAAAAAAGAAAACGACTGGGCGCTGAATATAAAGAGCGTTATTGTATTCGGCAAAATCGAAACTATTGACGATATGGATACTGTAGTTGATATAAGCCGAAGGCTGTCCTGTAAATTCACATCGGACGAAAGCTATATCGAAAATGAAATAAAGAAATTCGCGAAAGCGACGTTGTTATTAAAGCTAACGCCCGAGCATATCTCGGGAAAGATAGTAAATGAAAGTTAGGTGCATTATGGCTTCGAGTAAAGAGTATTTGGATTTTATATTAGAACAGCTCAGCGAGCTTGAGGATATTTCTTATCGCAAGATGATGGGGGAGTATATTCTATATTATAAAGGAAAGATTTTCGGCGGAATTTACGACGACCGATTTTTAATTAAGCCCGTTAAATCAGCTTTGGCTATGATTTCGAGCCCGATTTACGAAACACCGTATGAGGGCGCTAAAGATATGATACTCGTCGAGAATATCGACGACAGGATTTTTCTTTCGGATTTAATAAACGCTATGTACGACGACCTTCCCGAAAAGAAAAAGAAGTGAATTTAAAAATTGCGCCATAGTTTTAAAATTACATAAAAGAAAAAACCGTGCAAATTCTGCACGGTTTTTAAATGTTTTTCTTAATGAAAGAATAATAATATCAATGATAACCCCGCCGTTGATGAATCTTTCCTGAACAGGGAACTCAACCAAAGGCGGCTTTGGCAGTCAGGGCTCCTGACCGCCGTTGATGAACTTTTTGGTTCAGTAAAACTTTACCAAAGGCGGCACCGTCACCGGGGGCTCCCCGGTTAAATACTATAATCTAAAAAGCCGTCGGCGTATTTTTTATCTACGCTGTACTCAAGCTGGGGGTTGCGGATATTAACCTTCATACCCTCGGGAATCGACTGAATAATAAACGCGTTGCCGCCGATTACGACGTCGTTGCCGATAATCGTCTCTCCGCCTAAAATACTTGTGTTGGAGTAGATTGTTACGTTGTTGCCGATAGTCGGGTGGCGCTTAACGCCTTTAAGCTTCTGGCCTTTTCGGGTTGAAAGACCGCCGAGGGTTACACCCTGGTAAATCTTTACGTTGTCGCCGATAACGGTGGTTTCGCCGATAACAATACCCGTTCCGTGGTCGATAAAGAAATATTTTCCGATTGTAGCGCCCGGGTGGATGTCGATACCCGTAAGGTTGTGGGCGTATTCGGAGATAATTCTCGGAATCATCGGAACGCCCAAAAGCCAGAGTTCGTGGGCTATTCTGTAAACGCTTATCGCGAAAACCCCGGGGTAGCAGAAAATTATCTCGTCGTTGCTGTACGCCGCGGGATCGCCGTTGTAGGCGGCTATTATATCGGTGTTAAGATAATCGCGGATAGCGGGGATTCTGTCGATAAATTTTTCGACAATTTCCTCAGCCTTAGCGCTGTTGTCCTCGGTTGAGCCCTCGTTTTTTAAAGCGCGCTCAACCTGCTTTGTGAGGTTGTACTCAATATACTCAAGCTTTTCGCCGATATAAAACCTTACGTATTCATCTTTTACCTTTTTATTGTCGAAGTAACCGGGGAAGAGAAGCTTCCTCAGCTCCTTTACAAGCAGGATAAGAATATCACGGCTTACAATATGGTCCTCGCCGATACGGTTTGTAAGCTCGTACTTATTGTAGCTTTCTAAAATCATATCAACTTTCTTTTCCGTATTTTTCATAAGTTTCATCTCCGTACAGGAATAATTATGTTTCCCTACTATTATACTCGACTTTATTCGATAACGCAACAAAAATCTTGAAAACCTATTAAATTTGTGGTATATTAATAGGGAAAGATAAATTTGGAGATGAGAAGAATGAGAATTTCTACAAAAGGAAGATACGCGCTTAGAATGCTCGTTGACTTGGCTGAGCATAAAAACGACGGTTTTATCGCGCTTAAAGATATAGCTAACCGCCAGAATATCTCTAAAAAATATCTTGAACAGATTGTTACCGTGCTTAATAAATCGCATATTTTGCAGACTAACCGCGGATTCCAGGGCGGTTATAAATTAGCGGTATCTCCCGATAAATGTACGGTGGGCGAGATTATCCGCATTACCGAGGGCACTTTATCTCCGCTTGCTTGTATTGACGACGAAAACGAAATCAACTGCGAACGAAGCGACGAATGCGCGACTTTATTCGTCTGGCAGGGGTTAAAGGATGTTGTAACAAATTATTTAGACGGTATTACTTTACAGGATATTGTCGATAAAAAACAGGAAAGCTACGCGAACGACTACGTTATTTAAATTGAAGATTATAAGAAAAAAATGCACCTGAGCAATCAGGTGCATTTTTGTTAACTGTTAACTTTTAACATCTAAATCTCAGCTTTCCGAAAACATCGGTGTGGAAAGATAGCGTTCGCCTGTGTCGGGGAGGAGGGCTACGATTATTTTGCCCTTGTTTTCGGGACGTTTCGCAAGCTCTGTAGCCGCGAATACAGCGGCACCCGATGAAATACCTACGAGCAGGCCTTCGCTTTTAGCGAGGCTTCTTCCTGTTTTAAAAGCGTCCTCGTTTTCCACCGCGATTATTTCGTCGTAGATTTCGGTGTTTAATGTATCGGGAACGAATCCCGCGCCGATACCCTGAATTTTATGAGGTCCGGGAGTTCCCTTTGAGAGAACAGGGGAGGAAGCGGGTTCAACGGCTACAATCTTTACGTTCGGGTTTTTGCTTTTAAGATATTCGCCTACGCCCGATACGGTTCCGCCCGTACCGACGCCCGCTACGAAAATATCAACCTTGCCGTCGGTATCTTCCCAGATTTCGGGACCTGTGGTCTCAATATGCGCTTTGGGATTCGCGAGGTTTGTAAACTGGCTGGGGATAAAGCTGTTCGGGATTTCGTTCGCTAATTCATCCGCTTTCGCAATCGCGCCCTTCATTCCCTTAGCGCCGTCGGTGAGCACAAGCTCAGCGCCGTATGCTTTTAAGAGGTTTCTGCGTTCAATGCTCATTGTTTCGGGCATTGTAAGGATAATTCTGTAGCCTCTTGAGGAAGCTGTGGAAGCGAGTCCGATTCCCGTGTTACCGCTGGTCGGTTCGATAATAACCGAGTCCTCTTTAAGTATTCCTTTTTCTTCCGCTTCGTCAATCATCGCTTTGGCGATTCTGTCTTTTACGCTTCCGGCGGGGTTAAAGTATTCTAATTTTCCGATAACTTTAGCTTCAAGGCTGTTGTTTTTTTCGTGGTTTTTGAGTTCGAGTAAGGGTGTTTTTCCGATTAAATCGGTAATTCTTTCGTAAATTTTCATAATGTTAATCTCCTTAAAATAATTAATAATATAGTTTCAGTCCGAATTTTTTACTTTAAGGTCAACATCGCTCGTGAACATTACGTAATATCATATACATACTCCTTTTTAAAACTTAGTATTCCTACTAACTTAATAGGCATTATAACATCGATTTATAATCTTGTCAACAGTTTTTCATAAAAAAATCACATACTTTTAATTGTATTATTTAAAAAAATACGTTATAATACTATGGGTGATAAAATGAAAATATTAAAAATTATTATATCATTAATACTTGTTTTAATTATTTCGGCGGCGGTTGTACCCGCGTCAACCTCGGCAAAAACCTCGGGCGGAATAATATATCCGTTTATTTCCGACGTTAAGACTTACTACAGCGAGGTAGAGCAGTACATCGCCTCGCAGTTAAAACAGCAGAAAACGCAGATTGATATATCCGTTTACGGGGTTTCGACTAAAGATATAATCTATATATACCGTTCGATTATGTTTGATTATCCCGAAATCTTTTATGTTAACTCCGCGTACATTCCTTATCAGTATGACAAAAGCACGGATACCGTGGCGATTCTTAAACCCCAGTATATTTTTGATACAGGTAAAATCCCGTCGTATATTAATAAGTTTAATAACGCCGCGAATAAGCTTATATCGGGAATCGACTCCTCTTATTCGGACTTCCAGAAAGCGCTGGTGCTCCACGACAGAATCGCCCTTAACTGCAAGTACAAAGAAGAAAACTTAAAATCATTCACCGCGTATAACGTTATCGTTGCGGGTAAAGGAATCTGCGAGGGCTACTGCAGGGCGTACTCATATCTGCTTTCGCTCGTCGGAGTTGACAGCAAATGCCTGAACAACGAGGCGAAACAGCATTGCTGGAGTCTTGTAAAACTCGGCGGAAGCTGGTATCACGTTGACGTAACTTCCGACGACCCGATGCCCGACACCCCGGGATATGTAAGACATAAATTCTTTTTAATTTCCGACTCAAAGCTTAAAAGCTATAAGTCAACGTACCACAGCGGTTATACGAGCGATATTACCTACTCGTCCGCGTACTGTTGCTCGTCTTCCAAGTACAACGGCTCGTTTTTCAGAAACATTATAAGCCAGATTGCGGTTTATAAGGGAAAATATTATTATTTCGATAATAAATATAAAAAGAAATATTCCGCCTTAATGAGAAAAAGCGGAAGCTCCAAAAAACGTATTAAAGTAATTAAAGATGTGTGGAAATACAGCAACGGTACAAAGGTAGGGAAGTCTTACTGCAACCTCTGCGAGTCAAACGGAAAGTATCTTTTATTTAACGGTAAGCGTTCTCTGTACCGCTATAATCTATCAACAGGAAAGACAAAGCGCGTTTTAAAACTCCCCGAATCCAAAAGCAAGAATTTTGTCGGCGTTAAGTTCAGCGGTTCCGCTGTTTATACGAACAGGAAGAATAAGAACCTCACGAAAACAAAGCTTTCTAAAATGATAAAGTTTTCGGGAAGCAAATACACAGTCCTCCCGCTTTTAAAGTACAGCTCAAAAACGCTTAAAAAAGGAAAGTCCTTTAAGCTTAAGGTTTATTACGGAAGCGGAAAAATAACTTATAAATGCTCGAATAAAAAGATAGCTAAAGTTACTTCGAAAGGCAAGGTTAAAGCTTTAAAGAAAGGCAGCTGTACAATAACAGCCGTTAAAAACGGAAAGAAGCTTAAATGTAAAATTAAAGTAAAGTAAAAAATCGTACGCATAACGCGTACGATTTTTATTTTAGAAATAATATAATTAAAAGGCTCCCGAAAAGGAAGCCTTTTTTAAAGTCTTATTTTACTTTAATCTTAACAACCTTTGTAAGTGTCTTTGCATTATACTGAACGTTGCCGACTTTCTTACCTGCTGCTT
>CADBCC010000024.1 GCA_902793125.1 uncultured Ruminococcus sp.
TGTTGCCCTTTACGGAATTGAATACGGTGGTACCCGCGTCTACCTTACCGGAATATACACGGAAGAAGCAGAGCTTACCTACATAGGGGTCGGTAGCGATCTTGAAAGCGAGAGCGGAGAACGGCTCGTCATCGCTGGCGTGACGGTCTACCTCTTCGCCTGTCTCGACATCCTCGCCCTTGATAGCGGGGATATCCGTGGGAGCGGGCATATAGTCAACAATCGCGTCTAAAAGCTTCTGTACGCCCTTATTGCGGTAGGATGTACCGCAGGTTACGGGAACCATTGTATTTTCGATTGTACATTTACGAATTGTAGCCTTAATCTCCTCGACTGAAAGTTCCTCACCGTTGAAGTATTTTTCCATAAGAGCTTCGTCCTGTTCAGCAACAGACTCGATGAGCTCGTCGTGGTACTTCTGCGCGAGGTCTTTCATATCCTCGGGAATTTCTTCTTCTCTCATATCCTGACCGAGGTCGTCATAATAAACCTCAGCGGTCATGGTTACGAGGTCGATAATACCCTTGAATGTATCTTCCACACCGATAGGAAGCTGAATCGGAACAGCGTTACATTTAAGTCTGTCCTTCATCATCTGAACAACGTGGTAGAAATCCGCGCCCATAATGTCCATCTTGTTAACGTAAACCATTCTCGGTACGCCGTAGGTATCAGCCTGGCGCCATACAGTCTCGGACTGAGGCTCAACGCCGCCCTTTGCGCAAAGTACAGTTACGGATCCGTCAAGAACTCTTAAAGAACGCTCAACTTCTACTGTGAAGTCAACGTGTCCGGGTGTGTCGATAATATTGATTCTTACATCATCGTTTTTGCTGTCTTTCCAGAAACAAGTTGTAGCGGCGGAGGTAATTGTGATACCTCTTTCCTGCTCCTGTACCATCCAGTCCATAGTCGAAGCTCCGTCGTGAGTTTCGCCGATTTTATGGTTGATACCTGTATAGAACAGGATACGCTCTGTTGTAGTGGTTTTACCGGCGTCGATATGCGCCATAATACCGATGTTTCTGGTTTGTTCGAGTGATACTTGTCTTGACATTAAATATCCTCCTAAATTACCATATTACCATCTGTAATGTGCGAAAGCCTTGTTAGCTTCAGCCATCTTATGAGTATCTTCGCGCTTCTTGAACGCGGCACCTGTGCTGTTAACAGCGTCTAAGATTTCGCCGGCAAGTCTTTCTTTCATTGTTTTCTCGCTGCGGGTTCTCGAGTAGGTTGTGATCCAGCGGAGACCTAAAGTCTGGCGTCTGGCGGGACGAACCTCAATCGGAACCTGGTAAGTAGCACCGCCGACACGGCGAGCTTTTACCTCGAGAACAGGCATAACACTTTCCATTGCCTGTTCAAAGACCTCAAGCGGGTCTTTTCCTGTCTTTTCAGCAACAATATCAAACGCTCCGTAAACGATTTTCTGGGCAACACCCTTTTTACCGTCGAGCATAATGTTGTTGATAAGACGAGTTACCAGTTTTGAATTATAAAGCGGATCAGGTAATACATCACGCTTTGCAATAGAACCTCTTCTTGGCACTTTGCTTCCCTCCTTCACAATAATTGAGATATCATAGGTACTCGAAAGCGACAAACTCCCGTATGCCAACAAGACATGAATATCTTGTAGCAATACAAGTTTAATTACTTAGATTAAACGGTTTGTCATTTCCTTATTTTTTACCTGCTTTTGGGCGCTTTGCGCCATACTTTGAACGAGCCTGCATACGTCCGGATACACCCTGAGTATCAAGGGTACCTCTGATAATATGATAACGTACACCGGGCAAGTCCTTAACACGGCCGCCTCTTATAAGAACAACTGAGTGCTCCTGAAGATTGTGGCCCACGCCGGGAATATAGGAACTGACTTCGATACCGTTTGAAAGTCTTACTCTGGCGATCTTACGAAGCGCTGAGTTAGGCTTTTTCGGGGTAGCTGTCTTTACAGCAGTACATACGCCTCTCTTTTGCGGGGAAGTCTGGTCAATCGGACGATTCTTCTGAGAGTTCCAGCCCCTTAAAAGTGCGGGCGCCTTTGCCTTCTTTTCAGATACCTGTCTGCCCTTGCGAACAAGCTGGTTAAATGTTGGCATATTTCTCCTCCTTCTTTTTAAATTTTTATTTTAACGGTCTTTTAGAAAACCGTAAAACAAACAATGTCAAATCGCACAATAAAAAGCATATTTTATCGGCGATTTCGGATATTTTAGATAGCAAAAAACTATAGCAACTCACAATATCCGACAATAAAATATTTTAGCAAAAACACGGTTATTTGTCAAGCTTTTTTTGTCGGGAGCCCCGACAGCCAAAGCCGCCTTCGGAAAAGTTCTCCGAACAGGAAAGATACATAAACGGCGGTTTTTTTATCGTTGTCATTTCGAGCGTTTATCATTGCATTTTTTCGCGCAATCGAAATATTAATTCGGCCGGGCAAATAACATTAAAAAATATCACGCTATCTGCACGACCGAAACTTTTAACTATTACTTATTACCTATTAACTTTCGTTTTTATTTTACAAAAATGATTTCATCTGCTCGATATTCGCCTGCTCGGTGCTCATAAGTTTATTCGCGAGGTTTTGCACAATCTCGTTATTTCCGCTATACTGCCGGATATGCTGGGCGATTTTCTGTACGCCCATTGTATTGCCCTGAATCATCATCTCGGCGATATGGGAATTTGAGCTGTCGTTTTTCATCTCGCGCCTTGTTTTTGCGCTTGCGACAGCAGAAACAAATCTGCCGACTTTCGAGGGCGAATAGCCTCTGTGTTTCATAATATTATAAGCGTTGTGGTAAATACGTCCGTACTCTAAATTTTGCGAACGCAGAGCGTTTCTTAACCCCGGGCCGTCCGCGTAGGGCTTTACGTCGTTTATACCGAGGCATCCCATCTCGGCGTTTTTCATTATAAATTGCAGCATTTTTTCATCGTTAATCATTTTATCACCTCATTTTTATTATCTATTATCTCCGATTTGTATATTGATATACTTGTAATAATATATTATAATTGCATTGAGGTGTAATTATGAAATTTAAACGATATACGCTCGGCGAAGAAATTTTCAGCTCGGTTACTCACGGTCTCGGAACGCTCCTTGCGCTCGGAGGAACAGCGGTGCTGATTGTTTTATCGGCGATTTACAGCGACGCGTGGTCGGTAGTCGGCAGCGCCATATTCGGCGCGAGCCTTATCATCCTCTACTGTATGAGCACGCTTTACCACTCAATTACAAACGAAAAAGCGAAAAAGTTTTTCCGCATTATGGACCACAATACAATCTTCTTTTTAATCGCAGGCACATATACTCCGATTACGATTTCGATTTTACGCGGAACTATCGGCTGGATACTTTTCGGAATAGTCTGGGGCGCGGCAATTATCGGAATTATTCTCAACTCAATCGACCTTGAAAGATTCCGCAAGCCCTCGGTAGTATGCTATATCGCTATGGGCTGGGTAATAATTTTCGCGATTCAGCCGCTTTTGAACGTTATGAACTCATTATCGCTTTGGCTTTTAATCGCAGGCGGAATATTCTACACCGTCGGGGTAATTTTCTACGCGATTAAAAAGGTACGGTACTTCCATTCAATCTGGCATATCTTTACGCTGCTCGGAAGCGCGTGCCACTACTTTTCAATCCTCTTCGCAATAATGAATTTAACATATTGACAGATTATTATTATATGCTATAATATAAATAGAAATCGGAGTTGTCCGAAGAAACGGTCAGCCCCAATTAGTTTAATCTTTATTAGTAACGACCGCTAAATGTGCTGTTGCGGTCGTTACTCTTTTTTATTTTTCATACTTATAGCTAATTATTAATCGGAAACAATGGTCCAGCCCAAAATATAGTCGTTTCCCTCGTCCTAAGAGCGGACTCGTGATACTCCTTATTTTGCGCAGCGCGTTAGCTCCCTTTATCCGCCACCGGCGGCGGTCGCAACGCTACCGCTCCGTTTTCGGACAACTCCTTAAAATCATATTAACACATACGTTCACTATAGTCAACAAAATTCAAAAAGTTATAAAAATCTCTTGACAAGTTTACTTGGCAGTGGTATTATAGTGTTGCAAAGTAAACTTGGCAGGAGGTAAAATTATGAACAAGAATGAAATATTAGAAAAAAGCAGGCAAGAAAATCAGGGCACTGACCTTGTAGAAAGAGAAGCGATAATGTCAGCCAGTCAGAAAGCTGTTGCTGTAGGAGGTCTACTTTGTATAGTTTTATCGTTCACCGACATCTTCTTTTTAGGTAAAACATTCAACTATACTCTTTGGGGCGTATATCTTTCTATGACAGGAACTACACTTCTCGTAAAATATTTTCATCTAAGAAAAATTCACGAGCTGATTTTCGGTATTCTTGAAATTATTTTAGCGGTCGGATTTATAGCGCTTCATTTTCTGCGCTTTAACGCAAGGTAGAATTATGGACGATAAACTTGTACTAAAAAACAACTTAAAAGAAATCCGAACTCAAGCGGGGTTATCGCAACAAGCGCTCGCGGATATAGTCGGCGTATCGCGCAACACAATAAGTTCAATTGAGACGGGACAATTTAACCCTACGGCGAAATTAGCTCTTATACTCTGTATAGCCCTCGATAAAAAATTTGAGGAAATTTTCTACTTCGAATAACATAAAATCGGGAAGATTGGTCATTCCAATCTTCCCGATAATTAATTGCGAATTGCGCATTACGCATTGCGAATTAAGGTATTATTTCTCCCTCAACGTTGCCTGCTACGCCTGCTGCGTTAGCTTCATCTGTATCAATGTGCATAGCAGGAGCGTACTTCTCACTTACACGGCAAACCACGTCGCCGAAAATAGTTTCGCGAGCGCCGGGAGTGCCGACTTTAACGGAAACAATCTGTTTTTCCTTAAGTCCCATTTCCTCAGCGTCCTTGGGAGTAAGGTGAATATGTCTTTTAGCTACGATTACACCGCAGTCAATCTCAATTTCACCCTCGGGGCCAACCAACTTACATCCGGGAGAGCCCTTAACATCACCCGACTCGCGCACGGGAGGAACGATACCTAATTTACGAGCGTCGGTATAGGAAACTTCAATCTGAGTATCGGGACGCTCGGGGCCTAAGATTGACATATTGAGCTCGCCTTTGGGACCTACAACCGTAACTCTCTCAAAGCAAGCGAACTGTCCCGGCTGGGATAAATCTTTTTTATTTGTGAGCTGGGCGTCTTTTCCGAAAAGAGCCTCAAAATCAGCGCGCGACACGTGGAGATGACGGGCTGAGGTTTCAACTAAAATTTTCATTACTCTAACCACCTATTAAAAAATTTTCCGCAAAAAACGGTCTATAGTTATTTTAACTCATTATAGATTAAAATTCAAGAGGTATAATAGAATTGCTCTTTGAGCAGTTCTATTAATTAATAATTAACAATTAATAATTAACACTAAATGTCGTGAAGATAGAATTTTCATATTATAAAACTTCTATTCCCGACTGTATTAATATGGATAAAATCATTTTCAAAAAAACAACTGCTTTTTGAAACAAAACGGAGGAAAAAATGTATACTAACTTCAGCGAATTAAAAGAAAACTGCGTAAACTGCCGAAAGTGCGGACTTTGCGAAACACGGACAAATGTTGTTGTCGGAGTCGGAAACGAAAAAGCCGACGTGCTTTTCATCGGCGAAGGTCCGGGCGAAAACGAGGATTTGCAGGGTGAACCGTTCGTAGGACGAGGCGGAAAGCTTTTAGACAAAATGCTCAACGCGGTGGATTTAGACCGTCACAAAAACATTTACATCGCGAATATTGTAAAATGCCGTCCGCCGCGCAATCGCGATCCGAAACCCGAAGAGCAGGAGATGTGCATCGACTGGCTTCGCAATCAGGTAAAGCTGATTGATCCGAAAATAATCGTATGTCTCGGAAGAATTTCAGCGCAGAAACTGATTAAACCGGATTTAAGAATCACAAAGGAACACGGATTATTTTTCCAAAAAGGAAAATTCCTTATGATGCCAATGTTCCATCCCGCGGCGATTCTGCGTAATCCAAATCAAAAGCCCGACGCGTTTAATGATTTTTTAATTCTCAGAGAGAAAATAAATGAAATCTGTCCGAATACTTACGATTGTTAACAGTTTTCACTTAGCGGTAATAAAAACCTAACTACTTATCAATCAACAATAGAAAAGGCTTCCCGAAGGAAGCCTTTAATTTTTTAATTATTCAGTTCTCTTTTTGCGAGTTACGAACATAACGCCTGCAGCCGCTGCCATAATTCCAAAGAGTACGAAGAAGATTGTATCTTCCTCACCGTCGGAACCTGAACCTGAGCTGTTAGAAGAACCGCCGCTGTAGGAACCTGAGCTTCCGCTCGAAGAACCTGCGCTTGAAGAGCTGCTTGAGCTTGAAGAAGTAACGTGACCGCCGTTCTTCTTAATAGACTCAGCCTGAGACTTAGCTTTCTTAGTATCAATCTTAACACCCTTCTTTGAAGGATAAGCCTTTGCGAAAGCGTCTTCAAGAATCTTCTTCATAGCAGCTTCATCTTCGCCTGTCTTCTTCTGGAGAATATAAGCGTAGATTGTTGTAATGTCGTTTGCGTCCTTGATTCCGAATCTCGGGAAAGCCTTAGCGAGAGCTTCAACGGGCTTTACATACGAGCTCTTATAATATGTGGGAAGCCAGTCGCCGATAACTTCTGTGCCTTTTTCATTCGGGCAAAGCTTAGAACCAACGATGTTACCGATAGATGTGAAAGCGAGGTGAGGACCGTAGGAACCGCTATTCTTTGTCCATACAGCTTCGTCAGCTTTCTTCTCGGAGTCAACAGGATTCTCAATCTTATTGCCTGTAAGCTTAACTGTATCGCCGAAACATTTCTCAGAGAAAGTAGTATCGTATGTCTGAATCTTTGAGGGATCAGCAGCAAAGCATAAGCAATAATCTTCGTTTGATTTCAAAGAAACCTTGGAGCAGTCATAAGCCCACAAGTCACCTTCTTTAGTACATTTTTCTTTCTTAGTCATCCAACTGAAGAAAGAAGCGCCGCCTCTTTTCCAGATATGGCAATAAACTTGTGTTACGTTTTTCCAACCGCTTGCGTCGAAGTAAATTGTGCTACTCGCGCCTGAAGATGAGCTGGAAGTATCCGCGCCTGCGGAAACGTTGCCGTCAGCGCCAACATTTGCGTCATTAACTTCAGCTGCGGAAACTGCTACAACCGCAACAGATAAAACCATAACTAAAGCTAAAGCAATGGAAATAATTCTTTTCATTGTGAAAATCTCCTTCAAAAAATAAATATTAAGACGTAGTTACACAGTCTTGTTAAGACTATTATACAATATTGGTTACAATTTCGCAATAAAATTCTTTTAAAAAACTAACGGCATTTTGCACAAAGATTATGTGTTTTTTTTATTTATTTTTTACGAAAGCCTTTTTTAGCTATAATTAAGTACACAAAAAATTACCGACAGACAATACACGTTTGTCCGCCGGTAAAAAAATAATTTTATTATTCTTCCTTCTTTTCAGGCTTTTTTGAGAAATGATTTCTGAGAATTACGAGGATAATAATCGCAATAATTGCAACTATAATTCCTAAAATTATAAGAATCGTTCCGATGGAATTGTTCTGGTTTCCGTCTTTTGTAACGGAAGTAGCAGCGGAAGGATCTATGGTAGAAGCCTTTTCGTGGTCGCCTGTTACGGAAATGTGGGAGTTTCCTTTACCGTTTTTCTCGCCTTTACCGTCAGCGTAGTTTGTAAAAGAACCCTGGTATTTATTGTTAAGCTGCTCATCCTTACTAAGCGGAGGGACCTCGTCCTTTACAGCCGCTTTTCCGTTTACGGACAAATCATAGGTAAGGGTATAGTTTTTAAGATAGGTAATATCTTTTCCGTACATTTCGGTAATAAAATAAGTTATATCAGTTTTTCCCGTACTCTTAACCTTAAAATCAACAGTCATAAGAGTTTTAGTTTTACTGAAGTCAACCAAATCGGTAACGCTTGTCCAGTTGAACGCGATTCCGTCTTTGTAATTCGCGTTTTTAACAGCGCCGTTAAGGTTTGGGAATTTAAGCGAGTCTGCGTCAACAGAAAGGTAAGTTTTATCATAGAAAACGTACATCTGTATTCCCTCTAACTTTTCGGTACAGTCGCCGAGTTTCAGGGTATATGTTACTGTGTCTCCGCTTTTAGCTTTAACTTTTCCGTTAATTTCCGTAGTATCTTTAGCAGCAAAAGCCGAAGAAACAGAAAGCGCGGTAATAAGCGCTGTCATTAAAACAGCAAAAGCAATTTTAAGTCCCTTTTTCATATTAAGTTCCATAACCTTTCATAAAAAATAATGCATTACTTATTATATACTATAACTTCAAAAAATTCAACATTTTTTTATTCTCCGCGTCAAGTTTTTCGTTCCTTTTTTAGTGTCCTATTTAGAATTTAAAGCTCCGGAAAACTTTGGAAACTTGAGCAACATAAATAACAGTAAGAAATCTCTTATTTAATTAATAGATTATATTACCGATTAAAACCCAAAAATAAAAGCCCGCTTACGCGGGCAATTTTATTTTATTAAAGCTTTTCGCAAACTACATTCAGTTCGCTCGGGATTTCCTCCTCAGCGGCAGAGATAAGAACAACAAAGTTAGCGTCGGAATTTTCGCTTAACTCCTGGAGTTTCTTTGTAAAGTCTTCGAGTCCGCCTACTGCTTCGGGACATATCTTAAAAGTTGAGTCTATAAGAATATCTGTAACATCGTAATTACCCGCGCAGATTCCGCTTAAAAATCCGAAGAGCATATCGTAGCCCTTGATAGCGTACTGGTCAGTGTCGATAAGACGAGCTTTCGAAGTAATATCGTAGGTAAGTTTAGCGCCTTTCTCGATAACAACAACGTTACCCTGAGAAGCCGCGACAGCCTCGTTAGCAAGCTGAATCAGCTTCTTTGTTTTTCCTGAACCTTTTTTTCCGATAAGTAAAGTAACCATACTTTTACTCCTCCTTATTTATACTTTTGGAAATTACTTTAATCTTGCCTCTAATTCCGCTTTGGCGTCCTCAAAACCAGGTTTGCCCAAGAGAGCGAACATATTCTTCTTGTAGCTTTCTACACCGGGCTGGTTAAAGGGATTAACTCCGAGGATATATCCCGAAATTGCGCACGCTTTCTCGAGGAAATAGATAAGATAGCCTAAGTTGCTTTCGTCCATATCCTCAACATCAAGCACAACATTCGGAACACCGCCGTCGTTATGGGCAAGAACGGTACCCTCAAACGCCTTTTGGTTAACAAATCCCATGGTTTTACCCGAAAGGAAGTTAAGACCGTCAACGTTTGTGGGATCTTCACCGAGAGTAATTTCTTTTTTACATTTATCAAAGAGAACAACAGTCTCAAAAAGATTGCGTCTGCCGTCCTGGATATACTGGCCTAAAGAGTGCAAATCGGTTGAGAAAATAACGCTTGCGGGGAAAATACCCTTTTTATCTTTACCTTCCGACTCGCCGTAAAGCTGTTTAAACCACTCGTTCATAAGTGTATAAGCGGGCTCGTAGCTTACCATAATCTCGGTTGAATATCCCTTATTATAAAGGATATTGCGGATTGCGGCGTATTTATAACAGTCGTTTGAGTAAAGGTCGTCGTTATTAAACTCGTCCTGAGCTTTTTTAGCTCCAGCCATAAGAGCGTCGATATCGGCGCCTGCTACGGCTATGGGAAGAAGTCCAACCGCTGTGAGTACGGAGTAACGTCCGCCTACATCGTCGGGAACCACGAAAGTTTCGTAGCCTTCTTTATCCGCAAGCTCTTTTAATGTTCCTCTTGCTTTATCTGTTGTACAGTAGATGCGCTCGCGCGCGCCTTCTTTTCCGTACTTTTTCTCGAGCAGGTCGCGGAATACGCGGAAAGCGATAGCGGGTTCGGTAGTTGTACCGGACTTCGAAATCATATTGATGGAAACATCTTTTCCTTCGCACAGCTCAATAATATCGGAAAGAGCCGAAGAACTGATAGAATTACCTGTGAAATAAATCTGCGGAGTGTCTTTGCAAAGAGCGTTGTAATTAGGCGAGGTTAAAAACTCAATCGCCGCTCTCGCTCCGAGATAGGAACCGCCGATACCGATTACTACGAAAACTTCGGTATCCTTTTTAATTTTTTCGGCTGCCTTTTTAATTCTCGCAAATTCTTCCTTATCGTAATTAGTAGGCAGGTCTACCCAACCGATAAAATCGTTGCCTAAACCTGTGCCGTCGTGGAGGGCTTTGTGGGCGTTTTTTACCTGGGCTTCAATTCCCTTGTACTCATCTTCGCCTACAAAACCGGTTAAATATTTGTCAATTAATTTAGTTGACATAAGATTACCCCCTGACAAAGTTATACAGTTACCCTGTATAACATATTGATAGGTTTATTTTACCACAAAACGGTATAGTATGCAACTGTTTTTTTACTTACGGGTTAAATAATTCAGCTGTCCGATTAAATATTCTGTCAACTTTACTTTAGTTTTAAGCAAAAAACTTTAAAAATCAAAAACTGTAACTCAGCATTTTCTTAAAAACAGCGGACGCGACGCTGTGAAACGTCATTTTCTCGATAGTATTTTTTGCTTTTATCTTACAGCTTTTTAGCAAATCTTTACCCGAGTAATAATTAACCTCTCCGATAGTATCCCCCGCTTTCACCGGAGCTTGCAAATCTTTTTTTATTTTGCACTCGGTAAGGAGCTTTTCACCCGAAGCGCGACTTACTATCATAGTTCCGGGATTTTCACATCTTGTATAGAGAGTTTCTTTCATTCCGCCTTTTACCTTTACGGAATTAAGCGCGTTTTTCGGCAGGGAAAGTTTTTTTACCGTATATTCGGAGAATCCGTAATCAAGTAAAGCTGCGCTGTCGGCGAAGCGTTCGCTTCCGCTTTTACAGCCGAGCACAACAGCGACAAGCGAAAGTCCGTCCCGCTCGGCGGTAGCGCTCATACAGCATCCCGCGTCGTCGGTGGTACCCGTTTTAAGCCCTGTTATTCCGTTATAAGTTTTCAAAAGCTTATTCGTATTTACAATCTGAGTTTTTCCGCCCCGAAGCTCGTCAATCCAGATAGAAGTATAATCTAAAATCTTCTTGTGTTTTATAAGCTCGGCTGACATCAGCGCAACATCGTAGGCGCAGGTAAGGTGACCGTCCTCGTCGAGACCGTTACAGTTTTTAAAAACAGTATGTTTCATACCGAGCTGTTTTGCACGGCGGTTCATTTCATTTACAAAGGTTTTTTCGCTTCCGCAAATCGCTTCGGCAAGCACAACCGCGGCGTCGTTGGCGGAAGCTACGGCGGTCGCCTTAATCAAATCATTTACGGACATCTTCTCCCCTTCCTCGAGCCAGATATCCGAACCTCCCATTGACGCGGAATGTTTTGAGGAAGTGAGAGTATCGCTGAGTTTCAGCTTTCCGCTGTCGAGCGCCTCCATAACAAGCAGTAAGGTCATTACCTTTGTAACGGACGCGCAGGCGCGTTTTTCGTGGGGATTCTTTTCGGAAAGAACCTTTAAGCTTTCGGATTCGATAAGCACAGCCGACGGCGCGCTAACCTCAACGTTGCTTTTAGCCTGTGCGGGGATATACGCCGACATAACAATCACCGCGCAGATAATTAATGAAAATACTTTTTTATACATAAAAACACCTCGTTCAAAAATATGAACGAGATGTTTTGTTTATGCAATTAATTTATAAGGCATACCGCATGGGCGGAAATTCCCTCGCCCGAGCCTGTAAAGCCTAATTTTTCTTCGGTAGTGGCTTTTACGCTGACCTTAGAAATATCAATTTTGCAGGCTTCGGCGATATTTTCGCGCATACTTATTATATAGTCTTTCAGTTTAGGTTTCTGGGCTATAACGGTAGAGTCGATATTCTCAATTTTATAGCCGTTTTCCGAAAGCACCTTACAGACTTCTTTCAACAGCAATATACTATCCGCGCCTTTAAAGCGCTCATCGGTATCGGGGAAAAGCTTACCGATATCACCTAAAGCAGCCGCGCCTAAAAGCGCGTCCATAACCGCGTGAAGAAGCACGTCGGCGTCGCTGTGGCCGAGCAGTCCTTTTTCGTACGGTATATCTACTCCGCCGAGTATCAGCTTTCTGCCCTCAACTAATTTATGTACATCATATCCGTGACCTATACGCATTTTCTCAATCCTTTCGAAAATAGTTCGCAGTTCTCAGTTCTCGGTTCTCAGTTATTGTCAAAACAACCAATTACAAAAACCGTAAATCTATTTATCTCTTAGCGACTCAATAAGTTTTGTTATCATTTTACCGATTTCGGCAAGTAATTCCATTACAGGTTTTACTTGTTCTTTATTCAATAATTTCAATCTTAAGCAAATATAACACTGTGTTTGAAGTTCAGCTTTTGATCCTTTAGCAATATACAAAAAATTAATAAACTCATTTACCGAATTTCTCTGTTGACCTTCAGCGATATTTGAGGGAATAGAAATTGCCGCACGTCTCATTTGACTTGATAGGACAAATTTTTCTTCATTAGGTAATAGTTTAACTAATTCATATATTTGCTCTACTAAATCAATAGATTTCTGCCAAACGATAAGGTCTTTATAACTTTTATTTTCCATCTAATCTTTACCTTTACATTTCTGAGAACTGGGAACTGAGAACTATTTACTTATTATCGCTTCTGCGATTTTTATATCGCTCTTAGTAGTCAATTTTATATTAGTGTCGTTTCCGATTACTATCTTAACTTTATTCCCGATGTTCTCAACTAACTTACAATCGTCGGTTACGGGCTGTTTATTTTTTTCGGCAAAATCAAGCGCTTTAAGGTAAAGCTCTTTTTCGAAAACCTGCGGAGTCTGCACGGCGCGAAGTTCGCTTCTTACGGGAGTCGAAACAATCTCGTCGTTCTCGTCAACTACCTTTATCGTATCGGTAACATAAGTTCCCAAAGCCGCCGCATCGGTCTCAAACGCCTTTCTAACGACCTTTTCGATATCTTCTTTTTTTATAAGCGGGCGCGCTCCGTCGTGAATCGCGAAATGGGTAGTTTTTTCATCGCAATAAAAAATTCCGTTCTTAACGCTGTCGGCGCGCTCGTTTCCGCCTTTTACAACCGCTTTTACTTTTTTATATTCTTTTTCTTTTATAATACTTTCAATTTCAGAGCGGTCGGATTCTCTGCAAACCACAACAACGCTGTCGATTATCTCAGAGTTTTCAAAAGCTTTTAAAGTATGGGAAATAACGCACTCACCGTTAAGCTTTATAAACTGCTTACTTATTTCGAGTCCCATTCTTGTCGAGTTGCCCGCAGCTACAACAACCGCGCTTACAAAATAATTATTCATAACAAAACCCGTTACGAGAACAGCGACTTAATAAAAGCCGTAATAAAATCGGTTCCGTAAATAATAAGCGCTAAGACAATAATAAAAAGTATAGCGCTCAATACTCTTACCGTTGTGCGTTTTGAGCGGGACATTTCCTCAAATTCTTCAGTAACGGCGGGATCATAATTATCTTCAATAATTTCAGTTCCCTCAACTTTAATAGCTCCGATTCCGACAGCTACATCATAAGCCTTTTCGTAAAGCTCATAAGGCACAAGAATATCGAAACTGTCAAGATCCATTCCCGTTACGACCTGGGAATTCCCGCTTACCATATGGCGTTTATATGTACTCGGAATACCGCTGTCCTCAAGCGCCGCCTGTACGCGGTCACGCTCGATAACATCTCCGTCGCATAGATAAACCGAAGTCGTTTCGTCAGCAATAGTTTCAAGCGCCTTTTTCTTGCACTCGGAACAGGCGCAAACCGTATCCTCATCATTATAAAGTTTTCTACATTTAGGACAGTATTTCATAAGTTGTCCTCCTTGCTATAAGTTTAAGTTAATTATAACAAAGAGGACATTAGTTTTCAAGCTAATTATTAATTCAATTTTTATTATAGGTTTTAAAAACCGGCTGGCTTTGTATTCCCTTTAACGAGTCTTCCACACATTTGGGAATCAAGTCAAAATCTCCGACAAGCGACTTTGGTTTGTTAAGCGTGTCGTCCTGGCTCATCGGCACAAAATAAAAATACTTTGTATTTAAAAGCCGTCCGATATTCACGGCGGAAGCTCCCAAAGCATCGTTGGTAGCCACGCAGACAAGCACAGGGCGGCAAATTCTTAAATGAGACTTCACCGCCATTGTAACCGCTGTATCGGTTATTCCTCCCGCAAGCTTCGCTAAAGTATTGCCTGTACACGGAGCGACAACTAACAGGTCGAACATTTTCTCCGGTCCGACAGGCTCCGCGCCGCAAATCGAGCTTATGATTTTATTTCCGGTTATCTTTTCAATTTTATTTATAAAATCCACGGCAAATCCGAACCGCGTATCCGTGGAGAAGGCGGTTTCGGACATTACGGGAACAACATTATAATCAAGTTTTTTTAGTTTTTCAATCTGCGAAATTGCTTTTGAAAAAGTACAAAATGAACCGCATATAGCAAATCCGATATTCGCTTTCAATTATTTTTTTCCTCCCCGATAATTGTTAAGACGGTGTCCGCTATTATTTCACCCGCCGACATAGGAGAAAACTGGCCGGGTAAGGCCGAAGCGGTAAAAGCGGTAAAGCCGAGCGAGCCTGCCGCCGCGAAATCCACTCCGCCGGGATAGGAAGCAAGGTCGATAATAAGAACTTCGCTTTCGCTGTTTTTAAGAATATTTTTATTAATCACCAACGCGTCCGCGGTATTAAAGACAATATCAAAACCGTTCAGCGAATTTATTTTACCGGTATTTAAAGCTTTACAGCCGATTGCGTTCACGTAAGCGCTTTTTTCACTGCTTCGTGTAGCGACGGTAACTTTTGCGTTCAGGCTTTTTAATCTATCGGTGAGAACTTTTCCGATTCGACCATAACCTATTACAAGTATTTTTGAACCCGCAATCGTTTTCTCGAAGCTTTTTATCGCGACGCACAAGGCGCCCTCGGCGGTTGGAACAGCGTTTTTTACAGCAAAATCCTCACGCTTCAGCAAATCGTACGCCTCTACCCCTTTGAGCGAGTCGGCGCGTCCCGTAAAAACAGGCTTTTTACAAAGTGCTTTTTTCAGATTTTTGTTTATTTTTATTTCTTTATCAGAAAAATAACAAGGAATCACATCACCCTTAACTCCCGTAAGCGGAAGGATAAAAGCGTCGGCTTTCTCCAAAGCGGTATCCAAATCACAAAGCTTAAGATTCCCGTAGCTTTCAAGCAAATCGAAACCCGCCAAAAGAACATTATAACCTTTATCGCAAAGAGCTTTAGCGCAGAAAAGCTGGCGCTTATCTCCGCCTAAAAGCGCAATTGTATCTATCATCATAGGAACACCTTATTTCGTAAAAACGAGTTCTTGGAAATGAAACAAACTTTGCTGAAAACGGCATTATATCAGCAGTTCGTTTTATAGTCCTTATGCCCTATACTATGACGATAAAAATTTTTTGTGAAAAAGGCTGCCGCGAAACCGCGGCAGCCTTTAAGCCTCAGATTATTAAATAATCGCTTAAAATTTAATTTTATTCTATCGAATCTGTTTTATAAATAAAGTCAACCTTTCCGTCCATATCATCGGAAATTCCGCTGAAGTTTTTATACCGCGAGCTTACTTTTGAGATGGCTTTAAGACGGTTTACAAGTCCTTTTACGTCGCCGTCAACCGCGTCTACAAGAGCATTAACTCCCTGCTCCTTATATGTTTTAAGCCCGCTGTTAAGAGCTAACGAACCGTCGTTTAATTGTTTAACCCCGCTTACGAGCGCTTTTGAACCATCGGAAAGTTTTTTAACTCCGCTTACTAATTTGCGTGCTCCGCCCGAGAGGGATTTTGTGCCTTTCTTTAAATCGGACGCGCCCTTTTTAAGAGTTTTTGTTCCCGATTTAAGAGTTCCCGCTCCTTTTGCGAGAGCCGATGAACCCGCGCTTAGCTGAGCTGCTCCGTTTTTAGCGGAATCAACTCCCGATGTATAGGCTTTAACTCCGTTATAAAATGTATTATATGAGTTAAGCTGGTTTTTCAGCGCTGTAATTGACGAAGCGCCCGCCTTGCCTTTATCCACGCCTTCTTTTATCTGATTTGCAACGGTATCGCTCTTCATATTCTCGTCAATCAGCGACTGGATTTTCTCCTCGGTTTTTGAGGAAATCGTATTTTCAATCGAGTCACTCTTCATCTGCTGTTCAACCGACGCGGCAATCTGCGACTGAACATCGGAGTTTATTTTTCCCTGTTCAACAGCCTGCGCGTACTGCTCGGCGGTCATATCAAGTCCCGCCTGCTTTATAACGCCTTCAGTTACCTGCTGTTTAACCGCCGCCTCAACCTGGGCTTTGATCATACTTTCCTGGGATTTTACCGAAGTTGTAACTGCCTCTAAAGCGGTGTTGTAAGCTTTTTTATAAAGAGCGTCATCGCTAAGAGAATCTTCAATTTCCGAAAGCACTTTTGCGTAATTATCAATAGTAAGTTTTTCTGCTTTAATTCCCGCTGCCGCAATCGAACTGTCGGCTGCCGAAAGCAGAGAATTAAACACCTGTTTAGCGCCCGAATTAAGCTCGGTACCTTTTGTGGATAACGTTCCGAGTCCCGAGGCGAGAGTAACAACTCCGTTTTGCAGAGTTGATATTCCCATTTTAAGAGATTTAGCGCCATTATCGAGCGACTTGGTACCCTTTTTAAGCTTTCCCGCGCCTTTATCTAATTTATCAGCTCCGCCCGAAAGCTGCTTAGCTCCTTTTACAAGACTTTTAACTCCCGAAATCAGGGTATCGGATTTACTTAAAAGCGTTGAAAGCCCCTTATAGAGCTTAGATGAACCGTCAATCAGCTTATCCGTAGCGTCGGTTAGCTTTTTAAGTTTTTTATCAAGGCTGTCAATTTTTTCATCGGCTTTAGAAAAATCAACATCATTGAACACATCGTTTGTAGCGAGAGTCATCGTAGCCGGCAGTTTAAAGTTTTCGGCGTCGGCTTTAATCTCAACGTAGTTAGGGAATTCTATTTCATCGGTTTTGAGGTCAAGGCTTTCTTCGAGCCCGGGAGTCGCGAATCCCGCCGCGATAGTACGGTTTCCGTCGTTAACAACTTTTCCGTTATTCACCTCGACATTTTTAAAACTCTCGTTTTCAAAAATCATTCCCGAAAGCATTACAAAGGGGACATAAATTTTTGTTTTCTTTCCGTTTACTATAACTTCTTCATACTGTTTATTTGTATAGTCAAAACGGATGCTTACCCTTCCGCTTTTTCCCGCTAACTCTTTCGGCGAAATTTCTTTTCCATCGAGGCGGTAACTTACTTTTACGTCAACGGGCAGGTCTTTTTCCGAGGTTCCCTGATAATAAATATCATTGCCTTTAGCGTCCCAGATACACATATTGTCGCCGTTGAGGGTGTATTTTTCATCGCCTTTAACATTCTTAATATCTTTAAGCTCGGTTTTATCAGCAAGTTTATCAAGCTTACCGGGATTTTTAATCCAGTCGCTTACGATAACCTTATTCGGATTACCCTCCGCGTCGGCAATTACATAAACCGTTTCATCCTTGGAAGTACTATTTACTTCGGATTTTTCGGACGTGTTACTGCCCGAGCTTTCGGCTCCCGCGGTATAGGCGGTAACCGCTGTTATTGAAAATACAATAATAAGACTTAAAATAAGGCTTATTACCTTCGGCATTAATCTTTTATTCATTTATTTTACCTCCCTTTTTCGGCAGAAAACCGAGAGTGGTTTTAGAAATCACTTTATCAAACAGCATAAACATCGCGGGCAAAATAAGGATTACGCAGAACATACTTATAATCGCGCCTCTCGAAAGAAGCATACACAGCGAGCCGATCATATCCGCGTCCGAGTATAAAGCAACTCCGAATGTAGCGGCGAAAAGTCCGAGCGCGCTTACAATAATCGAGGGAATGGAAGTTGAGAGCGCTACTATAACCGATTCTTTTTTATCTTTACCGAGCGAACGCTCTTTTTTATATCGCGTGGTCATCAGTATCGCGTAATCGACAGTCGCCCCGAGCTGGATTGTGCTTATACATATCGGCGCGATAAACGGCAGGCTGTCGCCGAGGAAGTGAGACAGTCCCATATTTATAAATATCGCAAGCTCAATAACCGCGACAAGTATAAAAGGAAGCGAAATACTCTTTTCCACAAAAAGAATAATAAAGAATATTGCGATAATTGAAATTATATTTACGACTCTGAAATCAACACCCGTAACATCAATCAAATCCTGTGTGCAGGAAGCTTCGCCGATAAGCATACCTTTGCTGTCGTATTTTTTTATTATTTTTTTCAGTGAGGATATCTGTTTTGAAACCTTATCGGTGGCGGCTTTATATTCAGAGTTAATAAGCATAAGCTCCCACTTATCGCTTTTTAACTTTTCGACCGCGGATTTCGGAATCATTTCCTCGGGAATTCTTGAACCTATAAGACTTTTAAGCCCGAGAACATACTTTACGCCCTTTACTTTTTTAAGTTCTTCGGTCATTTCGTAGCCCTTTTTGGAATCTAATTTCGCGTCTGACAGAACCATATGGGTTGTACCGACTCCGAAATCATTTTCGAGCTTTTTATTCGCAACAACATTAGGCATATCGTCGGGCAGGCTTTGAGATAAATTGTAATACACTTCATTATTGGTCTGCTGATATCCGTAAAGCGCGGGTAAAACTGTAACAAGAAAGATAATCAGAAATATGGGGAAAATTTTTACCACGCCCGAAGCGATTTTTCTTGTTTGCGGAACAAGCGAACGGTGGCTTGTTTTTTCAAGCGGTTTATCAAGCAAAAGAATAATTGAAGGCAAAAACGTTACGCATCCGATTACGCCGAGCAAAACGCCCTTCGCCATTACGATACCGAGGTCCCGTCCCAAAGTGAAGCTCATAAAACACAGCGCGATAAATCCCGCTATTGTGGTTATTGAACTTCCGAATACGGAAAGCACGGTTTCGTTTATCGCGTTCGCCATCGCTTCTTTGTGGTCGGAATGTATTAGTTTTTGTTCCTCGTAACTGTGCCACAGGAAAATCGAATAGTCCATTGTTACCGCTAACTGCAGCACCGCGGCAAGCGCTTTTGTTATGTATGAAATCTCGCCGAGGAAATAGTTTGTGCCCATATTAAGCAGGATTGAAACTCCGATACTTAAAAGGAAAATAAACGGAATTATATAGCTGTCCATAAACAGCATCATTACAATTACGGCTAAAACCACCGCAATCACCACGTAAACAAATTCTTCCTTCTCGGCGAGGTCGCGTAAATCGCAAATCATAGCCGATATTCCCGAAACAAAACAATGTCCTTTTGTAATATTCCTTATTTCGGTAATCGCGTTCATTGTTTCATCGGACGAGGTTGAGGTATCGAAGAAAACTGCAATCATCGTCGAGTCGCCCGAGTTAAACGCGTCTTTTATGCTTTTCGGAAGCATATCAATCGGAACGGAAACGTCGGCAATATCCGCGTACCAGAGAACGGTTTCAACATGGTCGACTTTCCTTAGTTTTTCCTCAAGGCTTATAACGTCTTTTTCTTCCATATTCTCAGCAATAATAAAGGAAAAAGCGCCTTTACCGAAATCGCCTTTCAGGTAATCCTGACCTTTTATTGTTTCAAGTTCGGCGGGAAGATAACTAAGCATATCATAATTTACGCGCGTAAAAATCATTCCGAGCATCGACGGCACCATAAGAGCGAACGCAACAATCAGAATGATAAAACGGCTTTTTACAATCGCTTTTCCGAATTTCATCTTATCCTTTCCCCCATTAAAATATTATCTAAAAAAATTATAAATTTCTTTTATGTAAAAATAAATGGTCAAGAATTTTCTCGTGTTCGAAAATTGGGCACTTCTTAAGAAGTGCCCAAAAAATTTGAAGTATTATTTTTTCCCGCGTTCAAGCGCTTTTTCCATAGCTCCTTCAAACAAATAGCAGATTATTCTGAACTTATCCTGGAGTTCATACTGCATACCGCTTAAAAGCCAGTCGATTACAACTCCCATTGTAAGACATTTATAATACTGGATAATCGCCTGTTTATTACTTTCGCTTGTGTTATATTCAGCCGCTTTTTTATCCACCAGGTCGGAAATCGCCTTTTCGGAAATCCGCTCAAGGTAAATCTCGAACATCTCGCGATTTGCGGAATTAAAGATATGGTAAACAGCCGTTTTATTCTCTATAGCGAAATCAAGCGCTATCATAAGAAGTTCATAGACTGAAGCGTTTTCTTCGGTTTTTACAATCTGCTCCGCCTGCTCGGTTAAAACCTCCTCCATAAGAGAAGGAATATCGTTAAAATGATAATAAAAAGTATTTCGGTTTATACCGCATTTTTCGGAAATATCTTTGACCGTAATTTTATTTACAGGCTTTTCATTTAAAAGATATATAAAAGTATCTTTTATAGCTTTCCCGGTAAAATTCGCCAATATACTCAACCCCAGTTTTTTTACTTTCTATAGTATAACAAAACGAAGTGATAAATTCAAGGAATTTATCACTTCAAAAAATAATGATTATCACTTACTGAGCTCTTTACCGTTAACGTAAAGCTTATATCCGTTAAGATTAATATTAGAGTATGATGAATCGTCGTCGGTTAAGGAAGTAACGTAAGTATTGCCGGTTAAGGTGATTTTGGAATTCTTATCAAGTTTAAGACTTACGCTTTTCGCGGTTTTGCCGCTGTTAAGCGCGCCCTTATAAGTCGAGTTTTTAAGGTTTATTGCAACTGTTGAAATTTTATCAGCTGTAATATTGCCGCTTAGGGTTTGATTCTCGGCGTTGAGAGTAACGTTTCCGCCGTTGGAGCCGCTGGTTCCCCATTCGCTTGTGCCTTCCGCTTTTATCAAAGTACCGCTGCCGAAGTCTAACTTTGTATTTGTGAGGTTAATTTCCGCGTCGGTATTTGTAACGAAGAACATCGGAGCTGTTTTGTAATACTTTGAATTTTTATCTATCGAAAGCGACGAGTCTTTTGCGTTCAGAGTTCCTTTACCCGTATCGGCATCACCCGACATACTCTGGTAAATCATAACTCCCGCCTGATCGACATCTTTGCGGTTGCCTGCTCCGCTCGCGCTCAGAGTTGAGGAAGTAACGGTTGCCGAGTTTTTGCCTTCAATTACAATATTCTGCGAACCGTTCGCGGTGCCTTTTGTATTTGTTATCGAGATATCACCCGTTGAATAAATTACGGGAGAGCCCGAGCCGTTTGTAGTAAGGTTTGAGTTTTTTACCTTTAATGTCCCCTCGCCGCGGTCTGTCGCAAGCGCCGCGCAGGAGTTACCTTTTGTATTTACGGTAACGTTATCAGCTTCGATATATCCTCCGTAAGTCGCATCAAGACCTCTTGAGGAGCTTTCGCCCGTAGTTGTGATTTTGGTATCTTTAACATATATTTTTGAGTTTTCGCCTGTTGAGAACACCGCGTTACCGCCTTTAGCTGAAGTATTGATTTCAGCGTTTTTTATTGTTGCGGTCGAGTTTTTCGTAACAAGCACACCCGAGTTAATTCCGTAAAAATCGGAACTTTCGTTAGAACTGCAGTCGCCCGATTTTGAAATTTTCGCTCCGTCTATAGTTGCGTTTCCGCCTTTTTCAACCAAAACCGCGCTTTCGTCGCTCTTAGTTGATGAATAACTTTCCGAAAGAGTTTTTGTATTAGTAACCGTTGTATTTCCCGAAGCTGAAACCGTAGAGTCCTGCGAATTTTGGACGCTTGTATTATTCATACCGCCCTGCTGAAGCTGACCTTGCTGAAACTCAGGACGAGCCGCGTTTTTTGCAACTATTTCCGAAACAGCGATTTGAGTTCCAGCAAGTGCCGTTGCCGCGATAACCGTACAGAGAACGAATATCAGTATCCGTTTACCGCTTTTTAAAGTTTCCCTGAAACTCAGCTTGTTAAACACCGAAAGGATAAGGTATATAACCAGCGCCGCGATTATCAGTGCATCGGCGGCTACAGCGCCGTACTTAATAAGCGTAATTATCGAAAAACCTCTGCCTATACCTTTTCTGCCGAAATCCGTCCCGCGGTTAAAATTTCCGTTTTTTTGATTAACCCCGTTCTGATTATTATCAGGCTGAAATCCGTTTTGGTTACTTCCGGAATTGTCATTGTTAGAATTGTTGTTCTGATTATTGTTATTATCAGGTACAAATCCTTCGTTTTCACCGCCCTGAGCGCCGCCGTTCATCTGCGGTTGATTGTTCTGCTGATTGCTATCGTTATTACCTTGCATCTGCGGCGGTTGAGCATTCTGCTGATTACCGTCATTATTGCCCTGCATCTGCGGAGGTTGAGCGTCTCCACTATTATTTGAATTGTTTTCGTTTTGGGACTGAGGAGGTTGCCCCTGTTGATTATCGCCTGAGTTTTGCGAGCTGTTTCCGTTATTCATATCCGGATGTTGGGAGATACTGAATCCGTTTTGCGGCGGTACACCGCCGAATGAGCTGCCGCCGATAAAATTCATCGTTAAATACGACGCTCCCGCAAAAACTATAACCAATCCTATCATTACCGTGTTTTTAATTACTCTGATTCTTTTCATATAAATCATCTCCTTTTGTTATTGTGGCTATATTCTACACGCCGAACATTGAAGTAAGATTGAATCAGAGTGAACATTCTGTGAAATTTTTTATTATCCTCGTCAAGCGATTCAGCTCCTATATTAAATATGCTGTCCCCCGCACGTTTAATATCCTATGAAATTTTGGATAAAAAAGTTTTCAGAATAAAACAGGCAGCAAAAAAGGATTGCTCCGAAGAACAATCCTTTAACTTTTAATTTTTTATTTTGCGAAATCAACAGCTCTTGCTTCGCGGATAATGTTGACTTTAATCTGGCCGGGATATTCGAGGTCTTCCTCGATTTTCTTACAGATTTCTCTCGCGAGGGGAATCATACGCTCATCCTTAACAACCTCGGGTTTAACCATAATGCGGATTTCACGTCCCGCCTGGATTGCGTATGAGTTTTCAACACCCTTGAACGACGAAGCAACTTCCTCAAGCTTCTGGAGTCGTTTAATATAATTTTCAAGATTCTCACGTCTTGCTCCCGGACGCGCGGCTGAAATAGCGTCGGCAGCCTGAACGATACAGGCGACTACCGTCTTAGCCTCAACGTCGCCGTGGTGAGCCTGAATAGCGTGAATAACAGCGTCGCTTTCTTTATACTTACGGGCAGCCTCAACGCCGAGTTCAACGTGGCTTCCCTCCATTTCGTGGTCAAGCGCTTTACCGATATCGTGGAGAAGTCCCGCGCGTTTTGCGACTGTGGGATCCATTCCTAATTCGGACGCAATCATACCCGAAATATAAGCTACCTCTAAACTGTGGTCAAGAACATTCTGACCGTAACTTGTACGGTAACGGAGCTTACCCAAAAGCTTAACAAGCTCGGGGTGAATTCCGCGCGCTCCGATATCGAGCACTGCTCTTTCTCCCGCCTGCTTAATTTTCGAGTTAACCTCGCGGCGGGCTTTATCAATCATTTCTTCAATTCGCGCGGGATGGATACGTCCATCCGAGATAAGCTTTTCAAGCGCTACTCTTGCGATTTCACGTCTTACGGGCTCAAAGCTCGAAAGCGTAATCGCTTCGGGAGTATCGTCGATAATAAGGTCGACGCCCGTAGCGTTCTCAATAGCCCGGATATTACGTCCCTCGCGTCCGATAATTCTTCCCTTCATTTCATCATTGGGAAGAGCGACAACCGAAACCGTAGCCTCGGATACCTGTTCTGCGGCAAGGCGCTGGATTGAGAGCGAAATTATTTTACGAGCTAACTTTTCGCTGTCGTCTTTAAGCTGCTCTTCGTACTCTAAAATTTTAACGCTCTTTTCGTGCGAAAGCTCCTGATCAAGCTGTTCGAGAAGATAACTTTTAGCCTGGTCGGCAGTATATCCGGAAATTCTCTCTAACATCTCGAACTGACTCTTTTTAACCTGTTCAACCTCGACAACTTTTGCCTCGGCTTCTTTGAGCTTTTTACTAACCTTTTCTTCCTTACGCTCAAGATTATTCATCTTGCGGTCAAGGTTTTCTTCTTTTTGCTGAATTCGTCTTTCCTGACGCTGTACTTCTTTTCTGCGGTCGGCAAGTTCTTTTTCGCTTTCGTTTCTGAAGCGGTGAACTTCGTCCTTTCCCTCAAGAATGGCTTCTTTTTTCTTAGCTTCAGCGGTTTTCATCGCTTCCGAAACTATCTTATTAGCCTCTTGTTCAGCGCTGCCGATTTGTTTTTCCGCGACATTCTTACGATATGTGATTCCGATTATTACACCTAAAACTCCGAACACAACCGCAGCCGCAACAATACCGATTATTGTAACTATCATCGGCACTTGACACCTCCTTGATTTAGTCTTTTAAAAATTTAATTCTAACTAAAAACCAACCTCGGTGCCGTTAGTAAGATATTAAGTTGTAATATGTTTGAACGTACGAGATATTTTATTCCCGGACGTGAAGATAAATTGTCACTACAAAATATCTATATATAACGGCTCTTTCGAGTCTGATTAAAAAATGTAATTTAGTACATGACAGATGTACATAAACATACACATATATCATAACTTAAAAAGTTAATAATGTCAAGATTTTAATTGCAAATCAGAATTATTTTTGTCGAAAATCTTACACAAACAGCTTTTTCGCAGGCAAAATGTTAAAAA
>CADBCC010000025.1 GCA_902793125.1 uncultured Ruminococcus sp.
AAGAGTAAGACCCCTTGAAGACTACGAGGTTGATAGGCTGCGTGTGTAAGTGCGGTGACGTATTTAGCTTGGCAGTACTAATAGGTCGAGGGCTTGACCAATAGAGAAAGGCTGAGGCTCGAAGCCTTTAAATAACGACCGGCGAGGAGAAAGACTTGAAGAGTTCGGAGAACTCGAAGAGGATTAGACGAGCGGAAGTTATTTAAAGACAAGCGAAGAGCAACGAAGCCCGACAATGAAAGGCTGAGGCTCGAAGCCGAATAGGTTTCAGCTAAGGCTTGAGATATGTGGTTCAGGTTGTGATTCTCCTTATCTAAATCTTTATTCAGTTTTGAAGGTGCTGACCTTTAAAAAGCGTCGATTATCGACGCTTTTTCTTTTTTTGGAAATTTTGTTAATTGACATCTTATTTAATCAATGATAAAATATATAAAAGAGAAATTTTGAAAGGAGAATTTTTATGAAAAAATTTGTATCAATAGTTCTTACTTTTGCGTTTGTTTTAGGAATAATCTGTATTCCTGTTACAGCGAATGCCGCGGTTAAGAATTTTAATCTCGAATTGGGAAAAACATATACAAACACGGTGGATAAACCTGTAACAATGTATGGTATTGTTATGGAGAGCCACTCGCATGTCTATACATTTACTATGAATAAATCGTCAAATATCGGTATAGCTGTTGCTTCGGAGGGAGAGTCTCAGAACTGGCAGTTAAAAAGCACTGATTATTCTGTTAGATTCGCAACTCAAAGCACTCCGTCGAGTGTAAGCTGTTATTTACCTAAGAACAAAACCTACACTCTTACTGTTTCGGGCGCGGGAAAATACGCGCTTAAGGTAACCGAGCTTGCTCCCGATAAGATTACTTCCAAGGGTAATACGCTTAAACTTACCGCTAAGAAGACAGTATCTTTTAATTTCTCGGGAACAACGGATTACGCAAAGAATAATCTTTCAGTAAGCAGCAGTAAACCTAAGGTTGCTACAGCTTCGGTTTCTGTTTCGGGAAACAAAGGTATTTTGAATATTGATCCGCATTATATCGGAAAAACAACTATTACCGTAAAAATGGGCGGAAGCAACTCTATAAAATATACCGTTCACGGCGTACAGGGATATTGGTTTGTAGCTAAAGGAAGTAAAGCGAAAGCTCCGAAACCCGTAGGTGTTAAGAAACCAAAGTGGAAATCTTCTAAAAAGAAGATAGCAAAGATTAATAAAAAGACAGGAAAAATCAAGGCTAAAAAAGGCGGCAGAGTAACCTTTACAGCTAAAAAAGGAAAGATTTCTTATAAAATAAAAACTGTTGTTACCGATTATATTAAGCTTGGAAAAAAAGCTTACAAAAAAATAAAAAGTGAGGTTAATAATCCCGACAAGCTTAAGGTATATAATGTTTATAAGGGTTATTCAAAACAGATTGACAGAAACTATAAAATCCCTGTTGTTGTAATTGATTTCGGAAGCACAAACAGTAACGGCGCTATGATAAGAAGTAAAGTTATGGCTTATTACGATGATGTTTATGAGATGCATATAGCAAACGGATGGAGCATTGACAACATTATCGGAAGAAAATCAATTAAACCAAGAAAAATCAAAAAGTAATTATCAGTACTGGAGCTTGCTTAAAAGCAAGCTCCTTTTTTATTAAGAATAAGTTGATATGAGCGTAAAAAAGATATTGTGTAATTTAAATTGGTGTGATATAATTAAATAAATATGGATTAATATAATTTATCGGAGGGCGTAGGATGAAACTGGGTCTTGATATTGGTTCAACTACGATTAAATGTGTAGTTCTTGATGACGATAATAATTTAATATACAGTACCTATCAGCGTCACTTTTCTCAGATTACCGAAAAAATCAGCGAGATTTTGGAATTAGTCAAAAACGAAGTAGAAGGCGTTGAAAACGCGGTTGTCGCTCTTTCGGGAAGCGCCGGTATGGGCGTTGCCGAAAGCTGTGATATAGATTTTATACAGGAAGTTTACGCAACACGTGTAGCTGCTAATACTTTTATCCCGGGTACGGATGTTGTAATAGAGCTCGGCGGCGAAGACGCGAAAATACTTTTCCTTTCAGGCGGACTTGAAGTGCGTATGAATGGTACATGCGCCGGCGGTACAGGCGCGTTTATTGACCAGATGGCGACGCTTTTAAATGTTCCGCTTGAAGAAATGGACGAACTTGCGAAACAATATGAAAAAACATATACTATTGCGTCGCGCTGCGGTGTATTCGCAAAAACTGATATACAACCTCTCCTTAATCAGGGAGCGCGTAAGGCTGATATCGCCGAAAGTATTTTTAACGCGGTGGTTTCGCAGACTGTCGCGGGACTTGCTCAGGGGCGTGAAATTGAGGGACAGGTTGTATACCTCGGCGGTCCTCTTACGTTTATGAGCGAGCTTAGAAACTGTTTTGACAAAGTTTTGAAAAACAAAGGCATCTGCCCCGAAAACTCGCTGTACTACGTAGCGTGCGGAGCGGCTCTCTGCGCCAAAAAGACAATTAATTTTGACGAAATAATTGAAAAAGTAAAAAATTATACGGGTACGGGTAATTTTGCATTTAACCCTCCGCTTTTTGAAAGCGAGGAGGATTATAATAAATTTATCGAACGCCATAATAAGGCGTACGTTGAAACCAAAGATTTAAAGAGTTATACAGGTAAAGCGTACATAGGAATGGATTCGGGCTCAACTACAGTTAAGGCGGTTGTGCTTTCCGAAGACTGCGACCTGCTTTACTCTGAATATATGCCTTCCAAGGGCAATCCCGTCGAACTGATAAAAGGCTTTTTAGAGAAGGTTTACGAAATCAATCCTAATTTGGATATAGCGTCTTCAGCCGTTACCGGTTACGGTGAGGATATTGTTAAGAACGCCTTTTCGGTTGATTACGGTATTGTTGAAACAATAGCGCATTTTACCGCGGCTAAGCATTTTATGCCCGATGTTCAGTTCGTTATCGATATCGGCGGTCAGGATATTAAGTGCTTTAAAATCCATAACGGTACGATAGATAATCTGTTCTTAAACGAAGCATGCTCATCCGGCTGCGGAAGTTTCCTACAGACCTTTGCGAACGCGCTTGGATACTCAATTGAAGATTTCGCAAATAAGGGAATTTACGCGAAACATCCTGTTGACTTAGGCTCGCGCTGTACGGTATTTATGAACAGCTCGGTAAAACAGGCGCAGAAAGACGGCGCTACTATCGAGGACATCTCCGCCGGACTTTCGCTTTCGGTTGTAAAGAACGCTTTATATAAAGTAATAAGAGCAACATCTCCCGAGGAACTCGGCCGCAGAGTTGTTGTACAGGGCGGAACGTTTTTAAACAACGCCGTGCTCAGAGCGTTTGAACAGGAAATGGGCGTTGAAGTTGTAAGGAGTAATATCGCCGGACTTATGGGCGCTTACGGAGCGGCTCTTTACTCAATGCAGAAAGTTAGCAAAAAAGATAATCCGAAGTCGACTATCGCCGATAATGAATATCTTAAAAACTTTAAACACGATATTAAAGTAGTTAACTGCGGACTTTGCAACAATAACTGCCGTCTTACGGTAAATACATTCTCGGGCGGAAAAAAATTCATCGCCGGAAACCGCTGTGAACGTCCGATTACAAAAAAAGCGCCGAATAACGACAGAAATATTTTCGCGTATAAGTTAGAGCTGTTGTCAGAGTACAAACCTCAGGAAGGCAGGAGAGGAACTGTCGGAATTCCGATGGGACTCAATATGTATGAGCTTCTGCCGTTCTGGTGGAGATTCTTTACCGAACTCGGATTCAAGGTAATTCATTCTCCGTACTCGAACCGAAAGATTTACCAGAAAGGCCAGCAGACAATCCCGAGTGATACCGTTTGTTTCCCCGCTAAACTGATTCACGGTCATATTCAATGGCTGCTTGATCAGGGAATCGAGAATATTTTCTATCCCTGTATGTCATATAATTTTGACGAAGGTATGAGCGATAACCATTATAATTGTCCCGTTGTTGCTTATTATCCCGAGGTTATAAAAAACAATATGAAGGGTATAAGAGATATTAACTTCATTATGCCTTATCTCGGAATTCACAGACCTAAAGATTTCCCGAAAAAAGCTTATGAAAATCTTCAGAGGTATTTCCCGACCATTACTTTGGGCGAGGTTAAATCCGCGGCTAAAGCCGCTTATAAGGAATACGAGGAGTATTTCTCAAGACTGAGAATCCGCGGCGACGAGATTATATCGGAGGCGGAAAACGATGGCAGAGAAATAATCGTGCTTTCCGGCCGCCCGTACCATATTGATCCCGAAATAAATCACGGTATAGATAAACTTATAGCTGGATTTGACGTAAGCGTTGTAAGCGAGGATATAGTGAGCGCGAGAGCACCTCAGTTCAACACGGCGGTTCTAAACCAGTGGACTTACCATTCACGCCTTTACGCCGCGGCGAATTATATTTCAACGCGCGACGATATGCAGCTTGTTCAGCTTGTATCGTTCGGATGCGGGGTTGACGCGATTACGACCGACGAAGTAAGAGAAATTTTAGAAAGAAACAGTAAGATTTATACCCAGATAAAAATTGATGAGATTACAAACCTCGGAGCGGTTAAGATCAGAATAAGAAGTCTTTTATCCGCAATAGAAAAGGAATAGTGATATTATGGCTGAACTGAAATACGATGATAACGGACGTCTGCTTTTTACAAAAGAGATGAAAGACGAGGGTTATAAAATCCTCGCTCCGTGTATGGCTCCGATACATTTTAATATTATAAAGAATGTATTTATCCACGCCGGATACAACTTTGAGCTTGTGGATACCGCGGGTCCGGAAATTGCGCAGACCGGTTTAAAATACGTACATAACGATACCTGCTATCCCGCTTTGCTTGTAATAGGCCAGCTTATTCACGCGCTTCAGTCGGGCAAGTACGACGTAAATAAAACAGCGCTGATGATTACGCAGACTGGCGGCGGATGCAGAGCGAGCAACTATATTTTTCTGCTCAGAAAAGCTCTTAAAAAAGCAGGATTCCCGCAGGTCCCCGTAATTTCGCTTTCAATGGGAATGGAAAAAAATCCCGGATTTCATCTTTCCGTTCCGCTGATAAGACGTTTTGTAGCGGGCCTTGTGTACGGCGATGTGCTTATGCTTTTATCCAACCAGACCAAACCATACGAGATTAACAAGGGCGAGAGTATGGAGCTTGTAAACGAGTGGATAAAAAAGCTTACCGACGAGTTTGCTAAGGGCGACAGCTACCGTCCCAAGGAAATCGGAGAGCATTTAGATGAGATTTGTAAAAGCTTCTCGAAAATCGAGCTGAAGAAAACTCCGAAAGTTAAAGTCGGAGTAGTCGGCGAGATTTACGTAAAGTACGCCCGTCTCGGAAATAACGATCTTGAACAGTTTTTAGCCGAGCAGGACTGCGAAGTCAATCTTCCCGGAATTATGGGATTCGCGCTGTTTAAGGTTGATAACCGAATTGAGGATATAAAACTCTACGGCGGAAGCAAGGCTAAACTTCAGGTTTGTACTGTATTGTTTAATTACCTTTCCAAGCTTGAAGCAATGACTATTAAATATACTAAAAAGTACGGCTTTACTCCTCCCGGAGAGTATGCCCATATTAAACAGTTAGTTAAACCCGTTATCGGCTACGGCTCAAAAATGGGAGAGGGCTGGCTTTTAACCGCGGAAATGCTCGAACTTGCCGAAAGCGGTTACGAGAATATCGTATGCACCCAGCCGTTCGGATGTCTGCCGAATCATATTAACGGTAAAGGCGCGGTGCGTAAAATCAAAGAGCTTAACCCGAAGGCGAATATCGTAACTATCGACTATGACCCGGGTGCTCCGAAGGTTAACCAGGAAAACCGTATTAAGCTTATGCTTGCCGTAGGTAAGGAAGAACTTGAAAAATAATATAGCGCGTTTGCGCAGGTAATACAAATAAACAAATTACGCCGACGATATCTCGTCGGCGTAAATTTTTAATATTTTGCGTTTTATCATTTTATAATAATTTCGAAAAAATATAAATTAATGAACAATTGTCAATACATCATTAAGATTATTAAATATATAATCGCACTTATTCTTTATATCTTCCGTAGGTTCGATTAAATCGGGAATCATAACGGTAATCATCCCCGCTGAATGCGCTGACTTTATTCCGTTAGAACTGTCCTCAAGCGCAAGGCATTCGTTCGGGTTAAGAGAAAGTTTCCAAGCCGCTTTTAGGAAAGGTTCAGGATCGGGTTTTCCGTTTTCGACATCTTCGGCGCAGACAAATTCATCGAAATAATCGAGAACCCCCGCGATTTTTAAAGTCCGCTTGGCGCTTCTGCTTGTTGTGGAAGTCGCTAAAGCGATTTTTATTTTTTCGGATTTTAATTTTTTGAGAATTTCGTTAAGTCCCGGTTTCAGTGGAACGCCGTATTCATCGGTGTACTTTATATAAGCCTCCCGACATTTTTGCCGAAAGCCCTCCGCATCAAAATCTTCTCCGAAAAGCTTCTGAAAAAAAGGAAGCAAATCCGCTAAACGTTTTCCGACGGACTGCTTATAATCCTCGAGCGAAAAATCAAAACCGTCATTTTTCAGTATTTGTTTTTGAAGCTGATAAGTTAGATTTTCGGTATCGAACATCAAGCCGTCCATATCGAAAACCGCGCCTTTTATTTTCATAGATTTTTCAGTTCCTCGGTGATTTTTTCAAATTCCATACTGTGGCTCGCTTTAACGAGAACTATGTCGCCGTCGTTTATAAGAGAGGGGAGATTTGCGATTAATTCTTCCTTGGTCTTAAAGTAAATACCGCCCGCTCCCTCGGCAATTTTTAAAGACAGAGGTCCCGCGCAGATAACCGCATCGCATTTTCCGGCGTATTTTCCGACTTCGAAGTGGAGCTCAAGCTCATTTTCGCCGAGCTCTTTCATATCGCCTAAAATAGCAATTTTACGTCCGCTGAAATTCATCAGCGTATCTAAGGACGCTTTAACGGAAGTCGGGTTCGCGTTGTAGCAGTCGTCAATAATTTTAATCTTACCGTTATCGATGAGATTAGCTCGGCTGCCTACGGTTTTGTAAGCGGAAATTCCCGCTTTAATATCATTGTCGCTGAGCCCTAACTGAATGCCCACGGCGGATGCCGCTAAAGCGTTTGCTACCATATATGTTCCGATTGCGGGAATTGTAACGCTGAGTTTTTTTTCGCCGAAAATCAAATCGGCGTCAACGCCTAAAACTCCGTTGTTTTTTATGTTTTCGGCTCTGTATTCGCCCGAGGTAATTCCGTAAAAAATCGGCTTTTTTCCTTTTACTTCCTTAACCTGAGAAAGTTTATCGTCGTCGGCGTTGAGTACAACAACGCCGTCATCTTTTAGGTTGTTGAACATTTCGGTTTTTGCCTTAAAAACGCCGTCGCGGTCGCCTAAGTTTTCAAGATGGCATTCGCCGATAATCGTAATTACTTCTATTGTAGGCTGTACCATTTCGGAAATTCTCTGCATTTCGCCGAAATCGGAAATTCCCATTTCCACAACCGCGGCTTCGGTGCTGTCGTCCATACCGAACAGAGTAAGCGGTACGCCGAGTTCGTTGTTTAGGTTGCCCTGAGTTTTATGTACGTTGAACTTTTGGGATAGTACGGAAGCAATCATCTCTTTGGTGGAGGTTTTGCCGACGCTTCCGCTTATTCCGACAATCGGAATATCAAAAAGCTCGCGGTAGGCTTTCGCGATTTTTTTAACCGCTTTAAGGGTATCGTCAACGAGTATGTACGGCTTGGACGGATTTTCGGGAGCTTTTTCGCAAAGAGCGCAGACTGCTCCGTCATTATAACATTTTTCAATAAAATCGTGGCCGTCAACCCTTGCGCCTTTTATTGCTAAAAACAGCGAATCCTTTTTAATATTTCGGCTGTCGCGTTCGATTGAAGAAACCGCTGTGTTGATTAACTTTTCGTCGCCCGTATATTTTCCGCCGCAGGCTTCGGCAATCTGTTTAAGAGTGAATTTTTTCATGGTTACCTGTATTTATCTAAAGAAATTTCAACAATTTTTTCGCATAATGACGGATAGTCAATTCCGACCGCTTCCGCTTCTTTCGGAAGCAGACTTGTCGGAGTCATACCCGGAAGAGTGTTTGCTTCGAGGCAATATGCGTCGCCGTTTTTGTCGAGAATAAAATCAATCCTTGCGTAGGAGCTGAGATTAAGAACATTATATGCTTTTAACGCGCAATTTCTCAGTGTTTCATCCTCGGTTTCGGTAATATCGGCAGGGCAGACCTCAATAGTAAGCCCTTCCTGATACTTGGCTTTATAGTCGTAAAATCCGGTGGTCGGAATAATTTCGACAGGAGGCAGAACCTCGTTTCCGAGTATACCTACGGAAAATTCTCTTCCGCTTATAAACTGCTCTACAATAATTGAGTCCTCGTATCTGAAAGCATCCTCAACCGCAAGGCGGTATGCGTCGGGGTCGTCGGCTTTAGCGATTCCTACGCTGCTGCCGCCCGAACAAGGTTTAATAACGCAGGGGAAAATATCCCAGCTTTCCGGATTATCATTTTTCTTAAAAATCCTGCTCTTTGGTGTAAGGATTTCATGCTGATTAAAAAGCGCTTTTGAAATTCCCTTATCCATCGCGAGCGCCGCGGCTAAATAACCTGAGCCGGTATATTTAATTCCTAAAATATCGAAAGTCGCCTGGAGCTGGCCGTTTTCACCCTCTCCGCCGTGGACGCCGAAAAACGTGATATCTGCGTATCGGCAGATTTCCACGACGTTTTTGCCGAGGAAGCAGTCGCTCTTATCTTTTCTGAAGCTTTTAAGCTGTTCTGTATCGGGGATGTTTTCGGTTACGCCGTTATTGGTTACGAGGTCGGCGTTATTCTTAAAAAGTTCTTCGGGATTGCATTCGCCCTCAAAACCCATAAAAACATCAATAAAAACAACATTATGTCCTTTGTCTCTGAGAGCTTTTGAAATTTTTGCTCCCGAGGAAATCGCGACGTCGCGTTCGGTGCTGAGTCCGCCTGTTATTACTGCTATATTCATAATATCGTAGCCTTTCTGTTATTCGCCTATAATTTTAATTAATACGTGTTTATCGCGTTTGCCGTCGAGCTCATAGTAAAAAATCTGTTCCCATGTTCCGAAGTCGAGTCTGCCGTTTGTAACGGCGCAGACTACCTCGCGCCCCATAACGGTACGTTTCAGATGAGCGTCGGCGTTATCCTCGAATCCGTTATGGTCGTATTGACTATAGGGCTTTTCGGGGGCTAATTTCTCGAGCCAGCGCTCATAGTCCCGGTGAAGTCCCGACTCATCGTCGTTTATAAAAACGGATGCGGTAATGTTCATCGCGTTAACGAGAACCAAGCCTTCTTTTATTCCGCTTTCGTCAATAGCCGCCTGGACTTCTTCGGTTATTCTTACAATTTGTCTTCTTTTTGGAACGTTGAACCAGAGTTCCTTGCGATAACTTTTCATATTTAAAACATCCTTTTATTAAATCCCCAGTTTTCAACTTCCTCGAATTTAACGTAGCAGAAATCGGGTGAAACTTCCGCGGTTTCTTCGAGAATATTACAAATTTCGGCAGTAAGATTTGTATATGCTTCGCGGGTGGATTTTCCGAAAATCTTTACCTCAACAAAAGCCGTCGGCTGTTTTTCGCCGTGGAACATCATACTGATATTATCCTCAACCGCGCACATAAAATAGTTGGGAGTTTTTCCGGGTAAAAGTGTTATTGCGCCGGTTAGTTTGTTTTCGATTTCAAGTTTAACCTGTTCGCTTAATTTAGTCGAGGTTTTTACATTAATAAAAGGCATTTTCTTTTCCTCCGTAATTATTTTTCCATACTATAATAGTATATTACTTTTGGCTTGTTACGTCAAGAAAAAAGGCCGGGATTTCCCGACCTTTTAATTATTTATTGAGTTCTTTTTCGAGAATCTCTGCAGCTTCGTTCATATAATCGCCTTCGAAATTCTCAACTGTTCCGTTGTCAACTGAGTTCGCAAGCTCAGGGTCAATCGGAAGTTTAGCGAGAACTTTTGTATTGTACTGCGCCGCTATTTCGTCGATTTTGCTTTCGCCGAAAATGCTGTGCTTTTTACCGCATTCGGGGCACATAAAATAGCTCATATTCTCTACAATTCCCAAAATCGGAATATTCATCATCTGAGCCATCTTTACCGCTTTTTCAACAATCATCGAAACTAAATCCTGCGGAGAAGTGACAATGATAATTCCGTCAATCGGAATAGTCTGGAAAACAGTAAGCGCAACGTCGCCTGTTCCGGGAGGCATATCAATAAACATATAGTCCTCGTCAGCCCAGATTACGTCGGTCCAGAACTGCTTAACAGTACCCGAAATAAGCGCGCCTCGCCATACTACGGGGTCGGTTTCGTTTTCCAAAAGCAGGTTGATTGACATAATATCAATACCTGTTTCGGAGGTTTCGGGATAAATTCCGTCATCGCTTCCTTTTGCGCGCGAATGAATATTGAACGCTTTTGGAATTGACGGACCTGTTATATCCGCATCAAGTATCGCGGTTTTCTTTCCCTTTCGGTTCATTGTAACGGCAAGAGTTGAGGTTACTAAGCTTTTACCTACGCCGCCCTTTCCCGAAATTACGCCTATTACTTTTTTTACCGAACTGAACTGATGAGGTTTTTCGTGTAAATCCTGCGGGGCAGTTCTGTCGGAACAGTTCTGAGAACATGAGGAGCAGTTATTATCGCATCCCATTTAAATCATTCCTTTTTTAGTTTGTTGAAATAGAAGATATAACCTGACTTGTCTGACTTGAAAGATTAGTGTATTTTTCCATAGCTTTTTCATCGCTGTCATCAAATTCAACGTCGCTCGGAGTAACAATAACAACCTTGCTTCCGTCGGAAGCGGTCAGAATTTTCTTTGCGTTAAGGTCGCCGTAGGAGTTATCGCCCGGTTTAAAAGTATAAATTGAAAGGAGCATACCGTTTCCGTAGTTTTTGTAGTTGTATTTTTCGTAGTAAGTTACACAGTTTCCGCTCTTTTCTTTAGTTGTACCGCTTGACCAGGATGAGGGCAGGCTTACGTTGTAGGGGTTCGAAAGAAGTTCTTTGGGCTTTTCGGTTTCTTTTACTTTTTCGGTTTCTTCTTCGGTTTCTTCTTCCACTGTTTCTTCTTCGGTAGCCTTTGTAGCGGCCTTTTTCTTTACGGAGGTGCTTTCGGTTTCCTCCGGAGCGTTAACGCCTAAGTGGTTGAAATCGCTTAACTTGCAGCTCGACATCGGGAGCTGGTCGTCGGCGTTAAAGAGGATATCCGTTATATAATATACTGTATCGCTTTCAATAACTTTGGCGTTTTCCGTACGAATACTGTCGCCCGTTGTCTGGGAGAAGTATAAATCTGTAGCGCCCGCGGGAATTTTGCAAGTCCACATATTGTCGTGCTCTTTGTCGGGAGTACAGCTCTGGCTTTCGTCTTTGTTGTTGAATTTATAGTTTACGTTTACGTCAGCGCCCCAGTTGTATACAATTCCGTTGTCATCCATAAGATTGATATTGACAGACGGTTTATCAAAATACAATGTAATCTCCTGAGCGGGAGCCCCGCCGCCGAAAATTCCGTTAGCGAAGCAGAATCCGAGTATTGCCGCGATAACGGCTACACCCGCTACTACAGCTCCGCAGATTGCGGCGATTTTCTTTGTGCTCATACCGGTTGAGCCGTAATAATTATCATCGTAAAAATACGGTTCAACGTCGTCTTCCTGATATTTTGCGCCCTGATCGTAGTTGTCATTATAGTAAGGATCGGCTAAATCGTTATCCGAATATGGCTTGCGCTCGTCAAAGGGAGTGCCGCCGGCTTCGTCGTGGTCAACGGGCATAACGAAATCGTTGTCTTTTTCGGGCTCGAAAACAACCGGAGCGTATGTGTTTTTAGATGTGCTGCGGGGCGCGCTTGCGGGAGTAATCCTTTCTCCGCAAACATAGCAGGTTTTATCTTTTGATGAGATATATGCTCCGCAATTCGGGCATCTTGTCTTTTTTGTCATTTTTATCACCTATTATCCGGACGAATTATCAGTCGGAAATAACTTTATCGTCGTCAGTTTTTATTGTAGCTTTTGTAGTAGCTTTGGTTGTAGCCTTAGTAGCCTTGGTTGTAGCTTTTGTAGCCTTTGTGGTAGCTTTGGTTGCTTTTTTTGTAGCTTTTGTTGTTGCTCTGGTAGAAGCGCGCTGGGTGCTTGAGGATCTGCGGCTTGCGGGTTCGGAAGCTTCACGCTGATTGTTATCATCATCGTCTTCGTAGTCGTTATCGTCGTTATTAACAACTTCTTCGTTGTCGTCATAATCCTCGTCTTCGTCAACAACAGCGCGTCTGGAAGTAGCCTGAGTTGAAACTTCCTCGGTTTCCTCTTCCTCGTCGGTTTCATCCTCGTATTCGTAGACGGTAGTCGCTTCGGTTGTTGCGGTGGTTGAAGCGGAAGAGGAGCATCCGCGCACAGCTAAAACAGTAATAAGTATTATAAGTATTACAGCGACAACAGACGCAACAATTATAGCTATAGGAGCTTTGTTTCTTCCGTATGAGCCGCGGAAATCATCCGAATAGCTGTAGAGATCATCGGCGGAGTCTTCGTATAAATCTTCTACAAACGGATCGGAGTCTTTTCGGCGTGAGCCGTATCCGTCGCCGTAATCTTCGTATTTGTTATTAATATCTTTAAAATTGAATTCCTGTGTTTCATAATCACGATTACGTGGCATAATAATTACCTTTGCCTTTCTGTCCGCATAATTTCTCAATATTTCACTTACCGCGGACCGGTAAGATGTTTTATACATATACCTATCCGAATCGGATAATATACCAAGTCTAATTTTACTCCCTGAGCGTTGTTTTGTCAAGGATTTTAGGGCGATTTTTGTCGTATTTAAAAACAAAAAGGGATGGTCAAAATTCAAACCATCCCCTGCTATTTTTATACCCTGATTTTACTTATTCTTCCGTTGTTTCGTCCGCCGCGGCGCCTTCGACAACAATCTCGTCGGTTTCTGTTTCAGCGGGCTTTTCTTCTGCGGGTTCTTCTTTTTCGTCTTCTGTTTCAGCCTCCTGAATATCCGCCTCGATTCCGCCTTCGAGCACTTCTTCGGAGTCGGTTTCTTCGGTTTTGTTAAGATCTTCTTCGGAAATTGTTTCAAATCCGCTGATAAAAGTATAGGGTATACCGTAACCTAAAGCTACAGCCGCCATTAACGCGATAGCTCCGTTGCCTGTTTCGGCGATAGGCGCGTGGAACGGTAAAAACTCAACGAAAGAAGCTAAAATAATATATAAAGTAGGAATATCAAGAACGAGGAAAGTCGCTAAACTGAAACGTGTAACGATCTTCTTTTCTCCGACTCTTGTCGCGTAGAATACGAGCAAGCCGAAAACAGCGAAAATAGCTACCATAATAATAAGTTTAACGGTCTCGGACTGCTGAGCGTTCGCGAAGCTTACAAAGAAATATCCGCAGATTATGTAAGCGATAATCAGAAACGCCGAGAAAAACAGATTTACCTTTTCGTGTGATGAATTATTCTTTTTCATTTTCATTCTCCTTTAATTTTGCGGCAAAGCAAACCCAGCCGCCTGTTTCAAAACGTTCAATAATATCGAAATCTCTTGACAGATGCGTGGCGACTTCGTCGCCGCGGGTGTCAATAATTCCGCTTGTTATGTAAACAGAGTCGGGGTTCATAAACTTTTTTACGCCGTCAGATAAACTAATTATAGCATCTGCGACAATATTTGCAACTATTAAATCATATTTTCCGCTTATTTTTTCTGTTAAATCTCCGCAAACAGCGGTGAATCTATCGCCTACATTATTAAGTTCGGCGTTTTCCACAGCGGTTTTTACGGCGGTTTCGTCTATGTCTACGCCGACCGCGTTTTTCGCTCCGAGTAAAAGCGCCGCAATAGCTAAAATACCGCTTCCGCAGCCGACGTCGAGTACAGAAGCGCCTTCTTTAAGGTGGGTTTCTATGCACTCAAGGCAGAGTTTAGTGGTTTCGTGGCTGCCTGTTCCGAACGCGAGCCCTGGATCAAGGTTTAAAACAGCGCGTTCGCCCGCGTCGTAATCATCCCGCCAGGTAGGACGTATTAAAAGTTTTTCGCCCACGGGAGTTGGATTGAAGAATTTTTTCCAGTTATTGCGCCAGTCTACCTCCGCGGTTTCCGAGGTATTGAGTTCGTGCTCGATTCCCTCGGCTGTGTAGCGTTCGGATAAGAACGCCAGCGCTTCGGCGGGATTGGAGTCCGGCTCAAGATAAATGTGGATATAAGCTGTTTTTTTGTCCTTTGAGAGCAGCTCTTTGTCAATCAAATCTACGTGAGCTATGCTTCGGACTTCGTCTTCAAGCGCGGAATAATCCTCTATGTATATTCCGTAGGGGACGACCATATTCGCGATATCTCCCGCGCGGTCAACATCTGCGCTTTTAACGGAAATTTTAATTTCTGTCCATTGTGTCATTTTATCACGCCTTTTAGAGGTTAAAATTTAATTAATACTGTATAAGTGAACTTTATTCAAGTTTCTGAATTTTTAGGAAACTAAATGTACGGGGATATGAATTTAAATAGGAATGTGCAAGTATGACTAAGATAATAAAAAATTAATCGCCGAACATTTTCTTGATTTTTTCGCGGAATGAACGTTGTTTTGAGTAGTTTTTATCGCTCAGCGTCGTGTCAAAATCTTTAATGGTTTTCTTTTGCTTCGAGCTGAGGCCTTTTGGTATTTCAATATTCATCTTTACGTACTGGTCGCCTCTGCCTCTGCCGTTTAAGTGGGGGATGCCCTTGCCCTTAAGCTTGAAAACATCTCCGGGCTGAGTGCCTTCGTGTACTGAATAGCTTACCTTCCCGTCTAAAGTAGGCACGGTTACCTCTCCGCCCAACATAGCCTGAGCTACGGTAATCGGCATCTCGCACCATATGTCGTCGCCGCGGCGTTCAAAAACATCGTGGGGCTTGATTTTTATATATACGTGTAAATCGCCCGCGGGACCGCCGTTGATACCGCTGTTGCCCTGACCGCCTACGTTAAGGATCTGTTCGTCCGATACGCCTGCGGGAATGGTGACGTCGATTCTTTTTGCTTTACGCACACGGCCGTTTCCGTTACAGGTTCGGCAGGGAGTATCAATTATCTTTCCTTTTCCGCGGCACGCGTCACAGGCGCGCTGAGTCTGAACCACGCCGAAAGGAGAACGCTGGCTTACGGTTACGCGTCCCGTTCCCGAACAAGCGGAGCAGGTCTTTGCCTGAGAGCCTTTCTGAGCGCCTGTACCGTGACAGTCTTCGCAGGTAATAATATTATTATAGGAAATAGTCTTTGTACAGCCTTTTGCAGCTTCCTCGAAAGTGATAACAAGCTGAGTTTCAACATCGTTGCCTCTGCGAGGAGCGTTCGGGTTGCCGCGTCGGTTTCCGCCGAATCCTCCGAACCCGCCGAAAAAGCTGTTGAAAATATCGCCGATATCCATATCCTGGCCGAAGGGGCTTCCGCCGCCTCCTCCGAAATTAGGATCAACTCCGGCGTGGCCGAACTGGTCGTAGCGGGCTTTCTTTTCCTCATCGGAAAGAACCTCGTACGCTTCGTTGATTTCCTTGAATTTTTCCTCGGCAACTTTGTCGCCCGGATGTAAATCAGGATGATATTTTTTCGCGTTTTTGCGATACGCTTTTTTTATTTCGTCGTCCGATGCGCCTTTGTTAAGACCTAAGACTTCGTAATAATCTCTTTTATCTGCCATAATAACCTCTTTTAAATTAAGAATTAAGAAGTAAGAATTAAGAAATATTTAATATAAGCTAATTGTTGCTTCTTAATTCTTAATCTATACAGCGTCCAAAGCGGTGCGGGTTTCCCCGCACCACTTTTGTAATTAATTATTTGTTGTCGTCGTTTACGTCGGTGAAATCCGCGTCATAAACGTTATCAGCTCCGCCTGCGGGGTTTCCCTGCGCGGGGTCTGCGCCCATATCGGGGCCGGGCTGAGCGCCCTGGGGGTTAGCCTGCTGATAGAGTTTTGAGCTTACTTCGTAGAGAGATTTCTGTAAATCTTCTTTTGCTGTGTCGATTAAGCCTTTGTCGTTTTTGGAAACAGCGTCTTTTAAAGCGGCTGTTTTGGAAGAAATTGTATCCTTATCGGCGGGGTCAAGCTTGTCGCCGTTTTCGTTGATAAGCTTTTCTGCCTGGTATACCATATTCTCCGCTTCGTTTTTAGCGTCGATTTCTTCTCTGCGCTTTTTATCCTCAGCAGCGAACTGCTCAGCTTCCTTAACGGCTTTGTCGATATCGTCCTTGCTCATGTTTGAGGAGGAAGAAATTGTAATCGCCTGCTCGCGGCCTGTGCCGAGATCCTTAGCGCTTACGTTAACGATACCGTTCGCGTCGATGTCGAAAGTAACTTCAATCTGGGGCACGCCTCTCATAGCGGGAGCGATTCCTGTAAGAGCGAAAAGTCCGAGCTGTTTGTTATCTCTCGCGAATTCGCGCTCACCCTGAAGAACATTGATTTCAACCTGAGTCTGATTGTCAGCGGCGGTTGAGAAAATCTGGCTCTTCTTAGTCGGGATAGTTGTGTTTCTGTCTATGATTTTTGTCATAACGCCGCCCATTGTTTCAACTCCGAGTGAAAGAGGAGTAACGTCTAAAAGAAGGAGTCCGTCAACTTCTCCGCCGAGTACACCCGCCTGAATAGCAGCGCCGATAGCAACGCACTCATCGGGGTTAATGCCCTTGAAAGGATCTTTTCCTATAAGTTTCTTAACAGCGTCCTGAACAGCGGGGATTCTTGAGGAACCGCCGACCATAAGAACTTTGTCGATTTCGCTGATCTGTAAGCCTGAGTCGGAGAGAGCGGAACGTACGGGACCCATTGTTGCCTCTACGAGGTCGGCTGTAAGCTCGTCAAATTTAGCTCTTGTAAGAGTTAAATCCATATGCTTGGGGCCTGAAGCGTCAGCTGTAATAAAGGGAAGATTAATAGCCGCCTGAGTTACGCCCGAAAGCTCGATTTTAGCTTTTTCGGCAGCGTCTTTTAATCTCTGCATAGCCATTTTATCGGAGCTTAAATCAACTCCGTCGGATGTTTTGAATTCGCTTACCATCCAGTCGATAATTCTCTTGTCAAAGTCGTCGCCGCCGAGACGGTTGTTACCCGCGGTAGCTAAAACTTCCTGAACTCCGTCGCCCATTTCGATAATACTTACATCGAAAGTACCGCCTCCGAGGTCGTATACCATAACTTTCTGGTCGTTTTCCTTGTCAACGCCGTAGGATAAAGCGGCGGCTGTGGGCTCGTTGATAATACGCTTAACGTCGAGTCCCGCAATTTTACCCGCGTCTTTGGTAGCCTGACGCTGTGCGTCTGTAAAGTAAGCGGGAACTGTAATAACAGCCTGAGTTACGGTTTCGCCGAGATAAGCCTCCGCGTCAGCCTTGAGCTTCTGGAGAATCATCGCCGAAATTTCCTGGGGAGTAAAGTTCTTTCCGTCGATATTAACCTTGTAGGAAGTACCCATCTCTCTCTTGATTGAGGAAACTGTCTTGTCGGGGTTTGTGATAGCCTGGCGCTTAGCGACCTGACCTACCATTCTTTCTCCGTCCTTTGAGAAAGCTACTACTGACGGTGTTGTTCTTGAACCTTCCGCGTTAGCGATTACGACAGGCTCGCCGCCTTCGATAACTGCTACGCATGAGTTTGTTGTACCTAAGTCTATACCTATTGTTTTTGCCATAATAATTACCTCCATAAATTTTTAATATTATTACACAAACGGAGAAAAGAAGAAAAAGTTTAAATACTCCGTGTTTTTGTTTTTAAGGTCAGTCGCAGTTTGCAACCTGAACCATAGCGTGGCGGATTATTTTATCGCCGAGTTTATAGCCTTTCTGGAATACGGCTGAGATTTTATTATCCTCAAAATCTTCGCTTTCGATTTTAGCGACCGCGTTGTGAAGATTGGGGTCAAAATCGTCGCCGATTTCGCAGAACGCTTCGACTTTAAGTTTTACGAAAGAAGAGCTGAGCTGGTTTGAAATAAGCTCGAGGCCTTTTTTGTATTCGTCGGGAGCGTTGTCAAGATTCTGCATCGCCATAGTAAGGCTGTCCGCTACGGGTAAAAGCTCTTCAACCGCCTTAGCTGTAGCGTCATCGTAAATACCGAGTTTTTCCGAGGATGTGCGTTTGCGGTAGTTGTCGTACTCGGCGGCAAGCCGCATGCGCTTATCCTTTTCTTCAGCTAAAGATTTTTCGAGATTTTCGATTTTTTCGGCTGTTTTACTTTTTTTAGCCTTTTTCTTTTCCGCTTTTTCAGGTTTCTTTTCTACCTTTTCTCCGGCGGTTTTTTCTTCGGTTTCTTTGGTTTCTTTAATTTTTTCGTCGCTCATATTATCATCCCTTTCTTACCAGCTCGCTGATTAATTCGGATACGGTTTCGGCGGTGTATTCAAGGATAGAAACCGCTTTTTTGTAGTCGATCTGGGTTGAACCTATTACAGCGAGCGTACCGGCAGGTTGTTTTTCGATATTATACCTTGCGCTGATTAAGGAGCTATGCCTTAAAAGAGGCGAGGGATTTTCTCTGCCTATATATATGTTAGTGCCGTCGGGCACATTACTGAGCATTTTTTCGCTTTCGCTGCTGTCGCCTAAAAACTCGAGAATGTTACGGGCGGATATTAAATCCAGTCCGTTCTGGTAGAGAAGTTTAGTTGTTCCCGAGGTGTAGATGTTTATGCCCGAGGCTTCGCTGCAGGCGTCCATAACCGCGTTTAGCATATCAGGCATCAAAAGCCCTAATTCTCCGAATGAAGCGGCGAAAGTCTGGGCGAACGGCTGGTTAACCGAGGTCAGAGGCCTGCCCGCCAGCGCTTCGTTGAGCGAACGGTCGAAAACATTTAGCATTTCCGGTGTGATTGCATAGTCACATCTGAACAGGCGGCTTTTTACCATTCCCGACGAGGTGATAAGCACCAGCATCGAGGTGTATCGGCCTGTCTGTACGAATTTAAGCTTGTGTACCCGCGCGTTTTCTCCCGGAGGAGTGGTTGCCGCGGCGACAGTCATAAGAAGCTCGGAAAGAATTTTTCCCGCGGTTTCCAGTATCCGCTCGGGCGCGTCGTCACAGCTTCTCAGCCTGCTCTGGATATAACGCTTTACCCTTTCGTCGGGGCTTTTTACTTCCATAATGTTATCGACATAATACCGATAACCGTCTTCTGTCGGGATTCGTCCTGCGGAAGTGTGCGGTTGAACAAGGAAGCCTTTCGCGGTTAAATCGGCTAATTCGTTGCGTATAGTTGCCGAACTGACGTTAAGGTCTTCGTTCATAAGCGATTTTGAACCGATAGGCTCACCGCAGGCGATGTAATTTTCAATAACAGCAGCGAGGATTTTCTGCTTACGTGGAGCAATTGTCATAATAAAGTCTCCTCAGCTATTATAATTTTATGAAATTAGCACTCTAAGTGTTCGAGTGCTAATCCTTACAATTAATAATGTAGCACTAAAGTCAGAAAAAGTCAATACTATTCCGTAAATTTTTTCTGAAATTCAAAAAACCTGCATTATATATAGGTTTAAAGATATGAACATTACTTATCTTATGTTGACTTTAATAAATTTTGAACTTATAATGGATTGCAGAAGGTGATAAAATGGAGATAAGAGATATAATGTATCTCGTTTTGTGGGCAGGTCTCGGGCTATACTGTTTTTTTTATGCTAAAAAAATCAGCCCTATACTATATATATTGGGCGGATTTTTTACGTTTATGTTCGGTTGGTATCTTGTTAACGATTTAATTACGGTTGATTTATTCGCAGGAGTCTACAGTATTGTGTTCCGATCAATCTGCGCGGCGTTCTTAGTTTTAGTAGTTATACTATATATAATGATAAAGCGTAAACCGAAAGAATGAGTGACAAAATTTTTAAACCGGAACCCCGTTCCTTATTTTAAAAATAAAAATTAAAAAAATTTGGAAAAAGGGGTTGCAATTTGCGATAAATAGTGGTATTATACTATGTACGTGACTAAAGAAATAAGGATTTTAAATTTTAAGGAGGTGCGACAATGCCTAACATTAAATCAGCTAAAAAGCGTGTTAAGGTTATTGCTACAAAAACAGCTCGTAATAAGGACACAAAGTCCGCGCTCAAAACTGCTATCAAGAAAGCGTATGTTGCTATCGAGAGTAATGCCGACGATAAGGCTGAGGCAGTTAGCTTTGCTGTAAAGAAGATTGACCAGGCTGCGGCTAAGGGTATTCTTCATAAGAATAAGGCAGCAAGAAGCAAGTCAAATCTCGCGAAGCGTCTTAACGCAAGCGCATAATTTAAATTTCGGCTTTATATTCCCGACCAAAAGGTCGGGAATTACTTTTTTGTAACCCATTATTGAGCTTAAAACTGTTGACTTTTTCTTAAAAACTGGTTATTATAAATATAGATAAAATTTAATTACTAATTATTTATATTAGTAGCTCAGGAGGTTCATTATGGGAAAGAAAAGTAAATTAGGATTTATAATCGGAATTATCTCATTTGTAGCCGCTGCGAGCGCAGCGCTCACAGCGTTCTTTATCGTTCGCGAGAAAAAGAGAAAAGACGATGAAGAACTGATGAACTATCTTGACTGTTCGATTGAATAATTCAGCAAACAATTACGGTCGGGAAATCCCGGCCGTTTTTCTTTACGCCAATAAATAAATATATAAGGATGTGTTTATAATGGGAATGACTATGTCTCAGAAAATCTTAGCCGCTCACGCGGGCTTACCCGAGGTAAAAGCGGGCCAGCTTATAGAGGCTAAGCTGGACTTAGTTCTCGGCAACGACGTTACAACGCCGGTTGCTATTAATGTTTTTGAGGAAAACGGCGCGACCTCTGTATTTGACAATACAAAGATTGCTATGATAATGGACCATTTTACCCCGAATAAGGATATTAAGGCGGCAACTCAGGTTAAGCAGAGCCGCGACTTTGCCGAAAAATACAATATTACAAATTACCGTGATGTCGGCGAAATGGGAATTGAGCACGCGCTTCTTCCCGAAATGGGACTTGTAGGTCCCGGATGCCTTTGTATCGGAGCGGACTCACATACCTGTACCTACGGAGCTTTGGGAGCTTTCTCAACGGGAGTAGGTTCCACCGATATGTGCGCGGGTATGATAAGCGGAAAAGCCTGGTTTAAAGTTCCCGCCGCTATTAAGTTCAACTTAACAGGCAAGCCTCAGGGCTATGTATCGGGTAAGGACGTTATTTTACATATTATCGGTAAAATCGGCGTTGACGGCGCTCTTTATAAATCTATGGAATTTACAGGCGAGGGTGTTAAATATCTTAATATTGACGACAGACTTTGTATTGCTAATATGGCGATTGAAGCAGGCGCGAAAAACGGTATTTTCCCCGTTGACGATATTACCCGCGAATACTGCAAAAACCGTTACCAGGGAACTCCCATTGAGTTCGAGGCTGACGCTGACGCGGTTTACGATGAGGAATACACAATCGATCTCTCCGAAATTCGTCCGACTGTAGCGTTCCCGCATTTGCCCGAGAACACAAAGACAGTAGACGAAATAGGCGATACCGAGGTTAAAATTGACCAGGTAGTTATCGGATCGTGCACAAACGGACGAATCTCCGATTTAAGAGCGGCGGCGGATGTGCTTAAAGGCAGAAAGCTTGCCAAAGGAGTTCGCTGTATTGTAATTCCCGGAACTCAGAAAATCTGGCGCCAGGCTATGCACGAGGGACTTTTCGATATATTTGTTGATGCCGGAGCGGTTGTTTCAACTCCGACCTGCGGTCCCTGTCTCGGCGGACATATGGGAATTTTAGCGGCAGGGGAGAAAGCAGTTTCCACAACAAACCGCAACTTCGTAGGACGTATGGGCCATGTTGACAGCGAGGTTTATTTAGCTTCACCCGCTGTAGCGGCGGCGAGCGCTGTTACGGGATATATAACGAATCCCGAAAAGCTTTAAGAGGAGGTTATACTATGCAGAACGCAAAAGGTAAAGTACATAAATTCGGAGATAACGTTGATACAGACGTAATAATCCCCGCGCGTTATCTCAATACAGCTTCCCACAAAGAGCTTGCCGCTCATTGTATGGAGGATATAGATAAAGAATTCGTAAACAATGTTGCCGAAGGCGATATTATGGTAGCGACTAAAAACTTCGGCTGCGGTTCATCGCGCGAACACGCTCCTATCGCGATTAAAGCGAGCGGAATAAGCTGTGTTATTGCCTCAAGTTTCGCGAGAATTTTCTACCGCAACTCTATTAATATCGGGCTCCCGATTGTTGAGTGTCCCGAGGCGGCTGAAGCGATTAACGACGGAGATGTTGTAAGCGTTGATTTTAATACGGGCGTTATCACGGACGAAACTATAGGCAAAACTTTCCAAGGTGAGCCGTTCCCCGAGTTTATCCAGAACATTATCGCAAAAGGCGGACTTATTAACTCGATTAAGTAATAAAGGTTAATTTAAAAGTTAAAGAAAAAGGTCGGGCATTTGCCCGACCTTAACTTTTTATACTTATTTAACTTTAACTTTAATTGTAACTGTCTTTTCGCCTTTCTTGTAAGCGGATGTGCCGGCGGCGGTTACTTTAACCTTAATCTTGTAAGTACCCTTCTTGGTCTTTTTC
>CADBCC010000026.1:0-21711 GCA_902793125.1 uncultured Ruminococcus sp.
TCTCGCCGTTTACTTAATATAAACGCTATAGGGAGCACCCGTGTTGGGTACTCCCTATAGCTTATGGCGGAGACGGCGAGATTCGAACTCGCGGGGGATTGCTCCCTAACTGATTTCGAGTCAGCCCCGTTATGACCACTTCGATACGTCTCCGTATTTATCATATAAATTCTACTTGTATTTTTTACTTTTGTCAAGTCTTAGTTTTTTGCATATTATAAATTAATACAGGCGGTGATTAAATGGCGTTTTCAGACAGAGAGCTTTTAGCGAGACTGATTCAATGTGAAGCAGGCGGGGAAGGCGATGAGGGAATGAGAGCCGTTGCCTCGGTAATTATGAACAGAGTATATGCTAAAAACGGTGAATTTGCCCGTGTTTCAAACGGCGGTAATGTACGCGCTATAATTTTACAAAAAGGGCAGTTCACTTGCACAAGAACACAGAATAACAGACAGAATATTTATAATATGAATCCTACAAATATTCATTATGAAATTGCTGACTGGGCGCTTTCAGGTAATACTTCGGCGTCGGTTGGAAATTCTCTTTTCTTTTTTAATCCTTTTTCTTCCGAATGTCCTAACTTCTTTCCGTCAAAAGTAGGAATAATATATAATAAAATCGGAAAACACTGTTTTTACGCTCCAACCGCAGCGTATAATGATACTTAACGGAGGTAATTATGACTAATCACGACGAACACAATGAAGCAAATGATTTTAACAGTATTAATTTAAACGATTTATATAATCTTAACAGGTGTCTTGGCGGAAACTGCGTAAGCAATATTATATCCGACCAGGTTCCTATACCGACTTTAGAACAGCTTGTTGCCGACAGAACCCCGAATCCACAGCGTAATCAAGCCTTGCAGTCCGCGGTTAATGAAACCGCTTTTAAGGATTCAAGTCCTGTTTTAGGAGATCCGATGCAGATGTACGAACCAATTACAAAAGAAGAAAGTAAAGAATATCCTACACCCGCTATAGTTAATAAAGAAATAATGAATGATACTAAAGATATAAAATCAGATGACGGGCTAACCGCTGCCGATTTATTTATTCCTTACGAAGTTACGAGAGAAAGTCTTCAGTATCTTAACGGCTTTATAAGGACTCAAATCGGAAGACGCGTTACAATAGATTTTTTAATAGGAAGCGATAATTTACAGTCAAAAACAGGCTATCTATTAGCCGTTGCTCAGAATTATCTGCTTTTAAATGAGCTTGATACCAACGACGTGACAGCCTGCGATTTATATACAATGAAGTTTATTCGTTTTTATTATTAAATTAAATCCGATAATATACTGTTTGATACCAAAAAACCTTTAGATGTAAAGAAAATGGAATCGTTAGTTTTTTCCATAAATCCGGATTTGATATATTTATTTGCTTTATTTAAGAAGTCTTTGGATAAATCTTCTCCGAAGACTTCTTCGTATTTTTTAAAATCAAGTCCGCTTTTAAGCCTTAGCTGTAGCATAATATATTCTTCTTTGGTTCCTCCGATTCCGTCATTAATAATATTATTATTTTTAAAGCTTTCTATATTTCTTTGGTAATAAAAGCGTTTTCCGTTTAAAAACGAGTGCGCGGCGGGACCTATTCCTATATATTCATCTAAATTCCAGTATTTTAAATTATGTTTACTTTCAAAATTTTGTTTGGAAAAATTTGAAATTTCGTATTGACTGAATCCTTTTTTACTTAAATATTCAACAGCATATAAATATAAATCCGCTGTAGAGTTTTCATCGGGGAAATTATATTTATCTTTGTTTTTATAATAATTTGTGTTTTCTTCGATTTTAAGTATATAAGAAGAAATATGTTTTACATTTAAATCAACACAAAAATCTATAGATTTTTTTAAGTTTTCTTTTGTTTGTTCAGGAATGCCAAGCATTAAGTCGAGTGAAATATTATCAATACCTGTTTCTTTTATCAATTCAACAGTGTTTTTTACACTTTCAGCATTATGAATCCTACCAAGACATTTTAACTCTTCTTTAACAGCTGATTGCAAACCGATAGATACTCTGTTTAATCCAGCACCTTTAAGTTTTTTAAAATCAATCTTTCCTCCTGATTCGGGATTAACTTCAATCGTTATTTCCGGATTCGGCTGTAATTTAAAGCAATTTTTTACTTTTTTAATAATATTAAATAAGTTTTCGGTTCCGATAACGCTCGGAGTTCCGCCGCCGATATAAACAGTATCAACAGTTTTATCTGTTTTTTTACTCCAATATTCAATTTTATCAATTAATATCTCTACATAATTATCATATTCGGATTCGTTTCCACGCATACTAAAAAAGTCACAGTAAGGGCATTTACTGCGACAGAAAGGTATATGTATATAAATTCCGATTGTATCACTCATAGTCTTCTCCAAAAACTCAGAAAATATCCTATAAAATGGGGTGAGGCAGAAACTTCTGTCTCTGCCCCAAATTTGGAAGGTATATGAAAAAATAGGAAAAATCATTTTGTTACAGATATATTACAATATTTTTACAATCTTGTCAAGCGATTTTGTACAATTTTTTTAACTTCTTAAAATTTATTTTTATTTATTGACATTTGCAAGTAAAAAATAGTAAAATACTAATGTTTTATATGTTATTGGAGGACTATATGAGTACATTAAATCAAGAAATAAACAAGCGAAGAACGTTTGCTATTATTTCTCACCCTGACGCAGGTAAAACTACGCTTACAGAGAAACTTCTCCTTTACGGAGGAGCGATTAATTTAGCAGGCTCTGTAAAAGGAAAAAGAACTGCTAAACACGCTGTTTCAGACTGGATGGAAATTGAAAAGCAAAGAGGTATTTCCGTAACATCATCTGTACTACAGTTTAAATACGACGGATACTGCATTAATATATTGGATACTCCCGGACACCAGGACTTCTCCGAGGATACTTACAGAACTCTTATGGCTGCCGATGCGGCTGTAATGGTTATTGACGCCTCCAAAGGTGTTGAGAATCAGACTAAAAAGTTATTTAAGGTATGTGTAATGCGCCATATACCTATTATCACTTTTATCAATAAAATGGACAGAGATGCGTTAAGTCCTTTTGATTTGCTTGAAGATATTGAAACCGTACTCGGAATAAATACCTGCCCTATGAACTGGCCGATAGGCTCCGGTAAAGAATTCAAAGGCGTTTATGACCGTGAAGAAAAAGCTGTACTTTCTTTTACGGCGAATAACGGTCAAAAAGAAGTAGAAGAAGAAATAATTCCTATTGATGATGAACGTTTAGACGTTTTACTTGAAGATAAAAAACAGGATTTAATTGACGAAATTGAATTATTGGACGGAGCGGGGGATGAGTTTAATCTTGAACTTGTCCAAAATGGTACGCTTACTCCCGTATTTTTCGGTTCAGCGCTGACTAATTTCGGCGTACAGCCTTTCTTAGAGCAGTTTTTAAAGCTTACTCCGCCTCCGGCTCCTCGCGAAACAGAGAACGGGATAGTAAATACAGACTCTGATTTCTCCGCGTTTGTGTTTAAAATTCAGGCGAATATGAATAGAGCACATCGCGACAGAATCGCTTTTTTGCGTATTTGCTCGGGAAAATTCGAAAAAGATATGGATGTTTACCACGTTCAGGGAGAGAAAAAAATGAGACTTTCTCAACCTCAGCAGATTATGGCTCAGGAACGTGAAATTATAGACGAAGCTTACGCGGGAGATATTATCGGCGTATTTGACCCGGGTATATTTATGATAGGCGATACAGTCTGTACCGCTAAAAATAAAGTGAAATACAAAGGAATTCCTACATTCGCGCCCGAACATTTCTGTCTTGTTCGCCAAAAAGACACTATGAAGCGCAAACAGTTTATAAAAGGAATTAATCAGATAGCGCAGGAAGGCGCTATACAGATATTCCGCGAGCTTGACGCGGGTATGGAGGAAGTAATTGTCGGAGTTGTAGGTGTGCTTCAATTTGACGTACTTAAATACAGACTCGAAAATGAGTATAATGTAGAAATCATTATGGAAAACCTTCCATTTGAGTTTATACGCTGGATTCTGAATGAGGGAATTGACCCCAAAGAGCTCGATTTAGCTTCAGATACAAAACGTATTCAGGACTTAAAAGGCAATAATTTGCTTCTTTTTACAAGTTATTGGAGCATAGATTGGGCGCTTGACCATAATAAAGAACTAAAACTACAGGAATTTGGTAATGCCTGATGCTGTACGATAAGCTTAAGAATAATAAAAGACTCCCTTTTCATATGCCGGGACATAAAAGAAATATCAAGCTTTTAGGAAACAAATTTCCGTACGATATTGATATTACCGAGATTGACGGATTTGATAATCTCCATTCTCCTGACAGTATTATAAAAGAAATCGAGGATAAGGCTAAGGAAAAATACGAATGTGATAACTCATTTATTCTTGTAAATGGCTCAACTGTCGGTATTTTAGCCGGTATCTTAGCTACAGTTAAACAAGGAAATACCGTACTTATAGCAAGGAATTGTCATAAGTCAGTGTATAACGGCATAGAACTTGCGGGAGCAAAAGCTGAGTATATTTTACCCGAACTTGATGAATACGGTATTCTAAAGGCTGTTGCCCCTGATGAATTAGATGAAAAGATACGTTTGTTTAATCCGAAGCTTGTAGTAATAACTTCGCCTACATACGAGGGAGTAAACTCGGATATTGAAAAACTTTGCGAAATAACTCACAAGTATAATATCCCTCTTATGTTAGACGCCGCTCACGGCGCTCATTATGTGGGATACGCGAAATATGCCGACATAACGGTGATGAGTCTTCACAAAACTATGCCGGCTCTTACTCAGTGCGCTTTAGCTCACGTTAACGGTCATTTGGTAAATCCCGAGGAGTACAGAATAAAGCTCTCTATGCTCGAAACTTCCAGCCCTTCATACATTCTTATGTCTTCTGTTGAGGAATGCCTGGAATTAAATCTTGATTATTGGACATTTATTAATAAACGCGATAAGCTTTTAAAAGAATGTAAGAAACTGCGTCATCTTGAATTGATTGATTATGATATTTCTAAGCTTGTAGTTTTCTGCGGATATAGTAATATTAACGGTGTTAAGCTTGCGGAAAAATTAAGAAATGAGTACAACATTGAAGTGGAGATGGCAGCAAAGAATTATGTAGTTCTTATATTAACTGCTTGCGATGATTTTAAAAACTACAAATTATTAAGAAAAGCGCTTTTTCAAATTGATGATAATCTGAAAAGCGAGGAGTATATTTCTGATAAATTACCTCAATTACCCCAAAAATCTACTAAAAAGATCGAAAACAAGAAGTTGTTAAACTTTGATGCTGCGTCGGGAAATGTGTGCGCTGAGTATATATGGGCTTATCCTCCGGGTATACCTATAATTGTTCCGGGAGAAATAATTTCCAAGGAAATAATAAGCTATATAAATGATAGTTTAAAGTCCGGCGTAAATATTCAAAGCACCTATTCCGAACTTCCCCGAAAAATCTGTTGTCAGTCATAATTTTCTATATTCGGATATATAATATTCTTAATTGTAAAAAATGTGTCAAAATGACACGCAAGCTTGAATTTGAATTAAATAATATAGTATCATAATATTGAGTTTTATTAATATTTTTTACAATTATTGATCATGATCGGAAGGGTAATTAATGAATTATTATACTTCAATAATATTTTCTTGTTGTTTAGCGCTGATTGTTCTGAGCATTTTAGTGTGGGAGAATAATCGCCTTTCAAAAAAACAAAAAGTATTTTTTTATATGACTTATGCCATAGTTGCGCTTGCCTCGCTCATGGAGTGGATTGGTCTTTGCTTTAACGGGGATATGTCTGTTCCCGTATGGCTGCTTCGTATGGTTAAGTGCGCCGACTATATCTTAACGCCTGTCGCCGGCGCGGCGCTTGTAATTAATATAGAAAGCGAACGTATATGGAAAAATATTATAAAAGCGGTTCTTGTAGTTAATACTCTTTTTCAGATTATATCCGTCTTTACGGGCTGGATGTTAACAATTGACGAAAAGCATTTTTATTCACACGGTCCTATGTATCCGTGCTATATGATTATTTACAGTATAGTAATTGTTTTTATAGCGGTAGTTTTTATTACTTACGGAAAGAATTTCCCGAAACAGAACAGAGTTTCGCTTTATGCAATCCTAAGTCTGGTGTTCATTTGTATAATGACTCAGGAGATATTAGGCTCCGAATACCGAATTGCATATCTCGGACTTACTCTCGGTATGGTAATGATGTTTATTCATATTACTGAATTCTCTCAGCTTAAATCAGATGAAAAAATTAAAAAACAGATGGTAGCCATAACTACCGATACATTAACTGGTGTTTCGAGCCGCTACGCTTATGATAAAGCTCTGAAACGTCTGGATTCCAACGGACATCTTCCTAAAACTCTTATTGTTTTTTCTATTGATATAAACGGTTTAAAAAGAGTTAACGATATTCTCGGCCACACAGCGGGAGATGAATTAATTTGCGGCGCGGCTGACTGTATATGTAATACATTTAAATCAAAAGGCGATTGCTACAGAACAGGCGGAGACGAATTTATTGTTTTTTCTCATATGAATAAAGATGAAGCTCAAAAAACTTTATCATTATTAAAACAAAACGCTGCCGATTGGCACGGAGAAAAAGTAGGAGAATTGAATCTGTCGGTAGGATTTGCGTGCGCTATGGATTTTCCCGAACTTTCCGGCGAAAAGCTTATTATCGAAGCTGACACTGCTATGTACAAAGAAAAAGCGGAATACTATCACGATAACAGTATTGCGTACCGCCTGCGTTATTAATAAAAATTTATCCTTAGTTGAAATATACTAAGGATTTTTATTTATGTATAGTATGATTGAATATTGACAATATAACTTTGATATGATAAAATTTTAGTATAATTTATATGGAGGTTTTCGATATGAAAAGAATTCAGACTATTGAAACTCGTGATTTAAAGAAAAGCACTGCCACAGGCGGATGCGGCGAATGTCAGACTTCCTGTCAGTCAGCTTGCAAAACTTCATGCGGTGTTGCTAATCAACAGTGCGAAAAGTGCTTAAACGAAAAGTAAAATTACTAAGGATTCCTGCCGTTTTTCGCTTGCGCGTTAAACGGCTTTTCCTTTTTAAAGAAGGGTTAATATGATACATCAATATAAATTGAACGGTTATAATATTGTTCTTGACGTTTTCAGCGGTTCTGTTCACGCGGTTGATGACGTCGCTTACGATATAATTGAGCTTTATAAAAATAAAGATAAAGATAGTATTATTAATATAATCAGCAATAAATATTCCGATGTTAGTGAAAATGAAATTGAAGAGTGTTTAAGTGATATAAAAGAATTAGAAGAAAACGGAAAGCTTTTTACCGAGGATAATTACGCAGACCTTGCCTTCGATTTTAAAAAGAGAAATACCGTTATAAAAGCTTTATGTCTGCACATTGCTCACACTTGTAATCTAAACTGCGAATACTGTTTCGCAAGCCAGGGAAAGTATCACGGCGAACGTGCTCTTATGAGCCTTAAAGTTGGAAAAAGAGCGATTGATTTTTTAATTGAGAACAGCGGCAACCGTCATAATTTAGAGGTTGACTTTTTCGGCGGAGAGCCCCTGATGAATTTTGACGTTGTAAAAGGTATAGTTGAATACGCGCGTTCAATTGAAAAGGAACATAATAAAAATTTCAGATTCACATTAACTACAAACGGCGTGTTAGTTGATGATGATGTAATTGATTTTGCGAATAAAGAGTGTCATAATGTTGTTTTAAGCCTTGACGGTTGCAAAGAAGTTCACGACAGGTTGAGAAAAACCATTAACGGAAAAGGAAGCTATGATACTATTGTTCCAAAATTTCAGCACTTTGTTGAACGCAGGGGAAATAAAGGATATTATGTAAGAGGTACTTTTACTCATAACAATACTGACTTTACAAATGATATTTTTCATATGGCCGATTTAGGATTCACGGAATTGTCTATGGAGCCTGTTGTTTGCGCTCCGAATGATCCTTACGCGCTCACAGAGGATGATTTGCCTGTTTTATATGAACAGTACGAAATATTAGCTAAAGAAATGCTTAAACGCGAAAAGCAGGGTAAACCGATTACGTTTTATCACTATATGATTGATTTAACATCGGGACCTTGTATTTACAAAAGAATTTCCGGCTGCGGTTCGGGCTGCGAGTACTTTGCTGTTACTCCCTGGGGAGACTTATATCCATGTCATCAGTTTGTCGGAGATGATAAATACCGTATGGGCGATATATGGAAAGGTGTTATAAACCGGGAAAAACAAAATGAATTTAAACTTTGCAACGCGTACGCAAGACCAGAATGCAAAGAATGCTGGGCTAAGCTATATTGCAGCGGAGGATGCGCTGCCAACGCTTATCACGCCACAGGTTCAATTAACGGCATTTATGAATACGGATGCAAATTATTTAAAAAACGTATTGAATGCGCTGTAATGATGCAGGTTGAGAAAAGTTTAAAATAATGGACTTGCAAAATTAATTATTTTCAAACATAAAATTAACCATCAAATTATTTGGAGTGTTAATTATGTTTGATTTAATCGGATTTTTAGGTCAATATATCTGCTTTTTCTTTTTACATATTTGCGGTAACGGTTCTTTTCCGAAACCTCTCAGCTCAAAAGAAGAAAGAGAATATCTTATACGGGCTTCGAAAGGTGATATTGACGCAAGGAACAAGCTTGTTGAGCACAATTTAAGACTTGTTGCTCACATTATTAAAAAGTATTATTCTTCACAAAACGAGCAGGATGACCTGGTTTCAATCGGAACAGTGGGGCTTATTAAAGCGATAAACACCTTTGATATTAATAAGAATATTAAACTTTCAAGCTACGCTTCAAGATGTATTGAAAATGAAATTCTGATGCATTTCAGAAATATAAAAAAATCTTTACAGGATATTTCCCTTAACGAAACGATTGATACGGATAAAGACGGAAATCCTCTAAGTTTAATTGATATTCTTTCAACGGACGATAACATACTTGAATCACTTAATACAAAGCTGAATATTAATAAATTATACGAGTATATTAATTCCGAATTGGATGAAAGAGAAAAGAAAGTAATTATTTACAGATACGGCCTCAACGGAAATGATCCTCTTACTCAAAGAGAAGTAGCGGATATTTTGGGTGTCAGCCGTTCATACATAAGCAGAATTGAAACAAAAGCGCTTAAAACATTAAGAAAGAAGTACGAAAGAAGCAGTAATCTTTAATGAAAAGAGAAGTAATTTATAAAGGTAAAAATATTGAGTATATACTGGAAAGAAAAAGAGTTAAAAATATTAACCTAAGAGTAAAACCTGATTTAAAGGTTTATGTTTCGGCTAATAAAAGAGTAAGTGTAAAATATATTGACTCGTTTGTTCTGAAAAAAGCTGACTTTATTTTAAACGCGATTGATACGTTTAAAAACAATACTTTTTCTTCAGAGCCGAAATATTCGAACGAGGAGTTTATTGAATATATAAATAGTGAATTTTTAAGAGTTTATAACCTTTTTAAAAAATATGAAATTGAAAAACCTGTCTTAAAACTCAGAAAAATGAAGTCAAGGTGGGGGAGCTGCAACTTCGTAAAAGGAATTATTACGCTTAATACAAATCTGATTTATTGTACAAAGGAACAGATAAGTTATGTAATTGTACATGAGTTTTCTCATCTTTTAGTACATAACCACAGCAAAGATTTTTATAATGTTGTTGAGATTTATGTACCTGATTATAAAAGAATAAGAAAAGAAATGAATAAAATAAATTTGAGGTGAGCTTATGAAATTAGTATCGTGGAATGTTAATGGATTCAGAGCTTGTTTAAACAAAGGCTTTGATGAAATATTCAAAAATATTAACGCGGATATTTTTTGTATACAGGAGACTAAAATGCAGCCTGACCAAGCTGATTTTTCTCCAGAAGGATATGAAAAATTTTTTTTCAGCGCTGAAAGAAAAGGATACTCGGGTACAGCAGTATATACAAGAATAAAGCCTGTAAATATTACATACGGAGTTGCTTCAAAACATATGGATGAAGGCCGTGTGATTACCTGTGAATACAAGAACTTTTATCTTTTATGCTGTTATACTCCAAACGCGCAAAACGAACTAAAAAGAATTGATTATCGAATGGAATTTGAGGATGACCTCAGAAACTATATGATTAAACTTAATAAATCAAAACCTGTTATTCTTTGCGGTGATTTAAATGTCGCTCATACTGAAATCGACTTAAAAAATCCTAAGTCAAACCGCGGCAACGCAGGCTTTTCCGACGAAGAAAGGGGAAAGTTCACAGAGCTCCTTGACGCCGGTTTTATAGATACATGGCGTTACACTCATCCCGAAGTTACAGGTGTTTATTCCTGGTGGTCATACAGATTCAACGCTCGAAAAAATAACGCGGGATGGCGTATTGATTATTTTGTAATATCCGATAGTTTAAAAGATAGTATTAGCAAAACTGATATTTATACCGACGTAATGGGATCTGACCATTGTCCTGTCGCACTTGAAATAAATATATGAAAATCTACGTTGACGCGGACGCTTGTCCCGTAACAAAAATAGTAGAAAAAGTCGCTGAGAAATTTAAAATTGACGTTGTACTTTTCTGCGATACAAATCATATTTTAAAAAGTAATAAAAGCGAAATTGTTGTTGTAGGAGCAGGCAGCGACGCTGTTGATATAGCGTTGATTAACAGATGCGAAAGCGGAGATATTGTTGTTACTCAGGATTACGGAGTTGCGGCTTTAGCTTTAGGTAAAAAAGCTTACGCGATTCACCAAAGCGGTAAAGTTTTTACAAACGATAATATTGATTTTATGCTTATGGACAGGCATTTAGCAAAAAAACAAAGAATGTCCTCCTCAAAAAATCACATTAAAGGCCCTAAAAAACGTACTAAAGATGATGATATTAATTTTGAGATGTCTTTTAGAAATCTAATTTTAAAAGTATTATAATAAACATAGTTTCATACAATTAATCGGTGAGATTATGTTTTTAAATAAAAAAATTATTATTTCTTTTGTATTGTTTATTATATGTATAATTTTAGTTGTATTTGCTTTTATAAATATCGATATATATCCAAAAATCAACGCTCCTTATGATATTATCCCAACTGTTATAATTGACCCGGGGCACGGAGGCGGTGACGGCGGCGCTTACGCAAGTGATACGGTAGAAAAAGATTTGAATCTAACCATCTCAAAAAAGCTTTATAAACTGCTTATTTCTTCCGGATTTAACGTTAAGATGATAAGATGTTCCGATAAAATGATTAATACAGAAGGGGCAAATCTAAGAGAACGTAAAGTATCTGATATGAAAAACCGCCTAAAAATTTATAACAGCAATACAAATAATATTGTTATCAGCATCCATCAAAATAAATTTCCGATTGAAAAATATTACGGAACACAGGTCTTTTACAGCGAAAACAACAAAAACAGTAAGACACTTGCCGAATCAATAGAAACAAGCGTAAAAGTATTATTACAGCCCGATAACGAAAGAAAAGCAAAACCCGCGGATAAAAGCATTTATCTTTTATATAACAGTAAAGTTACGTCTGTGATTGTTGAATGCGGGTTTATTTCTAACGCTAAGGAAGCAATAAAATTAAAGAATAAAAAATACCAAAACGAGCTTGTGTTCGCGATTTATTCAGGGTTGCTTGAATACTATAATGTAAATGAGGTAAACTATGGCGAAAATTAAAAGCGTATATATTTGCAGTGAATGCGGTTACGAAAGTCCGAAGTGGTACGGAAAGTGCCCGGGATGTGAAAATTGGAACACAATGAACGAGGAGATTAAAGAAACTTCCAAAGCATCTTCTTCGGTTAAAAAACATATTTCATTTTACTCTAAACCTCAGACGCTTAAAGAAATATCAACAAATGATGAGCAAAGATATGATACAGGCTTTAAAGAGTTAAACAGAGTTTTAGGCGGCGGTCTTGTAAAAGGAAGTCTTGTTCTTTTAGGCGGAGATCCGGGAATAGGAAAATCTACAATACTTATGCAAATCTGCAAAAACTTAAATAATTTAAGTATACTCTATGTATCGGGAGAAGAATCCAAGCGCCAGCTTAAGCTTCGCGCGGACAGGCTTGAAGTCGATAACGAAAATCTAAGCATTATGACGGAAACAGACGTTGAAGTTGTTTGCGAACAAATTAGAGTGAATAAACCTGAATTAGTTTTAATTGATTCAATTCAGACTATGTCAATTAAAGAACTTTCGTCCTCAGCGGGAAGTATTACTCAGGTAAGAGAAAGCACAAATCTTATTATGCATACAGCCAAGGATTTTGATATTCCGGTTATTGTGGTCGGACACGTTAATAAAGAAGGCTCAATCGCAGGGCCTAAAGTGCTTGAGCATATTGTTGACACGGTTTTATATTTTGAAGGCGATAAACAAATGTCCTGCAGAATATTAAGAGCAGCAAAAAACCGCTTCGGCTCTACCAATGAAATAGGCGTATTTGAAATGACCGATATCGGATTACGCGAGGTTGAAAACCCGTCGCAAATGATGCTTTCAGGCAGACCTAAGGGTGTTTCAGGTACTTGCGTTACTTGCTCGCTTGAAGGAACACGCCCGATACTTACTGAAATTCAGGGATTATCAGCACAATCATCCTACGGTAACCCGAGAAGAATGTCTACGGGCTACGATTATAATCGAGTATCAATGCTGTTAGCAGTACTTGAAAAAAGAGCAGGATATTATTTTAATAATATGGACGCTTACGTAAATGTTGTCGGCGGTTTAAGAATTGACGAACCTGCCGCTGATTTAGCGATATGTATGGCGCTTATAAGCAGTTTAAAGGATACACCGATTTTAGAGAACGCGGTAGCTTTCGGTGAAATAGGATTAGCGGGTGAAATCCGTTCTGTACCGCAAGCTCAGCAGCGTGTAAATGAATCCGTAAGACTTGGATTTACCAAAATAATACTGCCGTATTATAACGCTAAAAATATTGTTTGTGATGAAGCGCAGATAATCGGAGTAAGAAATTTAAGACAGGCGTTTGAGGCTGTAAGTGAATAGTATAATTGTATCTGATGAAAACAGTAAAATAACAGATTCTTTAAGAAAACTCGGATATAATATTATCAATTCGGAATGTATAGATGATTTATTACCATTTGAGAGAAAACATAGTGATATTCAATGCTTGAGAATTGATGATACATTTTTCGTTGCAAATAACTGCCGAAAACTTAAGTCAATAATGCAAAATTTAGGATTAAATGTAATTGAAACAGAAAATCCAATTAAAAAAGACTATCCCGATAATATTATATTAAATGCTGTATATACAGGAAATAAGCTCTATTGCAAAGAATCAGCTTTGGATAATTCAGTAAAAAAATATTGTAGTAAAAATAATATAGAAATAATTAATGTTAACCAAGGATATACAAAATGCTCTACAGCTGTAATTAAAAACAAATTTATAACAGCTGATAAGGGGATTTTTAATGCGTTAAGTGATAATGGGGCAGAGGCGCTTCTTATAAACAGCGGAAACATTACTTTGCCCGGATGTGATTACGGTTTTATAGGCGGCTGCTGCTTTGAAAATAACGAAACGGTATTCTTTACGGGTGATTTAAATAATCATCCCGACGGAAAAGCGATTGAAGAATTTATTAAAAAACAGAAAGTAAATATAAAATCATTAACGGATAATGAATTATATGATATAGGCGGATTTGTGATTATATAACAAACCGCCTTAATCTTTAATAAATAATATTACAAATAGTATAATTTGAATTATACAAAATATTTTTAATCTAACAAAAATTCTCAAAAACGAATTATACAAAACTTTTCATTATTTTTAAGTAATTCCGGTAGGGTTAAGCGGTTGAAGCAGCTATACTATATCATAATATATAATTAACAATATAATAATACAGATGTAACCACTGCAACGATCGTTAAAGATAAATCATTTAATACATTAATTATGCAAAAGTAATCTACAATTAATTATTTTAATAAAAACGTAATTTAATAATTTGATAAATACAAAAATCATATAAAAATGAAATAAAAAAATTCAATAGAAAATTTCTCAACGACCTATGAGTCGTCAGAAAAATTTCCATTGAAAAATAAAATTATGTAAAATAGAATTTTATCGCTAAAAACAAATAAAAATGTTTCTAATTAAAAATTAATAATACAATAAAAAACGAAGTAATGTATTAGAAATAATTAAACAATATTTTATCCTTATAAGTTTTAAAAGAAGTAGTGCATAAAAACATTTATATTTTATTTGTAGTTCAATTTATATTACAGAAACAGATACCCTCTATAAATAATTCATTTTTAGAAATATCTGAAATACACTTTATATATCTATATCTCACTTTCTTTTATAAATCTCTTAAAAAACCTCCCCTGAATTATACAAAATATTCATTTTGTATAATTTTCTATATAAGAATTAATACCCCTTCCCAATATGATATAATTAAAAATAAAGCGAGGTGTGTATATATGGCTGTTAATTTTATGGAGGAAGCTCCCGCAATTATAAAACAGTTTCTTCTATATATGCAGAATATCAAAGGACGTTCCCTCAAAACCGTTGATGAGTATTACACTGATTTACGGACATTTTTCAGATATATAAATATGTCCCGCAAGCTTGCAGATAGTTCAATTGAGTTTGATGAAATTAGTATTGATAACGTTAATGAAGAATTAGCCGCTTCTATAACTCTCAGAGAAACTTATGAATTTATGAATTTTTTAATTCGTGAGCGTAATAATAACGCGTCTTCCCGAGCGAGAAAAACTTCTACCCTACGCCAGTTTTATAAACACTTAGAAAGGAATCATATTATTGATACTAACCCTTTAAAGGATTTAGAAACTCCAAAAACAAAAAAAGCTTTACCTAAGTATCTTACTTTAGAACAGTCTATTGAGCTTTTAAACTCCGTTGAGGGCGACAATTATCAAAGAGACTATTGTATCCTTACATTGTTTCTAAACTGCGGATTACGTCTTTCCGAGCTTGTAGGACTAAATTTCAGTGATATAAGAACTGATAATACAATGAGAGTTTTAGGCAAGGGTAATAAAGAACGAATTATTTACTTAAATAAAGCGTGTATAGATGCAATTAACGCTTATAAAGAAGTCCGCCCTGTTGACGGTGTTAAGGATAAAAACGCTTTATTTATAAGCCGTAATCACAACAGAATGTCTCCGAAAACCGTTCAGGCTATGGTTTATAAATATCTCGAAAAAATCGGCTTGAACGCCCAGGGTTACTCCTGTCATAAACTCAGACATACCGCGGCTACATTAATGTATCAGACGGGAGATGTTGATATAAGAGTTTTAAAAGACATATTAGGACACGAAAACCTCGGTACTACCGAAATTTATACTCACCTTTCCAATCAGCAGCTTAAACAGGCGGCCGAGAGCAACCCTTTAGGAAAAGTTAAACCAAAAGAATAAGGCTATCTCAATCGAGATAGCCTTTTTTTATAGATTAAACTCAGAAAAATCGAATGTGCTGAAATAGTCTTTCGGAGTTTCAGCTCTTCTTATAAGCTGATAAGAACCGTCTTCTTTATAAAGAACTTCCGCGGATCTCAGTTTACCGTTGTAATTATATCCCATCGAAAAACCGTGAGCGCCTGTATCGTGAATATAAATTATATCGCCGATATCAATTTTAGGAAGCATTCGGTCAATTGCAAATTTATCATTATTCTCGCATAAACCGCCCGTTACGTCGTATTTATGGTCACATACTTCGTTTTCTTTACCGAGTACGGTAATATGGTGGTATGAGCCGTACATAGCAGGACGCATCAAATTCGCGGCGCAAGCGTCAAGTCCGATATAATCTTTATAAATATGTTTTTCGTGAATCGCGGTAGAAATAAGAGCTCCGTAAGGCGCAAGCATATATCTGCCTAATTCGGTGTAAATCTCTATATCCCCCATTCCTTCGGGAACTAAGATTTGTTCAAATCTTTTCCTAACCCCTTCGCCTATATAAGCTATATCATTTTTCGGTTCTTCGGGTTTATAATCTACACCTACACCGCCGGATAAGTTGATAAACTTAATATGTACTCCTGTTTTCTTTTTAAGGCGTACGGCAAGCTTGAAAAGAATACCCGCTAACTCGGGATAGTATTCATTAGAAACAGTATTTGAAGCTAAAAACGCGTGAATACCGAATTCCTCAGCTCCCGATTCTTTAAGTTCAATAAACGCTTTTTCCATTTGTTCTTCTGTCATACCGTATTTTGAATCACCGGGAGTATCCATTACCTGAACTTTGTCTTCACTTCCGCCGAGTTCAAAAACTCCGCCCGGATTATATCGGCAGCATATCGTTTTAGGTACTTCGGGTAAAACTTTTTTTATAAAATCAACGTGAGTATAGTCGTCAAGGTTGATTATCGCGCCGAGATTATACGCTTTTTTCATATCTTCCTCGGGCGTAACGTTAGAGCTGAACATTATATTTTTTCCGTTTATTCCGCAAGCCTCGCAAAGCATAAGTTCGGTATATGACGAACAATCCATACCGCATCCTTCTTCTTCCAAAATTTTCATAAGATAAGGATTCGGTGTAGCTTTTACCGCAAAATATTCTTTATATCCTTTATTCCAGCTGAACGCTTTATTAAGAGCTTTAGCGTTTTCTCTTATTCCATTCTCATCATAAATATGAAAAGGAGTAGGAATATCTTTAATTATTTCTTTAGCTTTATCTAAGCTTAAAAACGGTTTCTTTTCCATTTATACTTCCTCCGCTTCGTTTATATATTCTTCTATTACTTCTTTTACATCGTCCAATCCGTCACCGGTTATCGCGGAAAACGGTATTAACTCTACCCCTTCAAATTCTTCAAGTTCATCCAAAACATCATCAATACGTTTTTGATAGGCGGTTTTCTTCAGCTTATCTTTTTTAGTAAGCACAATAACGAACGGAGCGTTGTTATTATAAAGAAATCTCAACATATCGTAGTCGTCTTTAGTTGGCTTATGTCTTATATCAACAATTTGTATAATAAGCGCGATATTTCTTTTTTGTGAAAGATAACCCTCTACTAAATCAGCCCATCTGGCTTTCTCGGCTTTGGAAACTTTTGCGTAACCGTAACCCGGCAAATCCACGAGATGGAATTCCTCAGCGTTATAAAAATTTATTGTAGCTGTTTTACCGGGCTGTGAACTCACTCTCGCCAAGCTTTTTCGACGTGCTATTTTATTTATCAGTGAGCTCTTCCCTACATTTGAATGACCTGAAAAAACAACTTCGGGTTTAGTGCTTTCCGGAAGCTGTTCGGCAGTACCTGCCGCAAGCTCAAATTCGATGTTATTAAAATTCATAATCAATCATTGCCTTATAACTGTCTGTTCTGAAGAATTTTCAGTCAGTAAAATACTGTTTTGCTTATCATTCGCTACAATCGGTTCAACAGTAGCGTCGTTTATAACTTCGGTAAAATATTCGCATGAAACAAATTCAATTTTCCCTTTAACAGTATCGTCGATTTCTTCCAAGTCCGGAACATTTGATTTAGGAATATAAACTTTTTTGATTCCGGCTTTATAGGCGGCCATAGACTTCTCTTTTAAACCGCCTATAGGAAGGATTTTTCCTCTTAATGTTATTTCACCTGTCATAGCTACATCTCGTCTTACAGCACGTGACGCAAGGGCGGAATAGATAGCTGTAGTCATAGTTATTCCCGCAGAAGGTCCGTCTTTCGGAACAGCGCCCTCCGGAGCGTGAATATGAATATCATTCTTTTCGTAAAAATCAGAATCTATTCCCAAAAACTCACAATGAGAACGTATGCATGTAACCGCGGCTTTCGCGCTTTCCTGCATTACATCTCCCAGTGAACCGGTTAAAGATATTTTACCGGTACCGGGCATAACAGCGACTTCAATCGGAAGAAGCGTGCCTCCGACAGATGTCCACGCGAGTCCGTTTACAACGCCGATTTCATCTTTATCGGAAAGTTTATCATCGGAATACTTCTTAACACCGAGCTAATCGGATATATTTTTATCGCTTATTCTGATACTGTCTTTTTCTTTATTTACGTACTCTACCGCGAATTTTCTGATTACTTTCGTGATTTGCTGTTCAAGACGTCTCACTCCGGCTTCACGGGTATAATAATCAATAATTGAATAAATACCTTTTTGTGAAAATTTAATATTATCCGAAGATAGTCCGCTTTCTTTAATTTGTTTTGGAATTAAATGTTTTTTTGCTATATTATACTTTTCTTCTCTTGTATAGCTGTCAAGATTAATTATTTCCATTCTGTCGTATAGAGGAGCGGGAATTTTTGAAGCGTCGTTAGCTGTTGTAATAAATATAACCTTTGATAAATCAAAAGGAACGTCAATATAATGATCTACAAATTTATTATTCTGCTCGCCGTCAAGAACTTCCAAAAGAGCGGATGTAGGATCACCCTTGTAGTCAGCGCCTAATTTATCAATCTCATCAAGAATGATAATCGGGTTATTAGTGCCTGCGGTTTTAATTGCGCTGATAATTCTGCCGGGCATTGCGCCGATATATGTTTTTCTGTGGCCTCTTATTTCCGCCTCATCTCTAACTCCGCCGAGGGCTATCCGAGCGGATTTACGTCCTATAGCAGATGAAAGCGACTGCGCAATAGATGTTTTACCTACTCCGGGAGGTCCTACAAGACAGATAATCTGTCCTTTTATATCGGGATTTAGCTTTCTAACCGCGAATTGTTCGATTATTCGTTCTTTTACTTTGTTAAGTCCGTAATGGTTTTTATTAAGCTTTCTTTCGATTTGTTTAAGATTAAGTTTATCCTTTGTTGATGTATTCCATGGTAAATCAAGAATAGTGTCAAGATATGTACATATAACGGGAACATCATGGCTGCCTGACGGCATTTTAGAAAGTTTCGAACATTCTTTTAATAGGACTTTTTCGGTTTCTTCGGGAAGTTTTAAAGCGAGAATTTTTTCTTTATACTCTTCGCTTTCGCTTTTCGGATTATCATCTTCTCCCAATTCTTCCTCGATTATGCTTTTTTGTTCTCGTAAAAAGTACTCGCGTTGAGTTTTATCGATTCTTTCTCTTGCTTTCTCTCCTATTTTTTCCTCAATCTTTAAAATATAGATTTCCTGGCTTAATATATCAAGTAATGTATCAAGTCTTTCAATAACATCAGTTGTTTCAAGAATAAGTTGTTTATCGTTAAAATCAGGTAAAGTGTTACCCGCGATAAAGTCAGCAAGCTCGCTTCCGTTATCACATGTCGCGACTCTGAACATCACATCGGAAGAAAGTTTGGGAATAAGCCTTGCGTAATTATCGAACGTAGCTTTAATCTGTCTTATAAGCGCGATTTCGTGAGATGTTTGCGCATCGTTTTCGGGTTCGCCGCACACGTTAACCTGAGCGAATAAACACTTCTTATTATCGATAAACTCATTAATATAAGCTCTTTTTAAACCTTCAACAATTACTCTTGTTGTATCATCGGGTTGTTTTAAAACCTGAACAATTTTCGCAACTACTCCCATAGAAAACAAATCGTTCGATACAGGTTCTTTTACAGCAGGGTTCTTTTGAGCCACAAGAAAAATAAGCTGGTCATTCTTCATCGCGATGTTTATTGCCTTTTGCGACTGCTGTCTTCCTACATCAAAATGAAGCATTGTTTTAGGGAAAACCACAATGCCCCTCAGCGGAAGAACAGGCAAATTATATATAAAATTATAAGTTTCCATAATTTCTCCTTAAAATCCAAAAGCTGTAGTGTAATAAAAATTACATTACAGCAAATAGATTTGTATTAAGATACTTCCTCAGCGTCAATAATCTTCGGACTGTCAAAATCTAATTTTTTCATTTTTTTGTTTTTAGAACGTTCAACAACCGGCTCTTCTTCTTTATTAACAACTTTTTCATTAATTATAATTTTTGAAATAGTTTCGTCTGAGGGAGTTTCGAACATCAGCTCATTGAGGATGCTTTCCATAATACCTCGAAGTCCTCTTGCGCCTGTTTTTTGTTCTTTAGCTAATTTTGCAATAGCTTCAAGTGCGCCATCGGTTATTTCAAGGTCAACTCCATCGAAAGCAAATAATTTTTTATACTGCTTAACAAGAGAGTTTTTAGGTTCGGAAAGAATTTGAACAAGAGCGTCAATATCAAGTCCGTTTAACGCGGTAATAACGGGAATTCTTCCGACAAGCTCAGGGATAATTCCATATTTAACCAAATCGTGAGCAACAACGTCTTTCATCCAGCCTGTTTCATCAAGAACGGCTTTTTCCTGTACATTAGCTCCAAATCCAACGAGTGAAGCGCCTTTACGTTTCTCAACGATTTTTTCAAGACCGTCAAAAGCTCCGCCGCAAATAAACAAAATGTTTTTTGTATCAATCTGCAAAAATTCCTGCTGCGGATGTTTTCTTCCGCCTGAAGGAGGAACGTTTGAAACAGTACCTTCCAATATCTTCAAAAGCGCCTGCTGAACGCCCTCACCGCTAACGTCACGGGTGATTGACGGATTCTCGGATTTTCTTGAAATCTTATCAATTTCATCAATATAAATAATACCTCGCTCGGCTTTTTCTATATCAAAATCCGCGGCCTGAATTAGTTTTAAAAGTATATTTTCTACATCTTCGCCGACATAACCCGCTTCGGTTAAAGTTGTAGCGTCAGCGATAGCGAAAGGAACGTCAAGCGCCTGAGCTAAAGTCTGGGCAAGTAAAGTTTTACCTACGCCTGTAGGTCCTAAAAGAAGCACATTGCTTTTAGCGAACTCAACATCGTCATCATTATTAAACACACGTTTATAATGATTGTAGACAGCAACACTCAAAGCTTTCTTAGCGCGTTCCTGACCGATTACATACTCGTCAAGTATCTCTTTAATCTCTACAGGCTTTAAAAGCTTGGGCATTTCTATACTGTTGTCCTGAACTTTATCATTTTTAGCGGGTTCAAAATTGAAATCGTCGCTGTCTTCAAGAATGCTGACACATAATTCTATACACTGGTCACAGATATATGAATTATTACCCTTTATTAATCTACCGACATATTCCTGAGGTTTTCCGCAAAAGGAACAGTAGATATTATCTTCAACTTTAGCCATACGCTTTCCTCACCTATTTAAAGTTTATCTTTTTTCAAACACCTTATCAATCAAACCGTATTCTAACGCCTGCTGAGCAGTCATAAAGTTATCACGATTTGTATCTTTAGCAATTACATCAACCGGCTGGCCTGTATTTGCCGCTAAAATTTCATTTAATCTTTTCTTGGTATCAAGAATATGCTTTGTATGGATTTCCATATCGGTAGCCTGACCCTGCGCTCCGCCGGAAGGCTGATGTATCATAATATCCGAATTCGGAAGGGCGTATCTTTTACCCTTGGTACCGGCTGCTAATAGGAAAGCGCCCATACTTGCCGCCATACCCATACAAATTGTACTTACATCACATTTAATGTAATTCATAGTATCATAAATAGCAAATCCGTATGTAACGGAACCGCCGGGGCTGT
>CADBCC010000026.1:21755-33867 GCA_902793125.1 uncultured Ruminococcus sp.
TTGCGCTTGCGCTGTTAACATCTTCGGTAAGCATAATAATTCTGTCGTTTAAAAGACGGGAATAAATATCATATGAACGCTCACCTCGATTTGTTTGTTCAACAACATAAGGTATTAATGCCATGCTGATTCTTCCTTTCCATTATATAATTGACTTATAAAATTCAATTTATTCAATAATATTATTTTGTAACCGCGTTATCTCTTACGAGCTGCATAGCTTTTTCGACTTTAATATCTTCAGCTAAAGCGTCTTTAGCGATATATGTCTTAACTTCTTCCACTTTAGCTTTGTAGCTGTCCGCAAGCTTGCTGTATTCATTTTCTACATCCTCGTCGGAAACCTCGATTTTTTCCTGACGAGCAATAGCTTCAAGAACTAAGCGGATTTTTACACGTTTTTCTGCCTGAGGCTTATATGTAGCTTCAATTGCTCCCTGATCCATACCTGTGTACTTCATATAAGTCTGTAAGTCCATACCCTGAGAACGCAATCTCATATCAAACTCATTAAGCATATCGCGAACTTCGTTATTGTACATAGCCTCAGGTATTTCTTCAACCGCGAGCTTTTCCAATGCTTCGGTAAGCTTATCGTCAAAGTCCTTTTCAGCCTGTTCCTCGAGACGTTTAGCTACTTTTTCTTTAAGTTCCTCTTTATAATCGTCAAGAGTATCTTTCTCGGATACATCTTTTACAAACTCGTCGTCAACCTCGGGGAGTTCTTTTGTTTTAATCTCGTGCAGCTTAATTTTAAACTGAGCTTCTTTGCCCGCAAGATTTTCAGCGTTATAATCCTCAGGGAAAGTTACGTCAATTGTAAACTCCTCGCCTGTTTTATGTCCTACAATAGCTTCCTCGAAACCGGGAATAAAATTACCGTCGCCGAGTCTTAAGTTGTAGTTTTCGCTTTTACCGCCTTCAAAAGCTTCGCCGTCAACAAAACCTTCAAAATCAATAACTGTAGTGTCGCCGTTTTCGGCAGCTCTGTCTTCAACAGTTACCATACGTCCGTTTCTTTCGCGAACAGCCTGGAGTTCTTCTTCAACAAGCTCATCAGTTACTTCTGTAGAAAGTTTTTCAACTTCAATGCCTTTATATCCGTCTACGGTAAGCTGGGGCGCAACCGTGATTTTAGCTTTAAAGCTGTATCCGTCTTCCCCTACCTCATCGACTGAAAGGTCGTCGACGCTGACAGCCTTTAATTCAGCTTCAACTGTAGCGTCCGCTAAAGCCGACGGATAAGTTTCTTCGATAGCGTCATCATAGAATACTCCCTTACCATACATTTTTTCGATCATATGTTTCGGAGCTTTTCCTTTTCTGAAGCCCGGAATATTAATATTTTTAACCTGTTTTTTGTAAGCTTTTAATGTTGCAGCTTCAAAAGTTTCTTTATCAACTTTAACTTCAAGTTCGTATTTGTTTGCCTCATCAAGTTTTGTGCTTTTAATTAAACTCATTTTATTTTCCTCCATATTTTAAACATTGTTTAATTATATCATCAATAATTGATTTTATCAATATATATTTATTATAATTTGCTTATCTTACAAGCACAGGAACAAATGATACCGAATCGCAGGAAATCAATTTAAAATCAATTCCTTCGTAATTCCCGTTAAATGCCGCACGGATCATATTATTGCCGTGGATATGGCCGTAATAGCATTTTTTTACATTGTATTCCTTAAGGATACTTATTATTTCTTCGCAAACGCTTTCTCCGTAGATAGGCGGATAATGCAAAAAAACAATTTTTTCCTTATCGCTATCCGACGCGGATTCAAGCGAAAACCTTAGTCTTCCGCATTCACGGTTAAGGATACGTATATCTTCGTTTTTCTCGCAATCGAGCCCCCAGCCTCTTGTTCCGCAAATAACGTAATTATCCGCTTCAAATGAGTTGTTAAATAGTATTTTTATTGTATTTAAATTGTGCTCGTTAAGAAAGCGATTTATTTTGCTGACTGTATCCCACCAGTAATCGTGATTACCTTTCAAAAATATCTTTTTACCGGGAAGCGAATTTATATAGGAAAAATCTTTTTCACATTCGCTTAATTTCATTGCCCAGGAAATATCGCCGGCAATTACAACGGTATCTTTATCCGAAACAAGTTTTTTCCAGTTAGCTGTTAAACGCTCAAGGTAATTATCCCAGCCGTGAAAAATTTCCATAGGTTTATCGGTACCGAGTGATAAATGCAAATCAGCAATAGCAAAAATCGACATTTATTTAACACCTAAAGATTTCAGTACATAGTCTTGCATACCATCGGAGTTTACTACATCTGAGAATCTTGCTTTTTTATCCTTTAGGCTTGAAAGCGGTTTCGGAACTTCAACACCAGTAATCTCATTAAGTTTATTAACCATATCAAACTCGTTCATATCAGCTACATTATCGGATACAGCCTGTAAAACTGATTTAGAGAATTTGTAAGGGCTTGCGGTAGACGCGATAACAGTAGGAGTTCTGTCTCCGGTTTCGCTTACATATTTATCGTAAACGCTTATAGCTACAGCTGTATGGGTATCACAAAGATAATTTTCGTCTTTAAACAATTTTGAAATTGTAGATTTAGTTTCATTATCGTCGCAATATCCGCCGTAAAACTCTTTCTTAATCGCTTCTTTTACATTATCGGATACTTCGTATTTGCCATCGGTTTTAAGTTTATTCATCCATTCTTTTGTTAATACATCATCATCGCCAGAAAGCTTATAAATAAGTCTTTCTAAGTTGGACGAAACAAGAATATCCATAGATGGAGAAATTGTAGTATAGAATTTTCTGTTTTTATCATATACTCCCGTATTGATGAAATCAGTAAGCACGTTATTTGAATTGGACGCACAAATAAATTTATTAACAGGAAGTCCCATACAATAAGCGTAATACGAAGCTAATATATTACCGAAATTACCTGTAGGAACAACTACATTAATCTTATCGCCTAACGAAATCTTATTATTTTTAACAAGCTCGCAGTAAGAGGAAATGTAATAAACAATCTGCGGTAAAAGTCTTCCCCAGTTTATTGAGTTGGCTGAACTGAACATCATATTATTATCAGCTAATTTATCGGCAACTTCTTCGGTTGTAAATATTTTTTTTACACCTGTCTGAGCATCGTCAAAATTTCCTTCAATAGCACAAACATTTACGTTATTTCCGCTTTGAGTAGTCATCTGATGCTTTTGCATTGGACTTACGCCGTCCACGGGATAGAATACAATTATTTTTGTATGTTCAACATCTTTAAAACCCTCGAGAGCAGCTTTTCCAGTATCTCCGGAAGTAGCAACTAAGATAACAGCGTCCTTTCCGTCATTAGTTTTCTTAAGAGATTTTGTAAGAAAATGAGGTAATATCTGAAGAGCCATATCTTTAAACGCACAGGTAGGTCCGTGCCAAAGCTCAAGAATATTCAGCTCATTGCCGTTGAACTTTTTGTAAGAAATCGGAGCGGGATTATCTGAGCCGAACTTCTCCGCGGTATAAGCTTTTTCAACACATTCATTTATCTCGTCTTCCGTAAAATCGGAAAGAAAGTCCGAAAATACTTTTTTTGCTATTCCTTTATAATCAGAGTTAAGTAAATCCTTAAAAGTATCAAGAGAATATTCGGGAAGCTCCTGCGGCACAAACAGGCCTCCGTCTTTGGAAATGCCCTGCGCTATAGCCTGCGACGCGGACACTACTTCATTTTTATTTTCAGTACTGTTATATAACATAAAATTCACCCTTTCAAAGGTTATATTCAATTAACCATATCAAATAATTATTATAACTTATAACACATATTTTGTCAAAGTTTTAACTATTGTTTTTTAATAAATATTTAAATTATTTTCATAAATAAAAGCATTCTCAAGATAATTAATTTTCATCTTGCCTTTACTATCATAAATAACTTCCGCAATATCAAATCTTGTAGTTAATTCTGTTTTATATTTTTGCATAAAATAATTAGCTGTACTTGTTATTCTTTCCTGTTTTTTATAATCAACTGAGGCTCTCGGAAGCATTATAGAAGTTTCGTTTCTTGTTTTAACTTCAACGAAAACTATATATTTATCGTTACGGGCTATAATATCTATCTCGCCTAAATGACAACTGAAATTTCTTAATAATATTTTATATTTATTCTTTTTTAGATACTTAACAGCGAATTTTTCGCCTTTAATACCGATTTTCTTTTTATCAATCATTATTTAATATCTTTTTAAGAAAACTCATCCTGTGAATTTCACAAGGACCATACTCTTTAATTGCCTGTATATGAAGTTTTGTTCCGTATCCTTTGTGTTTGTCAAAACCGTATTGCGGATACTTTTCAGCATATTCGTAGCACAGCCTGTCTCGGCTGACTTTAGCGAGAATTGACGCAGCGGCTATTGACATAGACTTAGCGTCACCTTTAATTATATATTCCGCCTGTATATCCAAAGGAGGAATGCGGTTTCCGTCAATAATTGCGTAATCTGCTTTAACACTTAAGTTTTCAACCGCTCTTTTCATAGCGAGCATAGTAGCGTTAAGTATATTCATTTCTTCAATTTCTTCAACAGTCGCAAACGCTATGGAATAAGATAAAACTTCTTTTTTTATTATTTCATATAAAGCCTCGCGCTTTTTTTCTGACAGTTTCTTTGAATCATTTACACCTTCAATAATCTGGCCGGGCTTTAAAATGACCGCGGCGGCGCATACAGGTCCCGCCAAAGGTCCTCTTCCCGCTTCATCTACTCCGCATTGATTTTTAAAACCTTTTTGGCTCAGCTGTTTTTCGTAAAACAGCCAGTCTATATTTTCCATAATTATTCCTCCGGGAATTCAAGAGTGATGTTTCCGAATTTTCCTTCCCTGTACTCGCCTAAGACAAGGTTCGCGGCTCGTTCGGTGTCAATTTCTCCGCCTGAGATAAGCATACCGCGTTTCTTTCCGATAAGTTTCAACAGCTCGTACGGTTCATATCCTTTTATTTCATTAATGTCAAACTTAAATCTTGCGGCAAATTCGGGAGTAGGTTCAATAATCATTGCTTTAAGAAAATCAACTGCCAACAGTTCAATATCCATAATCTGATCTTTTACAGCACCTGTAAAAGCAAGGTGCAATCCAACTGTTTCATCATCAAATTTCGGCCATAAGACTCCGGGTGTATCCAACATTTCAAGATCATTTGAAATCGTATACCACTGGTTGCCTCTTGTAACTCCCGGTCTGTCCTCAACTTTTGCTCTTGACTGTTTTGAAACCCGATTTATAAAAGAAGATTTTCCGACGTTAGGTATACCTACTATCATTACTCTTAAAATAGGATTTTTAATACCTTTATTTTTTTGGATTTCAAATTTATCCGACAGTATTTCTCGAACTGCGGGGACAAATCTATTGAGCCCTTTTCCGCTTTTGCAGTCTACCGCAAGCGCTTTTATACCTTTCTTTGAATAATAATCTATCCATTTTTTATTAGCTGTTTTATTCGCCTTATCGCATTTGTTCAGCAAAACCAACTTTGGTTTATTCTCGATTATTTCAGCTAAATCGGGATTACTGCTGCTTATCGGTATTCTCGCGTCGATTATTTCAACTACAACATCTATAAGTTTAAGCGAAGCCTGGATTTTACGTTTGGTTTTGGTCATATGACCGGGAAACCATTGGATTTTTTGATTACTATTCATTTTTTAATACCTTTCAGAAAATTAAAGAAAACTCACATCTATAAAATTACAGATGTGAGCTATAAAATATTTAAGAAAATGGATTAGCTAAGTATTTAATATTATTAAAAGGATAAACTACCACATTAGCTTTTCCAATAATATTCTTTTTATCAATTAATCCGATAGTCTTTGAGCGGCTGTCCATAGATACACCACGGTTATCACCGAGCACAAAAACCTTTCCCTTGGGAATTACTTTGGGGATTTCACCGTCTTCTTTATGTGTATGTCCCTGAATATAGTCTTCCTTTAGCTCTTTTCCGTCGACCGTAATCTTTTCTTTATCAAAGTCAATAGATAAAGTCTGGCCTTCTGTAGCGATAACACGTTTAATAATTGGCTCAGAGTATGAAGTGGCGTGACTGATAACAACTATATCTCCCTGTTTGGGAGTATAGAAAAAGTTAGTAACAATTACTTTATCACCGCTTTGTAAAGTCTGCTTCATTGATGTACCGCTTACGTCAACTAATCTTACAAAGAATGTAAGAAGAATTACTACAATAGCAACAGCGAAAACAAGAGAATGAACCCACTCGTAAACACTTGATGTTCCGTCGGATTTTTTTAAGTGGATAGTTCTCGGCTCTATATTTCTTTTTTTCTTATCATGTTTTCTACTCTTAATTACTTTTTCGTCTTTTTTTGCTTCTGAAGCCATTTTTTCACCTTCGTTAATTATATAGTAAAAAAGGGACCTGAACAGTCCCCTTGCTTACTATTAGACCTGTTCTTTAACTTTTGCAGCTTTACCTACACGGTCACGGAGATAATAGAGTTTAGCTCTTCTGACTTTACCGCGGCGAACAACTTCTACTTTTCTTACGTTAGGAGAATGTAAAGGGAATACTCTCTCTACACCTACACCGTAAGCAACACGTCTAACGGTAAATGTTTCAGCAACTCCTGAACCTCTTTTGGCAATAACAGTTCCTTCAAACATCTGGATTCTTTCTCTCTGTCCCTCACGGATATTTACGGAAACCTTAACGGTATCACCGATTCCGAACTTGGGAGCTTCTGCTTTTACTGAATCAGCAGCAATTGTTTTTAATGCGTCCATAATTGAACCTCCTAATAAATTTCAGACGTTCGTACATTAAATTAATGCAGAGGACCATCCGCTTCAAATTGCGGCTTTCGCCGTTTATTGAACCCCATTACAAAGTAACGGTATCCAAATGCCATAATATAATATCATAATCGGGAAATAAATGCAAGTGTTTTTTAAAAAAACAGTTCATCTCTTGAATTTTCAGCTAATGTTTTGTAGTTTATTTAAAAATGAGCTAAAATATTCGGGCAATTGCGAGTCGAATTCAAGATATTCTTTAGATGAAGGATGTATAAACCCGATTTTTTTAGCGTGTAAACATTGTCCCGTAAAATTCAGCTTTTCTTTTTTTATACCGTATATATCATCCCCTGCTACAGGATGTCCTAAATACGCCATATGAACTCTAATTTGATGTGTGCGGCCTGTTTCAAGCGTGCATTTAATATGAGTATAACCTTTGTATCTTGCAATTACTTCAAAATGAGTTACCGCTTTTTTTGAATTGCGTTCGGTAACAGTCATTTTCTTTCTGTCTATATGGTGTCTGCCTATAGGCGCGTCAACAGTTCCTTTGTCACGTTTTAAATTACCGACAACAATAGCTTCATATTCCCTTGTAAAACTATGTTCTTTAATTTGTTTGGCAAGGAATTTATGTGAATTGTCATTTTTAGCAACAATAAGCAGCCCGCTTGTATTTTTGTCAATTCTATGAACAATACCGGGACGAAGCACACCGTTTATACCCGAAAGATTATCTTTACAATGGTATAAAAGCGCGTTAACAAGGGTTCCGCTGTAGTTTCCCGCGGCAGGATGAACAACCATACCCTTTGGCTTATTAACAACAATTAAATCTTCATCCTCATAAACTATATCAAGTTCGATATCTTCCGCTTCGGCTTCATATTCTACAGGATCGGGAATGATTATCTCAATTCTATCGGATATTTTAAGTTTATAGTTTTTATTAACATGCTTATCGTTAACTTTAACATTGCCTTTTTCAATAAGCTGAGCTGTCGCAGAACGGGTAATTTCCTCTATATTATCAGCTAAAAACTTATCTATTCTGTTTTTTGAATTGTTTTCATCAATACAAAAACTATATGTTTTCATTTTTTATACCTTTGTCTTTTTTTAAATAATCCGAGAAAAACAATAAATAGATAATTAGTAAAAACGCTCCGATTGTTACGCAGTAATCAGCAAAATTACATACAGGAGAGAAAAAACTTAAACTAAGATAATCTACAACATATCCGTAAAAGATTCTGTCAATCAGATTACCAAATCCTCCGCCTATAATTAGAATTAAAGCTATATTAACCAATTTGCTCTTTGGCTTCTTATAAAACAAAAAAACAATTAGAAAAATTAATACAATAATTGTAAAAGCAATAAAAATCCATCTTGCGTTAGACAGCATACCAAATGCCGCGCCCTTATTCTCAACATAAGTCAGCGAAAATAAATTAGGGATTATTGTAATGTTTCCCTCCGGTTTTAAGTTATTAATAACAAGAATCTTCAGAATATAGTCAATTAATACAATTAAAGCAGATAAACCTAATACTAAAAAAGCCATATTATCTCCGTAAAAAAGCCGGTGCAGAAATTCTACACCGACTTTAAATTATTCAAAAAATTTACAACATTTATCGCAAAGAGTCGGATGGGCGCTGTTTTGTCCTACGGACTTACTGATACTCCAGCATCTTTCGCACTTTTCACCCTGAGCCTTCTCTACTTTAATTTCAAGCTCGCCGCTTCCTTCAACTATTTCCACATCGGAAACAATAAGCGCGGGCTTGATTTCATCGGATACTTTATTAAGGAACTCGAGGTAATCTCCGGAAGCAGTCAGTGTAACCTTAGCTTCGAGGGATCCTTTAATTGTTTTATCCTTAACAAGAACTTCAATTTCCTTTTTAACATTATCACGTAAGTCGGAAATTTTAGCCCACATATCCATAAACTCGCCGCTGACATTAATATCAACAACATCGGGCATATCATTAAACAAAACATTTTCCGTATTGTCAGTTTTCTTATGAGGCATATATGTCCAAATTTCATCGGATGTATAAGCTAAAATCGGAGTTAACATTCTTGTCATAGCGTCAAGAATCAAATAAATAGCTGACTGAGCAGATCTTCTTTCAAAGCTGTTTTGTTTTTCGGTGTATAATCTGTCTTTTAAAACATCAAGATAGAAGTTAGACATATCTACTACACAGAAATTATGAATACTGTGATAAACCTGATGGAATTCAAAGTTATCATAAGCGTTCTTTACTTTTTCGATAAGAGCATTAAGTGTTTTAACTGCCCATTTATCAATCGGAAGCATATCGTCAGCTTTAACCATATCCTCATCAGGATTAAAGTCGCTGATGTTTCCTAAAATATATCTTGCGGTATTTCTGATTTTTCTGTAAGACTCGGAAGTTTGTTTTAATATCTCTCTTGAAATATTAACGTCGCTTTGATAATCGCACGAAGCAACCCAAAGTCTTAATACATCAGCGCCGTACTGTTCGATAACTTCACGGGGACTGATTCCGTTTCCGAGAGATTTACTCATCTTACGTCTTTCCATATCAAGAATCATACCGTGAGTAAGAACAGTTTTGTACGGAGCAACTCCATCGGTAGCAACCGCTGTAAGAAGCGATGACTGGAACCATCCTCTGTACTGATCGTTACCTTCAAGATATAAATCAGCGGGATAGCTAAGATATCCGCGGCGTTTAACAACAGCTGTGTGTGACGAGCCGCTGTCAAACCAAACATCCATAATGTCTTTTTCTTTTTCAAACTCACAACATCCGCATTTAGGACATTTTGTGCCGGAAGGCAAGATATCGCAAGCATCCTTTTCAAACCATGCGTTAGACCCTTCTTCAGCAAATAAATCAGCTACAGCAAGCATTGCTTCTTTATTTACGTATGGCTCGTTACAATCAGCGCAGTAGAAAATAGGAATAGGTACGCCCCATTTACGTTGACGGGAAATACACCAGTCTTTTCTGTCCCTTACCATGGAAGTAATTCTTTCTTTACCCCACGCAGGAACCCAGTTAACGGTATTTATAGCGTCGATAGCTTCGTTCTTAAAATCATCAACAGAACAGAACCACTGATCTGTAGCTCTGAAAAGAATGGGAGATTTACATCTCCAGCAATGCGGATATTGGTGGATAATCTTTTTAAGGGAGAATAAAGCGCCCGTTTCATCAAGATGAATTGCAATTTTCTTATTCGCTTCATCTGTAGTTAATCCCGAGAACTGTCCAGCTTCTTCTGTTAAAACGCCGTCAGCGTTAACAGGACAAATAACAGGGATTTCATCATAATTACGGCAAACATTATAGTCATCTACACCGTGTCCGGGAGCTGTATGTACACATCCTGTACCGCTTTCGAGAGTAACATGATCACCTACAATAACGAGAGACTCTCTGTCAAGGAAAGGATGAGCGGTTTTCATATACTCAAGCTCAGAACCTTTAATTGTGGAAACAACCTCATAATCCTCTATTTCGGAAATTTCCATAACTTCTTTATAAAGGTCGGTAGCCATAATATAGTATTCATCGTTATGTTTAATAATTGAATACTCAAATCCGGGACCTACGCAAATCGCGAGGTTCGCGGGTAATGTCCAGGTAGTTGTTGTCCAAATTACAAAACTAACTTTAGACGGATCAATTCCCATTGCCTCGAACTTACCTAAATCATCGGTCACCTTAAATTTAACGTAAATTGAGTGACAGGGATCTTCTGCATATTCGATCTCAGCCTCGGCAAGGGCTGTTTTACATTCGGGACACCAGTAAACAGGCTTTAAGCCCTTATAAATATAGCCTTTTGTTGCCATTTCTGCGAAAACTTTAATCTGCTCCGCTTCGAATTCATGCTTTAAGGTTATATAAGGGTTATCCCATTCGCCGATAACGCCCAAACGCTTAAACTGTTCACGCTGATCGTTAATATAACCGGTAACAAACTCCTCGCACATCTTTCTTAATTCTAATACAGAAATATCAGCAGAGCTTCCTATTCCCGCTTTCTGACGCGCTTTAAGTTCGGTCGGGAGACCGTGAGTATCCCATCCCGGAACAAAAGGAGATTTAAAACCTGCCATATTCTTCTGGCGTACAATAATATCCTTTAGGATTTTATTTAAAGCATGTCCTAAATGGATATCGCCGTTAGCGTAAGGAGGCCCGTCGTGTAAAACATAAAGCGGTTTTCCGTCATTATGTTTCATTAACTTGTTATATACATCATTTTCTTCCCACTTATTCAATGTAACAGGCTCACTTTTAGGTAAGCCTGCTCGCATCGGGAAATCAGTTTTAGGAAGATTTAATGTCTTATTATAATCCTGAGACATTTTATTTACACTCCATTTTAGATTTAATCAGCATTAAACATCAAAGTTATCGCCGAATTTTAAATCATCGTATCTGTTATCACTTGCTTTATCTACATATTCAATATCCTGAGAAGGAATTTCATCCTCTACGGGCTGAGCAATTTCGGGAACTTCTTCCTGAATTTCAGCAGTTACTTCTTCAACTGCTTCTTCTGCAACTTCCTCCTCAACGGGATCTGTGGGATATTTTTTATCAAGCTCTTCCTGCTTTCTGAGAACTACAGCATCTGTGGGAAGATCGTTGATTGTTTTAAGATGATTGTTATAAATATTTTCAAGTTCTTTTCTGAGTTCAGCGGAATCGTTCTTTAACTTGAGATATACTTCTTTCTGTTTTGCTGTAACAGCGTTAGATTCTTTTAAAGCGGACTGAGCTTTAGCTTCAGCGTCAGCTACAATCTGAGCAGCTTTAGCCTGAGCTTCTTTAATTGAAGAATCGGCAACTCTCTGTGAAGAAAGTAAAGCGTTACGTACAGTTTCCTCATCGGCTCTGTACTGTTCAACTCTTGTAGCTAAAATGTCCATTTTTCTGATAAGGTCGGATTTTTCCTTTTTCATTTGTTCAAAAGAAACAATAACCTCATCAATAAACGCGTCTACATCCTCGCCGCGATATCCTCTGCCCCTGCGGAAAGATACATCCTTAATTTCATCAATAGTTAACATAATATACACTCCTATCTATAATAATTAATAATAATTTTTATTCTGCCTTTTTTAGTAGTTCCTGTTTGTTCTTTTAAAACAAACTTACCGTAACCTCTGATTGATATAATATCATCAGCGTTTAGAAAACAGCTGACGTTTTTATTTTCAGAGTAATTTAAAAACACTTTACCCGATAAAATCAGATTCGCTGTTTTTTCACGCGA
>CADBCC010000027.1:0-20636 GCA_902793125.1 uncultured Ruminococcus sp.
GTCCCGCGGTTCGAGATGAAGTTCTTTTCTAAAACTAAAGTACTATTCCTCAGCCAAAAGGAAAACGCCCAATGGGCGTTTTTTCTTTTGCAGGAATATGGATTCGAAAGGGCGTTAATAAAACAGTCCGGTGGACTGTTTTTAGCCCGTAGCGTTTATGAAAGTTTTAGCTTCGTTACACGTCCCGCGGTTCGAGATGAAGTTCTTTTCTAAAACTAAAGTACTATTCCTCAGCCAAAACAAAAACGGTCCATTGGACCGTTTTTTAGTTTTGCGGAATAGGGATTCGAAAGGGCGTTAATAAAATAGTCCGGTAGACGATTTTTAGGGAGGAGCGCAGATGAAACTTTTCTTGCTTACGTGGATCCCACAGATGAAATTAAACATTTCTATATATCAAAGTAATGTCGCCTTGACCATTTTTTAAGGGAGTACTGTTATGGTGTTTTCTTAAACAATTAAAAATATAATAACAAAAAATACAAAATGGTTTCAATTTTTTTAAGATTCTTGTAAACGAACCAATCTTTTGATACAATAATTTTGCCGAATTGTTCGGTTAAAAAAATAAAAGGAGTTTGGAATATGAAATTTCCTAATGCGGCAAAAGGTGTAAGTAAAATCTTTACTGCCGAAATCTTATCGCTTATCGCTTTAGTTGCGGTGGGTATTATGTCAATTTTTTCTGCGTTTGTAGTTGCTACGTCACAGGGCAACAGCGATCCCTCAGCGGGTTTCGTTGCTTCGGCTGCCGGTTTTGTAGTCTTCGGAGCTGTTGCGGGTATTCTGGGCATTATCGCGCTTATTCTTAATATCGTCGGTGTTGTTCAGACAGCCAAAGACGAAGATTCGTTCAGGGTGATTATTTACCTTACTGTTTTAAGTCTTATTGTTGCTTTCGCGGCGGCTGTTTTTTCAGGTAACCAGTTCGCTTCCAATCTTTCGAAAACGGTTTCCGATCTCGTTAGCTTAATTTGTTCCGTACTTGTGGTATTAGGTATAATCAATATGGCTGCTCAGTATAACAATATTGAAATAATTGAAAAAGGCGGAAAAATATTTAAAATTATTATCATAGTTGGTTTGCTTTCCCTTATAATGAGATGTATTTCTATTATTATTCCGAACCAGAACGGTGCGGTTATTATTCTGATTCTTGCTATTATCTCGCTTATACTCGGTATTGTTCAGTATTGCATCTATCTTTCTTTCCTGAGCAAAGCCAAGAAAATGCTTAACGAGGAATAATAAGATTATTATTTTTATAACTTTAAAGGCGTCGGTTTACGGCGCCTTATTTATTTTTAATAAATCGAATTAACAATCACAATATTGTAAGTTGTAGCTTTTAACTTATTGTGATATAATTCATTCTGTAATTCTTTTGGAAAAAGGTAATATTATGGATATTAAAGAAAATTTTAAACATATGAATAATATGCAGCAAAAAGCGGTGTTCTGTACCGAAGGGCCTTTGCTTATTTTAGCGGGAGCGGGTTCGGGAAAAACCACTGTTCTCGTAAACCGTATCGCGTATATTTTACAAAGCGGACTTTGTAAACCCTGGCAGATTTTAGCTATTACTTTTACAAATAAAGCCGCGGGCGAATTAAAAGACAGAATTATTAACGCTGTTCCCGAAGGCGGCGACGATATATGGGCCGCGACTTTCCACTCTACCTGCGCGCGTATTCTCCGACGCTACGGCGACAGAATCGGATACTCAAGCCATTTTACCGTATACGATACCGCCGACCAGAAAAGCCTTATTAAAAAGATTTTAAACCAGCTTAATTACGATGAAAAACGTCTGCCTGTAAAAACCATTACCGCCGAGATTTCTAAGGCGAAGGATAAAATGCAGACTCCCGAAGAAATGCTTAAAAAGGTTGACGGTGATTTTCGCAAGGAAATGATAGCGAAGGTCTATCAGCTTTATCAGAATGAGCTTCAAAACAGCGACGCTATGGATTTCGACGATATGCTGTGCAATACAGTAAAGCTTTTCGAGGAAAATCCCGATGTGCTTGAGTATTATCAGAATCTTTTTAAATATATAATGGTCGACGAGTACCAGGATACCAATAAGGTGCAGTATAAATTCGTCGCTATGCTTGCCGATAAAAGCAACAATATCTGCGTTGTCGGCGATGATGACCAGAGTATTTATAAGTTCCGCGGCGCTACAATTGAGAATATCCTTTCTTTTGAGAATAAGTTTAAAAACGCTAAAGTTATCCGCCTTGAACAAAATTACAGAAGCACAAAAACAATTCTGAACGCCGCTAATAAAGTTATTGAAAATAACACCGCGCGAAAAGGCAAAACTCTTTGGACTGAAAACGAGAGCGGAGAAAAAATCCGCGTTCATACCGCGCTGTCCGAAAGGGAAGAAGCCAAATATATCGCGGATTGTATACTCGACGGAGTTGAACACGGACGAAAGTTCTCCGACTTCGCTGTACTCTACCGTATGAACGCGCAGTCTAACGCGCTCGAAATGGCTTTTTCCCGAAGCGGAATCCCGCACCGTATTATCGGCGGACACCGTTTCTACGACCGTGAGGAGATTAAGGATATGACAGCCTATCTGCGAGTTATAGACAACCCCCACGATAATGTAAGGCTTAACCGGATTGTCAATGTTCCGAAACGCGGAATCGGTAAAACCACAATGGACAGAGCGGGGGAGATTGCTGTTTTAAACGGTAAAAGCGTGTACGACGTAATCAGCAACGCCGAAAATTATCCCGAACTCAGCCGTGCAGTTAAAAAGTTTAATGATTTTATCGCTATGATTAACGGACTGCGTGAAGCGGAATCGAGTGGTGATTATTCTTTAGCAGAATTATACGAGCTTGTTTTAGAACATACAGATTATAAAAATTACCTGAAAAATGAAAAAGAAAACGCTGATGTCCGTATAGAGAATATCGAGGAGTTAAAGTCGAATATTATAAAATTCGAGGAAGAATACGGCGATGAAGCCTCGCTTTCCAATTTCCTTGAAGAAATTTCTCTACAGACCGATATTGATAACTACGACGCTGAAGCGGATACAACCGTTATGATGACTCTCCACAGCGCGAAGGGACTTGAATTTCCCGTTGTATTTATCGCGGGAATGGAGGAGGGAGTTTTCCCCGGAGTAGCGATTTTCTCCAATCCCGATGAACTTAACGAGGAACGCCGTCTCGCTTACGTCGGAATTACAAGGGCAAAAGAAGAACTTTACCTCACAAAAACCAAGAGCAGAATGCTGTTTGGTTCAACTACCCATAACGCTCCCTCACGCTTTTTAAACGAAATTCCCGACGAGTATATTAAGACCTCGGGTGACAGAGGTTTCTCCTCTTTCTCTTCATCATTCAGTTCAGGCGGCACCTCAATTCCTTCAAAGCCTTCTTATGAATTCAACCCGAATATCGCGCCCTCGTTTAAAAAGCCGATTACAAAATCAACAACTACATATAACGTCGGCGATAACGTTCTGCATAAGGTTTTCGGAAAGGGTATGATAGTAAAAGCCGAAAAAATGGGTAACGATACAATGCTCGAAATCGTATTTGAAACCAAGGGTACAAAAACCCTTATGGCTAATTTCAGTAAAATGGAAAAGATATAATATTTATGATAGTTTAAGCGGCTGTTTTAGCCGCTTTTTCTTATACTGAAAAACGGTATAGATTACCGCTTGTTCCCTGAAAAATACCGCTTGTTCTTAATAGGTTGACTTGTGTATTTATTTATTGTATGGTTACTTTAGTATAGTAAAGAAGGGAGAGGATTTATTGCGTAAAGATTCTGACTTGTCAGATAATATCATACGCGGAAACTGCTCTCTTTTTGTTTGCGAAATCTGTCGTACCAAGTACGGCTGGGAGCATCAAAAATGGTGCGAGTATTATTCGCTTACACTGCCGTCCTGTAAAGACTGCCGATACTTTTCGGAAAACGAAGGCGAATGTATACACCCAACTAAAAAGCTAAGGAAGGAGACGCTTGCGTATGAAGAAGCTCAAGGTTCGGTTTGAACGCGATAAAACGCTTTCCGACATAGAAATCGTTGTCCGAGCCAATGAAGAAAATGCTCAGGTAAAGGAAATAATCAATAGTTTCTTGAACAAGAACGATGAGAAGCTGACTTTGCTTGATAAAAACGGTCATGCCTGCGTGGTCGATGAAAAAGAAATCGTCTTGCTTTCAGCCAACGGCAAGCAGGTAAATATTACCGCAAAGAACGGAGTGTATCTCGCTAAACAGTCGCTCCAAAGCATCGAGGAGATATTAAGCCATAATTTTCTAAGGGTATCCCGATTCGAAATCGTGAACTTAAAAATGGTACGTAAATATGATTTCACTATCGGAGGAACTCTGAGAATTGAATTTGAAAACGGAATGGAAACATGGGCGTCAAGACGTTATATTCCGCTTATAAAAGAACGCCTCTCGGGAGAGGAGGGCTACCTATGTTAGTTAAAACATTAAAGCGTGCGTGTTTAGGCTTTATTATCGGTGTATTTGTCGGTAACATAATCGCTGTACTTACGGGAACCTCATCTACAGGAGGAATAACCTTTGCTTCTAAAAAGCTGCTCGAAATGGCAGGAGGAAGTCCTGTTATATCAATGCTTCTGCAAAGTCTGTTTTCTGGCTTGTACGGCGCGGTATGCTTCGCGGGAATGTCATTCTATGACGCCGACCGACTGCCCTTGGCAGCTGCAACAGCTCTGCACTGCGCGCTGATTGTATTACTGTTTATCCCGATATCAATACTGCTCGGATGGGTAAGTTTTGTAATCGAAACTCTGATTATAGCGGGATGCCAGATTGTCGGTTTCTTTATAATCTGGCTGATTATGTACTCTGTTTATAAAAAGCAGGTTAACGAGCTTAACGAGCTTATGAACAAAAAACAGGATAAAACCGAAGAATAGATTCGGTGTGATAAATTTTTATTCAGGAGGAAAAAATATGAAAAAGACATTAGCAACTTTACTGGCGTTTATGCTGGTAATGTCAATGGTGATTTGTGTTCCTTTTACAGCGTCGGCTTTTAATCCCGACAATTATAAGGCGCAGATCAAATCAATTTCAGTCGGCGCGCCGATTACAGGACTTGACGGCAATAAATATCTCCCCGTTGATGTGCATTTTACCGCAAATGATGACCTTGGAGACAGTAATGCCGTATATTTCCTTGAGGGCTATCTTAAAGGTGCTCTCGCGCAAGGCGGCGATTTCGAGGGTATAAGCGGACTGGGTATGACGCTTATGGGACCGCTAAAGCCTGACGCTCTCGAAGGTATGGGCAGTAACGCGTACAGCTGGCAGTGGAGCGAAGGCTACGGAGAAGGTGTTCTGAAATATAATATCCCTCTTAAGGGTGAAAACGATACCCAGACTATAGAGCAGAGCGGAGCCACGGGACTGCAGGAGGTTAACTGTCTTAATGAAGGCGACACGGTTTCATTTAGTATCGAAACCGTTATGAACACAGATAATTTCCCTCCGGAAGTTCTTCCCGAGGGAGGTAGCCTATTTTCGGATGAGAGAACTATCACTATCGAGGATATTTCTAAATATCCCAAGACGGTAGAATTTGGCAACACCTGCACAATTACCGTTCATTACGTCTACGAGGACGGCTCTCAGGCTGCTCCCGATGTTGTCAAGACATACGAAATCGGTTTTATTAATTATATTATTGAATCTCCGACAATAGAGGGCTATACTCCCGATAGGATAGGCGTAACAGGTTTACCGAGCGGAGATAAAGAAGAAACCGTTACTTATTCTCAGAATCTTCCCGACCTCAGTACGGCTCAGGTAACAGGCTTGTCCGAGGATGAAAACAAAAAGTACACCGAGGAAGAAGCAAAGAATATCGGACTCGAGGGACTTGTAAAGGACGTTGATTATACAAGCTCGGTAACAACCGATAAAAACAATGAAAAATGGATCGTCACTCTCGAGCCTGTCGAGGGTAAATCCACAGGCGAAAAGGTAATTGAGCTAAAAAAAGCGGAGGACACCTGCACAATTACCGTTCATTATGTCTACGAGGACGGCACTCAGGCTGCTCCCGATGTTGTAAAGACATATGAAATCGGTTTTATAAATTATATTATTGAATCTCCGACAATAGAAGGCTATACTCCCGATAGGATAGGCGTAACAGGTTTACCAAGCGGAGATAAAGAAGAAACCGTTACTTATACTAAGAATGTTGAGCCCGCTCAATTTACGGTTAAAGCGGAAAAAACCAATATTAAAGTAGGCGAAACTACAACCATAAAGGTTGATGGCGCTTCGGGAACGGTTAGTTTTACTTCCGATAATAACAAGATAGCTAAGGTTGATAAGAACGGTAACGTTAAGGGCGTAGCTAAGGGTAAAACCGCAATTGTCGTAGAAAATAACGGGGTAAAGAAAACTATAGAATTTTCCGTTACGAAAAAAGCAAATTCCTTTACCGTAAAGAATAAGACATTTACAATAAAAAGCAACAAAAAGAAAGTAATTAATCTTAATAAAAAATTAAAATTCAAGAATAAAAAGGGTAATCTTACATATAAGAAAAAATCAGGAAATAAAAAGATTACTGTAAGTAAGAAGGGTAAATTAACAGTAAAGAAAGGCCTTAAAAAAGGCAAGACCTATACCGTAAAAGTCAGAGTGACCGATAACGGAAACAATACCTTCAACAAAAAATCCAAGACGGTAAGAATTAAAATTAAGATTAAATAATAACCGAGCGGAAGCCTGAACAGCTTCCGCTTTTTTGTATAGATAAATTGCACAAAAACAAGGCCATAATTTTGTGCAAAAATCACCGTGTATGTAATAGTGACAAAGACCGATAAATAAGATATAATATATATAAGTTTATGGCGTATGCCGAAAGGAGTTTTTTAATATGGGACTTATTAAAGCAGGCTTAGGTGCAGTAGGGGGCACTTTAGCGGATCAATGGAAGGAGTATTTCTATTGTGACAGCCTTGAAAAAGATGTCCTCGTTGTAAAAGGACAGAAACGTACTTCCGGACGTTCTTCCAATACAAAAGGAAGCGATAATATTATCTCCAACGGCTCCGTAATCGCGGTTGCCGACGGCCAGTGTATGATTATCGTTGAACAGGGAAAAATCGTTGAAGTATGCGCCGAGCCCGGCGAGTTTACATACGATACTTCTACCGAGCCCAGTATTTTTACAGGAAAGCTCGGAGACAGTATTAAGGATACATTCCGTACAATAGGAAAGCGTTTTACTTTTGGCGGAGATACAGGCAAAGACCAGAGAGTTTATTATTTTAATACAAAGGAACTTATTGATAATAAATTCGGTACACAGAATCCGATCCCGTTCCGTGTAGTAGACAGAAATATCGGACTCGACGTTGATGTTTCAATCCGATGCAGCGGTGTATATTCCTACAAAATTACCGACCCGCTTCTTTTCTACACCAACGTATGCGGTAATGTTGACGGAGCGTATAAAAGACAGGAACTTGATCCCCAGCTTAAAACCGAGTTTATAAGCGCTCTCCAGCCCGCTTTCGGTAAATTAAGCGATATGGAAATGCGTCCTAACCAGATTGTTAATCATGTGGGCGATCTTGAAGCGGCGATGAACGAAGCTCTTACGGCTAAATGGTCTGATTTAAGAGGTTTAAGCGTTGTATCAATCGCTCTTAACCCGATTAACCTGCCCGAAGAAGACGCGGAAATGATTAAACAGGCTCAGCGTACCGGTATGATGCGCGATCCGTCTATGGCGGGCGCAACCCTTGTCGGCGCTCAGGCTGACGCTATGAAGGCGGCTGCTTCAAACGAAGGAGGAGCTATGAACGGCTTTATCGGTATGGGTATGGCTATGAACGCGGGCGGAGGAATGAACGCTCAGAACTTCTATAATATGGGACAGCAGCAACAGCAGGCACAGCAGCAACAGCAGGCACAGCCTCAACAGCAGCAGGCTCAGGGCGGCTGGAAATGTCCGCAGTGCGGCAGTCAGGCGAAGGGAAAGTTCTGTCCCGAGTGCGGAACTGCGAAACCCGCCGAGCAGAAAGGCTGGACTTGTAAGTGCGGAGCAGTTAATCTCGGTAAATTCTGCCAGGAATGCGGCTCTCCCAAACCTGCGGGCGCTCCTCTTTATAAGTGCAACAAATGCGGCTGGGAACCCTCGGATCCCAAGAACCCGCCCAAATTCTGCCCCGAATGCGGAGACCCGTTCGACGATAACGATATAGTATAATTTAGTTTTATATAACTGGTAACAGGTAAAGCACTTTTACCTGTTACCGTACGCTTTTTAAAGAAAGGTTTATCTGATGGCTGAAATTTTTGAATATAAATGTCCTTGCTGCGGAGGCGCGGTAACTTTCGACTCATCCGTCCAAAAAATGAAATGCCCTTATTGCGACAGCGAATTTGACGTAAAGGCTTTTCAGCAGAAGGACCAGAGACTTGAGGACCAGGCTCCGGATGAGTATAAATGGAACGAAAAAGCTGGTCAGGACTGGGACAGCGGAGAAGAGGAAAAAATGTCCGTATTCGTCTGCAAGTCCTGCGGGGGCGAGATTGTCGGCGACGAGAACACAGCCGCTACCGAATGTCCGTATTGCGGAAATCCCGTTGTTTTAAGCGGACGTCTTTCGGGAACATTAAAACCCGATTATGTAATTCCGTTTAAACACGATAAAGAAGCCGCTAAAACTAAGCTTAAAGAGTATGTTGTTTCAAAAAAATTCGCTCCGAAAGCTTTTAAAAGAGAAAATAAGTTAGAGGAAATAAAGGGGCTTTACGTTCCTTTCTGGCTCTTTGATTCCGATACCGACGCCGCCGTAAGCTATACCGCTACAACGGTGAGAACCTGGTCGGACTCTAATTACGATTACACCGAAACAAGCTACTTCGACGTATTCCGCGAAGGTTCGATGAAGTTTGAGAACATTCCCTGCGACGGCTCATCAAAAATGCCCGATGACCTTATGGAAACAATCGAGCCGTTCGATTTCTCTGAGGCGGTAGATTTTCAGACAGCGTACCTTGCGGGTTATCTCGCCGATAAATACGATGTTACTATGGAAGACAGCGTTGAACGCGCTAATAATCGCGTAAAATCGAGCGCTGAGGATGTTCTAAGGGACACAATTAATTATCCCTATGCAACGGTTACTACGAAAAACAGCTCAATCCACGTAAAAAACGGTAAGGCGAAATACGCGCTTTATCCTGTCTGGATACTTAATACCGACCATAATGGAAAGAAATATACCTTCGCTATGAACGGCGAGACAGGAAAGTTCACAGGCGATCTTCCGATTGACGGAAAAAAGGTTGCCGCTTTATTCGCGGGACTTACAATAGGCGTAGGCGTGATAGCGTATATCATCGGCACGCTTTTAGGGTTCTTTTAAGGGGGTGCCGGTATGAAAAAAGTATTCTCATTATTTTTTGCCGCTGTTATTCTTACGGCAATTTGTATTACTCCTTTCGGTGCAGCGGAAAAAGGCGCAAAGGTTGTTGATGACAGCGGATACTTTACCGCACAGCAGACCGCCGCGCTTACAAATAAACTTACCGAAACAGGTAATAAATATAATATGGATTTAGTAGTTGTTTTAGTTCCGTCTCTGCAGGGCAAAAGCAAGGTTATATACGCCGACGACTATTATGACTACAACGGCTATAAAAATGACGGCTGTTTACTGCTTTTGTGTATTGATGACAGAGAATGGTATATTTCAACCAAAGGCTACGGTATAACCGCCTTTACGGATTACGGAATAGATTTTATAGGCGAGCAGCTGAAACCCGAGCTTAAAGCTAAAAATTATTACGGCGCGTGTGATGAATTCGCCGATTTATGCGATGAGTTTATAAAAGAAGCAAAAAAAGGAACTCCCTACGATACCAACCATAAGCGCAGAGACACTTTTGATTATGTTTTCGCGGTATTAATTTCCCTTGGTATCGGACTTGCGGTGGCGGTTATTACGGCTTTGAGTATAAAGTCAAAGTATAAACCCGTAAGACTTAAAGCCGAAGCCAACGACTATCTTGTTCAGGGAAGTCTTAACGTGCGCAACTCCTACGACAACTTCCTTTATACCCACGTAACCCGTACAAGAAGAGAGAAAAACAACGGCGGCGGAAGTTCAACGCACACATCTTCCTCAGGCTCCAGCCACGGCGGAGGCGGCGGAAGCTGGTAACTAAAAGGAGAAAAATATGAATGGAAATTTAAAATCAGCAAAATCCGCCGAAACCAAAACGCTTTTGCATTCCAACCCCGTAATGTCCCGCCTGAATAAAATAGATGACAGAGCTGTGGATGAAAGAACTGCCGCCTACGGCAGAATCGCGGCTAAAGTAGCTATGTTTCTGCTGTGGACTGTTGCCGGAATTATGATTTATCTTTTGCTTGACAGCAGACTCTTCTCGGCGCAAAACGCGTCGGTAGCTTTCAGTTATTACGCGGTGAAGTTTTCGGCTTCGCCAATGCAGATCGGCTTTTTCGCAGGTGCGGGAATAATAGCTATTATATGCCAGCTTCTTGCGGCTTTTGTAAGAGTTACTACCCCTGTAACGGGTTCGATTTATTCTCTCTGCCAGGGATTTATAATTTCATTTTTGATTTTTACCGTTTTGCAAGGTAAAGAATACTTCGGACTTTTAGCGCTGATTATTACAATCGTTGTCGTTATGACTATGGCGCTGCTTTACACAAAGGGAATAATAAGAGCGACAAAAAAGTTCAATATGGTTTTGTTTACTCTTTTCGCTTCAATGATCGGAATTTCAATTCTCTTATTTATAGGATTCCTTATTCCGGTTACACGTCCCTTTGTATCTTTGGTTATGGGCAATTTCTGGATTTCGCTCGGACTTACTCTGCTCTCGATTATAATCGCGACTCTTTTCCTGATTTCCGATTTTTCCATGATTGAGAATGTAGTTGAAAATAAACTGCCCGCGAAGTATGAATGGGAAGCGGCGTTTGGGCTCGCTTTTACTGTTCTTTGGATTTATGTAAAAGTACTCGACCTCTTAATTCAGCTTTTCGGCAACAGAGATTAAAACTGAATATAAAGATAAAAAAATAAGCAGCCGTTAATACGGCTGCTTAACTTTATGTGATTATTTTTTTACCTTTGTAAACTCATATCCCGATAACGTGAGCTTTTTGTTATCCTTTGAAGTTATGTAAGGTAAGTACATCTTGGATTTCTTCTCGGCTACATAAACAATTGTAATCTGCTTTTTCTTTGTATCAACTGTGTATGTACCTGTTGTATCAATCTGTTCGCCTGTCTTAAGGTCACATGTTCCGTCGGAATTGAATGTGTAAATGTAGTTGAAATCTTTATTCTTCCATGTTCCCGTAACGCCCTTAACAGCTTTGAACTTCTTGCTGACTTTTAATTCGGGTTTTGCTTTCTGAGCGCTGTTGAAAGTAACAGGGGTATTGTTTGTGGTTAATGTAAGTTTTTTACCCGTAATCGCGTTTCCCTCAACTTTGTAATCGAAAGAACCTGAGATAATGGGGAGGATAGTAATGTTGATTTTATTACCCTGATTCTGATCCGATGAAGCGGAATCGTTGCTGTATTCCCATGTTCCCGTAATTTCAATTGTTCCGAGAGAAATAGTTGCTTTTCCGTCGTTATCGAATGTATAGTATCTTACATTCTCCTCGGATTTTTTAGTAGATGAGCTTGCTTCGTCAGCCGAGCTTGTGGATTCGTCATATACCCATGTTCCTACTACCGAGTTGTTGAATAAAAGGAAATACGCGCCTGCCGCGATAATAGCGATGATAACAATAATACCGGCGATAATAATCGGCTTCTGGATCGCTTTCTTTTTAGGCTCGGGCTCAGCGGGCTGAGCTTCTTCGCCTTCAGCGCCGAAAGCGAAAGATTCACCGTCCTCGGACGGGGCAGTTTCTAAATCGGCAATTTCGTTATCGCCTGCTGTTTCAGTATCTTCCTCGGCGGAGTTTTCAACAACAGTTTCCTGAGCGTTATCCTCAACCGCATTAGCGGAAGCATCCTCCTGAACAACGTTTTCGACAGCGTCATTCACAGCTTCGGCGTCGTCATTATTAGCTTCAAGTTCGATATTTTCTTGCTTTTCAAAGTCTTCCATAATGATACCTCCTTAAAATATCTTATTAATAATACTATATTTTAATGTAAAAATCAAGATTTTTGTCTAAATTGTAAAATTACAAAAAAATAAAAAAATTAATTCAAAAATTTAATTGAAAAAAATCAATATTTATGCTATAGTAAACTTGATAATTTTATAATGAGAATTACGTTGACATTTTATGTAACGGAGGTTTATTATGGATTTTATGAACAGCTACAAACTCTGGCTCGAAAAAGCCTGTGAGGACGAAGATTTAGTTAAAGAACTTAAAAGCATAGACGGTAACGAAAAAGAGATTTACGAACGTTTTTACAGAAGTCTCGAGTTCGGTACCGCGGGACTAAGAGGAGTAATAGGCGCGGGTACTAACCGTATGAATATTTATGTTGTGCGTCAGGCTACTCAGGGACTTGCTAATTATGTATTAAATAAATACGGAAAAGGCGCGGTCGCTATTTCTCACGACAGCCGTATAAAGGCTGATTTATTTATGAACGAAGCGGCTAAGGTGCTTGCGGCTAACGGAATTAAAGTTTATATTACATCCGAGCTTCAGCCCACACCCGTTCTTTCTTATCTTGTAAGATATTTTAAATGTCAGGCGGGTATTATGGTGACAGCAAGCCACAACCCCGCAAAATACAACGGCTACAAGGCTTACGGCGAAGACGGATGCCAGATGACCGACGTTGCCGCCGACGCTGTATATAGCGAAATTCAGAAGCTTGATATGTTTGACGACGTTAAGACTATGGACTTAAACGAGGCTTTAGATAAGGGCCAGGTTGAATATGTACAGGACGACGTATATACAAGCTATCTTGAAGAAGTAAAGAAACAGCAGGTTAACCCCGGAGTTTGTAAAGACGCTGATTTAAAAGTTGTCTATACTCCGCTTAACGGCTGCGGAAACAAGCTTGTGCGCCGTGTTCTTAAAGAAATCGGCGTAAACGACGTAACTATAGTTAAGGAGCAGGAACTTCCCGACGGCAATTTCCCGACCTGTCCTTATCCTAACCCTGAAATCAAAGAAGCGCTCCAAAAAGGTCTCGACCTTTGCGAAGAGGTTAAGCCCGATTTACTTCTTGCTACCGATCCTGATTCCGACCGTGTAGGTATCGCGGTTAAGGATTACGACGGAAGCTACCGCCTTATTACAGGTAATGAAGACGGCGTTATGCTCACCGATTATATCCTCTCCAACCGCAAGGCTAACGGCACTTTACCCGAAAAGCCCGTTGTAGTTAAGACAATCGTTACTTCCAAGCTTATGGAAAAGCTCTGCGAAAAGTACGGCGCCGAGCTTAAAAACGTGCTTACAGGCTTTAAATATATCGGCGAGGTTATTTTAGGACTTGAGCAGAAAGGCGAAGAAGACCGCTATACATTCGGCTTTGAAGAGAGCTACGGTTATCTTGCGGGAACATATGTAAGAGATAAAGACGCCGTTGTTGCTTCAATGCTTATCTGCGAAATGGCTGCGACCTTTAAGAAACAGGGCAAAACTTTAGCTCAGGTAATCGATGGAATTTACGAAGAATACGGCTATTATTTGAATAAAACTCTCTCGTTCGAGTTCGACGGAGCCGAGGGTATGCAGAAAATGGCTGATATTATGGCGAATATAAGAGAAAACGCTCCCGCCGAAATCGACGGCAAAAAGGTTGTTAAGTTCGCTGACTATAAATTAAGCGTTGAAAAGAACTTAGAAACAGGGGAGGAGAAAGTAATCAATCTTCCCAAGTCCAACGTTCTCCAGTACAACCTTGAAGGCGAGCATATGGTAATTGTACGCCCGAGCGGTACAGAGCCCAAGATTAAGCTTTATCTTACCGCCGTAGGCGAGAATAAGGAAAAAGCTTCCGAAATCATTGAAAGTATCGCCGAGGATACAAAATCAATTTTAGGAATTTAATATACTGTTTATATTAAAAACGGGGCTGTCCGCTATGACAGTCCCGTTTAATATTATTTTACAATTCTTGCAACTCTGACTAAATCCGAGTTGCTTATTTTTTTATCCGAATTCATATCGCCCGCAAGTTTATATACGCCCTTTAGCATTTCGTTCCCGAGCAAATGATTAAACACAGCTTTTACATCCCTTGAGTTAACATTGCCTTCGCCCGTAACATCTCCGCGGACGATGAACGTGTATGTGATTTTTGAATTGCTTTTGCTGAAAGTTACAATTGTACCCGTTCTTAACTTTCCGCTTTTTCTGTTCCCGAATCCGATTTCATAATTGTCGTAACTAATCTTGCTTTTAAAATCTTTAATTGTAGTTCCCTGATTTACGTAAATATATTTCTTCGTATGTTTGTAAGCGCTTAAATTCAGCCCGTTCGCGTCTGAGGATGACACGCCGCTTGCCGAGTTGAAAACCGACTGATTAAGAGTATCAAGGGAATAAGAGTTTAATGTTTTATTAATTATCGCGATTTTACCGTTGTAGGATGTAATTCCGTAAACCGATTTTGAGTAAGAAATTTTCCCTTTCTCGGAAAAATCCTTTTTATTATACGCTGTGAGCACGCCGTCTTTATAAACAACAATATAGTCTTTGGTTTCGCTCGCCGAGTAATAACCGCCTGTTTCAGCGGTAAACGCTTTATTGAAATTGCCGACCTTATAAATATTACCGCTGTAACCGCCGAGATAATTATCCGAGATTTTATAATAAGCGCTTTCGTTTGTACCCGTGCCGTATAAGAATTGACTTGTGGCGGTTGTTTTGTATATATTTTTTGAACTGTAAGAAACGCAGTAGCTGCCAAAAGGCAGTATATTATCCGACTTACCCGGAAATGTATTTAAATAGCTTCCGTCTTTATTATATACGCAGACCTTTTTTGATGAATTAATAATAAAAATATTTCCGTTTTTATCCGCGCTGATTTTAGAAGAATTGTTAATTTTTATATTCTTTAAAGTCAACGCTTTACCCACAGAACCGTCTTTAGCTTTATAAATATCACAGCTGTTATTAACTGTATTGTTTTCGGTGAGAATATATACTACGGAGTTGAGCGCGCAGCAGTTAATCACCTTTGTATTAAAGGTGTAAGTGCAGTCGTATGACGAGGGAGTTATTTTTTTAACAAACGCTTTTTTACCGCTGTAGTTGACTAAAAATATCCCTTTGCTGTCGCTGAAAAGCAGCTTGTTCTGCACCTGCGACGCGTAATGAGTCCGGGATATAAACGGCAGCGTAAGAAGAGCCAAAGTAACGCAAACCATTTTTAATACAGTTTTCATATCTACCCCTTGCTTAAATCCTATTTAAACTGTAGTATTTATGCGGATTTAAGCTCTAAATAAAGTATAATCCAAGAGTAGGTGAAAGTCAATGTATTTCACGATTAATAATACAGTGTAAAGTAATATTTTTATAAAAAATGAGGCTGTCATCGACAGCCTCAAAATTTTCGTTTTAAGTTTTCAATTACGCATTACGCATTACGAATTTCGAATTGGATTTAGTCCATTTCCCAGTTATGCCATACGTTCTGAATATCGTCGTTATCCTCGAACATATCGAGCATTTTCTGCATATTAACCCTGGACTCCTCGTCCTCAAGCTTGGTGTAGTTGTTGGGAACCATCTCAACTTCCGCGGAAGCGAAAGTATATCCTGCGCTTGTTAAGTCATCTCTTACAGCGCCGAAGTCCGAAGGCTCTGTATAGATTGTGAAGATATCCTCGTCTGCCTCGAAATCGGAAGCGCCCGCTTCAAGCGCGTCCTCCATAACCTTATCTTCGTCGGCTTCAAGTTCTTCTCTCTCGATTACAAGAACGCCCTTTTTCTCGAACATAAATGTTACACAGCCCTGTGTACCCATATTTCCGCCGAACTTATCGAAGTAATGTCTTACTTCACCCGCGGTTCTGTTTCTGTTATCGGTAAGCGCTTCAACAATTACCGCGATACCGTTGGGGCCGTAACCCTCGTATGTAACGGATTCGTAGTTCGCCGAGTCGCTGTCGCCGGCGGCTTTTTTAATTATACGCTCTATATTATCGTTGGGAACGTTGTTAGCCTTTGCTTTAGCTATAACGTCTCGAAGTTTTGCGTTAAGCGAAGGATCGGCGCTTCCGCCCTCTTTAACGGCGACAATAAGCTCGCGTCCGATCTTAGTAAAGATTTTAGCTCTTGCCGCGTCGTTCTTTCCTTTTTTCTGTTTAATTGTACTCCATTTATTATGTCCTGACATAAAATCATCCCTTTTCTTTTTATAATTCTATAACATTATAAACGATTATAAATTGAAAATCAAGTTTTATCTGTAAAGGGGAGAAAAGGTTACAAAATAGTTACAAAACTATTGTCATACGCTTTTGTAAGTGCTACAATATGCCTGTATAAATACTATAATATGAAAGGATGTTGTTATGATAAACTCAATGACCGGCTTCGGACGTTTTGAGGGACTGGTTAACGGACGAAATATTACCCTGGAAATAAAAAGCGTTAACCACCGTTATTTAGAGTTTTCCTGCAGGCTTACCCGCGGTTACAGCTTTCTTGAGGAAAAGATTAAGTCTTATATCTCAGGTGTAATATCCCGCGGTAAGGTTGATATGTTCGTATCAATTACCGAGCCCGAGGATACTCCCGCCGAAGTGCAGATAAATCACAATTTAGCCCAGGGTTACGTAAACGCCTTAAAAGAACTGTCGGAAAAGTATAATGTTATTAATAATGTAAGCACAGTTGATATAGGACGTTATCCCGATGTGCTTACAGTAAACAAAGCTCCCGAGGACGAGGATGTTGTTTGGAATGATGTAAAAGAAGCGCTCGACTCCGCTTTAAAAGATTTCACTTCCATGCGTAAAGATGAGGGTAAACGTCTTAAAGCCGATATTTTGGGACGCGCTAAAACAATTATTAAAATTGTTTCGGAAATCGAAAAGCGTTCTCCCGAAACCGTAAAGGAATATCAGTCCCGTATTAAAGAAAAAATCGAGGAACTGCTTAATTCAAAGGAATATGACGAACAGCGCGTTATTACTGAAGTCGCTATCTTCGCCGATAAAATCGCTGTCGATGAGGAAACCGTAAGGCTGAGAAGCCATTTTGAACAGCTTAAAACCTATCTTAACGACGATAAACCCGTCGGCAGAAGCATAGATTTTCTTATCCAGGAAATGAACAGAGAAGCCAATACAATCGGCTCAAAAGTAAGAGACGCCGAGCTTGCTCAGAAGGTTGTCAGGATTAAAAACGAAATCGAAAAAATCCGTGAACAGGTTCAGAATATTGAGTAAAGGTGAATTATGAAACTAATTAACGTAGGATACGGAAATATGGTATCATCTTCAAAAATCGTCGCTGTAGTTTCTCCCGATTCCGCTCCCGTAAAAAGAATTGTTCAGGAAGCAAAAGCCAAGGGCTTAGCGGTTGACGCGACCTGCGGAAGAAAATGCAAAGCGGTAATTGTTACCGACAGCAACCACGTTGTTCTTTCGGCGTTATCGCCCGAGGCCGTCGGAAACCGAAGCGAGGAGGATTAAAGTGGGTAAAGGAAAATTAGTTGTATATACAGGCTGCTCCGGAGTAGGCAAAGGCACTATTATGAAGGAGCTTATGAAGAGAGATAATAATATTAAGCTTTCCGTTTCCTGTACAACGCGTCCTCCGCGCGATGAGGATATTGAGGGTGTTACTTATTACTTTGTTTCCAAAGACAGGTTTAAAGAGCTTATTTTGGAAGACGGATTTTTGGAGTACGCGACTTTCTGCGATAATTACTACGGTACTCCCGAAAAGCCTGTTGACGAACTTCTGGAAAAGGGGTTCGATGTCTTTTTGGAAATAGAGGTTGACGGCGGAATGCAGGTTATGAAAAAACGCCCCGACTGCGTAAGCATTTTTATAACGCCTCCGTCTGTCGAAGAACTTGAGAGCCGCCTGAGAAACAGGGCGACCGAGGACGAAGAAACAATAAATAAACGTATGGCGCGCGCCGAAGAAGAAATGGAATTTGAAAAGTATTATAAATATTCCGTTTTGAATGACGACGTAAACCGCGCCGCTGACGAAATTCTTTCCATACTTAAAAACGAAAAGGAGTAGTAAAATGAAAAAAAAGGTAAATGTTGATGAATTATTCGAAGGTAAAGCAAGCCGTTACGCGCTTGTTATAGGCGTCGCTAAAAGAGCCCGCCAGATTACCAAAGATTTCGAGGAGCAGGAAGTAATTACCGACGATAAGGCTGTATTGCTTGCTATCGACGAAATCAAAAACCATAAAGTAGGCCTTCTCCAGCCCGAGGACGATGACTGATTTTATCGCGTCTGTCGCGGTAGAAAATACAACCTATTCGTTTGATAAGCTGTTTGATTATTCAATCGGCGCCGATTTACTTTCCGAAGTAAAAGCCGGTAAGCGTGTTATGGTGCCTTTCGGCAGCGGAAACCGCAAACGCCAGGCTATGGTTATGAGCGTAAAAAAGGGCAATACCGAAAAGCTTAAATCCGTAATCTCCGTGCTCGATAAAGAGCGCGTTCTTACCGAAGAAATGATTAAGCTTGTAAGCTTTATGAAGGAAAGGTATTTCTGCACTTATTATGACGCTGTGAAAACAATGCTTCCCGCGGGTATAAACTACAATATAACCACGCTTTATTCCGCGGTAAAAGACGTTGATACCGAAGCCTTGTCTTCGGACGAGCTTTCTGTTTATAACTATCTTCTAAGCGCCCTAAAGCCCGTTAAAAGCGATGAATTAAGCGAAACCCTCGGAATAAAATCCGAAGTATTCGACGAGCTTGTAAAAAAGGGTTATTTAAGAAAAACCGACGAAGCTTTCCGCAAGGTGGGCGACGCTGTTTTAAAAATGGTCGCTGTAAACGACGACGCGGTTTTATCCGATGTAAAACTAAGCGAAAAACAAAACCGTGTGCTCGAAACCCTGCAGAATGTCGGCTGCGCGTCCGTAAAGGAGATATGTTATTTTACAGGCGTTACCGCTTCGGTTGTGGATAATTTAGTTAAAAAAAACCTGGCTTATTACTACGAGGACGAAGTTTTTCGAAATGATATTAATAATTCTGTAAAAGAAAATAAAGATGTAGTTCTTACCGACGAACAGAATACTGCCTACAATAATCTTTTAAAAGAGTATAAAGAGGACAAGCCTTCCGTAAGTCTGCTTTTCGGAATTACAGGTTCGGGAAAAACTTCCGTATTTTTAAAGCTGATCGAAAAAGCGGTCGAGGATAATAAAGGCGTAATCGTTATGGTGCCCGAAATATCTCTTACACCGCAATTTATTAATATCTTTAAATCGCAATTCGGAAACGACGTTGCTGTTTTTCACAGCGGACTATCTTTAGGCGAAAGGCTGGACGAATATAAGCGTGTGCTGCGAGGTATGGCTAAAATTGCCGTCGGAACACGAAGCGCTTCGTTCGCTCCGTTTAAAAACCTTGGTCTTATAATTATGGATGAGGAACAAGAGCATACTTATAAGTCCGAGTCCAATCCTCGCTATCAGGCTCGTGAAATAGCTAAGTTCAGAGCCGCGCGGAATAACGCCCTGCTTGTTTTATCCTCGGCGACTCCCGATATCGAAACCTACTATCACGCCGAAAACGGAAGATATTCCCTTAACACGCTTAAAAAACGCTACGGAAATGCGATTCTTCCCGAAGTCAGAATTATTGATATGAATGATGAGGCTGCCGAAGGAAATACAACGCTGTTTTCAAAAGAGCTTTTATCCTGTCTTGAGGAAAATATCAGCAAAGGAAACCAGAGTATTCTTCTTCTTAACAGACGCGGCCACAATACTTTCGCTGTTTGCTCAAACTGCCGTGAAACGGTTACGTGTCCGCATTGTTCGATTTCCTTAACCTACCACAGCGCCAACAATAAACTTATGTGCCATTACTGCGGTTACTCGATGAACTATCTCAGCGAGTGCCCGACCTGCCATAATAAAAGCCTGCGGTTCGGCGGCGCGGGAACTCAAAAAATAGAACAGCAGCTCAGCGAGCTCTTACCCGAAGCGCGTGTTTTAAGGCTTGACGCCGACTCGACAATGCGTAAATCATCCCACGAGCGGTACCTTAACGCGTTTTCAAAAGGGGAGTACGATATTCTTATCGGCACCCAGATGGTAGCGAAAGGGCTCGATTTCCCCAAGGTAACCTTAGTCGGAGTACTTAATCCCGACTCTATGCTGTACGCCGATGATTACCGAAGCTTTGAGCGGACCTTCTCTCTGCTTACTCAGGTTGTAGGAAGAAGCGGACGCGGTGATAAAAAGGGTATAGCGCTTATACAGACGTTCACTCCCGAGAACAACGTTATTTCGATGGCGGCGGCTCAGGATTACGAGATGTTCTATAAAAGCGAGATTACAATCCGTAAAGCTATGCTTTATCCGCCGTTCGCGGATATATGTATGGTCGGTTTTGTATCCGCAAGCCACCTGAGCGTTATAAAATCCTCGAATGATTTTAT
>CADBCC010000027.1:20681-38035 GCA_902793125.1 uncultured Ruminococcus sp.
CTTCTCCCGCCTCAATCGCCAAGGTCAGCAATAAATACAGATATAAAATTATAATTAAATGCCGCAATAATAAGCGATTCAGAAAGCTTTTATCCGACACATTATCGGAATTTAATTCTATTAAAGAAAATAAAAATACGACTGCGTATATTGATATGAACGCTCTGTCGTTTTAAGGTAAGTCTTATGAAAAAACTTGTATGCATTTTACTCAGTACATTATTAATACTAAGTTTATTATTAACGTCCTGTAAATCGAGCGATAATAAAGATAAAGCCGCATCCGCCCCGAAAACTACCGCCCGGACTCAGTCGAAATCCGTTAAATATAAAACTCTCTCCGATAAAGAGATTGAAGAACTGAAAAAGAAGTTTGATAAAAAGCTTTATACCTACGATTTTGAAGGCGAGTGTTATATAACTGTTAAGGGTAAGGTTATATATAATAAATCTACAGGATACGCCGACCGTGAGAAAAAGATAAAAGATGATGAAAATACGGTTTTCAGAATCGCTTCAATTTCAAAGCAATTCACCGCGGCGGCAGTTATGCTTTTACAGGAGAGAGGAAAGCTTTCCGTAAACGATAAACTCAGTAAGTACTTCCCCGATTATAAATACGGTGAAAAAATCACGATTGATAATCTTCTTAATATGCGTTCGGGTATTCCCGAGTATATGTCTGAGGATTATAATAATTCGATTTTAGTAAAATATGATTTAGTTAACAATTCCGCCGAAGAAAACCGTAAAATCATAGAGAAAGATTTTATGTCAGTAAAACTCAGATTTTCTCCGGGCGAAAAATATGAGTATTCAAACAGTAATTATATGCTGCTCGGAGAAATAATCGAAAAAGCAAGCGGAACAACTTACGAAAAATTCCTTAAAAAAGAGATTTTCGATAAACTCGGTATGGACTCAACGGGCTTTATTGATTCGTATAATAAAAAGTCCAAAACCGTAGCGAAACCGTATAATCTGAAAGATGAAGACAAGCTCGACTATAAAATCAAAGGCGTAAGCTTCGGCTGCGGCAGCATTATGTCAAGCGCCGTTGATCTTGATAAGTGGATTAACGGACTTGTCCATAATAAGATTATTTCCGGAAAATCCTTTAAATCTATGGTTGAAGCGGCCGGTAACAACGGCTACGGCTATGGAGTGAATATAATAAGGAAAGATAAAGCGGCTTATCACTCAGGTCTTTTCCCGCCGTATTACTCAATGATTTTTTATGCTATCGAAGGTTCGGATTGTAACTTTATTTTACTAAGTAATAATAACTGCAAAAATACAGCCGAAGCCGCTATGAGAATAAGCAAAGAGTATTTAGACGCTGTATTAGTATAAAATATTTAAAGGGGTTTAGAATGAAGAAATTAACTTGTATTTTACTTTTCGCTGTTCTGCTTTTCGGAGCAATATCTTTAGGTTCCTGCAAACTCAGAAAAGCGTCTGAGGTTGACGGCGTTGACCAAGTTTCGAATCACGCCGAAAATAAAGCCGAAGCCGAAAAAAAGCCTACCGAAAAACCAACCGAACAGCCCACTACGGCTCCTCCGGAGGTTGAAACAGTAGCTTCAAGCGAGCTGTCCGCGTCCGGGTACAAAAGTCTTGTGAATTCGTACGACAACCTTATATATTCCTACGGTTTTGACGGCGAGGTTTTTGTTACGGAACACGGCAAACCCATCTATAAAAAAGGCGTAAACTATGCCGATAAAAAGAAAAAGATAAAAAATAACGAGAATACAATCTTCCGTATCGCTTCTATTACAAAGCAGTTCACCGCCGCGGCGATTATGATTTTGCAGGAAAGAGGAAAGCTCTCCGTAAAAGATAAGCTGAGCAAGTATTTCCCCGATTATAAATACGGCGATAAAATTACTATTGACAACGTTTTAAGAATGAACTCGGGAATACCCGACTATATGAATTTCTATAATAACGTAGCTAAAATCTTTCCGACTAAAAAGGAAGCCTTTACAAATTCTTCAAAAAAGAACCGCGAGATAATTAAAAAGTCATTTATGACCGACCCGATTCTTTTTACACCGGGGGCGACTTTTAAATATTCCAACAGCGGTTATCTTCTGCTCGGAGAAATTGTAGAAAAGGCGAGCGGAACTACATACGAAAACTTCCTTAAAAAAGAAATTTTCGATAAGCTTGATATGAATTTTACGGGCTTTATCGAGGATTTAGACGAAAATACCCACAACTTAGCTCAGCCGTATAATTACTCAAAAGGCCAGCTTGATGTGTTTAAAATAAAGGGCGCGGCTTTCGCGTGCGGTAATATGTATTCTACCGCCGTTGATTTAGCAAAGTGGGCTGACGGACTCAGGGATTATAAAATTATGTCTAAAGAATCCTTTAACGAGTTAACTTCCGATAAAAACCACTACGGCTACGCCTGCGGACTTTTTGTCCTCGATAAAGGAAACGTTATTTTCCATACAGGTAATTTAGCTCCCTATAACTCGATTTTAATTATGTCAACGGGAAGCTCAAAGTACACCTGCGTTGTTTTAAGCAACTATGATTATTACGCTTCCGAAACCTTAGGCAAGAATCTCCGAAGCGTTTACGCGGGATTATTAAGCTGATAATATGAAAAAATTAACTTGTGTTCTTCTTTCGCTGATATTGGTTTTATCCTTGCTTTTCCCGGCTTCCTGCTCGGAAAGTAAAAAGGATAATAAAACGCCTGAAAGCTCTTCCAGAAAGCTTGTAAAAAAATACAATAAAAAGCTTAAAGAGCTTAGTTTTAAGGGCGGGATTTATGTCAGCGCAAAAGATAAAATCTTTCTAAACAAAGGCGTCGGTTACGCCGATGAAGAATTAAAAATTAAGAATAACGAAACTACTCTTTTCTTTATCGCTTCCGTTACAAAGCAGTTCACAGCCTCTGCAGTTATGCTTCTGCGCGAAAGGGGAAAGCTTTCTCTTAACGATAAAATCGTTAAATATTTCCCTAAATATAAATACGGAAAAGATATTACAATTAACGATTTGCTCCGGATGCGTTCGGGAATTCCCGACTATATGAATATGAAGCTTAATAAGCTTTTTCCGAAAGATTATAACCCCGAAAAACATTCAGCCGCGGAAAACAGAAAGCATATAAAAAAGGCTGTTTTAAACTTTCCGCTTAGTTTTAAAGCGGGTACTGATTTTGAGTACACAAACAGCGGATATTTCCTTTTAGCCGAAATTATTGAGAAAGTTTCAAAAACTTCCTATAAAGATTTTCTGAGGAAAGAGATTTTTGATAAGTTAGAAATGAATTCCACGGGATTTATTGACGAAAATTTAGATAATAAAAATTTAGCTAAACCATACTACAGCGGTGAAGTAAATAATTACTATAAAATAAAGGGTATGACTTTCGGGTGCAGCGATATGATATCAACCGCCCCGAACCTCGCAAAATGGGCAAAGGCTTTCAGCTCCTGCAAAGTAATAACTAAATCATCGCTCGGTATTATGAAAAGCGTCGGAAAAAATAAAGATTACGGCTGCGGTTTATATGTAAGCGGAGACTGCGTTTACCACTCGGGCAGTTTCACACCGTACAGGTCATCGCTTTTTACAGCGCTTGATGGCAGCGGTTTTTGCTGTGTTGTACTGAGCAACTGCGGATTTGTCCAGGGTAATTATTTAGGAAAAGAGTTTTATAAAGAATATTTAAAAGTATATAAAAAGAGGTAATTATGGCACTTAGAAAAATTGTTGAAAAAGGCGACGATGTTTTAAATAAAAAAAGCAGGGAAGTAGTAAAATTCGATGAGAGGCTTTCCGTTTTAATTGACGATATGATTGAAACTCTCCGCGACTCGGGCGGAGTAGGATTAGCCGCTCCGCAGGTCGGTGTTTTAAGACGTGTTGTGGTTGTTGAAACCGACCGCGAAAAGGACGAGATAACTGAACTTGTCAACCCCGAAATAATCGAAACCTCAGGAAAACAGGTCGGGCTCGAGGGCTGTTTAAGTCTACCGGGAAAATGGGGAATAGCCGCAAGGCCTTATAAAGCGAAGGTAAAAGCTTTTAACCGAAACGGCGATGAGTTTACTATAGAGGGCGAGGGGCTGATTGCCCGGGCGTTCTGCCACGAAATTGATCACCTTAACGGAGTGCTTTACGACGAAAAGGTGGAGCGAATGCTCTTTCCCGAGGAAATCGAAAAGCTTAACGCGGGCGAACTTGATTTGTCCGATGAATGTTATACCGAGGAATAAGGTGTTTATTGATGAACATTATATTTATGGGTACGCCTGATTTTGCCGTTCCCTCTCTCGAAAAACTCGCGCAAAGCCCGCACAATATCAGCGCTGTGGTAACTCAGCCCGATAAACCCGTCGGAAGAAAGCAGATTCTAACCCCACCCGACGTTAAGGTTTGCGCTGAAAAATTCGGAATAAAAGTATTACAGCCCGAAACTTTAAAAAGCGATAATTCCGTAGAAGAATTAAAATCCTTTAACCCCGATGTGATTGTTGTAGTAGCCTACGGAAAAATCCTGCCCAAAGCGGTGCTCGATATTCCGAAGTACGGCTGTATAAATGTCCACGGCTCTCTTCTTCCGAAATACAGGGGAGCGTCTCCGATACAGAGCGCCGTATTAAACGGAGATAAGGTTACGGGAGTAACCACGATGTATATGGGCGAAGGGCTCGATACAGGCGATATTCTGTTAAGCGAAAAAACGGAAATCGGCGAAAATGAAACGTCGGCTCAACTTTTTGACAGACTTGCTCTGTCGGGAGCTTCTCTGCTTTTAAAAACTCTTGATGAGCTTAAAAGTATAACTCCCGTTAAACAGGACGAAAGCAAGGCTGTTTATACCGAAAAAATAACCAAGTCAATGTGCCCGATAGATTGGAAAAAACCCGCATTCGCTATCCATAATCAGGTGCGCGGACTTCAGACCTGGCCCGTAGCTTCTGCGAAGATAAACGGCAGGGATATTAAAATCCATTCAACGGAAATTTGCGGAAAGTCGGGTTCGCCCGGCGGGATAATCAGCCTTGACCCGCTGACGGTAGCCTGCGGGGAAAAATCCGTAATTATAAAAGAACTTCAGTTAAGCGGAAAAAAACGTATGGATTCAAAATCCTTTCTCTTAGGCCATCCGCTTAATATCGGCGAAAAATTTATGTAGGTGAAAATATGGGATATTTTGGTTACTTAGCTTATTATAACTGGAGCTACCTTTTGTATATGCTCCCCTTTATGATTCTTTCCCTTGTTGTACAGGGGGTAATGAACTCAACATTCAGAAAGTACGGCGCGATTCGCAACTCGCGTAACCTTACAGGCGTTCAGGCGGCTGAACGCGTGCTTATGCATACCGGCGTAAAAGGCGTCCGCATAGAGCGTGTATCGGGAAATTATTCCGACCATTTTGACCCGAGAACGAATGTTATAAGGCTTTCCGATACGGTCTATAACTCCAACTCGATTGCCGCTGTCGGAGTTGCCTGCCACGAAGCGGGACACGCTGTACAGCACGCCCAAAACTACCTGCCTAATAAAATCAGGTCGGTTATTCTTCCCGCGGCTAATTTAGGAAGTAAGTTGAGCTGGATTTTTATAGTCTTAGGTTTAATTACATCAACTCTCCAGCCGCTTTTATATGTCGGAATTATCCTCTTTTCGGCAGCCGTGCTCTTTACGCTTGCAACTTTGCCCGTTGAGTTTAACGCGTCCTCAAGAGCGCTTAAATGTATTAAGGAAACGGGTATGCTTTCCGAGAATGAATACACAGGAGCTAAACGCACCTTGCAAGCGGCTGCGATGACATATGTTGCTTCGTCGGCAACCGCCGTAGCTCAACTTTTAAGATTGATTTTTATCGCGAACAACAGAAGAAACTGATATGAATATTAGAAACTCGGCGTTTAAAGTCCTTTTAGCGGTAGAGCGCGGCGGCGCCTATTCCGCGATAGCTTTAAATAATTCTATAAAAGAAAATAACCTTAACAGTCTTGACGCTTCTTTTATGACGTCTTTGGTTTACGGAACGCTTGAAAAAAAGCTTACCCTCGATTATATAATCAAGCAGTATTCTAAAATTCCTTTAAAGAAAATTGACCTCGAGACCAAAATTATTCTGCGAATGGGAATTTTACAGCTTTTATTTATGGATAAAGTGCCCGAAAGCGCCGCCGTAAACGAAAGCGTTAAGCTTGCGAAGAAAAGGAAATTGCAAAAAAGCGCAGGATTTATAAACGCTGTTTTAAGAAATATTACCCGTGCCGAAATAAAATACACCTTACCCGACAAGAATAAAAACAGGGTGTATTACTACAGCGTTAAATATTCCTGCCCCGAGGAAATTATAAATCTCTGGATTAAGTCCTACGGCGAGGAAAACGCTGTCGGAATTTTAAAATCTCTTTCGGGACGCCCCGCGCTGAACGCCAGGGTTAACACCTTAAAAACAACTCCAAATGAGCTTATAAAAGAGCTTGAGAGTGAAAACGTAAAAGCCGGAATTTCCGAAATCGACAGCAGCGCGTTAGTAATCAGGGGCACAGGCTCAATCGAAAACCTTAAAACCTTTAAAGAAGGTAAAATATATATCCAGGATATTTCATCCCAGCTTTGCGTAAAGGCGCTGAATCCGGAACCGCGCGACATTATGATTGACGTATGCTCCGCGCCGGGAGGAAAAAGCTTTACATCCGCCCAGTATATGCAAAACCGCGGAAAGATTTTAGCCTATGACATTCATCCGCATAAGCTGAAGCTTATTGATAAAACCGCAAAAAGGCTCGGTATAAATATTATTTTTACCGATGTACGCGACGCTGAAAATGATAAAAGAGATCTGCCTTTAGCGGATAAGGTATTGTGCGATGTTCCGTGCTCGGGGCTTGGAATTATGAGTAGAAAGCCCGAAATAAGATACAAGGACAACCTCTTTAACCCCGGGCTTTATAATCTCCAGTACAATATCCTTTGCAACAGCAGCAGATTCACGGCAGTCGGCGGAATACTCGTTTACTCGACCTGTACTCTGAATTCTTCGGAGAATAATAAAAACGCCGAGCGGTTTTTAGAAGAACATAAAGATTTCGAGCCTTATAAAATTGATTTAAATGTAAACCGTACTATTGACGAAAAGGAAAATATGCTTACAATTTTCCCGCATAATAATCCCTGCGACGGATTTTTTATCTCGGCGTTTCGGAGGAAAAGCTTATGATTGATATAAAATCAATGTACTGTAATGAGCTTGAAAAGTATATTACAGATAACGATTTTCCTAAATACAGGGCAAAACAGGTTTTTACCTGGCTAAATAAAGGCGTGGAATCTTTTGAGGAAATGAAAAACCTTCCGAAAAATCTGATTGAATTTTTGTCGCGAAGTAGTTACATTTCTGTTGCAAATATTGAAAAAAAGCTCGTATCACGCTATGATAAAACAGTAAAATATCTTTTTCGTCTTAATGACGGAGAATTTGTGGAAACGGTTGTAATGAATTACCACCACGGATACTCAATCTGCGTGTCTACTCAGGTCGGCTGTAAAATGGGCTGTACGTTCTGCGCGACGGGCAGAAGCGGTTTTTCAAGAAGCCTTACGGCGTCCGAAATTTTAGCCCAGATTGAAAAAGCTCAAAAAGATTTAAAAGTAAGAATAAGCAACGTCGTGCTTATGGGAATGGGCGAGCCCTTGGACAATTTCGATAACACGGTCCGTTTTCTTAAACTTGTTTCATGTGAGGACGGCCTTAATATCGGAATGAGGCATATTACCCTTTCCACCTGCGGAATTGTTCCGAAAATCTACGAGCTTTCCGAATATAAATTCGCGCTCACCTTATCGGTATCGCTTCACGCTCCCGATAATGAAACGAGAAGCAAAACTATGCCGATAAATAATAAGTACCCGATAGAGGAGCTTATAAAAGCCTGCCGCCACTATTTTGACGTTACGGGGCGGAGGGTGAGTTTTGAGTACGCGATGATTGACGGAGTTAACGACAGCGACAGCTGCGCCGAAAAGTTAGGGAACCTTTTAAAAGGGCTTAACTGCCACGTTAACCTTATTCCCGTTAATTCGGTTAAAGGCTCCGGCTTTAAGAAAAGCAGAATCGAAAGGCAAAAATCTTTCGTAAATATACTTAGCAAACACTCTGTAACAGCGACCGTAAGAAGAACCTTAGGCAGCGATATAAACGCTTCCTGCGGCCAGCTTAAAAGAAATCATACCAAAAAAGGAGGAGAATAACTTGGAAATATTCAGCAAAAGCGATATAGGCTTAGTCAGAACGCAAAATCAGGACGATTGCCGTTTCGGAGTTATTTCCCCAAGCTGCGCGTGGGCAGTAGTATGCGACGGAATGGGAGGAGCCAACGGCGGTAATATAGCGAGCGCCAAGGCGGTGGAATACATAAGCCAGGAAATCGAGACAATGTATTCCGAGGATTTATCGAAATCCGAACTCTCAACATTAATGACAGAAATAGTTTCCCAGGCTAATCAGGTTATCTATGATATGGCTCAGGAGGATGTGGAGCTTACCGGAATGGGCACCACCTGCGAGTTTGTGCTCGTTAAGGATACAACCGTTCACGTTGTCCACGTCGGCGACAGCCGTACATACGCGATAAGAGGCGGAAAAATAAAACAGCTTACCGAGGATCATTCCGTTGTCCAGGAAATGGTAAGGCGAGGCGAGATTACTTCCGAACAGGCGCAGAACCATCCGAATAAAAACTTTATTACGCGCGCCCTCGGAATTAAACCTGCCGTACATCTTGACTATATAGAAACCAACTTTATATACGGCGATGTGCTTTTGATATGTACCGACGGTTTCTCCAACTGCGTTACTACGGGCGATATGGTAAAAATCTGCCACGAAAACCGCGGAGAAGGTCTTACGGATACCCTGGTTGAGAAAGCCAAGGAAGGCGGCGGAACAGATAATATTACCGTCGCGGTAGTTTATTAGGAAGGGGTGATTTTGTGGATAAATACAGCGGAAAAAAGCTTGACGGAAGATACGAGATACACGAGCTTATCGGCGTAGGCGGAATGGCTTATGTGTATCGCTGCACCGATACTATCGACGACCGCGAAGTCGCCGTTAAAATTCTTAAAGACGAGTTTTTAAACAACGACGAGTTTATAAGACGTTTTAAAAACGAAAGTAAAGCAATCGCTATGCTTTCACATCCGAATATTGTTAAGGTGTATGACGTAAGCTTCGGCGATATGATTCAGTATATCGTAATGGAGTATATCGACGGAATCACTTTAAAGGAATATATAGGCCAGCAGGGTGTGCTTGACTGGAGAGAAGCTCTCCACCTTACTACCCAGATTTTACGCGCTTTACAGCACGCCCACAACAAAGGCGTAGTCCACCGCGATATAAAACCCCACAATATTATGCTTTTGCAGGACGGCACAATTAAAGTTACCGACTTCGGTATTGCTCGTCTTACCGATACCCAGACCAAAACAATGACCGAGCAGGCAATCGGTTCGGTTCACTATATCGCGCCCGAGCAGGCTAAAGGAAGTAAAACCGACGGAAAATCCGACATCTATTCCGTGGGCGTAATGCTCTACGAGATGATAACCGGAAAGCTTCCGTTCGACGCGGACAGCGCGGTAAGCGTCGCGCTTATGCAGCTTCAGTCCACTCCCGAAATGCCGAGGAAAATCAACCCCGGTATCCCCGTAGGCCTCGAACAGATTACAATGCACGCAATGCAGAAAAATCCCGAGGACAGGTACCAGAACGCCCTCGATATGCTTGGCGATTTGGAGCGTTTCAGGTTAAATCCGAATGTTCATTTTGACTATAAATATTTTGTCGATGAATCTCCCACAAAGCATATAAAAGGGATGAAGCGTCCGCCGAAAAAACAGGAAAATCCCGAAGAAATACTTCCCAAAAACGACGATGTTGCCGACGACGAGGCTGAGGATATCAACCGCAGAAAAACTCACAGCAACTCCTACTACGCGGTAAAGAGCGTTATTATCACTTCTATTGTTGTTATCGTGATAGTTCTCGCGGCGGCGCTTTTCAGAGGATGCAGCGCGGCTCAGGCTACGGACGTTGACGTTCCGAATTATGTCGGAATGACTGTTGTGGAAGCAAAGGCTAAGAACCCGAACAAGTTTAAGTTCGAGCTTAAAAGCCGTTATGTTAAGAATAAAAAGCTCGGTGAAATTCTCGACCAGGATCCCGAAGCGGGCTCAAAGCTCATTAAGTCGGGCTCGACGGTTGAGCTCACCGTAAACGGTAAAGATACCGAAATGGCGGTTCCGTACTGCACCAACCTCTCCAAAGACGAAGCGGTTAAGCTCGTTGAGTCGAAAAACCTTTCGCCCAAAGTTGTAGAAGTTTACGATAAACTCACCCCCAAGGGCTATGTCTGCGACACATTCCCGCCCGCCGGAGTCAGAACGACAATCGGCTCCGAGGTTTTCGTAATGGTCGCTAAGGACGAGTACGTAAGCAAGGTTAAAGTTCCGAGAGTAACCGAGAAGAAGCTTTCCCAGGCTCAGTCAGCCCTCTCGAAGAAAAAGCTTCAGTGCAAATACACTTACGACGATAAGAGCCTCCAGCCCGAGGGCACGGTTATCGAGCAGTCGCCCTTGCAGTACAGTAAGGTTGAAAAAGGCACAATCGTAAATATCGTGGTAAGTTCGGGTAAAGGAAGCCAGTCGACCGTAAATATTACCGTTGACTTGCCGACCAATATCGACTACGACGTTAATATGGTTGTTTATGTTGACGGAGTAAGGAATTCCACCTACTCCAAAAAGCTCAATCCCTCTTATAACTCAAGCTACGCTATGTCGTTTACGGGAAGCGGAAACTCAACAGTTCTTGTAACTCTTGACGGCCAGACGTACCGAAGATACTCGATAGATTATAACAACGGAAAATACGAAACTTCCTCGTATAATTTCGTACCGACCGAACCGACAACAAAGAAACCTAAACCGACTCAGCCTCCCGAAACCGAGGAACCCGCTACTGTTGCCGAAGATGATTTGGTTGAGATTGAAGATGAGTGATAGTATGAAAAGCTTATCGGGAATTATTATAAAAAGCACAGGCGGCTTCTATTATGTAGAAGTCGCCGATGTGATATATGAATGTAAGGCGCGCGGTATTTTTCGGAAAAAGAATAATTCCCCGAGGGTAGGAGATATTGTAACTATCTCTGTTCCCGACGACGGCTACTGTTCAATTGATGAAATCCGTCCGCGTAAAAACTCTTTAAAGCGGCCGCCGCTCGCCAATATTGATATTTTGGTTATTGTGGTTTCAACCGTTGAGCCTTCTCCGAATTACCTCGTTATTGATAAAATGACCGCCGCCGCGGTGGATAACGAAATCGAGCCCGTTATAGTTGTGTCCAAATCCGATTTAAAGCCGGGCGGGGAACTGCTTTCGGTTTACAAAAAGGCTGGAATAAAAGCCTTTTCCTATTCGTCCGATAATAAAGCTTCCGTTGACGCCGTAAAAGATTATCTGAAAGACAAGGTTTCCGCGTTTACGGGCAACAGCGGAGTCGGAAAGTCAACCCTTCTAAATGTGCTTTATCCTGATCTGAAGCTTGAAACAGGGGAGATAAGCGAAAAATTAGGCAGAGGAAGACACACAACCCGTACAGTCGAGCTGTTTAAAATCGGAGACGGGTATGTAGCGGATACACCGGGCTTTTCAACCGTAGACCTCGAACGCTACAATATGATTGATAAGGAAAATATAATGTTCTGTTTTCCGGAGTTTAAAGAGTACCTGACCTCGTGCAGATTTACTTCCTGCTCCCACACCTGTGAAAAAGGCTGTGAAATAATCAAGGCGGTAAATGAGGGTAAAATATCCGAAAGCAGACATCAGAGCTATGTTTCTATGTACAACGAAGTAAAGGATATAAAACAATGGCAGAAAAAGTAAGATGCGTAATAATCTGCGCTTCTCCCGAAGCCGATATAAATTTTATTAAAGACTTTGTAAAAAGCGGAGATTATATTATGTGCGCGGATAACGGATATAATACCGCGCTAAAAGCGGGGGTTAATCCCGACCTTTACGTCGGAGATTTCGATTCCTTTTCGGGAGAGCTGAGCGAGGAAATTGACGTCGTAAAGCTCAATACCCATAAAGACGATTCCGACTCAATGCACTGCGCCTCGTTAGCCGTTGAAAAGGGCTTTAAGGAAGTCGCGCTCGTCGCCGCCGACGGCGGCAGGCTCGACCACACCTTGGCAAATCTCTATGTGCTTAAATTTCTTTATGAGAATAATGTTACCGCTTATCTTGAAAACGAAAAAGAAAGAGTTCAGTTTTTAGGCGCAGGTGAATATACTTACAGTAAAGTTAAAGGCAAAACTTTCTCGCTGTTTCCGTTTGCCTGCGAAGAATGCAGGGTAAGCTACGAGGGAAAAGTCGAGTACCCCGCTAAAGACTTAAAGCTTGTTTCAAGCGGGGTAAAAGGACTTTCCGATATTTTTCTTGACGATACGGTAAAAGTTCATATACACAGCGGAAACGCGCTTATTGTGATTAATAAAGTATCATTTAGTAATATTTTTGATTAAAAATCGAAGAAAAGTAACCAAATCGCCCGTATCATAACAAAACTGTAACCTTAAAAGCACTTACATTTATTGCATTTATATTATTTACTATGTTATAATAAATGTACTTGTTATGCTATAATCAGTTAATTCTGTGTCATAAACTTTTCTTTTGGGAGGTTATTCGGATGTCATTGTGTATGGGATGTATGCGTGAAATCGGCGACCATGTTCACTGCCCGAGCTGCGGGTTTGATAATTCAGTCGCCCAGCATTCACCGTTTCTTCCTTACGGAGTCATTTTACACGGAAGGTATATTGTAGGTTCCGTAATTGATACCAACGGAGAAAGCTCGCGTTATATCGCTTTTGATAAACAGACAGGCGACGTTGTAATCGTCTGCGAGTTTCTGCCGATGGGACTTTTTGAACGCGAGAACGACGAATCCAAGTTAAGAGTAAGATTTGAAAACGACGATGTTTTCCGCAAGCTTATGCAGGACTTCATCTCGTATTTCCGTACTATTGCCGAGCTTAAAGACCTTTCGGCGCTTATAAAGATACATAATATTTTCCAGGAAAACAACACCGCGTATGTTATCGAGGAAAACCAGGACCTTATTCCTTTCGAGGAATATGTAGAAAGAAGCAACGGCCACTTAGAGTGGGATATAGCCCGTCCGCTGTTTATGCCTGTTATTTCGGCTTTGGAAGCTATGCACCGCCGCGGACTCGGACACTACGCTATTTCTCCTAAGAATATGTACGTTACCGCTTACGGTAAAATAAAAATCGCGGGCTTTGCTACCGCGAACGAAAGAAAAAGAGGAACACCGTTAAAGTCCCAGCTCTATTCGGGATGCGCTGCCCCCGAGCAGTATGAAAACAATTTCCCGATAGACAGCATAACCGAGATTTACGGTATTTCCGCTACATTATTCTACGCCCTTACCGGCAACCTTCCGGCAAGCGCAAAAGAAAGACTTAAAGATTCAAGGCTCCTTATGAGCACAAGCACGGTAAAACGCCTTCCGCCTCACGTTGTTACGGCTATCGCCAACGGCCTGCAGGTTAAGCGTGAAAACCGTATCACCGATTTTGACGATTTACGTTCCCAGCTTTCGGTAAGCCATACGGCTCAGGCTATCCAGGAGGAAATCTCCCGTACCGCGAGTATGAACGTAAAGAACCACGATAAAAAGCACGGCGGAATGTCGCGCCGTTCGGTAACTATTATCGCCTCGTTTATTACAATTATAGTTTTAGGCGTTTTGGGAGTTCTTTTTGTAATGCAGAATCCTCTCGAGGGAGTTTTCAACAACCGGGGAAATGAAGAAACTACCGCGGCAACCGAAAAATGGACAGGCGAAACAATCCCGAACTACGTCGGAATGACTTACAAGGAAGCCGTAGATTCAGCCGAGGATTCCGGCAAGGTTTCGATTTACAGAGATACCCAGGAAAGCTACAGCGACGAGTACGCCGAAGGTGTTATTATGGCTCAGACTCCAAAAGGCGGAGATAAACTCACAGCCTCGGGCGATATTTCAATTACCGTTACCGTAAGTAAAGGTAAGCAGATGCGCGAGCTTCCCGAAATTAAAGATAAATCTGTTGACGCGGCGGCTAAGTCGCTCGCGAATGAAGGATTTGTTGTTGACGCCGAATATCAGTACAGCGAAAAAATCGACGACGGCAGAGTAATAGGATATAAAGATTATAAAGCGGGCGATACTTTGGAGTACGGCTCAACCGTTACAATTATCGTCAGCAAAGGCGAAGAAACTACAAAGAGCGTTAACTGATAAAAGCGGAGCCGAAGCTCCGCTTTTTTATGTTTATATGTCAGTTCTCAGTTATCAGAGCTGTAGTCGGGAAGAAAGCTCAGTTAAATATAACGCCTTGGCAGCCCGACAGTATTCATATGCAAGCTCCGCTTGAGGAGCATATTAATTTGGTCGGGAATAAAACGAAATTAATATAACTAACCTATCTACTCGACTAAAGAACTGAGAACTGAGAACTAAGAACTAAAAACTATGATAATTTAAAATTCTGCGATAATGTTTTTTCGGCGTTTTTAATAAGCTGGCGCAGGGAAGTGTAGCTGTCGCTGAATTTTTCGGAGAGTATCCCGTCGCTTAACTCAGGCCCCTCGATACTTTGGTTGACCTTAATATCGTTAATCTTCGCGTTATTGAGCGCCTGCGCGGCGTTGCAGTATTCTTCGACGTTATTCAGAGTAAATACATCTTCGGTGCTATTTTCTTTTAAAGAATAAATCTTCCTGAAAACATTATATTCGGCTACGCTTAAATATTCGCTGACGCACTTGCTCAGTTTTTTGTTATTGATTTCGGCTAAAATACTGTAAATAACCGCGGTTGAGTTAATAAGAATCTTTCGGTTGAGCATACAGTAGGTGTTGCTTTTTTTGCGGTTGACGTCTTCCAAATCATCCACGTCGGGGATCTCGTCGGACTCGGAACCGAGCGGGTTCGGGTTTGTGGTTCTGCCGAGCAGGTAATCAACCGAAACCCCGTAAAAATCCGCGGTCTTGCCTAAAAAATCAAGTCCGCACTCGCGGATACCCTTTTCGTAGTGCGAGAGTAAAGCCTGCGATATGCCAAGTTGAGCGCAAGCCTCTTTCTGGCTTAAACCGTTTTTCTTGCGAAGATGTGTAATTATTCTTCCGAATTCTTTATTCATAACAGCCTCCGATATACTGATAGTAATATTATTATATCTTATATTATACGGAATGTAAATAATTAATCAGTAATTATTTATTTAGTTTGCTGAATTTCATTTTGCCCGCGAAATTTCATTATTAATTACGCATTACGAATTACGCATTACGAATTAACTAAACCCTAAATCCTCTCTATCCAAAACTTGACAGGATACGTGCGGGGGATATGAACTTCTGAAAGGGAATACGCGGACAGATTAGGAGAATAAAAAAATGCAAAGCTATGTAATACATTTTATAAGACACGGAGATATTTCCGACACACACCGGGGGAAGTATATCGGCACAACCGACGTCCCTTTGAGTGAAGAAGGAATACAAAAGCTTAAAGAATACGACAGCAAATATATTTACCCGGGTACGCAGGTAGTTTTTACAAGCCCGTTAAAACGCTGCACCGAAACGGCGCGTATTCTTTATCCGACGCAAACTCCGCTTGTTATAGATCAGCTCAGCGAGTGCTGTTTCGGCGAATGGGAAAATAAAACCGCCGAAGAACTTAAAGATAACCCCGACTTTGAAAAATGGCTCGCGGGAGAAACCGACGTTAAACCTCCGAGGGGCGAAAGCGGAGCTGATTTTACAAAGCGCGTCTGCCTTATATTTGAGCAGATAGTCGAAGGTATGATGAAGACCGATAATACCGAGGCGGTAGTAATTACCCACGGCGGAGTTATTATGACTATCCTGTCGGTTTACGGACTGCCCCAGGCAAAGCCTTTCGAGTGGGTTATGGATAACGGCTTCGGCTATTCCGTAAGAATCAACCCGATGATGTGGCAGCGCGACAGAGTCGCGGAAGTCTACAGGAAAATACCTGTTATGAACAGTTAATATTTTAAATTGTAAATAGAGGAGAAGAAGATATGAACAATTACAAAATAACATTACTTAAAGGTGACGGAATAGGTCCCGAAATCGTAGACGAGGCCGTAAAAGTTTTAAACAAAACCGCCGATAAATTCGGCTTTACGGTTGACTACGACGAGGCTTTAATGGGCGGCTGCGCGATTGACGCTACAGGCGAACCCTTGCCTCAGGAAACAATTGATAAATGTAAAGCAAGCGACAGCGTGCTCTTAGGCGCTGTAGGCGGCCCGAAGTGGGACAACCTCCCCGGAAACAAACGCCCCGAAGCGGGACTTTTGGGAATAAGAGGGGCTTTAGGACTTTTCGCGAATTTAAGACCGTCCGTAATTTTCGAGCCATTACAGGGCGACTCCCCGATTAAAGACGAGATAATCGGCGGCCAGCTTGATATCCTTATTGTACGTGAGCTCACAGGCGGAATCTACTTCGGAAAACGCGGAAGATGTGAAACCGAAAACGGCGCTCCCGCGGCGTGGGATACCGAAATGTACTCCGTTCCCGAGATTGAGCGTATCGCTAAGGTTGCTTTCGAGATGGCTATGAAGCGAGACAAGAGAGTTACAAGCGTAGATAAGGCTAACGTGCTCGAAAGCTCCCGCCTTTGGAGAGAAACAGTTATTAAGGTAGCTAAGGACTACCCTGAAGTTGAGCTCAACCACCTTTATGTTGATAACTGCGCTATGCAGCTTGTGCGCAATCCGCGCCAGTTTGACGTTATAGTTACTTCCAATATCTTCGGCGACATTCTTTCCGACGAAGCTTCAATGATAGCGGGCTCAATCGGTATGCTCGCTTCCGCAAGCTTAGCGGAGGGTAAATTCGGACTTTACGAGCCTATCCACGGTTCGGCTCCCGATATTGCGGGCAAGGGAATTTCAAACCCGCTCGCCACAATCCTTTCCGTAGCTATGATGCTGCGCTATTCGCTCGATCAGGGCGAGGCTGCCGACGCGATTGAAAACGCGGTTAACGAAACCCTTAAAAAATACAGAACTCCCGATATCTACGCCGAGGGTATGACTAAAGTCAGCACGAGCGAAATGGGAGATAAGGTTTGTGAATTCATTTAAACCGAGAAAAGAATGACGGAGGAAAAAATGCTCTACGATATGCATTCCCACATCCTGCCCGAGATGGACGACGGCTCCAAGGATGTTGA
>CADBCC010000028.1 GCA_902793125.1 uncultured Ruminococcus sp.
GCCCATAATTATGTATACGGATTGTGAAAAAGTAATGAGTCCCGCCTCTGACATTCCGATTAAACTGACCGAAACAGCCGAGGAACTCTGAGCGATTGCAGTAATAATTGTCCCGAATATAACGCCTTTTATCGGATTAATTGAAACATTTTTTAATTTATTTTTTATCTTATTTCCCGATATTCTTTTAAGCCCTGTCTCCATAATATTCATCCCGAATAAAAAGAAACTAAGACCGCCGATAAAGCCGCCAGTTTCATATCTTTCCGCCTCTTATATATTTTCTGTTTAATTCTATTACAACGAATGGAAAAATATTTTATATAAGAGTCGAAAACCGCATACTGCTGATTTTTGTTCAACAGTATGCGGTTACCTGATTTAATTAAAATATCGCTTAATCAGTTCGGATTTCAATTTTCTTATTAAATCCTGTCATCGTAAATACGTCCATAACCTCCGATTGAACTTTGCGAACGGAAAAATTTGCGCCCTTTTCGGTGATGCGGCGGTAAAGCGCAACTATCTCGCGCAGTCCCGCGGAAGATATATAGTCTACTTCGCCGAGGTCCAGGATGACGTTTTTTGCGTCTTCAAGGTATTCAATCTCGTTGTGAAAGTCAGGAGCGGTAAGTGTATCAATCCAGCCTGCCGCGGTTATAGTTAATGTATCGCCGTTAAGTGTTTTTGTAATATTCATCAGAATTCACCTCGTTTTTATCTGTTTACAGTCACAACCGTGACGTTGAATCCTATAACACGGTTGTACTCAATTGAGGAAACAAGAGAGCTTACAAGCTTTAGCCCCGTGACCTCACGGCCTGAATCATCAATATATTCAGTCGGATTAAATACATTTCCGTTATCGCGCAGTTTCAGCACGATATGTTTATCGGATACTTTAAGGAATATGTCCACGCTGTCAGATTGAGATTTAGCGGCATATTTAGCGGTGTTTACGCAAAGTTCTTCCAAAGCCACGCCTATATCATGAGAAAGGTTTGGCTCAACGCCATTTTCGTTACAGAAATCGACAGCTTTGTGAGCGGCGCCGGTAGCTTCTTCGATATTGTTATGAATTGAAAAGTCAAGAGTTATTCCGTCTTCGCCGTCAATCAGCAGGTAATTATCTTTTCGCTTTAGATTCTTGTAAATCACCATAATAATAATTGTGATAATTACGGTTGCCGCCTTTGAAAATGGGAATGACGCCCAAAGCCAGTAGATGTCAATTTTAGAGAAAATGTACATAAGAGGTACAACCGTTGCGAAGCCGTCAAGTATAACGAGTATGTTTGCGAGCCACTTTTGTTTGGTCGCCTGAAAGAATGTGCGCATAACGTAAATTACCGCGAGTATCGGGATGTTAATCGACATAATTCGGAATGTAACCTCGAATACCGAAGTGATTTCTGGATTGGTAAGACCGTACATATACGCTAACTGAACAGGGAACAGTTCGGATATAATCAGAATAATTACCGAAAGTCCGACGGTAATCCACATTCCGTACCGTAGTGCAAGTTTCTGTCCTCTGATATCTTTTTCTCCGTACAGCGCTCCGAGAATCGGAAGAAGAGTCATTGTCGCGCCTTCTATAAATATGAAACAAAGGCTGTTAAGCGAAAACGATACCGAAGCAATCTGTGTGCCTGCTGTGCCAGTCGCCGAGAGAATAATCGCGTTCGTAAAGAACAACCGCAAAAAGTTGCAGACGTAAATTAACGAGGAGGGTAAGCCTGTGCTCAGTATTTTCCATATCATCTTAAGGTTTTTAAAAGCTTCGCGGGTAAAGTGTACCGTTCGGTCTTTTCCTTTGAAGTAGAAAATTACGAGCAGCGAACCGAGCACGTAGCCTGTTACAGTCGCCCAGCCGGCTCCGGCTATACCCCAGCCGAATACTGCCATATAAAGCCAGTCGCAGAACAGATTAATTACGTTCGATACAATCGGAAGAGCTGTCGCTAATTTCTTCATTCCGTCAGTACGGGCAAAAGCGGCAGTATGGTTGTTTAAAGTTGTAAACGGAGTCAGAATCCACAGCGGGATAATATATGTTGCTATCAACAACTCAAGCTCAGAATTTTTCTGACTGAGCAGAGAAGCGGTAGGCGAGGTTAGCGCGATACCTATTGCGGTTATAATCACCGATGAGATAATACCGCCCCAGAAAGATATGCTGAAAGCTATATCCGCTTTTTTGTTATCTCGCTTTCCTTTGTAGATAATAGCGAGGGTGTTTCCGCCGAAAGTAAACATCGCGATAAGGATGTTTTTAAGGAAAGAAATCGAATAGGTAAGATTTATGGCGGATAATTCCATGGTGCCGAGTATCTGTCCGACCAATATTCCATCAACAATACTCGACAGGTACATGGATGCCGTCATAGCAATAGTAGATATCAACAGATTACGATAGGTTTTGTTGATTAAAGTACCTGTTCGTTCCATAGCTGCTCCTTATCTTGTAAGGTTATCGCTGTCAAAGAAGCGGAAACCCATTAATACGTTTATAAAGTCGTTTACATAGCGCTCGTTGCTTGCGTTCCAGAAGAATCCCATACGGGCGAGAATCTGAGTGGTATAGTGTGACTCAAACGGAAGAGCAATGACCTTTTTGCCGTGAGCTGTGTTCATATATGCGGTCATACTCGATAGAATTGCCGCCTTGTCTGGATCTTTCTGTGATTCGTTAAGCGCCGCGGCAAACTCCTCGTATTCAACAAAGCGTACATTTATTCCGGCTTTGTTCATCTGTCGGATAATGTCACCGAGCGGAAGCGTATGGTTATTAACCGCGTTAAACACCGTGCATTCTTTCGGAGTTTTTGCAAGTCTGAGGAAAGCGTTGCAGGAAGTGTCAATCGGTCCCATGCATACCTGGTTTTCTATCATTTGATACGGGAAACATCCGAGCAGTTCATATGAGCGCAGTCTGCCCATAAAATTGTTTGTAAGGAAGTTGATTTGGAATTCGCCGTCAGATTCACGCGCCGCGAGAGTTCCTACGCGGATTACCTTTCCGTCGAGTTTATTCTCGGCGACAGCCTCAAGAAGCATACGTTCACTCATAAGCTTTGAGGATGTATATTTGTTGTCGAGAGTCTGACCGTAATAGAAGCTCTGTTCATCAAGCGATTTACGGCTGAGTTTTGTTATATCGTTAGTTGTGCCCGATACGGAAATAGTTGAGAAGTGTATAAGTCTCGCTCCGATTTTTTTACACAGATTAATGCAGTTGACTACACCGCCGACATTAATATCCTCGATATCCGTGCCGTTGCTGAAATGCTTTACATTCGCCGCGCAGTTGAATACGGTATCAATCGGCTCGTCCTCAAGCGGTTTAAAATATTTGTAGTCGGTTACATCGCCCTCAACTATTCTGATACGGCTGTCGAATATATCTTCAAAACGGTTTCCGAAATAATAGAACATCATATTTCTGAGACGTTCCGAAGCGTTGTCAAATTTACCCTTACGGAGCATACAGTAGGCGATACCGTCCTCGCAGTCAAGAAATTCCGCCACAAGATGCGCGCCCATAAAGCCTGTCGCTCCTGTAATCAGCACATTTCCGAGCTCTCGGAGTTCACCGTTTTTGAAGGAGTCCGCGTTGTTCTTTTCGAGCAGGGCGTTGATTTTTGTGTAATCATAATCATCAAAATCGAAAGTACCGCTGTCTGTGTTAACATCGCCGTCCTTAAACAGCTCTGCAAGCGCTCTCGGAGTAGTATATTTGAATACATCGCCGTATGTAATCGGGAATCCGTTGTCGGACGCGTCGAGAACAACAGCGGTAACAACAAGTGAAGTTCCGCCTATTTCAAAGAAGTCGTCCGTAGCTCCGACCTTTTCGAGATTAAGAGCCTTTTTAAATGACTCGCAGAAGAATTCCTCAATCTTGTTCGCGGGCGCTATATATTCTCCGAGAGATACAGCGACAGGTTCGGGGAGCTGTCGTATATCTGTTTTGCCGTTTGCGGTTATCGGCATCTCCGCCATCTGAAGATAAGCTGTCGGCACCATATAATGCGTCAGGTGCTTTTTCAGCTCGTCTCTAAGAGCGTCGATGTCTATTTGCTTATCTGCCGTGAAGTAAGCGCAAAGGTTGTCCTGACCGTTGAGCTTGCGGATAACAACGGCGGTCTTTTTAATGTGCGGCTGTTCAGCAATCAGGCCTTCAATCTCGCCGAGTTCAATACGAAGTCCGCGCAGTTTAACCTGATTGTCAAGTCTGCCGAGAATAATAACATTAAAGTCCTTGTCATATTTTGAATAGTCGCCCGAACGGTACATACGCTGACCGAGATAGGTGACGAAAGATTGAGCGGTTTTTTCGGGCAGGTTGCGGTATCCTTTGGCTACGCCGACTCCGCCGATATACAGCTCGCCGATTACGCCGTAGGGCGCGATATCGCCGAATTTGTCAACAATGTATTCGGTATAGTTGGTAAGAGGTCTGCCGATTGTAATTTCATTTGCGCCGTTAAGTATCGCGGCGTTTGATGAAACTGTTATTTCGGTCGGACCGTAGGTGTTTATAATTATTGAGTCAGGCGCGCATTCCTGTAGATTATTGAGGAGAGAAAGCGGATAAGCTTCACCGCCCGACATAATTAATTTACAGTTTTTAAGGTTTTCTTTGAACGGAGCGTATTCCATATACTGAATCAGGCGCGACGGTGTAGCGTTGATAGCGTCCGCGTTATATTTTTTCATAAGTTCCGCAAGCGCGCGCGGATCGTTCATCTCGTCGTCAGCGGCAAAAATAAGTGTCTTGCCGTTGCACAGCGATGCGGTATGTTCCTTAAATGACATATCAAAAGATACGGTTGTTACGGAAAGATAATTAGTAACGTGTTCGCTGATGTTATAAGCGATAGTGTTGGAAGAAAACGGTGTGAGATAACTGCATATACCTTTGTGGCGCAGCATAACGCCCTTAGGCTTGCCTGTAGAGCCTGAGGTATAAATCATATAGCTGAGTTCGTCGCCTGTCATTTCAAGGTCGGGATTGCCCTTAGACTCGCCGCTGATAATATCGTTTACGTTAATCGCTTTTTCGGGCGGATAATCCCCGAGCTTATCTTCCGTAGTAATAATATAGCTCGCCTCGGAGTCGGTGATTATGTGATTGATTCTGTCGGCGGGATACTGCGGATCGCAGGGGATAAATGCCGCGCCTGCCTTGTTAACGCCAAACAAACAGCAGAAGAAGCAGGATTTACGCGGTAACAGCAACGCAACGCTGTCGCCGGTTTTAACGCCTCGATTAATAAGATTGCGCGCGACAATATTCGCTTTTTCGTTAAGTTCGTTATATGTAAGCTGAGCGTCCTGCGCGATAAGTGCGGTTTTATCTCCGTTTTTATCCACGCTGTTCTCAAACATCTTATGCAGAAGAACCACGGGAACTTCGGAAGTCTCGGTGACGCTCTTTTCTTCAAGTTCCGCCGTCTGGTTTTCGGGAAGAGCCAACGCGTCGCGAACTGTTTTAACGCTGCCGCCTGAAAGTAAATCAAGAATGTGTTTAATTTGTTCAATGAAGTTTTCAATAACTTTATCCTCAAACAGCTCGGACGAATACTGGACCATAAAATGCAGTCCCTTCGCGCCTTTTCGGATTACAATGCCGATATCTCTGCTCATCTTCTGGAGAGGAGAGTACATCTCAACGCTCAGTCCGCCGTTGTCGTAAGCGGGCGGGTTCCACATAAAGTTAACGCTTACGTCAAACATCGGATTACGGCTTTCGTCGCGCTGTTTTACAAATTCTTTAACAACATCCTCAAACGGCAGGAACGCGCCGTAGGTTACACCGCGTACAGCTTCGCTTACGGATGCTATATAATCGGAAATTTCGGAGTTTCTTTTAGGCTTTATACGCACGGGGGCTGTGTTTACAAACATTCCTATTACATCATCCGCTCCGTTCGGGCGAGTGTTGGTCGGAATGCCGAGAACAACGTCCTCGGACGCCGTATATTTGCCCAGCGCCATAGCAATAGCCGAAAAAATTAATTCGAATTCGGTTACCGTGTAACGTCGCGCCGTGTCGTCAATTTTTTTAAGTTTGCTGTTGTCGTAGTTAAAAACAATTTCTTTATCGGACAGGGGATGAACCTTAGGACGTTTACCCTTTAACGGCATTTCGTTAATAGGAACACCGTCCTCGAAAAGCTTACGGTAAAATTCAAGACCTTTTTCATATTTTTCGTTAATACTGTCGTCATAAAGGTCGGAAAGGTCAATCTCAGACGCCTGAACTTTCTTTCCGTTAATACCGCCGATAAGTTCAGTAATAAAGGTTTTAGCGGAACCGCCGTCAAAAGCGATGTGATGAATAGCTAAATGAAGAATAACGCTTCCGTCAGCAATATTATAAAGCGTTGCCTTAACGGGAATATCCGCGTTGAGTTCAAAGGGAGTGGAGTAAGTGTCGATTTTGGCGATTACTTCTTCACGGCTGCCGGCTGAATCCTCGTTGATTTCAGGCAGCTTACTGGTAAGAATACGAACGGGAAGGCCGTTTTCCTCGCCGTAAAAAGAATGGAAAGCTTCGTGAGCTTTAAATACGTTTCTGAGAGATTCTTTAATCTTATCAGACGACACTCCCTTTATAATAGCGGCAATGTTAAGATTATATACTATTGAGTCGGGATTCAGTTTCTGTTCAAGATACATTCCGCGCTCAAACGGAGTCAAAGGATAAACCTTGACATTCCTTTTTTTCTTTTTAATTTTTTTCTTTGAAGCCTTTTGAATCATAAGGCGTTCAATCATCCGCGGAGTTTTACCCGCGAAAATATCGGCCGTGGAAATCTTATATAAGTCGCATTCCGACGCAATCATAGCGCATTTGATTGAATCACCGCCGAGCGCGAAAAAGTCGTCATCTGTTCCGACGTTCTCAACGGAAAGAACCTTTTCGAATGCGTTGCAAAGCGCTTTTTGCATATCGGTTTCGGGAGCGGCGTAGTCGTTTTTGAACGCGCCTGCTTCGGGAGCGGAGAGTGCGTTTCTGTCTAACTTGCCGTTAGCGTTAACGGGAAGCTTATCAAGCTTTACAAAGAAAGCGGGAATCATATACGGCGGAAGCTTCTGTGAGATAGCTTCTTTTATTTCATCAGCGTCAACAGGTTTTTGTTCAACGTAGTACGCTACAAGATATACCTGTCCGTATTGGTTTTTAAAATCTTTTATAACAGCGTCGTGCACGCCTTCGGTATTCTTTATAATAGTTTCAATCTCGCCGGGCTCTACGCGCTGACCGTTGATTTTTACCATCCAGTCCTTGCGGTTTAGGTAAATTATATTTCCGCTGTTGTCGCGGCGAACAATGTCGCCTGTTTTTAATAGTTTTGGATAGCCGTCGTCAGCTGAAAACGGATTATCAACAAAAGTTTTGGCTGTCTGATCCGGAAGATTAAGATATCCTGTCGCAAAATATCCGGCAAGGCATAGTTCGCCTTCCTCAGCTTCTTTGCCTTCTTCATCGAGAATATAGGCAGCAATAGAACCTATAGGTTTTCCGATCGGAGTATTGTGGTAGCTTTTGTCCAATTTGAACATCAAAACACCGCCGGCGGATTCGGTCTGACCGTAGCTTACAATTATATCAAAATCTTCGCTGTAGGTGTCGCTGACGCGTTCGCTTCCTGTGAATACAAGTTTGAGAGAGTCGCCTTTTGGTTTAAATACCTTTAGCATTTTAGGGCTGATAAAGGTTCGGTTTATCTGATTTTGTTCAATAAAATCAGCGAGAAGAACAGGATCGCGCATAGCCTCATACGGCATAAGATAAGCAGTCATAGCGCAGGCAAGGGGAGCGAATATACCCTGAACCGATGCGACAAAGGTAAACGGCGCGCCGAGCGCCGCGCGGAAGCCTTTCGGAGGTTTTACGTAATCGTTATATCTGAGAACTGAATCACAGATGCTTCTGTGAGAGTGCAGTACGCCCTTGGGCTTTCCTGTAGAGCCTGAGGTGTAAATCAGGAGCGAAGGATCTTCGTCATCTGTCTCTGAAATACCTTCAAACGGCGATTCATTGTCGAGTCTCTTTAAAAACTTTTCATTTATAACCGTTTTAGCGTTGCAGTCGTTGCGGATATATTCAAGACGTTCGGCGGGGTAGGCGGGAGAAAGCGGAGCAAACGCCGCGCCTACGAGCCATACGGCATACATAGCGGCAATATATTCCTTGTTGCGCGGTAACTCAATTGTTACAAAATCACGCCGCCCTACTCCGAGTTTGTTCAGCTTTCCCGCAATCTTTCGCGCGTAAGCGTCAAGCTGAGAGTACGTAAAACTGTTGTTTTTGCCCTGATCTATGATAACAGTAAAATCAGGATTGTTATTAATGTTTTCGTTAATCAGATTAATTAGTTTACTCATTTTTAATCTCCTGTAAGAGTTGTTATTGAAAGCGTAAAAATCTTATTCTATATCTAAATATTTTGTAAAACCCGTAAGTCGGAAAATCTCGTACACATTAGGCGCAAGTCCTTTAAGTTTAAATTTTTCTTTTCCGAGTTTATGATTAGCGCCGACAACAACTCTCAGTCCGCCCGATGAAATATAGTCTACATCTGTCATATCAAGTATCATTTTTTCGCACTTCGGAGCCGCGTCGTTAACCGCCTGCTCCAGTTCGGGAGCAGTAAGCGTCTCAATTTGTCCTTCAATTGTAATTGTGCATATTTTCTCTTCAAATGTTGTATTAATCTTCATAAAGTACCTCCTAATACTTTAAATAAAATTCTTTGTGACTTTTAATATGTTCTTATTATCTTTATACACGTATGAATAGTCATCCGCTATTTCAAACGCGATAAAGCGTCCGAGTCCGCCGATGCTGTTTTCGTGATCGTATTCGTTAATGTCCAGCACATCGGCAGTTGTGTCAAAAGGCTTACCCGAGTCAATAAAAGTAAGTGTTGCTTGGTCGTTGAGTACATCTAACCTGACGGTAACATCGCCGCTGTTATTGTAAGCGTATGAACATATGTTAATAAAGATTTCCTCCGCAATAAGGCGAAGCTGGGATTTTATATCTTTGGAGAGGCTTTCCTCCGAGTATATCATCTTAACAATCTCGGAAAGATTCTGAGCCTCCGCTTTTAATGTTAATTCTTTTGAGTTCGTTTTTTCAACCCGCATAGTCAGGATTGTTATGTCGTCGTTCTGCACAGCTCCGTCGGAAAACTCGCTGACAGCTTCAAATATATCTTCGGAAACAGTGTTGTTCTCTTTGTTAATATGTTTTTCAAGTTCTTTTTCAAGTCTTTTTGTACCGAAGAATTCTTTCGAGGTGTTTGCCGCTTCGTTAACTCCGTCGGTGTAAAGGAATAAAACGTCACCGGGTTTTAAAATAATAGTATTCTGATCATATTCGTTATCGGTAAAAATACCTGCCGCTACATTTGTCGAGTCATCAAGCTTAATCAGCTTGTCGGAAATAATATACGGAAGGTTATGTCCCGCGTTTGAATAAGTCAGTTTGTGTGTTTCGGGATCATATATTGCGACAAAAGTAGTGATAAAAAGTCCGTTCGGATTACTTTCCGCGAGCGTATTGTTATATACCTCGAGCATTTTTGAAGGAGAATATCCGAGAAGCGCGTACTGATGAAGCAGAGTAATCGCTCGCGCCATAAACAGCGCGGCGGAAATACCTTTTCCCGAAACATCGGCTATTGCGATAAATATTTTACCGTCGTCAAGAATCTTATAATCATAAAGGTCTCCGCCTATGTTTTTTGCGGCTACCATTATCGCGTTTATGCTTACTCCTTTATTCTTATACCGCGGCGGCATTAAAAGTCCCGTCTGAATCTTTTTTGCGATATTAAGCTCCGCCGATTGTGTATGTTTTTCTTTTGTAAGATTATCAATATCCTTAATATAATTGTCAATTTCCTCGGTCATAAGATTAAAGGATCGCGACATTTCGGTAAGCTCGTCATTACCTTTCACTTTCAGCTTTTCCACGCCTTTGTCGCGGTCTGAAACAAAGTTCTTCATCCTCGTGCTGATTTTTTTAATAGGTCCGTGAATTCTTAAATAAAAAACAATAAATATGGAAAGTGTAAGTAAAAAGGTAAAGATTAAATCAAATATAATAATTGAATTAAACCTTTCTTCAAAGGTTTCCATCACTCCTGTGAAAGATACCTCGGCGCCTATAAGTATAGGTATATCTGCTTTTACATACGCTCCTTTTTTTGTGTCAAAAAATTTATCAACAACCCTGTAGCATATTAACGTGTCGTCAAGCTCGTTTTTTTCGTGAATAATAGTCAGGCTTTTATCGCCTTTAAGTGCTTTTATCTGAGCATCGCTTAAAGTACCCTCTACATAAACGCCGGGATAACGTGTTTTTTTTGCCTTTTCCGTGGCGTCTTTGCCAAATCCGATGGCAAGATATTTTTCGGATCGGGTTTCAACATAAGGTTCGACAGCAAAAAGATAAGTTACTCCCCAAAGGTTGCACAGCTTATCCAGTTCCTTGCTGTAAGTTTCTGCGTCATCTTTACTGTTTAAATCAAAATACAAAAATATATCCGACGTAGTTTCAGCCGCGCTTTTGATCATCCTCTCACAGTTTTCATAATTTGAGTTATATATTGTTCGGTATTCAGTGTACAGCTGAGCAATTTCGACAGCAAGTACAACGGGAATTATGAATAAAGCAAGTTTAAAAAAGACAGATTTTCTCATATAGTACCTCGAAAGATTTATCTGAGTATTTCCGAAAAACATAAAAATACATATTAATTATACTATTTTAAAAACTCAACAGCAATTGGTATATATATCAAAAACAATAACCATATTTTGGTTAATATGCACATAAACAAGTGTAATAGGAAGATAAGAAAATTTGTTCTTTTATTCATATTTTCTTTAGATTTAATGCGGGATTTAGGCTTTAGTTTTTGGCATACAAATCGGCATACAAATTAGTGTTTTTAACGTATTTTAGCGTATTTTAATGACAATAAAGAATTATAATATTTCAAAAATAAAAGCCCTTGAGCCCGCTGTTTATGCGGATTTCAAGGGTTTTTTTGTGGTGGAGATAACGTACATTCATCTATAGAGAACTCAGTCCTCGTTTGTTGGGGCGTGTAGCGTAGCTTTGCCTTTCATAATCGCTCACGCCTAAAAACAGTCCGCCGGACTGTTTTTTATACGGCGCGCTTCGAACCCCGTTATTAAACTATATATAAAAACATAGGAGCCACCTTTTTGGTGACTCCTATGTTATGGTGGAGATTACGTAAATTCATCTATAGATAACTCAGCCCACGTATGTTGGGGCGTGTAGCGGAGCTTTGCCGTTCATAATCGCTCCTCCCTAAAAATGCTCCCCCGGAGCATTTTCTTAACGGTCGGCTTCGAGCCACGTTATTTAATTATATATAATAAAACTCGGCACACCTGATGGTGTACCGAGATTTATGGTGGAGATAACGGGGCTCGAACCCGTGACCTCTTGACTGCCAGTCAAGCACTCTCCCAGCTGAGCTATACCCCCGAGATGTTTATATTTTATACGTAAATGCTATAGTTGTCAATAGTTATATAAATATCTTTAATAATTTATGAATTGATATAATTATTTTTCTTAATAATCTTGTAATAAAATATAACTATGATTATAATATAAAAGAGGCAATAAACTAAACATTTGATTTGTGAGGTGTTTATAATGTCTGATAAAGAAAAAGTGTTGAATATAATTGACGGATTATCTGAAAGTCAAATAAAAGCTTTACTTCAAATGCTGACAGGATATACCGCTCTTAACGCAGAATTAGAAGATGATATGTATTGCGCTGAACTTTACGACGAGTATTCAAATGGCAGTGATGAAGATAAAGCTGATAATATAGCGATTGAAGATTTTGCTTCCGAGTTAGGAATTGCTTTATAGTATAATGAAATATAAAAATAGAAATAAACAAACGAGCGAGGAAATTTATTGCCTCTCAACAACCGAAACAGCAAAAAAGATTACTCGAAGCAATTTATAAACTCCCGGACGGTGATGATATTATATTCCTCCTGAAGTCAAATATATATTTAATCAAACGAGTATTAATTCAAATTGGAATAGCAAGCACAAATGCGTTATTGCTTTTCGTGTAGTAAACTATCTTTATTCTGCACATTATAATTCTAAAACACATAAATACACATTTAAAATTGTAGAGAAAAAAACATATTATGCATATGGGGTGTTTTTATGAGAAAACTATCTATACTTATCGTTGTTATTTTTTTGAGTGTTACGTTTTCAGGATGTAGTAATTATAAAACTGCAATATCTTTTAAAGAGGAAAAAGTCGAAAACAGCTATAATAATTATCTTGCGGGAGGAAATTTAGCTTATTGCGATAATGCGCTATATTATTTTAACAATGCGTTTGATAGGGCGCTGCGTACTAAGGCGTATAAATTTACCGATAAAGGCAGAACAAATATGTTGGGCGATAAAAAAATACCCGCATTATATTTTAAAGGGTTTTATGAGCTCGATAATAAAATATACAGCTTTTTAGAAGACGATACGTTTTTATCGGTCTATGACAGCGGGAACAGAAAATTTGTAAAAAGTGATTTTGATATAAAAACCAAATATGATTATTATCTATCAGAGAAATTAATCATAAGTTATAAAAACAGTAAAACCCTTAAAGTGTATTATAAAGAAAAAACTTACGCTGTTATGCTTGAAAGCGGCATTGACAGATTTTATCCTGTTGATGAAATAATATACTTACAAAACAACAACGGCGCTTTATATTCTTATAACCTGAAAACTCCGGATAAAGCGCCTGAGTTTATTGATGAGCTTGCGGACGGTGGAAGTTATAAGGTGTTTTCCGTATGCGGCGGCTATGTGTATTACGATTATGATAAAGAAGACGGAGATATTACAAATGGGTTATACCGTTTCTCTTTAAAAGATGAATCACATAAGTTAGTAACGGACAAAGAAGTTTCCTGCGTAAATTCTTTGAACGGAAAGTTTTACTTTGTCGCCGACGGTAATTTGTATTTGGATAATCCCCAAAGAGAATCGGACAGAATTACCGATTTAAAAACTAAGAATATTTATATATTTGATAATAAGTGGATTTATTTAGATGATAATAACGACAATGTTTTTCGTGTCAATACTCAAAGTGGAGTGATTGAGAGAATAGATGTCTTATAAAACCGCTTGCAGGTTATAAAAATTTATATCGTTTGAGATTAGGAAGTTACCGCGTTATTTATGAGTTGTACAACGATATGCTTTTAATAATTGTTGTTAACGCGGGGAATCGTGGAGATATTTATAAACAGATTTGATTATTAACCCTTGAAGTTTTTTCTTCAAGGGTTTTATACTGCGAGTGACGTATGTTCATCTATAGAAATCTCAGTCCTCGTCTGTGGGGTTCACGTAAAGGGGAAAAGTTTCATCTGCGCGGCGGTCTAAAAACGCTTCCCCGAAGCGTTTTTGCCTTCGATTTTCGCTGACGCTTAAATCTCGGCACAACCTGTTCAAGTCCCGTAACTCTTACATTAATTGTATAAAACTTAAATGGAGCACCTTGTCGGTACTCCATTTAACTTTGGTGCGAGTGACGGGACTTGAACCCGTACGTCAAAGACACACGCCCCTCAAACGTGCCTGTCTGCCTATTCCAGCACACTCGCGTATTAATTTTTACAGCTTTTAGATTATATCACTCAATATTATAATTGTCAATAATTTTTTTGAAAAATATCTTTTTACTTTTTCACACAAACCTGTTCAGTTTCTCATTATATTCGTAATCAATCTCTTTAAGCTTGTTTATAATCTCGTTTTTATCCTCGTTCATATCTTCGCACAGCTCGTCAAGATTCTGGTATTCATCCCTTAGTTTAGTATTAACTACCGATAAAAGCATCATTTTATCATTCGGCAAATTCATCGTATCACCTCGTTTATATTTTAACAAACTTTCTTTTATTTGTAAATAAACTCTTTTATATTTTAATTGTTTGTGTTATACTATTTTATGTATGTAAACGAGAATGTTAATTTGGAGTTGATTTAATGAATCCTATTAAACAGCGTGAACTCGCCGACGGCGTTATTTTTAACAGCATAAGCGATAACCGCTTCAAAACTATGAAGCTTCTTACAAATATATTTCTGCCTATGTCCGAAGAAACCGCTTCGGTTAACGCGCTTTTGTGCTATGTGCTTGTAAGGTGCTGTAAAAAATATCCCGATATGATTAAAATGTCACGCAAGTTAGGTTCGCTCTACGGCGCCGAGGTTAACGGTTCCGTTTCAAAAATGGGCGATATGCAGTGTATAAAAATAGACATCGGCGGTCTTTCCGATAAATACGCTATTAATAATGAAAATATTTCCTCCGAGCTTTCCGAGCTTCTCTGCGAGGTTATTTTTAACCCGAAGGTAAAAGACGGCAAGTTCGACGAAAAAGATATTCTCCAGGAAAAACGCCAGATTATGGATATGATAGATTCCGATTTTAACGACAAGCGCGTTTATGCTTCCCAGCGTCTTTTTGAGATTATGTGCGCTGATGAAGTATACGGAATAAAATGGTGCGGTACAAAAGAGCAGATTGAGGCTGTTACATCCGAACAGCTTTATTCAGCCTGGCTGAATATGCTGAAAAACGCTCATTTTGAAATTACATTCGTCGGCGAAAGCAATCCCGATAACGCCGCCGAAATAATTAAAAATTCTTTTAAAGAAATAAAAAGGGCTCCCGTTGACCTGAGTACCGACGTTGTTTACTCTGTTTTTGAGGAAAAGGATGTTGTTGAGGAAATGGATGTCGCCCAGTCCAAGCTTGAAATCGGCTTCAGAACAGCCTGCGCCGAGCCCGAGCCCGAAACGGTTGCGACGCGTCTTATGTCGGTTATTTTAGGCGGAACGGCTTCCTCAAAGCTTTTTAACAACGTTCGAGAAAAAAAGAGCCTGTGCTATTACTGTTTGGCTCGTTATCAGCGGTTAAAGGGTATTATGTTTATCGAGTCGGGAGTTGAAACCGCCAATATTGAATCCGCCAAGAAGGCAATTCTTGCCGAGGTTGAGGATATGAAAAACGGAAAAATTTCCGATTTTGAAATCAACTCCGCAAAGCTCGCGATAATCAACAGCACCCTGGGTGTTTCCGATACCATTACAGGACTTTCAGGCTGGTACAGCTCCCAGGTTATGGACGCTTCTGTCGATACGCCCGAAGAAGCCTGTAAAAAGGTTGAGGCGGTTACCAGGGAAGAGATAGTTAATGCCGCAAAAAAGCTTATGCTTGATACAATTTTTGTGCTGAAAGCAGGTGAGTAAATGAGTAAAATTACTGAAGTTAAATCCGCCCGTACAGGCGATATGTATTATAAAATCGAACACGACTCGGGACTTTCGATTTATCTTTATCCAAAGCGTGACTATAATTCAAAGTACGCTATTTTCGGCACTCATTTCGGAAGCGTTAACAACGCTTTTTCGCTTGACGGCGGAGAAGTGAAAAAAGTTCCCGACGGAATCGCTCACTATCTTGAGCACAAAATGTTCGAGTGCGAAGACGGCGACGCGTTTTTAAAATATGCCGAAACAGGCGCGAACGCAAACGCCTACACTTCTTTTAACAAAACATGCTATCTTTTCAGCTGCACCGAGAATTTTGAAAAGAGCTTTGATATTCTTTTGGACTTTGTACAGCGTCCGTATTTTACCGAAGAAACCGTGGCGAAAGAACAGGGGATAATCGGTCAGGAAATCCGTATGTACGACGATTCCGCCGAGTGGGTTGTAATGTTCAATCTTTTAAAAGAGATGTACAAAAACCATCCCGTACAGATTGATATAGCGGGAACGGTTGAGTCAATCGCGGAAATCACACCCGAACTTCTTTACGATTGCTACTATACTTTCTATAACCTTAATAATATGGTGCTTTGCGTAAGCGGTGATTTAACATGCGATGATGTTTTGAAAATTGCCGATAAAAAGCTAAAAAAATGTGAAAAGCACGATATAAAAAGCTATTTCGAGGAAGAACCATACGAGGTATGTTCGCATTATATAGAGCAGAGTTTTCCTGTATCCGTACCGCTCTTTAACTTCGGATATAAGGAAAAAAGCCATAAGGTAAGCCAAAAGGAATCGGCGGAAATAGATATTATAATTTCAATTTTAACCTCTCCGTCATTTGAGCTTTATAATAAATTGGACGAGGAAAATCTTATAAATCAGACTTTTGACGCTGAGTATTTCGACGGTCAGGGCTACAATTCCGTAATTTTCAGCGGTGAGTCCCGTTTTCCGAAGCGCGCCGCCGAGGTTATAAAAGAGTATATTGAAAACCTTAAACAAAACGGCGTTAACCCCGAGGACTTTGAAATAGCCAAAAGGGAAGTTTACGGCGATCTTGTATCTTCTCTTAATAACGTCGAGTCAATCGCCAACGCCTTAGCTGACGCTCATTTTAACGAAAGCGATATTTTCGGCTTTATTGACGATGTGGCGCAGTGCTCGGCTGACGATATAAATTTAAGATTAAAGAATATGTTTGATACCGATAATACTACGCTTTCGGTGATTCTTCCCGATAAGGAGTAATATATGTACAATGTTTCTTTTCCCGCATTGGGATTTGAGTTTAAAATAAGTCCGATAGCCTTTTCTTTCGGCGCTTTTAAAATCCATTGGTACGGAATTATAATCGCCTGCGGACTTTTGCTCGCTATGGTTTACGCGTATTTTTCCGCGGAACGCTTTAATGTCAACAGAAACAAGCTGTTCGACTGTGTGCTTGTCGGAATTGTTACAGGCGTAATCGGCGCGAGGGCGTATTACGTTCTCTTTAAGCTTGATTATTATATAGCGAACCCCGGCGAGATTTTTATGATAAGCAACGGCGGGCTCGCGATTTACGGCGGAATAATCGGCGCGTTTTTAGGCGGATGTATAACCGCTAAAATATTAAAGATTAAGATTATGCCGATTCTTGATATCTCTGTTTTAGGATTTTTAATCGGACAGGGAATAGGCCGCTGGGGAAATTTCTTTAACCAGGAAGCTTTCGGAACCCCGACGGACCTGCCGTGGGGAATGTTAAGCGAAAATACCGATATGCAGGCAGTCCATCCCTGCTTTTTATACGAAAGCCTATGGTGCCTTTTAGGGTTTGTATTACTTCACTTTTTGAGTAAAAAGTTTCAGCAATACGCGGGACAGGTTTTTTACGCCTATTTAGTATGGTACGGATTTGAGAGAATGATTGTTGAGGGACTTCGAACCGACAGTCTTTACTTGCCGTTTAGTTTATTCGGTTTCGATTTAAGGGTTTCCCAGATTCTTTCAGCCGTAATATTTATTGCGGGAATAGTTTTACTGATTATAAACAGAAAAAGAAAGGACAGCTTTTATGACAATTATAGACGGAAAAAAGGTCTCAGCCACAGTAAAGGATAAAGTAAAAAAAGAAACAGAGCTTCTTAAGGCTAAGGGTATAACTCCCGGTTTGGCTGTAATCCTCGTCGGAGATGACCCCGCTTCAAGAGTTTATGTTAATAATAAAAAGAAAGCCTGCGAGTACGTCGGTTTTAAATCCGAGGAGTTTAATCTTCCCGCTTCAACTTCGCAGGAAGAGCTTCTGTCGTTGGTGGACGAGCTTAACAGCCGTAAGGATATAAACGGAATTTTATGTCAGCTTCCGCTTCCCGAGGGCTTGGATGAAAACGCCGTTATTGAGGCTATAAGCCCCGAAAAAGACGTTGACGCTTTTCATAAGCAGAATGTCGGCAGAATAATGATAGGGGATTATGATTTTTTACCCTGCACACCCGCGGGTATTATGGAAATGCTTAGCGAGTATAATATCAGCGTCGACGGTAAAAAGTGCGTGGTTATCGGAAGAAGCAATATTGTCGGAAAGCCGATGGCGATGCTTCTCCTGCACGAAAACGGAACCGTTACAATCTGCCACAGCCATACAAAGAACCTTAAAGAAATAACTTCGAAAGCCGATATTTTAGTAGCCGCAATCGGTAAGGCTAAGTTTGTTACAGCTGATATGGTAAAGGAGGACGCCGTTGTAATCGACGTCGGTATGAACAGGGACGAAAAAGGCAAGCTCTGCGGCGATGTAGATTTTGAGAATGTTAAGAATAAATGCTCCTGCATAACTCCCGTACCCGGCGGAGTCGGCCCTATGACAATAGCTACGCTTATGAAAAACACCCTGAAAGCCGCTAAATTGCAAAATGGTGTTGAGGGATAATAACACGCGCGGGATATGCATTTGCGATAGGATCGACCTCGTCTGATGTTAATAATTCATAAAGCAGAACCTATCCTCAATATCCAAAATCTAATAGTGGTATAAAAGTCAGGGGGATATGATTTTTGCGACAGGAACGACCACGTCTGACGTTAAATTCATAAAGCAGAACCTATCCTCATTATCCAAAACCTAATAGCGGTATAAAGGTAAGGGGGATATGACATTTACGACAGGAACTACCACGTATGACGTGGAAAATAAAAAAATATTGACATAAGAAATGCTTTGTGATATAGTATATAAGCCGCATATTGTGGGTATTAAGATTTTCTTTTGAAAACACCTACTGATAGCGAGTCTAAATAAAGGATGGTACTAATATGTACGCAGTTATTCAAACAGGCGGAAAGCAGTACAAGGTTGAGAATGATCAGGTTCTTTTCGTTGAAAAGCTTGACGCAGAAGAAAAAGACACTGTAACTTTTGATGTTGTCGCTTTAGGCGGTGACGACGGTATTAAAGTCGGCACACCTTTGGTTGACGGAGCTAAGGTTACTGCTGAAGTTCTTAAAAACGGTAAGGGCAAGAAAGTAAGAGTTGCTACTTATAAGCCGAAGAAGGGCTCCTCAAAGAGAACTCTCGGTCACAGACAGCCTTACACAAAGGTACAGATTAAGTCAATCGAGGCTTAATTGTGATTTCGGTAACATTCTATAAAAACGGAAACGGCTTTTCGGGCTTTGAGTTAAAAGGCCATTCCGATTATGCTGAAGAAGGATACGATATTGTTTGCGCGGCTGTAAGCTCAGCGGCTTATTTAACCGCTAACAACATTACGGATTTCTTTAACATAAAAGCCGATGTTACTGTAAAAAGCGGTTATATGAAACTGACCGCGGAAAAGTCTGATAATCTTAATCGTCTTATCGACGGATTTTATCAGCATACGCTTCAGATTTCGGAGCAGTACAAAAAAGATATTAATGTAATAATTTCGGAGGTGTAAGGTAATGCTTAAAATAAACATTCAGTTATTCGCTCATAAAAAAGGAATGGGTTCTACAAAGAACGGCCGTGATTCCGAGTCAAAGCGTCTCGGCGTAAAACGCGCTGACGGACAGAAAGTTTTAGCGGGTAATATTCTCGTTAAACAGAGAGGAACTCATATCCACCCGGGCCAGAACGTTGGCATTGGTAAGGACGATACTCTTTTTGCGAAGATCGACGGAGTTCTTCGTTTTGAGCGTGTCGGCAAGGACAGAAAGCGCGCCAGCGTTTATCCTGTTGAGCAGTAATAAAGCTTACTACCGGGGTGGATTATATCCACCCCCTTTTTTATTTAATAGGTTATTTTTTATTTTACATTTACAGGTGTATTATGTTTAATATTATAAAAATGATTTTACTTATCGTTAATCCTTTACTGTTAGCTTTCGTAGCTTCGGTTATTGTAGGTGTAACACTTAAAAGAAGCGAT
>CADBCC010000029.1 GCA_902793125.1 uncultured Ruminococcus sp.
GATTTGCTCGACTTCGATATGCCCGAGGAAAACTGGAGAGAGGTTACTCCCGCGAAGATTGCCTACCTTGTCGGCGGAGTTACCGCTTCGCAGGTCGGACGAATACTTACAAAACTTTCCGAAGATGATGATAGGGTGGTTAAGAATAAGAAAATGCATAATGCGTATTATATTTTACCTATAAAGAACGCCAATGTTTAAGAAAAAGACTGATATATGGTAGCAATATGGTAGCAAAAATATTTTTGCCGCCATAAAAAAAGTCAGAGTTTATGCGGGCTTTAGATACCTATGGTACCAATGGTAGCAAATTACTATACATTATATACTAAAAAAAAATAATATTTTATTTTTTTAAGTTATAGGGTTATATTAAGGTTTTGGTGCTCCGCCCCTACGGTGGTTATTAATGAACTAACTGCGAACTTACTACTGAGAACTGAGAACTGTGAACTAACTGAGAACTGAGAACCGAGAACTGAGAACTGAGAACTAACTGAGAACTGAGAACTGCCCAATGAAATACGCTTTCGCGAATGAAAAATTACTGAGAACCGAGAACTACGAACTGAGAACTGAGAACTGAGAACTAACCGAGAACTGAGAACTGAGAACTGAGAACTGCCAAACGAAATACGCTTTCGCGAATGAAATAAGTTAAAGCTCATAATTAATTACGCATTACGCATTACGAATTACGAATTAACTAAATCCTGATTAATTACGCATTACGCATTACGAATTACGAATTAACTAAATCCTGCTGTCTGACCGAAATTCCCTTATCCCTTAAATACTCTTTAAGCTTAGGAATCGGGATTTCGCCGAAGTGGAACAGCGAAGCCGCTAACACCGCGTCAGCCTTGCCCTTTGTAAACGCGTCGTAGAAGTGCTCGAGCGCTCCCGCGCCGCCGCTTGCGATTACGGGGATATTCACCTTTTCGGAAACGGCTTTTGTAAGCTCTAAGTCATAGCCGTTTTTCTGGCCGTCCTCGTCCATACTGGTTAAGAGGATTTCGCCCGCGCCACGTTTTTCGCACTCAACAGCCCACTCAACCGCGTCAATACCCATCGGAATACGTCCGCCGTTAATATAGACTTCCCAGCTTTCGCCCTTGCGTTTTGCGTCGATAGCCGCGACTACGCACTGGCTTCCGAATTTTTTAGAAGCTTCGTTGATAAGCTCGGGGCGTTTAATAGCCGCGGAGTTAACGCTGACTTTATCGGCTCCGGCTCTGAGTATCTCGTTAAAATCCTCGACGGTTCTTATTCCTCCGCCGACGGTAAACGGTATAAATATACAGTCCGCGACTTTTCTTACCATATCCGCGACTGTTTTGCGCGCGTCGCTCGAGGCTGTTATATCTAAGAACACAAGCTCGTCCGCGCCCTGTTTATCGTATTGTTTCGCGCATTCAACGGGATCGCCCGCGTCTACTAAATTTACGAAACTCATTCCTTTTACAACTCTGCCGTTTTTTACATCAAGACAGGGTATTATTCTTTTCGCGTACATAGTTTTCCTCCTTGCAGTCGGAAAAAGATAATAGTTAATAGTTAGTTAATGTCAACTTTTTAAATTTATTGAGCAGCTTAAGTCCCGCTTCTCCGCTTTTTTCGGGGTGGAACTGAGTAGCGTATACGTTATTCCTGCTCACCGAAGCGTCGATTTTAACGCCGTATTGCGTTTGTGAGCTCACTATGTCCTTATCCTCGGCGTCGAGGTAGTAAGAGTGTACAAAATAAAAATACTCTCCGCTTTCCACGCCTTTTAAAAGCCCGTCCCGCTTCTTAATCTCAATGCTGTTCCAGCCCATATGCGGAATCTTTAAGCCCTCGCCGTTCGGAATCCTCTTTATCGTTCCTTTAAAAATTCCGAGACCTTCGGTTTCGGGGCTTTCCTCGCTTTTTTCAAAAAGAAGCTGGAGCCCTACGCATATTCCCAAAAACGGCTTTCCTGTCTTTATGAATTCTTCGACGGTTTCTTTGATACCGCTTTTTGTAATCGAGCTCATACAGTCGCCGAACTCGCCCTGACCGGGAAGAATAGCTCCGTCGGCGTTTAGTATTTCGTTTTTGTCGCTTGTGATTTTACATTCGCAGTCAATAAATTTCAGCGCCTTGTAAACGCTCTGTATATTTCCCGCGCCGTAATCAATTATTGCAATCATTGTTTTCTCCCTTCGGTCGAAGAAATTAATAATTAATAGTTAATAGTTAATAGTTGTGGTCGTGTAGATAGAATTGATAAATAATAAAGGTATTATTCAGTCCAAATTTATATGCTCCGTAAGCGGAGCTTGCATATAAATACCTTCGGGATACCGAGGTTGTTTAATATATCAAGCTGTCTGCGCGTCATTAACTGTTAATTGTTAATAGTTAATTGTTAATAGTTAATTGTTAATAGTTAATTGTTAATTATTAATTGAATATATTCTAACATATTGCCTAACATAATGCAAGAAAGTGTTGGTAATAATATAATATCTTGCATAATTTTTTGAAAAATCCTGCAAAAAGGTTGTATTTTGCAAGTTATAGTGGTAAAATGAATTTCAGGAATTTTGAAATTAATTGCGGATGAACTTATATAAAGAAGGTATAATTATGGTAGAACATTTACTCTCAAGAATTGAGATGAAAATGAATACGTTTTCAAAAGGCCAGAAACGTATCGCGACATTTATAGAAGAACATTACGACAGGGCGGCGTTTATGACCGCCTCTAAATTAGGTAAAACAGTAGGCGTTTCCGAAAGCACGGTTGTGCGTTTCGCTACCGAGCTCGGCTACTCGGGCTATCCTAAGCTCCAGAAAGCTATGCAGGAGATGATTCGCGACAAGCTTACTTCCGTCCAGCGAATCGACGTTACAACCAACCGTATCGGCGACGACGACGTTCTTGATTCTATTATGAACCAGGATATTGATAAAATCAGACGTACGCTTGAGGAAACTTCCCATGATGATTTCAACAGGGCGGTTAAGTCAATTGTAAACGCCCGCAGAATTTACATATTCGGCGTGCGCTCAACCGCGTCTTTAGCACAGTTTTTGGGTTATTACTTCGGACTTATTTTTGATAACGTCCGCGTTATTACCGATACCTCGAAAACCCATACATATGAGCAGGTTTTCCGCATAAGCGAAAACGATGTTATGATAGGAATTTCATTCCCTCGCTACAGTACAATGGCGGTTGACTCAATGACTTTGGCGCGCGAGCGCGGAGCGAATGTTATCGCGATTACCGACAGTATGGTATCTCCGCTTGTTTCCGCGGCTGACGAAGTGCTTATAGCCCGAAGCGATATGGCTTCCGTCGTGGATTCCCTCGTAGCTCCTCTAAGCTTAATCAACGCTTTGATTGTTGCTACCGTGCTTGAGAAGAAGGACGAGGTAACCGAAACCTTTAAGGAGCTTGAGAAAGTCTGGAACCATCAGGGCATTTACGATACAAGAAAAAATGCCTGATGTAGTTGTAATCGGAGGCGGAGCGTCGGGACTTACGGCGGCTGGATTTGCCGCTATGTACGGCGCGGATGTAAAGCTGTTTGAAAAAATGCCCCGCGTCGGACGTAAGCTTATGATTACGGGAAAGGGAAGATGCAATCTTGCTAACGCCTGCGATATAAGCGAGTTTATGCAGAATGTTCCCGTGAACAATAAGTTCCTTTACAGCGCTCTGAATAATTTTCCGCCCTTTGAGATAATTGACTTTTTTGAGTCGCGCGGACTTAAAACTAAAATCGAGCGCGGAAACCGTGTTTTTCCTGTTTCTGATAAAGCGGTTGACGTTGTTGATACAATGCGTAATTTTGCCGCGGAAAACGGCGTTAAGATAATCCATTGTGAAGTTGAGGATATTTTAATCGAAAACGGACGGGTTAATGCTGTTAAAGCCGGCGGTAAGATTTATAAATGCGAAAGCGTTATTATCGCGACAGGCGGTATGAGTTATCCGCGTACGGGCTCTACCGGCGACGGCTATAAGTTTGCCGAAAAATCAGGGCATACCGTTGTTGAGCCGAAGCCCTCACTTATTTCGCTTGAAAGTCCCGATTCGGACTGTAAGGCGCTTCAGGGCCTGTCTTTAAAAAATGTTAAGCTTAATATATTTACAAAATCAGGCGGAAAAGTGTATTCCGATTTCGGCGAGATGATTTTTACCCATAACGGAATCTCGGGGCCGATTGTACTTTCCGCAAGCTGTAATATGAGGGACTATTCCTCGGGCTACAGCGCCCATATTGATTTTAAACCCGCTTTATCTTACGAACAGCTTGATTTGCGTGTTCAGCGGGATTTTAAGGATAATATAAACAAAGCCGCCTCGAACTCCCTGAATAAGCTGCTGCCTAAAAAGCTCATTCCCGTTGTGCTTAAAAGGTGGGGAATATCCGCCGATAAAAAGTGCAACTCAATTACAAAGCTCGAGCGCAGGGCTTTAGTGGATATTCTCAAAGATTTTGAGATAAAAATTTCCGCCCCGGGACCGCTGAGCGAGGCTATTATAACTTCGGGCGGCGTGAAAGTAAGCGAGATTAATCCTAAAACAATGGAAAGTAAAATTATTAAAAACCTGTTTTTCGCGGGCGAGGTAATAGACGTAGATGCTTATACGGGCGGTTTTAATTTGGTTATCGCCTGGACAACGGGAAGATTAGCCGGAGAGAGCGCGGTTTTTAATGAAAAATGAAGAAATATTTTTTAAAAACAGTAACGAAAAAATTTACGAGGAGATATAAAAGATGAGTATAGCAATTGCGATTGACGGACCTGCGGGAGCGGGCAAAAGCACAATTTCAAAAGCCGCGGCTAAACAGCTCGGCTATATTTATATTGATACGGGAGCGCTCTACCGCACGGTGGGACTTGCCGCCTCAAGAGCCGGTGTTGAGCCTGTCGAGGGAAAAGAAGTTGACGACCTTCTTTCGAAAATAACGGTTGAACTTACCTTTAACGAAAAAGGCGAGCAGGTTGTTCTTCTTGATAAAGAGGATGTTTCGGGCTTAATCCGTACTCCCGAGGCTTCGATGATGGCGTCCAAAATTTCCGCTGTACCCGCGGTGCGCGCTTATCTGCTCGATTTACAGCGCGATATGGCTAAGAAAAACAATGTTATTATGGACGGACGCGATATCGGAACGGTTATATTACCCGACGCCGAGGTTAAGATTTTCCTTACCGCAACTCCCGAGGCGAGAGCTCAGCGCCGATATAAAGAGCTTAAAGAAAAGGGTATGGACGTAAAGTACGAGGATATTCTTGACGACGTTAAAACCCGCGACTATAACGATTCCCACCGCGAAATCGCTCCGCTTAAACAGGCTGATGACGCTATTTTAGCGGATACTACCGAGGTTGATTTACAGGGAAGTATAGATTTGATTGTTAAGATAATTAAGGAGAACAGCTGATGGCGCAGTCAAAAGCTTTTTATATATTCGGACGCTCCGTATGCGCTCCGATAATGAAACTTTTTTACAGATATAAGGTTATAAACAAGTCGAATATCCCCGACGACGGAAAGGGATATATTATCGCTTCCAACCATTTTTCGTACTCCGACCCCGTGCTTTTGGGGCTCGGACAGAAACGCCGTCTTAATTTTATGGCGAAGGACGAGCTGTTCAAAAATAAGTTCTTCGCGTTTATAATTCGACACCTCGGCGCCTTTCCCGTAAAAAGAGGAGCAGGCGACGGAAAAGCTATAAAAAACGGCGAGGATATAATCAACGAAGGCAACCTTATGACCATTTTTATTGAGGGCGGAAGAAGCAAGACAGGCGAGCTTATGCGCCCGAGAAGCGGATTCGCCGTAATCGCCCAGCAGACAGGGGCTCCCGTTGTTCCCGCCTGTATCACAAGACTCGGAAAAGGTCTTTTCGCTAAAAGGATTATACATTTTTCCGATCCCATTACCGTCGAAGAATTAGGGCTTGATTCCATCGACCGCCGCGCGCTTAAAAACGCGGGCAAAATTGTTATGGGTAAAATTAAAGAAATGAGAGAAAACGATTTAAATGAGTATTCACGTAGCTGAAACAGCGGGGTTCTGCTTCGGAGTCAACCGCGCTGTCGATATTGTAAATTCACTTCTTGATAAAGGCGAGAAGGTGTGTACGCTCGGGCCTATTATCCATAATATGGAAATGGTGAGCGAGCTTGAAAAACGCGGGTGCAGCGCAATTGAAAAAATCGAGGACTGCCCCGAAGGCACAACCCTCGTAATCCGCTCGCACGGAGTAAGCAAAAACGTGATGGATAAGATAGGGGAGCTAAACATAAGCTGTGTGGACGCTACCTGTCCTTTTGTTAAAAAAATTCACAACATTGTTACCGAAGCCGGGGAGAAGAATATCCCCGTTTTAATCGCGGGAAATAAAAACCACCCCGAGGTTGAGGGCATTATCGGACATTGTTCCTCAAATTGTTATACTTTTAACAATGATGAGGAGTTAAATAATCTGCTCGTTAATTTTCCAATAGAGAAAAATAGCGAGCTTTTTGTGGTTGCACAGACCACTTTTTCGAAAAAAGAATGGAAAAAATGTTTAAAAACCGTAAAAAAGGTCTATACAAACGCGAAAATTTTTGATACAATATGTAAGGCTACATCTGAACGGCAAAAAGAAGCAGATCTAATTTCCGGCAATTCTGATTTGATGATAGTTATAGGCGACCGCCACAGTTCAAATACAGCGAAGCTGTACGATATTTGTAAAAGCAGGTGCGCCGATACCTTTTTAATTGAAACGGCAAAAGAGCTTGATAAAGATCTCGTTAGTAAATCTCGTTCAATAGGTGTGACCGCGGGCGCTTCGACACCCGCAAGGATAATAAAGGAGGTACTGGATACAATGAGTGAAGAAATCAAATCCAGCGAAACAGTCGCAGAGACTGAAAACTTTGAGGAGATGTTAGAGGAATCTCTGAAAAACATGAATACTAACGAGAGGGTAAAAGGCGTAGTTGTCAGCATAGCTCCTAACGAAGTTATTGTTGATGTCGGAAGAAAACAGTCAGGTTTTATTCCTGTAGATGAGCTTTCCAACGATCCGACGGTTAAACCTGAGGACGTTGTTAAAGTCGGCGACGAATTAGAGCTTCTTATTATGAAGACTAACGACGTTGAAGGAACTATTATGCTTTCCAAGCGTAGAGTTGACGCTCAGAAGGGCTGGGAAGAGCTTAAAGCTTTAGCCGAGAGCAAGGAAGTTCTCACAGGTAAGGTTACAAACGTTGTAAAAGGCGGCGTAATCGTTATATATAATGATAATCGTGTATTTATTCCCGCTTCCCAGGCAACCGCTTCACGCGATGACAGCCTTGAGGAATTAGTCGGCCAGGAAGTTCAGTTTAAACTTATTGAAGCTTCCCAGCGCGGACGTATGAAAAGAGTTGTCGGTTCAATCCGCGCGGTGCTTCGTGAGCAGAGAGCGGCCCAGAGAGCTGTTTTCTGGGAGACCTGCGAAGTCGGCAAGCACTACAAGGGCGTAGTTAAGTCTATTACAAACTACGGCGCGTTTGTAGATTTAGGCGGCGTTTTCGGAATGATTCATATTTCCGAATTAAGCTGGACGCATATTAAGAATCCCTCGGAAGTTGTAAATATCGGCGACGAGGTTGACGTTTATATTAAGGATATTAACGACGAAACCAAGAAGATTTCTCTCGGTTACAAGGATCCCGACGCTGATCCGTGGGAGATTCTCCGCCGCGACTTCCCCGTAGATACAGTTGTTGACGCTACAATCGTAGGTCTTACAACTTTCGGAGCTTTCGCTAACGTTATCCCGGGTATCGACGGTCTTATCCATATTTCCCAGATTGCCAACAAGAGAATCGACAAACCCGAGGATGTACTTAAAATCGGCGAAACCGTTAAGGCTAAGATTATCGCTATCGACTTCGAGAAGAAGAGAGTAAGCCTTTCAATCAGAGCTTTGCTTCCCGTTGAGGAGCCTGAGGTTAAAAAAGAGGATAAGGAAGAAGCCGAAGAAGTTGTCGCTTCTGTGGAAACTCCCGTTGAGGAGGAGGTAGTTGCTTCCACGGAAACTCCTGTAAAAGAACCTAAAGCCGAAGATAAGGTTGAAGAAGTAATCGAAAAAGTTGAAGATAAAGTTGAAGAAGTAAAAGAAAAAGTAGAAGAGAAAGTTGAAGAAGTGAAAGAAAAGGTTGAAGAGGTTAAGGAAAAAGTCGAAAAGAAGAAAGCTGAAGTTAAAGAGAAGATAGAGGAAGCGAAAGAAGAAGCTGAAGAAGCCGAAAAGGCTGATGAAGCTGACTCAAAAGAATAATTTTTAATTTACAATTACGGCGGATTTTTATCCGCCGTTTTTTGTTTCCGTATTGTAATTAAAAATATATTATAATTCCAAATGAGAAATATAATACTTTTTACATAGTATATAATATTTACATATGTGTAATTGGGAGGGTATACTATGCCTAAGGATCTGACTCCTCAAAAAATATTCTATATGTTATTAAGGCACGTTAAGCTGATTTTCCTTGTAGCCGCCCTGGTAACTTTGTTTGTTTACGGATATTCAAGCTTTTTTATAACGCCTGTTTATTCAGCGTCTTCGCTTATTCTTATCCAGAGCTATAACGAAGATGCCAACACTAATACCAAATCCACAAATCCTTACCAGGCTTCCAACGCGGGAAGAGTCGCTGTAAGCGATATCCAGCAGTCCGCGTCCCTTGCTTCAAGCTGTGTAATCCTGTTTGAAAATATGCCTGAAATGACAGCGCTTATGTCGGGCGCTACGGTATCTTTTGAGCAGGTTGAGGAATCCAACTTTATAAAGATTAATTCATCCTCATCCAACCCCCAGGTTGCAGCTAACGTAGCGAACCAGCTTGCCGACCAGGCGCCCAAGTGTTTTGCCGATATGTACGGTAAGGGAAAAGGTAAAGTTAATAAAATCAAAGGAGCTACAGCTCCGTCATCTCCGTCGTCCCCGAATGTTAACCAGAATACTCTGTACGGACTCGGTATAGGTTTTATCCTCGGCGTGCTTCTTGCGTTTATGCTTGAAATTATTGATACAACTCTTAAACCCGGCGATGACCTTACAAAGATGTACAACATCCCTGTATTCGCGGAGATTGTTGACTTTGAGAAAGCGGGGTAATTCGATATGAAAATTAAGTTGCCCGGACATAAAATAAGAGAAGAAAAGGCGCTTAACGAGAATAAGCGCACGCGCGATAAAAAGAATAAAGACGAAAAAACCGTCTTAAGCGAAAAAAGTAAATTCGCGATAGTTGAGGCTTATAAATCAGCCCGTACAAATATTATGTTCTCGCTTTCGGCTACCGATAAAAAAGCTTTCGCGATTACTTCCTACGCAAAAGGCGACGGTAAAAGCACAGTTGCGGCAAACCTTGCGATTTCTTTCTCGAAAATGGGAAAAAGAGTTATCTTAATCGACTGCGACTTACGCCGTCCTAACCTTCATAATATCCTTAAATTGGAGAACAAAGCCGGATTTTCCGATATGGTCGGAAGAATGGTTGTTTTTGATGACGTTGTAAACCGTGAGGTTTTACCATGTCTTGATGTTCTTACTTCGGGAACAATCCCTCCGAACCCGTCGGAGCTTATCTGTTCTCCCGAGGTTTCAAGATTTGTCGAGCGTCTTAACCGTGAATATGACTATATTATTTTTGACTCGCCGCCTGTCGGCGTTGTTGCGGACGCGCTTCTGCTTAAAGAATATATCGCGGGATATATCCTCGTAACGCGTGAGCGTAAAACAACTCACGGCGATATCGAAAAGCTTTTGCAGAATATCAAAGTTACGGATTCCAAGCCTCTCGGATTTATAAGAGTCGGCGTTACTCACGAGGGCAAACGGGGAAGACGAGGCTACTACTATTACTACTACTATCAGTATTATTAATGAATGTTTTAATGAAAACCGTTGTAAATTTTACGACGGTTTTCTTTATATTTGTATATTTTTAACGTAAAACGCAAGTCGAAGTTAAAAAACTTGCATTTTAGCTGAATTTAGTGTAAAATTGTTACGGTAATTGAAGTTTATTCTATAGGGGTAATCAAAATGAATTATTTAAATATGTCTAAGCCCGAGCTTTTAAAAGAGCGCGGCGCTCTTTTAAAAGAGTATGAAAACTACATGTCAAAAGGTCTTTCGCTTAATATGGCGCGCGGTAAGCCTTCGCCCGAACAGCTTGACCTTTCGCAGAAGCTTTTTGACTCTTTATCGAGCGAGGACTCTTATATGTCGTGCGACGGCTTTGACTGCCGTAACTACGGCGGATTAGAGGGGATTTCCGAGTGCAGAGATATTTTCTCGAAAATTCTCGAAACCGAACCCGAAAATGTTATAGTCGGCGGAAACTCGAGCCTTAATATGATGTTCGACACAATTTCCTGTTTTATGACAACTCCGCTTTATGAGGATACCGTTGCGTGGTATGAGGTTAAAGACAGAAAATTCTTATGTCCCGTACCCGGTTATGACCGCCACTTCGGTGTAACAGGCTACTTCGGATTTGAGATGATTCCCGTTCCGATGAATGAGGACGGCCCCGATATGGACGTTGTTGAAAAGCTTGTTTCCGAAGACAGCTCAATTAAGGGTATCTGGTGTGTGCCTAAATATTCCAACCCTACGGGTATTACTTTTTCCGACGAGGTTGTAAAGAGATTAGGCGCATTAAAGCCCGCGGCTAAGGATTTCCGTATTATGTGGGATAACGCCTACGCCGTTCACGATGTAACCGACACTCCCGATAAGCTTTTAAATATTTTTGACGAGTGTAAAAAGAACGGAAACGAGGATTTACCGATTTCATTCTGTTCAACCTCTAAAATCACGTTCTCGGGCGCGGGAGTTGCCGCTATGGCGTCTTCCGACCATAATTTAAAAGTTCTTATAAAAAGGCTTCAGTACGCTACAATCGGTTACGATAAGATAAATATGCTCAGACACGCGCGTTTCTTTAAGAATTACGAAGGTCTTTTAAAGCATATGGATAAGCATAAAGAACTGCTCGCGCCTAAATTCAGTACGGTAATTAAAAAACTTTCCGAAAACTTAGACGGTTTGAATATTGCCGAGTGGACAAATCCCAACGGCGGATATTTTGTAAGCGTAAATGTTTATAAAAACACCGCTGACAGGGTAGTGGAGCTCTGCAAAGAAGCTGGTGTTGTTCTTACCGGAGCGGGAGCTACTTTCCCGAACGGAGACGATCCCGAGAACAGAAATATCCGTATCGCTCCGTCATTCCCTTCGGTTGACGAATTGGCTTGTGCTATGGATATTTTCTGTGTATGCGTCAAACTTGCCGCTGTGGAAGCTTTGATATAATCGGCTGAGTGCACAGTTGTCAGCGTGAATTTTTGGTTAATTTGTAAAATTAATTACTAAATATACAATATAATATTGACTTTTATAAGAAAAAAAAGTATAATAACTCTGTTACGTCTGTATGTATGTGCTCGTATCAGAGTTATTTTTAATTTACATACGGATTTTATACAGATTCGATTAAACATTTGGAGGTCTTATGGCATGAAAAGAATCCCAAAGCCGGTATTTTTCATCGTTGCCATTCTTATCCTTCTGTTTTCTTATTCCGCTATTTTCGGCGTAAACTATTATGTCGGCGATAATAAGGAAACCGTTGTTAAGGGTATTTCTGACATACGATGGGGAACAGATATCAGAGGCGGTGTTGAAGCTACTTTTGAACCCGCCGACGGCTACAACGCGACAGACGCTCAGCTTGACTCGGCTAAGTCTATTATTGAAACCCGTATGGTTTCTTCGGGCATTACCGATTACGAGCTGTACGCTGACTACAACACCGACCGTATCATCGTTCGTTTCCCCTGGAAAGAGGATGAGAAGGATTTCGATGTTGAAAACGCGATTAACGAAATCAGCTCTACGGCGGAGCTTACTTTCCGTCCCGGAAACAGTTATGAAAAAACAACTATAGGTTCCGACGGCGAGTACGTTTACCAGACTCCTAAGGACGATACAAAAACAGTTCTTATGGACGGTTCCGCGGTTAAGAAAGCTCAGGCGGGTATCGACTCGAGCCAGGGTAGCAACAAGAAGTCCAACTACGTTGTATCTCTTGAACTTAACGATAAGGGTACAAAGACTTTCGCCGATATTACGGAAAAATATAACGGCAAAGTAGTAAGTATCTGGATGGACGATATTATGCTTTCCGCTCCTACAATCCAGGAGAAAATCGCTACAGGTAAAGCGCAGATTTCGGGTGACTTCACAGCCGACGAAGCTACTTCGCTCGCTGAGAAAATTAACGCTGGTGCTCTTCCGTTTAAGCTAAAAACAGCTTCCTACGGTTCCATCTCGGCTTCTCTCGGAGAAAACTCGCTTACAGCTATGGCGTACGCGGGAATTATCGCAATAATCCTTATTGCTTTATTTATGATTATTATGTACCGCCTGCCCGGTATTATCGCGGTTATCGCGCTTATCGGCCAGATGGGAATTACAATCGCCGCAATCTCGGGTTACTTCCCCGTATTCAATTCCTTTACAATGACGCTTCCGGGTATCGCCGGTCTTATCCTTTCAATAGGTATGGGTGTTGACGCGAACGTTATTACATCCGAGCGTATTATGGAAGAAATGCGCGGAGGCCGTACGCTTGACGGCGCTCTGGACAGAGGTACAAAGAGTTCGCTGTCCGCTATTATCGACGGTAATATGACAATTATTATCGTAGCTATTATCCTGCTTCTTGTATTCGGTCCGTTTAACGTTCTTTCGTTTATCTTCGGTCAGTCTACAACAGGTACAATTTACGCGTTTGGTTATACACTTCTTATCGGTGTAATTTCCAACTTTATTATGGGCGTAGGTTTAAGCCGTGTAATGTTAAGATCAATTGCGGGCTACAAATTCGCGCGTCATAAATGGCTTTTTGGAGGTGTTAAGGATGGCGAGTAATATCAAAAGAAAAACCCTCGAAGAAAAGCTTATGGTACGTGGTAAAAAGCCCAAGGATTTTGTAGGAAAAAGAAAGATATTCTTCGGCATTTCCCTTGCAATAATCTGCATCGGTATTATCTGTAACTTTATCTTCGGTACAACTATGGATATCCAGTTTACCGGCGGTTCTATGATTAAGTACAGCTATTCCGGCAAGCTTGACGACGCTAAGCTTAAAAAACTTGTTCAGGAAAAGACTCCTGACGATGTTGTTACATTCTCAGATTCCAAAGACCTTGTTAATAATAAAAACATCTTAACGGTACAGTTCTCGGGAACTACTACAATTTCAACTGATTTACAGAAGAGCATTACAACTTCAATCCAGCAGGCTTTCCCCAAAAACGATTTCAAGCTTGAGCAGAGCAGCTCGGTTGACGCAACAATGGGTGTAAGCTTCCTTTGGAAATGTATTGTCGCTGTATTAATCGCGGGTGTGTTAATGGTACTTTACGTAACGCTCCGATTCAAGAAAATCGGCGGTCTTTCAGCCGGTGTAATGGGACTTGTTGCTTTGTTCCACGACGTCGCGATTATCTACTTCTTCTATGTAATCTTCCGTATGCCTATCGACTCCAGCTTTATGGCTGTAGCGCTTATGATTTTAGGTTACTCGCTGAACGATACAGTCGTTGTTTACGACCGTGTTCGTGAAGAGCGAAAGAACTTGGGCTATAAGGCGGATATCGCCGATGTATTCAACCTTGCGGCTACTAAGGTTATGCGCCGTACAATTATAACTTCTATTACAACTATTACAGCTGTAGTAATCGTTTATGTTGTAGCGTTTATCTATAACCTTGACTCCGTTAAAGCGTTCGCGCTTCCGATGATTGTCGGTCTTGTATCGGGTTGTTATTCATCGCTGTGTATCGCCGGTCCGCTTTGGGTTATGTGGAAAAAGAGAGGCAAGAAAGAAAAAGATTAATTTTAAAGCCGTCACATTGTGGCGGCTTTTTAAAGTATATTTTCTAAACTGACTTTTTTCTTGTTTATAATTGAATTAAGCTTGATTTGCGCTGAATCTGAATAATGGTAAAACTCAGTTTTATCTTTTTCTTTAATATAAATACGCATAGTATTTATAATTTCGCCTATTTCCGATAAATCGTTATGCGTATAGTAATTGTACATTATACCGCTGTCGGTGAAGTTATATTCATCGGCGGCTTTTTTACATATTTTTTCCGCTTTAAGGTAATTGTTTTTTTCTACAAGATTTTTAACTTCAAGTATATAATCAATATGTTTGCTGCACCTTGTGTTCAGGTCTTTGTTGGTTATTACCCCCGCAACTACGCTGATTACCAAAAGCGAAAAAGCTATAAAAACTCTTCTCATTTTTTAATTATGTTATAATCTCCTTTTTTATTGTAAGTCATAATAAAAACGTCTTTTAAATCTGTTTTTTCTTTATCGAGTATCTTTTTAATTTCCTTTTTATTTGTGTTGTTAATACTCATTGAACCTGTAAGATATTCGCCGTCGTTAATAACAACCGCTTCAAGCCCCTCGTCGTCAATTTCAATTTTTAAATCTTCCGCCGTCGGATTCCTTTTTTGCGGCTTTTGCAGTACGCTGAGTTTGCCGTTTGTTTCAACAATACAGTATTCAATATCCTCAATCGAAAAAACTCCTAACTGCCTGAGCTGTACGCATAAATCCTCGGTTGTTAATCTTAAATCGGACATTTTATTTCGTAAAATTTTTCCGTTTTCAATTACCATAACGGGGCTTCCGCAAATCATTTTACGAAACCTGCTGTTTTTCATCATAATAACGCTTACGAGTATCTCGCACGCTACTAAAATAAGCGTCGGTATAATTCCGCTCACTAAAGGCTTATCCGTATTTTCCATAGGAAGCGAAGCTAAATCCGCGATAAGTAAAGTAACCACTAATTCGGACGGCTGTAAATCGCTTAACTGTCGTTTTCCCATAAGCCGTACCGCTAAAATCACAAATACATATAGGATAACTGTTCTGATAATTGTAATCAGCATAGAATCACCGTTTTTAATATTTGTATTTATTTCTGAATAATACATAAGTTAAAGCTCAAATTAAAATTGGTGATATAATGTATAATTCTTTAAAAGAAAATATTAATGAATTAAAGAGTATTACTTTAAACTCTGCCGATTTTACCGTTCGTAATCTGATATTAAATAACGGAGTTAAATGCGCGGTTATTACAACCGAGGGAATGGCTGATAAAGAAACCTTAGCGATTTCGGTAATTAATCCCTTGCTTGAAAACAAACTTCCCGATAAAAAGGGAAAAGAGCTTTTTAATTATATTTATAACTCGGTCTTATCCAACAGCGAGATAATTATTGTTAAAACCTTTAACGAAGCTGTAAATTATTCTATGTCGGGGTTTGCTGTTTTCGCTTTGGACGGATACAGCAATATGCTTGCGATAGGCGTGCAGGGTTATAATTTCCGAAGCGTTTCGGAGCCCGAAAGCGAGCTTGTACAGCGCGGAAGCCGTGAGGGCTTTAACGAGGCTATGAGGGTGAATATGACGCTTGTGCGCCGAAGAATGAAAGATCCCTCGCTTGTTTTCGAAACTTTTACTCTCGGTACTCAGTCGAAAACCGAAATAGCTATGTGCTATTTAAAAGGAACGGCTACCGAATCATCCGTAAGCGAGATGAGAAACCGTCTTAAAAGCTGTGATATTAAAGTTGTTTTAGGTGCGGGATATTTAGTTCCTTATCTTGAAGACAGCGGAAAGAACGAAATTTTTACGGGAGTTGGAATTACCGAACGTCCCGACTCTCTTTGCGGTAAGCTTACAGAGGGCAGAATTGGGATTATTGTTGACGGAACGCCCTCTGTGCTTGTAATGCCTCATCTTTTTGTCGAAAACTTTCATTCCGTAGACGATTACTCCAACCGTCCGTATTTTGCCGCGATAACGCGTATCCTTAAATTTACGGCGTATCTTACGGCGGTATTTTTACCCGGGCTTTATATCGCGCTCGTTATTTATCACCCCGATTATTTTCCTACGGTGCTGATAAAAAATATTAAAGACTCAATCGAACATACACCGCTTCCGTTATTGCTTGAGGTTTTGCTTATTGATTTTCTGTATGAAACAATGCGTGAAGCGGGGCTTAGATTACCGAAAGTTTTAGGCCACGCCGTAAGTATAGTCGGAGCGCTTGTAATAGGCGACTGCGCTGTACAGGCGGGGATAATCGGAGCTCCCACTTTGCTTGTTGTCGCGATTTCGGTTATATGCAGTTATGTTGTACCCGATTTATATCCGCAGATTACGGTGCTTAGGCTTGCCTTTGTATTCGCGGGCGGAATAACGGGAGTATGGGGAATAGTTATGCTTTCCTGTATTGTAATGATTTATATGTCGTCCAAGTCAACCTTAGGCGTTATTTTTATTTCTCCCATAACTCCTTTTTCTAAATTTAATATGCGTGATGTTTTTATCCGTATCGGCTGGAAAAAACTTTCGAAATATACTATGAATGTTCAGAGCTTAAAGGGCGGAAGTAAATATGAAGAATGATAAAATAAACTTTTCACAGTTTTTAGCGGTATGTTTTCTTTCGTCGCTTTCTTCGATAATGTTCGTAAAATCAACTCCCTCAATTTTTGTTATTATTTTAAGCGCGGCGTTTTTGGCGGTAAACTTCCTTGTGTTTTGCCTGTATAAAGGACAGATTAAAAAGCTTTTATTTCCGATATGTTTTATTTACATTTCTTTTTTTCTTGTACACATTGTTGTAAAGTTTTCCGATTATATGAACACTGCGCTTTCTTACGGCCCCGCCTGTTTAATGATAATTGTACTGCTCTTTTTTACGTTCTTCTGCACTGTAAAGGGGAGCGAGGCTGTAGCGAGAGCGTCGGCGGTTTTTGCCGTTTTTGTTACAGCGGGAATAGTTTATATGCTAATCTGCACCTTTACGAATATAAGTTTTAATATTGTTTTCGAAATTCCCGAAGATTATAATGTTCCCGCCGTACTGCTTTTGCCGTCGGTTATGTTTGTATTGTTTTACGATAATATAAAAAACATTAAGTACGGTTACTATATCGGATATTCGCTTTTAATAAGCGGAATACTATTCTATTTTATTTTAATAGCTGACGGGGTGGAGTCTGTTTACCCGATTCAATATTTACCCGCGGTTTCCAAAATCGGAGTGTTTAAAGGCTCGGATTGTGTCCTGCTGTCTTTTCTAACAATTTCCTGTGTATTTTCCGTATCGTTTACAACGGTAGGTCTGTTTAAATCTTTTAAGCATAAGTATATTACTAACGCTTTATACCTTGTTTTTATTATGATTCTTTCGATAATAATTCACTATTTCAGGCTTTTTGGGTTTATTGAAAAGAGTATTTTTCCGCAGGTTACTCTTTCGATTATCCTATTTATTACGGTTTTAAGTCTTTTTAAACGAAAACAATGTATAAAAATTCATAAATTGTAAAAAAATTACCTTAATTTGCTTTTCAAAACACATATTTTGTAGTATAATAGATTCTGTATAAATATATGATTATGAAGGCGGGGTAATTATGGCTGTAGAATATTCAGTATCGCTCGAAAAAATAATGAAGGATCTGTCGCTGACACCTTTGTATATGCCGGTTGAATCCTCAGAAATCATGATAACAAATAATAATATCAGTCGTCCCGGTTTGCAGCTTACGGGTTATTTTGACTTTTTTGATAAAACCCGTATCCTTGTTTTCGGCAATACCGAATTTACGTATCTCTCACGTTTCGGCGCCGAACAGCAGCACCACGTTATTGACTCGATTTTTAAGTTCGGACCTCCTGCTGTAATTTTATGCAGAAGTTATGAACTTAACGACGCTATGATGAGAAGCGCGGAGGAGCATAATATCCCGATTTTGCAATCCGCCGAGTCGGCTTCAACTCTTACCGCGAGCCTTGTTACAATGCTCAGCCGCGAACTCGCTCCGAGAATTACCCGTCACGGAGTTTTGGTGGAAGTATACGGCGAAGGTTGTATGATTATCGGCGACAGCGGAGTAGGAAAAAGCGAAACTGCAATTGAGCTTATGAAACGCGGCCACAGACTTATCGCCGACGACGCGGTTGAAATCAGAAAAATTGACAGCCGCACACTTGTCGGAAGCTCGCCGCAGAATATCCGCCACTTTGTTGAACTTAGAGGCGTCGGAATAATTAACGCCCGAAACCTTTTCGGTATGGGTTCAATCAAGCTGTCCGAGAAAATTGACATCGTTATTAATCTTGAGCTTTGGGACGGTAAGAAAGCCTACGACAGGATGGGACTTGAAAACGAGTATATGGAAATCCTCGGGGTTGATGTTCCTATTCTTACGATCCCCGTAAAACCCGGAAGGAACCTTTCGAATATTATCGAAGTCGCGGCAATGAACAACCGCCAGAAAAAGATGGGTTACAACGCCGCCCAGGACTTGCTTACAAGCCTCGGTATGGAAATCGACGAAGAAATGGTTGAAAAACGCGTTGTTGATAACTGGGAGCAATAATCTTATATTCTGAATCCGCCCGTTTTTTAATTTGTTTACGGGCTGAAAGGCTATGGCAATTATTATGAATAAATTTGAAAATATCTATACTTTAGCGTGCGAGCTTGAGGTTGACGCTAAATTTAATGTGCCGATGAAATCCTGTACAACCTTTAAAATCGGCGGAAACGCGGGACTTTTTTTAGAAGTTAAAAACCGCGCTCAGCTTTCGTCAATAATTAAATTTCTTAACGAGAACAGCATCGATTACATAGTTTTGGGAAAAGGAAGCAACGTTTTAGTAAATGACGACGGACTTGATAAAGTTGTAATAAAGCTTACAGGCGACTTCTGCGAGGTTTCCGCTCTTGACGATAACACTCTTTACTGCGGAGCGGGCTTATCCCTTGCGGGACTTTGCAAGGAAGCGGAAAATAAAAGTCTTTCAGGTCTTGAGTTTGCCTGGGGAATCCCGGGTTCCGTGGGCGGAGCCGTGTTTATGAACGCGGGCGCTTACGGCGGTGAAATGAAGGACGTGGTTTACTCCGTTACTCATATTGATAATAACGGTAAAGTCGGTACAATTAAGTCTTACGACCTTGACTTCGGATACCGCCGCAGCGTATACAAAGAGAACGGCTTTACAATTATCGGCGTTACTTTGAAGCTTGAAATTGATAATAAAAATAATATCCGCGCCCGTATGGACGACTTTATGCAGCGCCGTAAAGATAAACAGCCGCTTGAATTCCCTTCCGCCGGTTCGGTTTTTCGTCGTCCCGAGGGCAATTACGCGGGAGCTTTAATCGAGAAATGCGGACTTAAAGGTAAAAGCGTAGGCGGCGCTCAGGTTTCGCCTAAGCACGCGGGATTTATTGTAAATACCGGAAACGCCACCGCGCAGGACGTAAAGGATCTTATTAAGCTTATTCAGGATACGGTGAAGCAAAAAACAGGATACGATTTACAGAGAGAAATTATTTATGATACTGA
>CADBCC010000030.1 GCA_902793125.1 uncultured Ruminococcus sp.
TTTTAATTTTTGTGAAATTCATCCGAAAAAGAAATCACTATCTGATTTTCTCACTCTACGTCCGCTTTCGCCGCGCTCAGCGTCATCGTTTCCGTACCAAACAAAACCCCTCCGCGAAATGAACTGCCCCAAATTGTACGGACAGTACAAAAAGCCCCCTAAGGCAGAATATTAAGAATTAAGCAACATACTGACGTCGGTATTCGATCGGCGTCAGTTTTGTTTTTAGTTGAAGACGCTGGTTGTTGTAAAAGTAGATATACTCATCTATGACCTTCCTCGCTTCATTAAAAGACTGTAATTTAATTCTGTGAATACATTCCGTTTTGAGAATGGAAAAGAAATTTTCAGCTAAAGCGTTGTCATATGGATTTCCGCGTCTTGACATTGACTGCGTAATGCCGTAAGATTGAGTTAGGTTAAAGTACGCTAAGGAAGTATACTGAAAACCTTGGTCACTGTGGAGCTGCAACTCCCCGGTGACCTTTTCTTTGCGCTTGGCAGCTTTGATGGTGTTCAAAACGAGGTTGATCGTTTGCTGTGTTGCAGTTTTGTATGCGATAATACTGTTGTCGAACAGATCACGAATAACAGATAAGTACAAGAATCCTTGTTTAGTTGGAATGTATGAAATATCTGTTACCCATTTCTGGTTAGGTCTGTCTGCATGAAAATCTCTGTTCAATAGATTCGGATATTTGTGGAGGACAGAGCTGTAATGCTGGTATCTCTTTCTTCTGACCACTGAAAGCAGATTGTACTTCTGCATTACTCTGAGTACGGTTTTAGGATTATGATGTATTCCCTTTTTGTCCAGCCATATACTAACACGCCTGTATCCGTATGTGCTTTTACATTCTTGCTGACATTCTTCTATTAACTGAGCAAGCGGCAGATCTTTGTCCGTGATCGAATACTTGTCCTTGTGTCTGTAGATTACTAAATACTTTACCTTTGGTCTCACTTCCTTTCTGTGAGCGAGAGAAAATCCCGCATCAATTCATTTTCCATCTCCAACGCTTTTATCTTAGAATCTTTTCTTGCGATGATATACCTTAATTCACTGATTCTATCTGCTTTAGATACTTCATAATCCTTTGGTGGTCTTCCTTTTCTCCTGATTGCCAATCCTGCCGCTATTTTCCTTTGTTTACGATTGTATCTTTTGAAAAACTCATGTGTTTGTTCATATGATAACCCAAACCGTTCTCCTATTTCTCTAACTGTTAAGCCTTTTGCTTTTAACTCTAACAGTTCTTTTTCATATTGCTGTATATGTGTGTAATTCCTTGCCATACAAAATCCCCCTTATGGTAGTTTCTATTCTACCATAAGGGGGTGTTCTTTTCTATTGTCCGTTTTTACTGGACCTGTTCATTTAAATTCTTATTAAGCCTTCTCCTTGAGGAGACTCCTCCATTGGAGGAGATGTCGCGAATGCGACAGAGGTGGTGCTGTCTCCCGCTAGGGAAAAGGTGCCGAGTGAAGCGAGGCGGATGAGGTGTAAAACAAAAAAACGCCCTGACGGACGTTTTTGTTTTGGCTGAGGAATAGTTTCTTAACTTTAAAAAAACTTCATCTCGAACCTTGTGTTCACGTAAGGGAGAAAGGTTTCTGCAACGCAACGGGCTAAAAATCGTCCACTGGACGATTTTCTTAACGCCCTTTCGAATCCCTATTCTCAGAAAACAAAAAACGCCCTGATGGACGTTTTTGTTTTGGCTGAGGAATAGGGATTCGAACCCCAACAAACAGAGTCAGAGTCTGTCGTGCTACCGTTACACTATTCCTCAATATTAAATTATTGCCTTAACAGCATTATTTATTATATTACAAAATGAAAATTTGTCAATACCTTTTTGTGAAAATATTTTTAATATTCTATTGAAATATTAAAAAATTTATGTTACAATAGCGAAGTTGAAATAAATATCGAGGCGTGGCTCAGTTTGGTAGAGCGCTGCGTTCGGGACGCAGAGGCCGCAGGTTCAAATCCTGTCGCCTCGACCATTATTTAGACAGTATCTTTTCGATACTGTCTAAATTATTAACAAAATTCTGAGAGTAGACAGGATTTGAACAGGCTGTGCATTAGATTTAAGCGTAAGCGAAAATCTAAGGTAAAAACAGTTCGGTGAACTGTTTTTAAGCCGCCGCGATTATGAATGTTTTAGCTACTACACACGCCGCAACAAACGAAATTATACTTTTCTGAATATGAACATATGTCGCCTCGACCATTATTTAGACAGTATCTTTTCGATACTGTCTAAATTATTAACAAAATCCTGAGAGTAGACAGTATTTGAATAGGCTGTCGCCTATACCATTTATTTATACAATTAAACTATTATCAAAGAGGAGTAATATAAATTGGTATTATTAAAAAAGATTAGTTTTGCTGTAATAACTTTGTTTTTAATATTAACCATTTCAGCATGTTCTTTTGGAGAAGAATACATTACAGATTCAAAACAATATCGGAGATTTGACGGTTCACAAACCATTAATTATTTTCCTGAAAACATAAGCAATTACTCAATAAACGACTATTCATACAGAACGTATAATTATTTTGATAGATGTACAGAGATTTTTTTGGATATTACAGTTTCAAAAGATGAGTTTAATAAGTTAGTTAATTCAGCAAGACGTTATTCAAAAAAACCGGTTACACAAAAAGCATATTATGATAAAGATTATACCGAAATCGTTTTTGACAATTATTATGGAATCAATGATGAAAATGCTGAAAAAAACAATGTAGGTAACGCGGATATAAAAAAAGTAATTTATAACAGAAATAAACGCAATATCATCTATGTGTACTTTAAAGCTTTCGATACAGGCGTATATCCTTTAAAGAATGTAGCCTATTTTAATCATTTTAATATAAAAGAATCCGAATACGCAAAACACGCCGAAAGTTATTTCGAGGATGAATAAAACTTAAATATTAACTTTAAAAAGGTGCCGGCTCAAAACTCGGAAAGTTTTTGAGCCGGCACCATATTTTACGTCTTTTTCAACCTTACATCCTCGCCGAAGAAGTCGAGGCGGCGGGCTTCGCCTATTATTCTCGACACAAAGCGCTGGGTATAGAGCTTTTCGAGTTCGGCAAGATCAAGGTTTGTATTTATTATAATCGGTTTTCCGAGCAGAAGGCGCGAGTTAAAAAGATTATAAAGCGCTTTTGAGGAAAACTGGGTTGAGAACTCGGTTCCGAGGTCGTCAACAATAAGCAGGTCACACTCGGTTAAGGTCTGTTCGGTATTATTATTCTCCTTATTGCGGGAGAACTGTTCCTTTTCAAGTTTAGAAACTATAATAGGAGCGGAAACATATATTACTCCGTAACCGCGTTTTATTACTTCGTTAGCTATAGCGAGGCTGAGATGGGTTTTTCCGAGACCTGTCATTCCGTTCATAAAAATACTTTCACTGTCAGGTCTGAATTTTTCGGCATAGTTTTTGCAGTATTCAAAAATTTTATTCATCTGCTCGTAAGATGAACGGGGATAATCGGGATTCTTCTCTTTTGAATAATATTTTAAATCTAAGTCCTCGAATGTGCAAAGACTTAAAGGCGAATTTTTATTAAGCTCGGCGCAGGCTGTTTCGACCATAACCTTTTTAAGGCAGGAACACATAACAGTACGGTTATCTTTTTCGATAAAGCCTGTATCGTTACATTCCTTGCAGTAATAATCGGGCTCGGTATCTTTTGTGGAATAGCCTTTTGAATTTAAAAGGGTTTCGTACTCAGCCTGAAGCTTTAAACTTTCGTCTTTCAGCTTTTCAAGCTCCGATTTCACGTCGCCTCCGCGAATTACAGCGCGTCCCGCTTTAATAGCGCAGGAAGCGATTTTCCGCTCGTACTCGGCTGCTTCGGGAATTACCGAAAAGATTTTATCGCGTTTAAAATCCGCTTTTCTTTCGGCGGAAAGCTTGCGTTCTTTTATAATATCAATTGATTTTTTTCTTACTTCTGAACTATATCCCATAAGATTTCCTCTACTTAATTTTCATTAACTCCTCTAAATCATAGGAAGATTTTTTTGAAGTTTTCTTTTCGGATTTTTTATCCTGCTTATTATCTAACTTTTTAACATCATCTAAAGTTACGGCTCCGGCGTCGTGCCAGCGTTTAAGCACTTTATTAATATACGGGAAAGACATTTTTCCTGTATTATCTACATTTGCCTCGTAGGCAAAACGCAGCATTTCATCCGAGAAATGCCACTCGCCTATCCATACATCCGCGTAATCAAGCTGTTTCGCGGTCGGAGAACCGGCGTTATTAAGACCGAATACGTATTTTATTCTGCTCCAGTTTTCACTTGAGCGTTTAGCGGCGGCGATTTTATTATCGGCGGCTTCTATAGTATCAACTCCGTCGTCAGCCCACTTCACACCGAGACGTTCGATTGTACGCATATCGGTTTTTCCGATACTTACGCAGTAATTAACGAGCATAACGATAACTTCAGCCGGAAGCCCGCAGGTATCGTAAAGCATTACGATTACGGAAGTACCTCCGCTTGAGAGAGGTTTCGAGAGAGAAACTTCAACCTCAGCTAAAAGCGCTTTTAAATTATCGTCGGTATTTATAATCTGAGCGGTAGTTATAACATCGGGTTTAACAGGTCTTGTAACGACTGTTTTCTTCTTAACGTCAAAAGCCTGTTTGTCCTCGGCAGTAGACTTTTCAGAAGCTTTGCCCGGAGCAAGCCCGTTTTCCGCTTTCGTTAAAACCTCACGCTCAACCCAAAATTCAACGCAGTCTTTTACATCGGATTCGTGAAGTGTTAAAGCATCGCCGATTTCTTTATATGTATAACTTTTATCTGAATTTTTAAGCAAAAACAGAAGAACTTTAAGCTGGCTCGCGCCCGCGATTTTAAGATGTTCGTCAACTACGCAGGACGGTACAGCGAATACAGAACCCCATTTTCCTAAGTTTATTCGGACAGACATATTTACATCCTTTTCCAGTATAATAATTAATATACATCATAGTATAACACAAAAATCCACTCCTTACCACAAAAAATATAAAAAATTTTCTTGACTTGGATTTACCGAGGTCATATAATAGTTAAAAAACATAAAAGGGTGAGTTAATTTGAAGTACAATTACACTCCGTACGGAGTTTGCTCAAGGAATATTGCCGTTGAAATTGAGGACGGAATTATTAAGGATTGTAAATTTACAGGCGGCTGTAACGGAAATACTACGGGAGTCGCGGCGCTCGTTAAAGGAATGAAGGCAGAAGACGCGGTTAAAAAGCTTAAAGGCATCGACTGCAACGGCAGAGGAACTTCCTGTCCCGACCAGCTTGCTATCTGTATTGAAGAAGCTTTACAAAGAGCTTAATTCTTTTAAGGAATAATATGCAAAAATTTTATCCCGATTATTATAAAAAATTCAAATGTATCGCTAATCAGTGCCCCGACAGCTGTTGTCAGGGCTGGGATGTTGTTGTGGATGAAAAAAGCGAGCTTTTCTACAACGATGTAAAAGGAGAATTCGGCGATAAATTGAGAAAAGTCACCGTAACCGACGAGGACGGTGACCGAATTTTTACGCTTAATAATATGCGCTGTCCGTTCTGGAACAAGGACGAGCTGTGCGATATTTACATAAATTTAGGCGAGGAAAACCTCTGCGAAACCTGTAAAAAGTTCCCGAGGATAACTATGGATTACGAGAGTTTTACGGAGCATACGCTTTCTTTAGCCTGTCCCGAAGCGGCGAAGTTAATATTAAACGAAGATTTTATAATTCCCGAAAAGAATTATAATCTTAATAACGTAAGCTATAACCGCGAAAATATGGATAAACTCCTGAATTTAAGAACGGAAGCTCAGAAGATAATTATAAATAAGGATTTACCGTTCAGAGAAAGGCTTAAACAGCTTTTGAAGTATTTCGGAGGTAAAAGTAATTTCTCAAAAAGAAATATAAAATTCATTTTCGATATTCACGAGAGACTGGAGTTTATTAACCCCGAATATAAAAACATAATAAAAAAAGCTTCCGATTACAACCAAAGCGATAAGTACGACGAGATATATACAAGGTTGGCGGTTTATTATTTATATCGTTATTTCTTAAACGCTGTTGACGGCTCGGATATGCTCGACACAATTAAAAAGTTTTTCTGCGCTTATATTATTACGGCTTCCATAGCCTCGGCTAAGGAAAATCCCGATGTAATAAGAATAATTCAGAATTACTCAAAAGAAGTTGAGCATTCTTACGATAATAATCGAACTTTAGAATTCTTTTTTGAAAATGACGATAATTTTTCAATTGATAATTTAATTTCTCTTTTAGAAAAATAAAAGGCCGGTTACCCGGCCTGATTTTTTTAACTATCCAATGTTCCTGTACTTAAACCTTTAAGATACGCGTTTATAAATCCGTCGAGATCGCCGTCCATAACTTTTTCAACATTACCTGTTTCAAAATTTGTGCGGTGGTCTTTTACCATTGTGTACGGCATAAATACATAGGAACGTATCTGGCTTCCCCATGTAATTTCCTTCTGGACGCCCTTAATATCCTCAATTTTATCGAGATGTTCGCGCTCTTTTATTTCCATTAATTTTGACGCCAACATTTTCATAGCGACGTCGCGGTTCTGGTACTGGCTTCTTTCTACCTGGCTCGCTACAACAATTCCCGTAGGGATATGAGTAAGTCTAACTGCCGAGGAAGTTTTATTTACCTTCTGGCCGCCTGCGCCGCTGGCGCGGTAAACGTCCATTTTAATATCTTCGGGATTAATATCAACCTTTATATCGTCGTCAATCTCGGGCATTACTTCAAGAGAAGCGAAGCTTGTATGGCGTCTGCCCTGGGAATCAAAAGGCGAAACTCGCACAAGACGGTGAACTCCCGCCTCGCTTTTAAGGTAGCCGTAAGCGTTTTCGCCTTCGATAAGAAGAACGGCGGATTTTAAGCCGGCTTCATCGCCGTCAAGATAATCGACGGTTTTAACTTTAAAATTATGCGCTTCGGCCCAGCGGGTGTACATACGGAAAAGCATTTCCGCCCAGTCCTGAGCCTCGGTACCGCCCGAGCCCGCGTGGAAAGTAAGCACGGCATTGTTTTTATCATACTCGCCCGTTAAGAGAGTTTTAAGCTTTTGCTTAGCGAGATCGGATTCAACCGCCTCAACCTCAGACAGAGCCTCGTCATAAAGCCCTTCGTCCTCTTCCTCGTTTGCGAGTTCGATAAGCGCTTTAGCGTCGTCATAATGCTCTACAAGCTTGTTATACTCTTCAACCGTCGCTTTTAAAACTCCGGTTTTCTGAAGTACGGACTGGGATTTTTCTACATCATCCCAGAAACCCGGCTCGGTCGCTTTAAGCTCAAGCTGTTCGATTTCCGACATCATGGATTTTAAACCGAGCGCGTCGGATAAATCGTCGATATCGGGTTTTGAATTTTCAAGTCTTAATAAAAGTTCTTCAAACTGAACCATAAATATTACCTCTTTTTTATTTGCGCACCCGCAAGCACGCTGCGCGCGCTTTTACTAAAGCTGCTGTTTATTATAACAAAAATACTCAATAATGTAAATAATTATTTTTATTTGCTTTTTTTGGCAAATAATGATATTATAAATATTAAAGAATACAATATGAAATCTTAGGGAGAATCTATGGATTTTAATGGTTTAAAATGCCCCGTCTGCAACGTTGAGTTTAAAGACGGCGACGATATTGTTGTTTGTCCCGAATGCGGCGCTCCGCACCACAGACAATGCTACGAAATTGAAAACCGCTGCGCTTATGAAAATCAGCACGGCGAAAATTTCAGTTTTAATAAAGAAGAAGAAAAGAAAGAATCCGAAAGCGACAGTATAATTTGTCCCAGATGTAAAACGGAAAACCAAAAGGGAATGTTCTACTGCGGAAGATGCGGTTTCCCCCTTTCCTCTCAAAACGCAAATACCCAGAATCCGGGCGGTTTTAACCCCGGCGGTTTCAACCCTAATTTCACTAACGTTATGGACCCGATGGCGGGAGTAAATCCCGAGGAAGATATGGGCGACGGCGTAACCGCGGGCGAAATTTCAAAATATGTTCAAAAAAACACACCTTATTTCATAAGAGTTTTCAACAACATAAAGAACTTTTCAAAAGGACGGTTTAATTTCTGCGCTTTCTTATTCAGCGGAGGATATCTTCTTTATCGTAAGATGTATAAAATCGGAGCGTTGATTACAGCTTTAATGATTTTTTTGTGGATATCCGAGCTTTATATTCACTACTGCACACCCGCAGGCCAGCAAATGAACGAGCTTTTTAACAACTACTACGCATCCGCTTCTAATCCGACTGACGCTATGAACGAACTATACAAAGGCATAGCTTCAATGAGTTCTTTAAATCTTATATTGCTTGGGCTTATGTATTTCAGCTCAATAGCTCAGTTAGCTCTTAAAATAATTGTCGGTATCTTTGCGAACAGATGGTATTTTAAACATTGTAAAACTAAAATCAAAGATATAAAATCCAATAGCGAAAAACCGGCTGACGAATTTCAGACAAAAGGCGGAGTAAATACCGCTATCGCGATAAGCCTACTCGCCGTATATTTCGTTATTGAATTCATCCCCTATTTTGTTTTTACAGGAGGTGTATTATGAAAGGTACTCAAAAAATAAGAAAAGCAATAATCCCCGCCGCGGGGTTCGGTACAAGGGTTCTTCCCGCCACAAAAAGTATGCCCAAGGAAATGTTTCCGATTGTGGATAAACCTACTATTCAGTACATTGTTGAGGAAGCTGTTGCCGCGGGAATTACCGATATTTTAATTATTACAAACAGAGGCAAAGGAGTAATTGAGGACCACTTTGATTACTCGCCCGAGTTAGAGGCTAATCTCAGAAAAAGCGGAAAAGACGATTTCTTAAAGCAGATTCACGAAATCGCTAATCTTGCTGACATAACTTTTATCCGCCAGAAAGAAATGAAAGGCCTCGGACACGCGGTACTTAAAGCAAAAGCTTTTGTAGGAAACGAACCTTTCGCTGTACTTTTCGGCGACGGCGTTATAGACTGCGAGGGAACTCCCGCGATTAAACAGCTTATTGACGCTTACGGCGAATTCGGCGAGGGTGTTTTAGGAGTTAAAAAAGTTCCCGAAAGCGAAATTCACAAGTACGGTTCGCTTGAAGTTGAAAATATCCGCGATAATATCTTTAAATGCACGGATATGGTCGAGAAACCTCAGACAAAAGAGGAAGTTCTTTCACTTTATTCCATTACAGACCGCGTTGTTCTTCCTCCCGAAATTTTTGAAATACTTGAAAGAACCAAACCCGGAGCCGGAAACGAGATTCAGCTTACGGACGCTATGAAAGAAATTGCCGTAACAAAAGGTATGACCGCTGTTGAGATGGAAGGCAACCGCTTTGATATGGGCAACAAGTTCGGCGTTTTAAAGGCAAATATCGACGTTGGACTCAAACATCCCGAAACCAAAGACCAGCTTAAAGAATACATAAAAAAACTCGCCCGGGAGTTATAATTTTACAAATTTCGACTAATTTAAAAAACTTACTTCGCTATACTTGAAAAACAGCTCACGGAGTGATATAATTTTTTCGACAACGAAAGGCAATGAAGCTTTCCGCTTCATTGCCTTTACTTTTTGAATCAATACCAGATTTCCACATATTTAGGCTCGCGTTTACAGAAAACGGTATAATACTTAAACCCGCAGGTTTTTATAAGCTCTATTCCCTTTTCAACGCCTTTCCCTAAATCTTCGGCGTTATGGGAATCGCTTCCGACGGTAACATATTTTCCGCCGAGCTCTTTAAAGCGTTTTACAAGGTTTATATCGGGAAGAGTTGTGCCGATAAGTTCAAAAAGCCCCGAAGTATTCACTTCAAGCGCCTTATCCCTTTTAATCAGCGCTTTAAAAATTTCGTCAATCACGCCGCTGTATTTATTCATATCGGGCCTGATATCCGTTCTTTCGTAGATATACCTTAGAGGATATGTTAAATGAGCAAGGCTGTCAAATTCGGCGTTTTGGGCTGTATCAAGAAGTTCGTCAAAATATCTTTTTAATAAACTGTCGACATTATTCTCATTATACTCAAGATAGTAAAAATCTTCCTCGTCTTTAAGATTATGAACCGAGGCGAGTATAAAATCAAAATCAGCTATTTCAAGCGCTTTTTTTGTAAGTTTAGGCATATGCATCGGCTCGCCGAGCTCCATTCCCTTTAATAGCCTGAGTTCATCTTTATATTTTTCGGAGTATTTTTCCACGTCCGATACAGACTGAGCTATTGATTTACAGGCGTTACCATAGACGCTTTTATCTCCGAGGCGTATCTCGGGCGCTTCCATATGGTCGGTAACAATTACTGTATTTATCCCCTTTTTAACGGCGGATTCGCAGATTTCGGCAACCGAGCTTTCGCCGTCGAATGAATTATCGGAATGAACATGTGTATCGCAAATTATTTTCATAACAATCACCGAATTAAATATATCATAATTAATAAATTTATGCAAACGAAATTTGTAGTTTTATATTTGCAAAATCAAATTATAAGTAGTATAATATTTAGTTGTATTAAAACGCACGGAGGTACAAAATGAAAGCTATAATTACCGTAGTCGGAAAAGACAAAGTAGGAATACTCGCGAAAGTATCCGCAGCCTGCGCCAACGCTGACGTAAATATAATCGAAGTTACCCAGAGCGTGCTTCAGGATATGTTCGCAATGACTATGATGGTTGAGATAAAAAAAGGCGATATTGAGCTTGACGCGTTAAGAGAAAAGCTCGAAAAAGTCGGAGAAGAAACCTCTACCAAGATTCACGTTATGCACGAGGACATCTTCAACAGTATGCACAGGATTTAAAGCTTTCGAGAGGATTTAATTATGTTAGAAACAAAAGATATTCTTGAAACTATAAATATGATTGATAACGAAAACTTAGACGTAAGAACGATTACGATGGGTATTTCGCTTTTGGACTGTATGGACGAGAATATAGATAAAGCAAGCGGCAGAGTTTACGATAAAGTTTGCAGATACGCTCAGGATCTCGTTAAAACAGGCGAAGATATAGAAAAAGAATACGGTATTCCGATAATTAACAAGAGAATTTCCGTTACCCCCATCGGTATGGTGGCGGCTCCCTGCCAGAGCAAAAACGTCGTAAAATTCGCGAAATCGCTCGATAAAGCGGCAAAAAACCTCGGCGTTAACTTTATCGGCGGATACTCCGCGCTCGTTCAGAAAGGTTTTTCCGCGGGAGATTACGCCGTTATCGACAGCATTCCCGAAGCTTTGGCGGTTACCGAAAGAGTTTGCTCATCGGTAAATATTGGCTCAACCAAAGCGGGGCTTAATATGGACGCCGTTAAAATGATGGGTAAAATCGTAAAACAAACCGCCGAAAAAACCGCCGACAGAGATTGCATCGGGGCGGCTAAGCTCGTTGTATTCTGCAACGCGCCCGAGGACAACCCGTTTATGGCGGGAGCTTTCCACGGCGCGGGCGAATCAGACTGCGTAATTAACGTAGGCGTTTCGGGACCGGGTGTTGTAAGAGCGGCTTTAGCTAAAGACGGCGCCGGAAAAAGTATTGACGAAATAGCGGATATGGTTAAAAAGACCGCTTTTAAAATCACAAGAATGGGCCAGCTTGTAGCTAAAGAAGCTTCAAAAAGATTATGCGTTCCTTTCGGAATAGTTGACCTCTCCCTCGCCCCGACTCCCGCGGTCGGCGACAGCGTAGCGTATATTTTAGAGGAAATGGGACTTGAAAGCTGCGGATGCCACGGAACGACAGCCGCTTTGGCGCTTTTGAACGACGCGGTTAAAAAAGGCGGAGTTATGGCGTCGTCACACGTAGGCGGACTTTCGGGAGCGTTTATTCCCGTAAGCGAGGACGCGGGGATGATTTCCGCGGCAAAAAAAGGCGCGCTCGATATTACAAAATTAGAATGTATGACCGCTGTATGTTCGGTTGGACTCGATATGATTGTTGTTCCCGGAGATATAAGCGCCGAAACGATTTCGGCTATTATAGCCGACGAGGCGGCTATCGGTATGGTAAACTCAAAAACAACGGCCGTAAGACTTATTCCCGCTATCGGTAAAAAAGCAGGCGACGACCTCAATTTCGGCGGACTGCTCGGTACAGGCCCCGTTATGCCGATAAGAAAAGGAAACGCCGATGTATTTATAAACAGAGGCGGACGGCTTCCCGCGCCGCTTCAGTCGCTGAAAAATTAAATTTTTACAATGTTTTTTTAATTTATTTCGTTATTATAATTATAACTAAATAATATTTATATATAATTTCTTTGGAAAGTTTTGATTAAACATTTTTCTGTTCTAAATAATTAAAATGGAGTATTATATCTGATATGGAAAATCAAGAGCATCTTACTTATCTGAAAATTAAAAACGATTACGAAGAAGCAAAGCGAAAAAGGTTAAGTTACAAAAAATACGGAACAATTTTTATTATTATTTCCGGGATTTTGTTCCTTACGCTTATGTTCAGTCTTGAAAACAAAATTGCGTTTCTGATTCTTTGGGTAATTACCGATTTCTGGTGCGCGGCTCTTATGATACGCGCCGACTACAAGTACCATAAATACGCTGAATACCTCGGCGTTGAGGATGAATACAGCATTAAACCCGAAACCGGGGAAAACGAGGAGGAAAAGTATTGAAAAATATATTTTCAATTTTAAAATATGACTTAAAAAATGTCGCAAGAAATATTATAGTATTTGTTGTAATTATAGGAATTGCCATCCTTCCCGCTTTGTATTCCTGGTTCAATATCGCGTCAAACTGGGACCCGTATTCAAATACCGGAGCGCTTAATTTCGCGGTCTGTTCGCTTGATAAAGGATACAACTACAAGGCTTTAAAGATTAACGCCGGTGATTCGATTACCGATAATTTAAAGCAAAATAACAGCATGGGCTGGAAATTCGTTAACAAAAAGACGGCTCTCCAAGGCGTAAAAGACGGAAAATACTACGCCGCTGTTGTCATTCCCGAGAATTTCAGTAAGAGCCTGTTTTCCATAACAACGGGTAAATTCAAGCAAGCTAAAGTTCAGTACTACGTAAACGAAAAAATCAACGCTATCGCTCCCAAAATCACTGCCAAAGGCGCCGAGGCGATTGAAAAATCCGTTAATAAAACCTATGTCGATAAGATTACCGAAGTTATAGCGACCGCTTTAAATATGACAGGAACGGATATCTCCGACTACAAGGCTGACGCGGCGGATAAAATAGTAAAAATTCTTAAAAACACAAAAGTCGATTTAAATGAATTCAGCAAAACAAACGCGCTGTTTATTTCAACTTTAGATTCAATTAACAACCTTTTGGAATCCAATAAGGATTTGGAACCCGCAATAAGAGCGGCTATCAATAAAGCCGGAGCTGTAGGCACGGATGTTAAAAATACTCTTAAAGGTTTCAGCTCAACCTCAAGCCAGATAAGTGACTCAATCGCGTCAATTATCAATCAGGGTTCCGGCTATTCACAGGATGTTGACGATGAATTAACCGACACTTTTAAAGAGCTGGGCAAAGATTCAGACGCCGCTGCCGACAAGCTTTCTCGTATTACTTCAATTAATAATAAAATTATTTCTGTAAATAATACGGCTATTTCGGTTTTAAATAAGATTCAAACGGTTTTCCCGAAAATAAAAACCGACATCCTTATAAAACTTCTTAATAAATCAAATAAAAAGCAAAACAATATTATTAATAAAATCAACAAAGCCTGCAACACAATCCGCACCACAGGCAATCTTCCCAAAAATGTTCAAAATGAAATTAAATCCGAGATTTCTTCAGCTAAAACCGAATTAAGCAAAGCTAAAACAAACTTCTCGGATATTAAGAGCAAATTGGATAAAGCCGCGAACGAAACTTATTCCGCGCTCGACAATGTTTCGGAATTTGTAAGTTCGCTCGGTTCGGGCACAGGTACAATCAAAAAGGTCTTAAACAACGGAATTAAAACGGTAGACAACCTTAAAGCCACATTTAATAACCTTAACGATTTACTGAAGAACGCGGGCACAAAAATAGATTCCTTAGTTAAAAAAGTTGAGGATATAAAGAATAACAAGAAAGTTGAAAACTTTATTACTCCGATTATCGAAAACCCCGAAGAGCTCGGCAAGTTTGTATCAGGGCCTGTTGCAACAAAAGAACACAGAGTATACCCTGTTAAAAACTACGGCTCGGCTATGACACCGTTCTATACTTCCCTCGGTCTGTGGGTAGGCGGAGTTGTGCTTGTCGCCGTAATAAGCGTAAGCCTTACAAAGCGCGAGCTTAAAACGCTTAACAAGCCTAAAGATTATCAGATTTATTTCGGACGTTACCTTATATTCTTTATTATGGCGGAAGTACAGGGACTCGTTATCGCTTTAGGCGACATACTATTCCTTAAAATACAATGTGATGACCCGTGGCTGTTCATTTTCGCGAGCCTTGTCTCAAGTTTTGTTTATTCATTAATTATTTACTCGCTGACAATTACATTCAGCGTACTCGGAAAGGCGCTCGCGGTTATTATTCTTGTGCTTCAGGTAGCGGGCTCCGGCGGAACATTCCCGATAGAAGTTCTACCCGAACCGTTCAGGGCAATGGCTCCTTTCCTTCCGTTCAAATACGGAGTAAGCGCGTTAAGAGAAGCTGTAGCAGGTGTGAATTCCACAAATTACTGGATGAATTTAGGCTTACTTTTACTGTTCGCGTTAGGAGCGCTGTTTATAGGTTTGGTTTTAAGAAAACCCTGTATTAAAATTATAGAATTCTTTAACGAAAGAGTTGAAGAAAGCGAGTTAGTAATTTAACTTTTATATATAGGAGATTTAGTTATGCAAGATATAATTAAAAAATTAGTTGATATTGACGAGCAGGCTAAAGCTTTCGGCGAGGAAACAAAAAAACAAAAAGAAGAATATGAAGTTCAGATAAGCGAAGAATCAAAGAAAATATACGAAAAATATATTGATGACGCAAAAGCGGAAGTTGAAGCTCAGAAAGGAAAAATAGAAAACGAAAGCAAAGAAAAGTACGAAAAGACTATAGCTTTAACACAAAAGCAGTCCGAAGCGCTAAAGAAAAAATTTGATGAAAACGCCGACCGCTGGGTTGACGAAATTGTCGCGGACGTACTTAAATAAAAGCCGAACCCCTTCCCTGTTTTAATAACAGCAAATGTACGGCTTAAAGAGGTGAATAAATATGTCGGATACCAGTTACGCGGTATACGCGCGCGCTAAAGCCAAATACGGAAAGCGCTTAACGGATAAAGACTATAAGGCTCTTTTAAACTGTCAGAGCGTTCCCGATGTTATGGCATATTTAAAACAGAATACTCAATATATTAACGCTTTCGGTGAAGCTAATGAGAGAGGAATGCGCCGCGGACTTTTTGAAAGTCTTTTAAAGCAGTATCAGATTAACGAATTCGATACTTTGTGCCGTTATGAGCTTAGCGTCGGCGAGGATATATCCGCTTATGTCGCGCATAAAACCGAGATTAACGAGATAATAAGAATCCTTACTATGCTCAACTCAAACGAAAAGCGCAGCTATAATTTCACCGTTCCGGCTCATATCGCTAAAAAAACTTCTATTAATCTCAACGCTTTAGCCGAAGTAAAAAACTATGAACAGTTTATAGAAGCGGTTAAAAATACGCGTTACGAAAAAATCCTCAGTAAATATAACTCAAATGATTTGAAAAAAATCCCGATAACTCAAATCGAAAACGAGCTTTATACAAATTTATATATTGAGCTTTATAACGCGATTGAGAAAAGCGGAAAGTCCGCTGAGTATGTGGAACTGAAAAGCTTTTTTGATTCAATTATAGATTACAGAAACTTTCTCAATATAGTTCGTTTAAAGAAATATTATCATATCGATCCGAAAACCGTAAACAGTTATATTATTCCTTTCGGAACTTTAAAACCCGCTGTAATCGACGCAATGTGTCACGCGCAGACCGTTGAGGAAGTTTACGATATAATGGCTCAGACAAGAACAGGAAAACTTATTGATAAACTTGACTACGATTATTTGGATGAGCTTGAGATTAAAGTAAAATACAAGAAAGCAAAGCACAATATGTATTTCTCGGACAGCGCTACAACTGTTATGATTTCATACATTGTGCTGTGTGAAATAGAACTCCACAATCTCATATGCCTTACCGAAGGCGCGAGATATAACGTGGATAAAAGCGTAGTTGAACTTCTGCTTGTATATTAGTTTATAAACATTTAAGGAGGTGATTTGGATTGAGTGTTGAAAATATTAAAGCTTTCAGTATAATAGGTCATAAACAAGCTCTTGACGACGTTTGTTTAATACTCGGAAAGTCGAAGGCGTTTCAGCCCGATGAGGTAAGCAACTTCTATTCGAATATGGTCGGTTTCAACAGAGCGACTCCGCATAACATTTACAGCGAACCGATGGCGAGAATTACCAATGTTCTTAAAATTCTCTCAATTGAGCCGAGATATATACACACGAAAAAGAAGTTTAAACCGAAATACGAAAGAATCGAAGAATACTCTAAAAAGATTTCCGCAACGGTTGAAAAAATGGAAAACGAGCGCGCCGGACTTCAGAAAGAATACAACGAATGTAAACGCGCCCGTGAAGAAACAAGCCACTTCGTTTCCGTTGACGCGAATATCGAAGAGCTTTTGGAGATGAAGTACGTTAAGGCTGTTTTCGGACGTTTGCCTAAAGAAAATCTTAAAAAACTCGGCACCGAGAATTTTAAGATGGACTATATAGAGTTTATTCCATGTATGGAAGAAGGCTCGTATATGTGGGCTGTGTACTTTGTACCCGTTACAATGTACGAAAAAGCGGAACGGCTTTTCGCGAGACTTTATTTTGAAAAGAGTTCATTCGGAGATATGGACGAGGCTCCAGAAAAACGTTACAAACGTCTTAAATCCGATGTGGAAAAGCTGAAAGCCGAACTCGATCAAATCAATGAAAAGATAAGAACTTTTGCCGCGGAAAACGAAAAGAAGATTTTGAGTTACTATACAAAAGCTTCTGAGTACAACCTTTCCCTTACAATCAGAACACACGCTATGGAAAGAGGCGAAGGGTTTATTCTAACCGGATGGGTATCCGAGCAAAAGGCGGCAAAAATAAGGAAAGCTCTTCTGAAAATTGAGAGCGTTGAGGTAAGCGTAAGCAACGCCAAAGATGAGCTTCAGCTTAATCCTCCTGTTAAGTTAAAAAATAATTTCTTTGCGCGTCCGTTCCAGTTCTATACGGAAATGTACGGCGTTCCCAAATACAAAGAAATTGACCCGACGATGTTTATCGCGATTACATATTTTACGCTGTTCGGTATAATGTTCGGCGACGTCGGGCACGGACTTTGCGTAATGCTTGCGGGTCTCTTTATGTGGTTTAACAGAAAGATGGCTATAGGTAAGATACTTCTGCCGTGCGGTTTTTCGGGAATGATATTCGGAGCTCTGTACGGAAGCGTTTTCGGATTTGAAAACGGTATGGACTGGTTCTATAAGGGTATTCTGCATATGAAAGAAAAACCCATTGAAGTAATGTCCTCCGAATGTATAAACTACATACTGTATATAGCCGTTGCGATAGGTATGCTGCTATTGTGTATGGCGATGTGTCTTAACATTTACACTTCAATAAGACAGGGAAATATAGGAAAAGCTATTTTTGATACGAGCGGAATTTGCGGACTCATTTTCTACGGAATGATTTGCGCGGGGCTTGTTGAATTGTTATTTTTAAATAATAACATCTTTTCCCCTATCTACATTATTATAATCGCAATCGCTTTTATACTGATATTCCTGAGAGAACCTCTTTCGAAACTTGTTAACGGCGACAGCGACTGGGCTCCCGAAAGCTGGGGGAACTTCATTCTTGAAAACGTATTTGAATCAATAGAAGTGCTTTTGAGTTACGTTTCAAATACAATGAGCTTTTTAAGAGTCGCGGCGTTTGTACTCGTTCACGCGGGTATGATGCAGGTTGTATTTACTCTCGCCGAAACAGTAGGCTCCGTAGGTTACTGGCCTGTTGTTGTAATCGGAAACGCGCTTGTGTGCGCGCTTGAGGCGCTTCTCGTATCGATTCAGGTATTAAGACTTGAATATTACGAAATGTTCAGCAGATTCTATTCGGGCGAAGGCAGACCGTACGAACCGGTTAAGCTCAGCCTGGTAAAAAATTGATAAATAAGTCTATTATAAAAAAGGAGATATTATTATGTTATTAAACGCTGTTTTTATGATTTTACCTGTAGCACTTTTAGTTTTATCCGTAGTAGCTGCTACAAAGAATTTCCAGAAAAAAGGTAACGCTAAGCGTTCCCTGCTTTTACAGTTAGCTTCTTTCGGCGCTGTATTATCATTATGCCTTATCTTCCCTCTTGCCGCGGGCGCGGCTACTGATTCAGCTGCCGCTGTTGACGCTACGGCAAAAGGCTTCCAGTATCTCGGAGCAGGCCTTTCAACAGGTATCGCCTGTATAGGCGGCGGTATCGCGGTTGGACACGGAGCTCCCGCCGCTATCGGAGCTGCTGCTGAGGATCCCAAAAACTTCGGTAAGGCAATTATCTTCGTTGCTCTCGGTGAAGGTATCGCGCTTTACGGAATGCTTATTTCAATTCTTATTCTTAACGGTTAATATGAAATACTATCTTATTAGTGATAACGTTGATACCCAGATGGGTATGAGGCTTGCGGGCGTTGAAGGCGTTGTTGTTCATTCGGAAGAACATATACGCCGGGAGCTTTTAAAAGCTATGGAAGATCCCGAAATCGCCGTAGTATTAATGACGGAAACTTTGGTTTCAAAATGCCCCGAGCTCGTTTATGACTTAAAGCTTAACCGAAAACGTCCTCTTATCGTCGAGATTCCCGACCGCCACGGAAACGGAAGAACGGCCGACAGTATTACAAGATACGTTCAGGAAGCTATCGGTATTAAGCTGTAAGGAGATGAAAAAATGAGTGATAATAAATCGAGCAATTTCTTAAACGCCATAAAGAAATACAACGATGATGTCATCGTGCTGAAGGAAAAGCTGACGCCGATAAATACATAAAGAAGCTTATTTCCGCCGAAAAATCCGAAATCACGGGAAAATACGCGGTTAAAAATCTTGAAGCTCAGGGAAATGTTTTCAGAATCCGCGACGAGATGGTAAGTACAATCTTTCAGCACAGCGAAGACAAGCTTAAAGATTTTTCCGAAACCCCCGAATATAAAGATAAGCTTTTGGCTTTCGCGAAAGAAATTGCTGATACTTTTAAAGACAACAGCTGTATCATCTATGTAAAAGAAGATGATTTAAAATTTGAAAAAGATATTAAATCCGTTTTTTCGGGCGAAGCCGAAGTAAAAGCCGATAACAAAATCCGAATCGGCGGACTCAGAGGTTTTTGCGAAAAGCTTGAAATTGTTGCCGATAATACTTTAGACAGCAAGTTAGACAGCAAACGAGCTTCTTTCCTCAAGAACGCGGATTTAAAAATCAGCTGATAAGTGAGATGATACTATGAATAATAATGTAATTTTCGGTATTAACGGACCTGTAATTACGGTTAAAGGCAAGACCGAATTTAAAATGATGGAAATGGTACATGTCGGAAAGGAAAACCTTGTAGGCGAAATTATCGGCATTACCGACGATTATACTACGGTTCAGGTTTACGAGGAGACCACCGGACTTAAACCCGGCGACCCGATTACGGGTACAGGAAATCCGATGAACGTACTTTTAGGTCCCGGTATACTTGATAATATGTACGACGGAATCGAGCGCCCGCTTAAGGCGATTGAAAAAGAATCCGGCGCGTTTATTAGCCGCGGTTCCCAGGTTAACGCTTTAGATTCCGAGAAGCTTTGGAACGTTACTTTAAAGGTTAAGCCCGGCGATAAACTTAACGCGGGAGAAATTTACGCGACAATTCCCGAAACACAGATTATCGAGCACAGACTTATGGTTCCTCCCGAAATTTCAGGAGAGATTACCGAAGTAATGCCTGACGGCGAATACAAAATCTTTGATACCGTAGCAAAGATAAAAGACGAATACGGCGAGATTCACGAGCTTACTCTCTGCCAGAAATGGCCTATACGTTTTTCCCGTCCGATTGAAAAAAGACTTCCCACAACTGTTCCGCTTATTACGGGACAGCGTACAATGGATACAATGTTCCCGATTGCCAAGGGCGGTACCGCCGCTATTCCGGGCGGTTTCGGCACAGGTAAAACAATGAACCAGCACCAGTTAGCTAAATGGAGCGACGCGGATATTATTGTTTACGTCGGCTGCGGAGAACGCGGAAACGAGATGTCGCAGGTACTCGAAGAGTTTTCAAGCCTCGTTGACCCGAAATCCGGACGTCCGATGACCGATCGTACAGTTCTTATAGCAAACACATCCAATATGCCCGTTGCCGCGCGTGAGGCTTCTATTTACACGGGAATTACCCTTGCGGAATATTACCGCGATATGGGTTACGACGTAGCTATTATGGCGGACTCCACTTCACGATGGGCTGAGGCTTTAAGAGAAATTTCGGGACGACTTGAAGAAATGCCTGCCGAGGAAGGCTTCCCCGCTTATCTTCCGTCGAGACTCGCGGAATTCTACGAAAGAGCCGGACGAGTAAAAACTCTCTCCCACGACAGCGGTTCGGTTACAATTATCGGAGCGGTTTCACCGCAGGGTTCGGACTTCTCGGAACCCGTAACTCAGAACACAAAGCGTTTTACACGTGTATTCTGGGCTCTTGATAAAGCGCTTGCGTACGCGAGACACTACCCGGCTATTAACTGGATGGATTCATACAGCGAGTATTTTAACGATCTGGATCCCTGGTTTAACGAAAATATCGGTCCCGACTTTGTAGAATGCAGAAACAGATTTTCCGCCCTTTTACAGGAGGAAAACTCTCTTATGGAAATCGTAAAGCTCATAGGCTCCGACGTACTCCCCGACGACCAGAAATTAGTTATTGAAACAGCTAAGTTAATTAGAGTGGGATTTTTACAGCAGAACGCTTTCCACGCGGAAGATACTTACGTTCCGCTTGAAAAACAGCTTAAAATGATGCAGGTTATTCTGCATTTGTACGATAAATCGAAAGAAGTAATATCGAAAGAAATTCCTATTTCAAAACTTCTTGCTACAGGAATTTTTGATAAGCTTACTAAGATTAAGTACGATATTCCGAACAACAAGCTTGAGATGTTCGACGACTATAATAAAGAAATCGACGAAAAGATAGATAAAATACTTACAGACACTATAATCTAAGGAGGGAACGCTATGTTAATAGATTATGTAGGCGTTAAAGAAATTAACGGCTCACTCATCGTAATAGACGGCGTAAAAGGCGTTTCCAACGAGGAAATCGTCGATATCCGTCTTGAGAACGGAACAATTCGCCAGGGTAGAGTCGTTCAGATTGAGGGCGAAAGAATTGTTGTACAGGTTTTTGAAGGTACAAGAAACATAAGCCTTGTAAACGCTAAAGTAAGACTTACGGGTCACCCGATGGAGCAGCCGCTTTCACCGGAGATTATCGGACGTGTGCTTGACGGCGCCGGTCGTCCCGCTGACGGTCTCGGAGATATTTATCCCGAAACCCGTCGAAATATAAACGGTACTCCGATTAATCCCGTATCGAGAGTTTATCCGACCAACTATATTAATACAGGTATTTCTACGATTGATACTCTTATGACTCTTATAAGAGGCCAGAAACTCCCGATTTTCTCGGGTTCGGGTATGAAGCATAATGATTTAGCTGTACAGATTGTACGCCAGGCTAAAATTTCAGGAGCTACCGAAGATAATTTCTGCGTAGTTTTCGCCGCGATGGGTGTTCAGAAAGACGTCGCGGAATACTTCAGAAAAAGTTTCGAGGAAAGCGGAGTTCTTTCCCACGTTGTAATGCTTTTAAATCTTTCGAGCGACCCGATTATCGAGCGTACACTTACCCCAAGATGCGCGCTTACAATTGCCGAGTATTTAGCATTTGACCTCGATATGCACGTACTCGTTATTATGACGGATATGACTTCATATGCCGAGGCGCTTCGTGAGTTCTCGTCCTCAAAGGGTGAAATCCCGGGACGTAAGGGTTATCCCGGATACCTTTACTCCGACCTCGCTTCCATTTACGAAAGAGCGGGTATGATTAAAGGCCACGACGGTTCGGTTACTCAGATTCCGATTCTTACGATGCCGAATGACGATATTACACATCCTATCCCCGACCTTACCGGTTACATTACCGAGGGCCAGATTACTTTGGACCGTTCTTTACAAGGCCAGGGCTACTATCCGCCCGTATCGGTACTTCCTTCGCTTTCGAGACTTATGAAGGACGGTATCGGCGAAGGATTTACAAGAGCCGACCACCAGGCGCTCGCGAATCAGCTTTTCGCGTCTTACGCAAAGGTAATTGACGCGAGATCGCTCGCTTCGGTTATCGGCGAAGAGGAGCTTTCCCCTGTTGATAAAAAATATATGGAATTCGGAAAGCTTTTCGAAACCCGCTTTGTAAATCAGGGATTTAACGAAAACCGCGACATCACAGAAAGTCTCGACCTCGGATGGGAGCTTCTTTCGACATTACCGAGAAGCGAACTCGACAGAGTTGACGACGAGCTGCTCGATAAATATTACAAAGGATAAAAAGAGGTTTTTATAATGGCAGTTCAGGCTGTGCCTACCAAGGGCAATCTGATGAATACAAAAAAATCTTTGTCTCTCGCCAGGATGGGATATGAGCTTATGGATAAAAAGCGTAATATCCTAATCAGAGAGATGATGATGCTTATAGATAAGGCGAACGAAATTCAGGGGAAAATCGACAAGACCTACGACGAAGCTTACTTCGCTTTGCAGGCCGCGAATATTATGCACGGTTACTGTCTCGATATAAGTAAGACAATTCCTGTTGAAAATTCGCTTACGCTTGATTACCGCTCGGTTATGGGGGTTGAGATTCCGATTATAAAAATGGACGATCCAAACCGAAGCGAACTTCACTTCGGTCTGAATTCAACAAGCACAGCGCTTGATAACGCTTTCCAGAAATTTACCGACGTTAAAATTCTTACGGCGGAGCTTGCGGAAATTGAAAACAGCGTTTACCGCTTAGCCGATTCAATCAAAAAAACTCAGAAACGCGCGAACGCTCTGAAAAACATTATGATTCCGAAATTTGAGGAAACCGTTAAATATATTTCCGACGCGCTCGACGAAAAAGACCGTGAAGATTTTTCAAGAATGAAAGTAATTAAAAGACAAAAAAGTAAAAAGAAAAGTTAGAAAAAAGGCGTTACGCGAAATGCGTACGCCTTTTTTTGTAATATAAAAATATATTTATATTCCGTATTTTGTTTTCAGCCGTTCAATTTTCTTTTCGAAAAGCGGAACGAGTATAATCAGGAAAATAATATTGGAAACAATATATTTAACCGTTACGGGCAGGGCGGTAATTACGGCGCCGAAAAACCTTTCAATATTAAAATATCCGTCCATCCAGAGAACCGTCCAGACATCCATCATAAGCGAGTAAAAAACGCCCGCTAACGCTCCGTAAACTATGAGTAAGATTTTACTTTTAATAAGCGGACTCGAAAGCAGTCCGGCAATAAAGCCGATTATTCCCCAGGAAAACATCTGAAACGGAGTCCACGCACCCTGGCCGAAATAGAAATTGGATATAAACGCGGAAAGCGCTCCGGTTAAAAATCCGAACTCCGCGCCGAAATACATTCCCGCGATTACAACCATCGCGGTTACGGGTTTAAAGAAAGGAACAGGAGCAAATATAAATCTTCCCGCTGCGGAAAGAGCCGTCATCACCGCTAATAATACGATTTTTCTTGTTGAGTTATTCTTTTTTTCAAAGCTGAGAAAGAAAGGTACGCACGAAAGAAGCACCGCAATCAGCGACACAAACGCGTAGCTCCGTTCGGGATAAAAACACGCCCCTGCTATTATAAGCAGCGGAATCAGTAAAAGAATTACTACATATTTTAAATATTTTTTCATTTTTCCTCTTTTAATTCACTAATCAATTCATCCGCGGTTACGGCGCTGCCTCCTGTTGCGCAGGAAATCTTCGCCGCGGGAGTAGTAAAGAAAATATTATTCATAAAAAAGCTTTTCGCGCCGCGCTCACTCGTAATTTCGCCGTCAAAAAGAAGTCCGCACCTGTCTGAAAACTCAGCGGCAAATTCCAAATCATGAGTAACAAGAATAATAGTTAATCCGTTTTCGGTCAGATTTTTTAGGAATCCGCCGAGTTCTTTTTTAGAGAAACTGTCGAGACCTTTTGTGGGTTCGTCAAGCAGAATTATATCAGGCTTAGTCAAAAGAACTTTTATTATTGCGGCGCGCTGGAGTTCTCCCCCGCTTAAATCGTACGGATGTGTATTAACATATTTTTCGAGACCGAAACGTTCCAATAATTCTAAATAGGAATTATTTATCGATTTCAAATCTTCCTCAAGGTTATCTTTAACAAAAACATTTTTCGGATTCTGCGGAAGATAAGCGACCTTGGAGGCGCACTTTATTTTGCCTCTGTAAGGCTTTAGCGAGCCGTTTAGCAGATTAAGGAGTGTAGACTTTCCGCTGCCGTTTTCGCCTAATACAGCGTAAATCTCGCCTTTTTTCACATTTACAGAAAAATTCTTCAGAATATCTCTGCTGTTTTTTTGGTATCTGAACCAAAGATTTTTAGCGGATAAAATAACTTCTTTTCTATATATTTCGTTTAAAGAATTATAGTTGCTTTTTATATTATTTTTATTAAGGAAAGAAATTGCGTCCTTAACCGTTACGGGACATTCGCCGTCTAAGTTAAAACAGTTAAAAATCCTTACGGGTACAGGGAGAGTTTTTTCAATTTCCTTTCCCCTGACGCTTTGATATATTTCATTTATAGAATTAACCGCGGTTAGTTTTCCGTCTTCAAGTAAGGCGACTCTATCGGCAAACTTAAAAACATCCAAGAGATGATGCTCGGCTATAATAATCGTTGTACCGAATTCATCATTTATTTTTTTAAGGGAATTTATAAACTTTTCGGCAAAGATAGGATCGATCATTGAGACAGGCTCGTCGAGAATAATAACTTCGGGATTCATCACCATTACCGAAGCTAAATTCAGAAGCTGTTTCTCCCCTCCCGACAGCGAATCGGTTTTTCGCTCAAACATATAAGATAAACCGAAAAAATTAGCGAACTCCGCTACTCTCGCGCGTATTGTTTCTTTATCATATCCTATATTTTCAAGTCCGAAAGCAAGCTCGGAATACACCTTATCGGTAACAATCTGGGATTCAACATCCTGCATTATGAAACCGATTTTTGAGGCGGTTTCCATAGAATTATAATCAGTTATCTTTTTTCTTTTAAAGAATATTTCTCCTTCTGATTTGCCGAAGGGAGTAAGCTCCTTTTTAAGCATTTTTAACAGAGTGGTTTTACCGCAGCCCGACTGTCCGATTAAAAGCAGGAACTCTCCTTTTTTTATTTCGAGATTGATGTCTTTAAGGGCGGGAGAATCGGAAGCGTTATACGTAAAGCTCAGATTTTTGAGACTGAAAATTTCCATATTATCCCCTCCTTAATTTCGAAAATAAAAGGTATAAATGATAAAACTAAAAATGAAAAATAACTTATACAATTAAGCAAGCTTAAATCGGGAAATATAAATTCCGGATAATAGGTAAAAGACGTTCTTCCGATAACTGTTAAAATGAAAAGCACGGCTGAGATAATCAGTAAAAATAAATCGGTCGGCGTAAATTTAAAGCGTGAGTAAAAAGTTTTATGTTTAAGCAAATAACCCCGGGCGTTCATACTGTCGGAGGTTATTACAGCGTTTTCCATACTTTGCGTTATTACCGCGGAGAAAGAGTTTAGATATCTTTTTAAACGGTGGTTTTTAAGGAGCAGTTTTTGCGAAGTATTTACGCTTCGGAAAGTTTTTATAAAATTCGGAATAAAACGTAAAGTCATAGAAATTACAAGAGCGGTTTTCGGGCTTATTTTCCCGAAAAGAAAAATAATCTTTTCGCTGTCAAAAATAAGATTAAAACATTTAAACCAAAAAATAACCTCAACAACCGCGAGCGCGAGTACCGCGCCGTAAATTAAAGCTTCGAGCGTAACGCGGTTATCGTTTATAAAAAACAATACCGTCTTTCCGTTATGCGAAAACAGCGGATTCAGTACCGCTACGGCTAAAAAAATCAAAAGATAAAAAATTATTGATTTTAAAATATTTTTCTTTTCAAGAATTAAAAAACAATAAGAAAGCGCTCCCAACATTCCCGAAGTCAGATAAATAGGATTAAAAGAAAATATTGAGATAAATAATACAAAAATAAAATATGAAATTAAAAAGTACGGATTAAGGTTTTTAAAACTGTTCATTCTTTATACTTATTACCGATATCGGCGCCTAAATCGCAGGTATAAAGCCAGCGGATTTCATCGCCGTTTTTAAGCTTAAAGGCATTACAGCCTACATTCGGAAATTTTCCGTTTACGCTGTATTCCCAACCCGAAAGATCACCACAGTCGAATTCATAAAGGTAGTCTATCCCTTTAATGTAAATACTGTCCGCGCTTCCGGAATACTCAAAATGGATTTTATTATTTTTACAGGCGTTTTTAAACGCGGTATAGACTGTATCTCCTTTTTTAAAGGACATTTTATAATCTTTAAGAATAGCTGCTTTTTTTCGTTTTGAGTTTTTATATTTTACGGCTGTTTCACAATTAATTGAAATTTTTGCCGTTAATTCTCCCGAATCGGTATTTTTATAGTATTCATCGGGAGTTTTTATTGAACATGATGATAAAAGAAAAATCAGAAGTATAAGGATAATAGTTTTTTTCATTTTTTACCTCCCGATTTTATCGAAAAAACTATAATATAACCCGCTAAAAGGATAACCGCGTTTATATACTGCGGGTAATTTTCAGTAGGTTTATTTGGTTTTTTATTCTTCTTAGATTCGGATACAGGTTTTTCTTTTTTTATTATTTCAGCGGATTGTACAGCATTTTTTACTGTTTCGGTTTTTTTATTCTTTTTTAATTTTGGTTTTGTTTCTTTTTTATTATTTTCTATATTAGAATTATAATCAGGTTTTGAAGCGGTTTTTTTGAAGTTGGTTTTTTTATTATTTGAAGAAGTTTTTATTTTTTTCTTATGCTTAACGGACGCTTTATTAATCTTTTTATCAACTGATTTTGTAGTGGATTTAACTTTTGCTTTAAAATCGTAAAAAGACGCGTTACCGCTTAAAAATCTGTACGAAGCTACAAGCGCGCAAAGGCTCTGGTAGGTTGCGATATTATTTACGGATAAGTCAATCATATGGCGAAATCCGCCTGAAGAAGTTTTAAAGCAGTTCAGCCCGTCTAAAGGGGTGTTTCCGTTTTGGATAAAGCGGCTGTCGGAGGACGGATTAATACCAAGCGAAGTAAGCGCAATAATAACCTGAGCGGTGGACTCGGCGGTTATTTTCCCGGAAAAGGACTTAAACGCTCCGCTTTCATCCTGACGTTTTTCGAGGATTTTAAGACAGCTTTCGATACTGTTTTTTACCTTTAATTTACTTTTATAAGGCGCTAACGACTGCAATACTATTGAAGTAATATCAATATCCGCTCCTTTTCCGAATAACGCGTAACCGCCGTTTTCGAGTTCAAACGAGAGAATTTTTTCAATTATTTTTTCACGGTCTGTTTTTGAATCTTTCGGGACCGGATAACCTTTTGAATCTAAAAGCAAAAGCGCGTAACACAGAGAGTTAACTCCCTGCGAATCAAGCTCCTTATATTTTTCGCGATTATAAGTAGCGTCCGCCAAAAGGTTATGACCGTTTACGTCGGTAATATCCTCTTTACAGGCTGTAAGAGCTAAAGCTGTCCGCTGCATATCGGTTACTTTTACATTTTCAAGTCCTTTTTCATAAAAAGAGTTAACAGCATTTTTCAGCGCGTTTATACTCTTTTCGTTCTTGCAGTTGATTCCGTACTGAGACAGGGCTATATAATACCAGTCGGAGCTGTAATCGCCCGCGTTTTCGCTTAGTTTATCAAGCAGTTCAAAGGTTGATGAGCATTTTAATGAGTTTGTTTTATATAAAATTACACCCTCGACGGAGTTTTTTACGCCGCCGAGAGTGTTAATATCCGAACAATAGGCGGTAAAAGGTGCAGTTACAGCGAGTAAAACCGAAGCAATAACCGCAATAAACCTTTTACACATATTCTCACCTTATTATTTTACTTTTACTTTAATTTTCAGCTTATATCCGCCGTTGGTTGTAACCGTAATAGTAGCTTTACCCTTCTTTTTGGCGGTAATTTTACCCTTTTTGCTTACCTTAGCTACGGACTTTTTGGAAGACTTATACTTCTGTGTTCCCGCTTTTCCGGTAATCTTAATCTTAAAAGTTTTACCCTTTTTAAGAGTTATTGACTTCTTATTAAGCTTGGGATTTTTTACGGTGACTTTAAATTTCTTTGAAACACCGTTATTTTTAACTGTGATAGTAGCTGTACCCTTTTTTCTCGCGGTAACTTTTCCGCTCTTGTTAACGGAAGCGATACTCTTTCTGTTGGAAATATAAGATGTTTTTCCTACAGGGTTCTTTATTTCCGCGTTTATTTTAAATGTCTGGCCGCGATAAAGAGTTTTATCGGCGGGTACGGAAACAACGGTATCTTTGCTTTCTGTAGTCGGCGGAACTTCTGTAACAGGTTCGGTTACGGGCGCTGTGGGCTCAACTGTAGCGGGCTGGGTTTCACCCGAAACAGCCCCGAGTGCGAAATTATAACCCTTAGCGAAGCGTAATACCTGCGGAGCGCCTTTATCGGAGTATTTACTTATCTGCGCGTATACTGTATCGTTTTCTTTAAACTTGGAACGGTCGAAATTAACAATACCGTTTTCATCGGATGTATATTCATATTCATTTAAGCTGAGCTTAGCGCCTGCTACGGGAGCCCAGTCGGAAGTTGACTTCCATTCGCCCAGCTCATCCTGATACCATACGCTGTCGTAGCTTTGTACTTTTATTACGCCGTTTTCGACGTCCTTTAAATCAAGAACGGGAACCTGGCAGGGATAGTCGCCGTAAAACAGCACAACGCTGTCGCCGTCTTGAAGCTTATAATCATTAATTCCGATATCGGGAACTACTCCGTTTACGCTGTAATACCAGCCGGCATAATCTCCGTACTGTCCTGATTGTTCACCGTTAACTGAACTAATGTAGTTATCGGCAATTCCCTCGATTGTAATTGATTCATCGTTGTCGCTGATGTATTGCAAAGCTTTTCCTACGGTGTACTCAATCGGATCGCTGCCTTCGGATGAAATATCCAGGTTACTGTCGTAAATGTTTTTAGTTACACCTTCAATTCTGACACTAAACGAGAGTGCAGACGCCGAAGCGGCGATTACGAAGATAGTTGTAAGAAGCGCCGCAACAAGCGCTAATGAAATTATTTTTTTCATTTTATCCTCCTTAAATGAAAAAATGCCCACTTTGGGCATACAAAATATAAACCGCGTCTCCATTGCCCAAGCACAGTTTTAGTACGAGTACGGCAGGTCTCCCGGCTTACATCATATATTACAAAGCGCCTTCCCGAAAACTCAGTGGCATAATGCTTTCTTTAAAATGAACACGGTAATGGCTGTTGCGGCGGACTTTAACCGCCTTCCCTATTAATTCCCGCGAAACCGTACAAGTTTTATTTTTTTAGATTATAACATATTTACTGTAATAAAGCAAGATACTTTTATTCGTGCTTATTATATCAACCAAATCATTAATTGTCTATTATAAAGAAAGACCGAGCCATCCTAAAGAATTGCACGGTCTTTTATTTTTTTGGGATAATCTCGGCTATCCCTTTTTTCTGCTTTCTATTTTATAGTATACCGAAGCCTTGAACTTGCCGAAAATGGCGGAGAGTATTATGGGAAGCTATTCGATTATCATCAAACTCTTTTCCGCTTTTTTAACGGAGGTTTTGTTGACTGCTAAAGCGATCACAAAAAATATGAGCGCAAAAACCGCAGACGTGACAGCAGCGGCCGTAACCGTTTTGCTGTTAAGTAATATCGCGGAAAACTGAGGAATCATAGCGATGATAATAAAAACAAAAAGAGCGATATACATCACAAATCCGACGATAAGCGCAACGGCGTTTAAACCGCCCAGCTTGCGTGATATTTCCGTTTCGCTGTCCCTGCTGAAAACCGGACTCTTGGCGTTGTTCACAAGCATAAGGTTGACAAAAATCAAGTTGCAAAGTATACATACGAACGCGCTATACAGAAATACCCAGCTTTCGGTGAGCAAAACGATACCTGTCACAATACAAACGATACCGAGAATCAGGATATACGACACGCTTCCAAGCGAACATATCAGCATGGAAAAGCGGAGCTTACTCTTGTAGTAATCCTTAAAATCAAGCGGCATGGCGCGTAAAATATAGAAGCTTTCACCCTCACGCGAAAAGGCGGTTCCGGCCAAATTGTTTAAACCGCAGGCAAAGCAGGACGCCGCAACACCGAGAACCAACGCGCATATCAGCGCGGCGCTTGTGGCAACTGAACCATTTACGGAGCTAAAAATCGCGTTTTTGCCAAAAGCGAACGGCAGAACAAAAAACAGCGGCCAGATAAAGGTCATGGCAAAACCGTAAATCATATAAGAGGGATTCCTACGCGCGTTTTTCGCCTCGTAAGAAGTCAGCGCTTTCAGAGCGACGCATTTCTTACGAGCGGAAAGCATACTTTTTTCGACAGGCTTTTTTGCAGAGCCGGTATTTTGCATAGAAAGCGCTGTGGAAAGATAGAACAGCTTAATAGCAAGCAAAGCTAAAGCGATAACAGCGGCGGTAATACCAAGGCTGATGAACAAACCCATGATACTTCCGTCGAACATAAATCCGCTCATAAACGCGACGTTTGGGAAATAGTCAGATAAGCCCGCGACCATCGAAATTGTATTCAAAGCAGCGTCAGGGGAATCATTGTTGTTGAGAATACTGCTGACGACCATATAGCCGACTGTCAGCACGAGCGTCAGGATACCGCCGATCGCTACCATTATATCGCGATTTCGGATAAATCCGCAGCACTTGAAGATCACGACCGTCATAAACGCGGCGATCGCAAGACCTGTCACAGGAATAAGAAAGCTTGAAAGCACAGTGCCGATGTAAAACGCCGCGCCTATTCCTGCCCGTAAGCCGAAGCCGAAAAAGCTCGCGTTGATCAGAATTAAGCTTAAAACCACAGGGAACTTCAAGGTTACGGTCAGCTTGGCGATTACGATCTGACCTGCCGAAAAAGGCATGGGCAGTAAAACCGGAAGATCATCCGCAGTATACAGCACAGTGACGATGTTTTTAACCGACAGCACTAAGCTGAACAAAAGCAGTATCATCATCAAAAATCCCGTAAAGTCACGCAGGGAAATGTACGGCGAGATGAAGGGTTCCGCAAAGTAAGCCGCCATCGCCAAAACCGCGGTCAAAAAAACCAATCCGACAGCGGCAATAATTTTCGCAGCCCTCGGTGAGATCAGTGCTTCGCTGCCGCCGATCTTTGATTTGCCGTTACATTTTTCCAAAACGGAAATAAGCTTTCTTACCTTGGAAAACTCACCGGCTGTTTTTTGATTACTCATCGTCGGTCATCTGCTTACACTTTGACGCAACGATAAAGTAAACGATCAACATAATAATAATGGCGCCAAACAAAATCGCTTTAATCACAAAAACATCGTTAATGATTTTTTGAAATTCAAGAAAGTCGACAATACATTCCCCGATCAAAAAGAGACCGGCAACGATATACATCACGACATTAATCAGCTTATAAGTGCGTGCGCCTTTCTTTGAATACGAGGCGATTTTCGCTTCCTCGCTTTTTGAAAGTGTACCGGTAAGAAGAATTTTTATGCCGAAGATAACCAAACCGGCTCCTAATACACCAAACGCAATAGACATAATCATTTTTACTACCTCCAATTAATTTTTTATTTCCGTTAATTCAAGAAAAATATTTTCAAGTGAAGCATTTGATTTGTGCGTAGCTCTCAGTTCATCAAGGGTTCCGCAGTACAAAAGCTCTCCTTTTTTGATGATGCAGATCTCGTCGCACAGCTTTTCGGCAACCTCGAGCACGTGTGTTGAAAAGAACACCGAGTTCCCT
>CADBCC010000031.1 GCA_902793125.1 uncultured Ruminococcus sp.
GCCCATTGTTCCGATAAATCCGAATTATTATCTAAACTTTCATTCAAAGAATTAATAGACAGCAGGTGCTTTTCAACATTTGTTTTTCTTAAAAACAGGGAATATATAGGACAAGTTTCGGAAATTTACGAGGATAAATATGGTTAAGTATATTGGATTGATTTTTATAGTATTAGGCTGTTTCGCAGCGGGATATTATCTCAGCGCAAGACTTAAAGCGCGTTATAACTTTTTAACGGCGTTTAAAGATTTTCTCTCAGCTCTTGAAATAAATCTCCGTTTTAAAAATACCGAAATTTTCTCGCTGATAAAATCGTCTGCTCCCGAATTGCTTAACAGTTTTTTAAAAAACAGCAATGAAGATAACTTTCAGTTGTACTGGAGTAGATGTGTATCGGATATTCCGAAAAGCTTCGCCTTAAAAAAAGATGATATTTCCCTTATTTTTGAATTCGGAAAGCTTTTGGGAACAACCGATGTTGAAGGTCAGCTGAATCATATAAATCTTTATAAAGAGCTTATTGATACAAATATAAATAATTCTTTTTCGGAATTAAATTCCAAATCCAAGCTCTATAAACTGCTCGGGCTGTTCGCGGGATTAACCATAGCGCTATTGTTGTTGTAAAGGATTTTTAATATGGATGTAGATATGATTTTTAAAATAGCCGCCATAGGTATTATTGTTGCTGTTTTAAATCAACTTTTAATAAGAAGCGGACGCGAAGAGCAGGCGATGCTTACAACGCTTGCGGGGCTTATCGTTGTGCTTTCAATGCTTGTTACCCAGATAAGCAATCTTTTCAGTACAATAAAACAGCTTTTCGGATTATGATGAGTATTGCGTCAATCTGTTTAATCGGGATAATTACCGCGGTTATCTCTCTTTCTATACGCAGACAAAACAGCGAAATAGCTTTTTTAACAGCGCTTGCCGGATGTGTGATTATTTTTGTTTCTGTAGTTTTTAACATATCATCTTTACTCGAAACCTTAAACAGTATTTTTAATTCAGCCGCGGTGAAAACATACTACATAAAGGTGCTTGTTAAAGCTGTGGGAATATGCTTTCTTTGCGAGTTTGCTGTCGATTTATGTGTTGACGCGGGACAGAGAGCGCTCGCGAATAATATTTCAATCGCGGGTAAAGCGTTAATACTGATTACCGCCGCGCCTCTTTATAAAGATGTTTTAAATTCGGTTTTGGCTTTAACGCAGGTGTAATATGAAAAGAATACTTTTAGTTTTATCCGTGCTTTTTATTTTAGGTATGTCGGGCTTTACTGCGCGCGCGGGAACTTATGAAGATTTTTTAAAAGACAATAATGCCGATGAGGTTTTAAACTCGCTTCCCGATAACGCTAAAAGCACTCTTAAAGATATAGGAATAGAAAGCTTCGATTTTAATAATCTTAATAAGCTGAGCTTTAAAAGTATCTTAAGCTCCGTACTTAACAGCGCCTCAGTCCAAAGTAAAACTCCCTTTAAAACATTTTCGGCGATTATTGCCGTTTTGCTTTTATATTCTGTTTTATACGGCGTTAAAACAACCCTTGAGGGCGCTTTGCAGCCGGTGCTTTCTCTGAGCGTTACTTTATGTATATCCTGCGCTCTTTTAATACCGCTGAGCTCTTTTATTACAAGCGTTGTTGATGTTGTAAGGATAAGCTCGGATTTTATGATTGCCTACGTTCCGCTTATGGTTTTCGCGATGGGACTTTCCGGACAGCCTGTAAGCGGAAGCGCCTACTCCGCGGTTATGATTTTTACAGGTCAGGCGGTTGGCAATATCTCCTCAAAAGTAATAGCTCCGTTTATCAAGATATTTTTGGCAATAAGTATTTCGTCCGCAATCTCGCCGAACGTAAATTTAAGCGGAATTGTACGTTTTATTTCTAAATATACCAAGGTACTTTTGGTGTTTTCAATGAGTATATTCACGGGTATTTTAAGCATAAAGCAGGTGGTATCTCAGGGGGCTGACAGTATCTCCTCAAGAGCCGTAAGGCTTTCTCTGTCAAGTTTTGTACCGATTGTAGGATCCGCGCTTTCCGAAGCCTACAGGACCGTACAGGGTTCCGTAGGGCTTTTAAAATCGGGTATCGGACTCATAAGTTTAATCGCCTTGGCGGCGGTGTATATGCCTGTAATACTCCAATGTTTATTCTGGATGGTGAGTCTCGGCTTTGCTAAATGCATAGGTGAGGTGCTGAATTTAAGAGAACCCTGCGTACTGCTTGAATCGGTATATTCGGTAGTATCAACCCTTTTCGCTATTATACTCAGTTTCTCGCTTATATTTATAATTTCAACTTCGTTAATCCTTTTACTCGGAGGCGGATCATGAACAGTATAGCGTCAACCGCGGCTGTAATCTGCGCGGTGACAATCGGTGTATCCTTAATATCTCTGATTATTCCGAGTGGAAGCACAAAGCGTGTTATTAATACCGTAATCGGTGTATTTATACTTTGCTGTATTATAGCGCCTGTTAAGAGCGCTGTTGAAGATTTCAGATTTAATTTTGAAGTACCCAGGCTTAGCGATACTCTTTCCGCTTCCGCCGACGAAGCGTACAAAAAAGCCTTGATTTCCGAAACGGAAAACAAGCTTGAAAATATGGTGGTTTCGTATTTAGAAAGTAAAAATATAAGTATAAAATCCGCAAAAGTGAAATTAAAACCGGATATAAAAAAAGGAATAAATATTGAAAGTATCCGCATATACATTAACAGGAGAAATATTACGGACTACGGAGATATTAATTCTTTTATAGAAAATAAATTCGAAAAAACTCCCGAAATAAAGGTGACGTAAAATGCATAAGTTTTTCAGTAAGAAACTGCTTGCCGACGATAAAATGAAAAAAATAATACTTATTTGCGCAGTAGCGGGAATCGCTCTTATTTTTCTGTCTTCGTTTATTGAGCTTCCGAAAGACGGAGGGTATAACGTATCCGATTACAAAGAGCAAATGCAGAATTCCGTAAGTGAAATCCTGCGTAAAGTTGAGGGAGTGGGGGATTGTTCCGTGCTTTTAACTATTGAAAACTCGTCGGAAGGCGTATATCTTCAGAACAGCTCAACCAAAACTAAAGAGATTGAACCTAAAATCCGCGGTGTGGTAGTAGCCTGCGAAAACGGAAACGATCCTGTTATTGTAAGCAGAGTGAGCGAGATTGTTACAAAGGCGCTCAATATTTCTTCGGCGAAAGTTTGCGTCACTAAATCAGAATAAAATTTCCGCTGACCCCGTCGGAAATTAAAATAAAAAATAGCAGGGCAGAAAGGCGATAAAAAATGAAAAGATTTAAAAAACAATTTTTAGCCGTGGTATTAGTCGCGGCTCTCGGAGCGGCGGTTTATCTTAACTGGAGTCTCGCAACTCCGAAAAAAGTCTCAAAAACGCTCGGTGAAAGCAAATATGTAAACGCGACTCTTTCAACATCTCCGGCTAAACAGACTTCAAATACAAAAATAAAAACTGCGGATTACGCGCTTACAAAAAAACAGAAAGAATTTTTTGCTTCGGCAAAAACAACCCGCGACTCAGCTCAGGATAAGGTGATAGATAAAGCGTCAGAAGTTTTAGGGCTGAGTTCATCATCTTCCAAAACTAAAACAAAAGCTCAATCCAACGTAGCTGAAGTTTTAAAAAACTTTACTTTACAGGATACAATCGAAACAACTTTAAAGGCAAAAGGTTTTACAAATTGTCTTTCATATATCAGCGACAGCGGATGTACAGTAACAGTATTAAAGAGTGAATTAAAGAAACATAAACCTATTATTGTGAAGTCTGCGGTGCAATCTGTTGCCAATATAAGCTTTGATAAAATTACAATTGTAACTATTTAGCACGGCGGAAGCGTATAGCTTCCGCCTTTTATTACATTGTTGTAAAAAAAATTGATTATTATCTGATTTTAGTATAGAATATCTATGAATAGTACGCTGTAAAGTGTAAGTGTAATTTAATGTGTTTAAAGAAAAGGATGTAGATATTATGGATGCTACACAAAGACATTTATTTAATCTTCTTTTGGAAATTGATGAAATATGTAAAAAATACGATATTGAGTATTTTGTCGATTACGGAACAACTTTGGGCGCGATTCGCCACGAGGGTTTTATCCCATGGGATGACGATATTGATATTAATATGACCGAGGATAACTACTATAAGTGGGTTGAAGCCTGTAAAAAGGAGCTTGACCCGACTAAACGTGTTTACGGTGATAACAGAAACGACAGGGATTTCCCCGGAACTTTCGGACGTTATATCGACGTAGAGACTATGCGAATAAGCTCCAACTTTGCTTTCTGGCGTCCTATCTGCGGCCAGTGTATAGATGTATTCTATTTTATTCCTTTACCGGGCGATCCCGAAAAGAAGCAGAAAAAAATCGATCTGCATTACGCTTACGATGAGTTCGCGAACTCAAGCTACCGCCATTTCCGCTATAAGAACGACAGAGAAATGGAGCTTTATAATAAGTTCAGAAAAATGGAAAAGCAAATCGGAAGGGAAAAAACTCTCCGTAAAATTGAGGATCAGATTTTCCACAAGCATTACGACGACTGCGATACATATATTAACGCGTCAACAAGAAAATACGGTCCCAGTCCGATTGTGCCCAAGGAGTATTTTGATTCTGTATATTACGCTGAGTTTGAAGGCCATAAATTCCCGATTGCGGGAAAATACGCCGAGCTTCTTACTTATTACTACGGCGACGACTGGAATATTTTCCCCGAGAAAAAGAAGCACCATTCAAAAATGTCGCACACAGGCATCAACTGCGACGACTACGTTTCCGACTATATCCGCCTTCTTGATGTAAAACAGCTTAAACAGGACCGCCTTGAAGCTAAACATATTCTCGTTGAGGAAGGTTATAAAATCGGAAAGCATCTTGAGTTGGTTCACGAAAAATCCGGAAAACTCGTAAGACTTAAAATCGAAAAGAAAATCAAAGAAAATAATATTGACGTAAATTCGCTTTTGGATGCTTCGTCAAAAGAAAAGTTAGCTGTTCTTGACGACTTGTATTCCTGTTTCTACGATAAACAGCTGATTACAAGTTTCCGCTACTGGGAGAATTATATAGACATCGGCGACGATAACCTTTACGCCGCAATCTTCAACCTTATTTATTATCGCGAAAACTTTACCGCCGCGAATAAAATCCTGAAAGTTTATCAGGACGCGGGCAATAAGGTTGAGGGTAAACTCGCCGAGTTATGGCAGGTTGTTGTTAAAGCGCGCGAGATTAAAGCTCAGATGCTATACAAAAACTACGATAAAGCCGAGGCTCTTATTAATGAGGCTGTAAAGGAATATCCTTATTGTAAAGATATTAAGCTTTATAATATGGAAATTAAGGTTATAAGAAAAGAATTTGATGAAGCTAAATCTCTTATTGAGAAGCTTCTTGAAGAATATCCCGATAATGACCGCTGTAAAAAGGCTCTCGGCGATATTGCTTATTATAATGACGATATGGAAACCGCCGAGAAGTATTATAAAGATATTATGAAGAATTCCCGCGACGGACTTCTCCATCTTGATATTCGTAAGAAAAGAGGTGCTAAACAATGACAGATTTACAGTCCAGACTTCTTGAACTTACGGATGAAATAAAAGAGATATGTAAAAAAGAAAAACTTCGCTATATCGTTTCCGATTACAATTACGCTTATATGCTCAAACATAAAAAGTATGAGGATGAGCAGTGTTATTTCAATATAATGATGCCGCTTGAGGACGCGCTGAAGTTTGAAAAATACGTTAATAAGAATTCCGACGGAAACAGAATAGTTGAGTCGTGGAATAATAACCCGGGACTTCAGATGCTTAAATTCAGATACGTAGACTTAACCTCTCTGTTGTTTGACGGCAGCAGCGCGGAGAAATATAAATACAAAGGAATTTTTGTAAATATTTTACCCACGCGTAAGTATGAGCCCGCTAACGATGTAAGAGGTATTGAGCGTTATGTTCAGCTTGTAAACTACGACCAGGAAAAATTAGCGAGGGAAGTCGTTTTATATAAGCTTATTACACGCTTTACTCATCTTGAAAGATTCAAAGAGCACGCGATGCGTAAGATAAAACTTGATAACGCGAACTATATCCATCACGGTTATATTAAACGTAAAAAGATGTCTAAGGAAGAAATGATTAAGTACGTTATAGACGCTAATCTTAAGGCGAAAAAGCCATATACTACCTTACGATATCTTCCCGAAGACCGGATTACCGAGGATACCGTCGGAGAGAACTGTTTAGCGTATATGGATGAAAGAAGCCGTGTAGTTAAATTCCCCGAGGATTTATATTCAAATATAAGCGAAGTTGAGTTTGAGGGAAGAGAATTCAATCTTTACAACCGAAGCGAGGATTATTTCAGTTCTTTATTCGGAGCTGAATGGCAGTCTAAGCTTGAGGAGGAAATGCTCGGCTCTGACCGTTCAACTTTCTTCTACGATGTTGATATTCCCTATACAGAATATCTTGATTATATTAAAGACGATGAAGTTTCTCTCGATGATGTAACCGATAATAAACTGAAGTATAACTACTGGATGGGACAGGTTCATAATCCCGCTATCGCGAAAACATGGCATACATATATGATGTGCAAGAGAAGCGTTGAAAGAATTGACGTCTGGTACAGTCTCAGAAACAAACGCGAAGAGCTTAAAGAAGCGTACGATAATAAAGATTTAGATAAACTCAGAAAGCTGATGAACCGTTACTTAAAAGCTACCAAGCGTTTTGTCTCCGAGAAAATCGGATTCTATATTGATGACGAATTGTTTAAGTACGCGTCTTATATCTGGGAATGTGATGAAATACCGGGCAGATTAGACGAAGAACAAAACAAAATTACATACGCTCAGTATGTTTACTCGCTCGTTCCCGATATTTATAAAACTGAAACTCCCGATGAATATTTTGCCAAACGCAATAAAGTTTTTGAAGAATAGTTTTAAGGCTCAGAACATCTTAGTTTTGAGCCTTGCTTTTTGTTGCTTATATGCTATAATAAAATTGTATTTTTATGTAAAGCTGGGATATTATGGAAAATAAATTATCACGTTTCAAAGCCAGAGAACAGGGCTTTATTCTGATTTTTGAAAAGATTTTTAACGAGGAAAGCCTCGATACAATTATCGAAAACGCCGAACAGTCGCGTGACATTGTCTTTGACTCATACGCTAAAGAGCTCGTCGATAATATTCCCGATGGAGTCGCGATAAACGAAGCCGTTGAGCTCGCTAAGAAATATACTGTTGACGACAGTAAATTCATAAACGGCGTGCTCGGCGCGGTTTCAAGGGATAAGTGATGTATTTTTTAGGAATTGATACGAGCAACTATACAACTTCGGTTGCTTTAATTGATGAAAATAAAAATATTGTACAGCAAAAAAAGCTTTTGCCCGTAAAAGACGGAGAGCTTGGGCTTCGCCAGTCCGACGCGGTATTTCACCATACCGCTCAGCTGCACTCTCTTTATACGGATTTAATAAAAGGAATAAATCCCGCGGATATTAAAGCCGTAGGTGTCTCAACAAAACCGCGTCCCGTAGAGGGCTCATATATGCCGTGTTTCAGCGTAGGAGCTAATACGGCTAAAATTATAAGCGCGACGCTCAGAGTACCTTTGTATGAGTTTTCTCACCAGGAAGGACATATTGCCGCCGCGATTTTCAGCTCAAAGGCTGATGAGCTGTTCGAAAAAGATTTTATTGCTTTCCACGTAAGCGGCGGAACTACCGAAGCGGTACTTGCTGAACCTTATGATTACGGCTTTAAGCTCGATATAATAGCCTCTACTCTCGATTTGAACGCGGGACAAGCGATAGACAGAGTCGGACTTATGCTCGGCTTTAAATTCCCCTGCGGAAAAGAGCTCGAAAAACACGCGCTTTCATACGACGGCGAATTGAAAGTAAAAAAACCTACGCTGAAAAATGAAAACTGCTGTCTCAGCGGTATTGAAAATATCTGCCGTGATTTATACAATAATAATTCTTCTAAAGAATATATATCCGCTTATTGCTTGAAATATATAGAAAATACGCTCGGCGAAATGACCGATAAACTTCTTGATAAATACGGAAAGCTTCCGCTTTTGTACGTGGGTGGGGTTATGTCAAATTCAATTATCAGAAGTTCCTTTGAGAAAAAGTATAACGCTTACTTTGCCGAACCCGGGTTTTCCGCCGATAACGCCGCGGGTATATCGTATCTTACCTACAGGAAGGCTAATAATGATTAATCCCGAATTTACAAAACCAAAAATCATTTCGGTTTCACAGCTTAATTACTATGTAAAATCCCTGCTTGATAATGACCCTCATCTGTCGAGCGTTTTTGTTACGGGCGAAATAAGCAACCTTACGGACCACTATCGGAGCGGACATATTTACTTTTCGCTGAAAGATAAAAATTCCGTTGTACGGGCTGTTATGTTCGCGGGTAACGCGCGTAATCTGAAGTTTAAACCCGAAGAGGGAATGAAGGTTATCGCATTGTGCAGGGTTTCTCTTTACGAGGCTACAGGCGGTTATCAGATTTATGTCGAGGATATGCAGCCCGACGGAATCGGCGCTCTTACAATCGCGTTTGAACAGCTTAAAAAGAAACTTGATGAAAAAGGAATTTTCTCAGATGAACACAAAAAGCCGATACCGAAATTCCCCAAAACAGTCGGTGTAATCACTTCTCCTACTGGCGCGGCGGTTCAGGATATAAGAAATATTCTGACGAGGCGTTTTCCGGGCGTGGATATTGTAATCTGTCCCGTATTGGTTCAGGGCGCGGGCGCTCCTGCCCAGCTTATTAACGCTGTAAATCTTTTTAACGAATATGACTGTGCCGATGTAATTATTATCGGACGCGGAGGCGGTTCGATTGAGGATTTATGGGCGTTTAATGACGAGAATTTAGCCTACGCTATTTACGCTTCGAATATTCCCGTAATATCAGCGGTCGGTCATGAAACCGACTTTACAATCTGCGATTTTGTATCGGACTTACGCGCTCCGACTCCTTCGGCAGCGGCTGAGTTGGCTGTTCCCGATATTAAGGAACTGCGCTCTTACTACAATTCGCAACGCCAGTATTTAAGCTCCTTGATGGATAATAAAATCACGGGAATTTATAAAAGTTTATCCGACTCTAAATCAAAACTTACAAAACACGCTCCCGAAAAAAGACTTGAGTTAATGTACTCAAAACTTGATAATCTCTCGTCAAGAGCGACATTCAGTATAAACAGAGCGTTCGAAAGAAACAGCCAGGCTGTTAAAAAGTTAGGCGCGAAGCTTGAATCTTTAAATCCTGTATCTGTGCTGCAACGCGGGTACAGTATAACAGAAAAAGACGGTAAAAATATTAATTCCGTAAAAGAATTAAAAGTTGATGATAATATTAAAATCACCTTAAAAGACGGAACGGTATCAGCAAAAGTAACGGAGAAATAATATGTCGTTTACTCATTTACATGTGCATAGCGAGTACAGTCTGCTTGACGGAGCGTGCCGTATAAACGCTCTTCCGAAACGAGCTAAAGAAATGGGGCAGACCGCTCTCGCGATTACTGACCATGGCGTTATGTACGGCGCTGTGGATTTTTACCGTGCGTGTAAAAAAGAGGGTATAAAGCCTGTTATAGGCTGTGAGGTTTATGTAGCTCCGAGATCGAGGTTTGATAAAGAAGGTTTGTACGATCGAGAGTATTATCATATGATTTTACTCTGCGAAAATAATACGGGCTATAAAAACCTTATTAAATTAGTTTCTCTTTCTTTTACAGAGGGATTTTATATTAAGCCCCGTATAGATGACGAGCTTCTTGAAAAATATCACGAGGGCTTAATATGTCTTTCTGCCTGTATCGCGGGCGAAATTCCGCAGAAACTTTTAGCAGGCGACTATAACGATGCAAAACAAAAGGCGCTTTACTATCAGTCTCTTTTCGGAAAAGACAACTTTTTTATCGAGCTCCAGAATCACGGACTTGATGAGGAACTTAGAATAAACCCGGGATTAATTAAAATTTCAGGGGAAATAGGAGCGCCTCTTGTAGCTACAAACGACGCGCATTATATTAGTAAAGAGGACTCAAAAACCCACGGAATACTTCTTTGTATCCAGACCAATAAAACCGTAAAAGACGAAGACCGTATGCAGTTTAATTCGGACGATTACTATCTTAAATCCGAAGAAGAAATGCGCGCTCTTTTTAAGGATTTACCGCAGGCTTTTGATAATACGCAGAAAATCGCCGAAAGATGTAATGTAGAGTTCGAGTTCGGTGTTCGTAAACTTCCGCGTTATGATTTACCCGACGGGGTTGACCATTTTGAGTATTTCAGGAATGAATGTTACAAAGGTCTTTATAAACATTACGGAAAGAATCCCGAAAACAGCCTTATTGAGCGTCTTGAATACGAGCTGAATACCGTAAATAATATGGGATTTGTTGACTATTATTTAATAGTTAACGACTTTGTGCAGTTCGCTAAAAATTCGGGTATTCCCGTAGGGCCGGGCAGAGGCTCGGGAGCGGGCTCGCTGTGCGCTTATTGTATCGGTATTACCGACGTTGATCCGATTAAGTATAATCTGCTTTTTGAGCGTTTTCTTAACCCCGAACGTGTAAGTATGCCCGATTTTGATATTGACTTCTGTAAGGAGCGCCGTGAGGAAGTTATAGAATACGTAATTAAAAAATACGGAAGCGACCGAGTAGCCCAGATTATCGCTTTCGGTACAATGGCTGCAAGAGGTTCAATCCGCGATGTCGGACGTGCTTTAGCCGTTCCTTACGCTTCGGTTGATAAAATCGCGAAGCTTGTTCCTTTTGAGCTTAATATGACAATAAAAAAGGCGCTGAAGCTTTCGCCTGAACTTAAAAGTCTTTACGATAACGATCCCGAAACCAAGAATATAATTGATATAGCCCTTAAAATTGAGGGTATGCCGCGCCACGCTACAATGCACGCCGCGGGAGTTGTAATTACCGATAAACCCGTTAATGACTACGTTCCGCTTTCGAGCAACGACGGAAATATTGTAACCCAGTATACAATGACCACTTTAGAAGAACTTGGACTTCTGAAAATGGACTTCCTCGGACTTCGAAACCTTACCGTAATTGATGATACAGTAAGAATGATAAATGAAGTTAACCCCGAGTTTACGCTTGACGATATTAAAGACGACGATAAAGCCGTATACAAAATGATGTCCTCGGGCGGCAGCGAGGGTGTTTTCCAGTTCGAATCCCAGGGGATGAGAAATGTCCTTACTCAGCTTAAACCCGACCATTTTGAGGATTTAATCGCGGTAATTTCGCTTTACCGTCCAGGACCTATGGACAGTATCCCGACCTATATTGATTGCCGCCACAACTCGTCCCATATAAAATATAAACACCCTATGCTTGAGAGTATACTCAACGTAACCTACGGCTGTATTGTGTATCAGGAGCAGGTTATGCAGATTTTCCGCAAATTGGCGGGCTACTCCTTAGGACGCGCGGATATAGTGCGAAGGGCAATGAGTAAGAAAAAGCACGACGTTATGGAGCGAGAGCGTGATATTTTTATAAACGGACTTGTTGACGAAAACGGAAATGTAGTTGTCGACGGATGTTTAAGACGCGGAATCGACCGCAAAACCGCCGTAGCTATTTATGACGAAATGGAAAGCTTCGCGTCCTACGCGTTCAATAAATCCCACGCAACCGCCTACGCCAAAATCAGCTTCCAGACCGCGTGGCTTAAGTGCCATTATCCGCGCCAGTATATGGCGGCGCTTATGTCGAGCGTGCTTGATAATCAGAACAAATTGGCGGTATACATCGCCGAGTGCCACAGTATGGGAATAAGGGTCCTTCCTCCCAATGTAAACTCAAGCTCCTACGGATTCACCGTTTCCGGCAAAGATATAAGATACGGACTTTTGGCGATTAAAAACTTAGGAAGACAGTTTATTGATACAATTATAGAAAACCGTAAACTTGAAAGTTATAAAAGCTTTTATGATTTCTGTAAGCGTGTTTACGGAAAGTCAATGAACTCAAGAGCCGTTGAAAGTCTTATTAAATGCGGAGCGCTCGATAATTTAGGTCTTAACCGGTGCCAGATGCTTTTTATGGTAAAATCGGTAATTTCCGATTTGGAGTACGAGAGCAAGAAGAATATAAGGGGCCAGCTTTCATTTTTTGATTTGGGAACGGAGGAAATGTCGTCGCTGTCCGAACCTGTTGCTCCCGAAGTTGAAGAATTCTCAAAAGACGAGCTACTGTTTATGGAAAACGAAGTCGCGGGAATGTATTTAAGCGGTCATCCGATTGATGAGTACAATGAGTTTATAAACGCTGTTAATTGCGATAAAATCGGTAATATTTTAGATACCGAGAGCAGGATGTATAAAGACAACAGCTCCGTCCATATTGTTTGTATTGTTTCCAAGGTTAAAAACCAGGTAACTAAAAACAACCGTATGATGGCTTTTGTTACGGTAGAAGACAGATACGGTTCAATAGAAGCTATAGTTTTCCCCGATGTGTACTCGCGCTGCGGCGGCCTTTTAGCGCAGGGTAATGTAGTTGAAATCTTCGGTACGGTTAACCTGAAAGAAGACGAAGAACCCAAAATTATCTGTAACGAAATCAGAACCGTTGATAAAAACAGCGTGCCCGAAAAAAGCGCTGATAATGCTCCGCGTAAACAACCCTCAAATAAACCGCCTAAGCTTTTTATAAGGATTGATAACCTTGAGTCCGAGCTTTATAAAAAGGCGTTCAGGGTGCTTGATATTTTTGAGGGGAGAACGCCCGTAGTCTTTTATCTTACCGATACAAATAAGAAACTGATCGCCCCCGAAACAATGTGGGTAAGTTTAAACGAAGTTATGATACAGGAACTTAAACACCAGCTCGGCGACGAGAATGTTGTGGTTAGTTAAAACATTTTTATAACAATAAAACGTCAGTATTAACGGAAGTTTCCGAAAATACTGACGTTCGTTTTAATTACGTTTGCAAAGAAAAAGGGCTTGCTCAAATAAGCAACCCCTTTATGAATGTGAAATTAAATATTCTCTACTTCTTCCTGAGTTACTAACTCAACGCCGTTTTCGCTGAGAACTTTTTCCGCTTCTTCGGGATTTTCAACTCTCATAACGAAATAAGCGTATTCCTTTGACTTTGTAACGAATGCGTACATATAGTCAATGTTTATTCCGTTTTTCGATAAAATCTCAAGCGCCTGTTTTGTGGAGCCCGGTTTATCAGCGATTTTAATTCCTACAACATTCGTAATCTGTACAATACACTTATGGCTTGAAAGCGCGTCTTTCGCTTTCTGAGTATTGTTTACAATCAATCTGATAATACCGAAATCCTGTGTATCGGCAACGCACATAGCGCGGATGTCAATGTTTTCCTGAGAAAGCGCGTCTGTTACTTTAACAACCTGTCCTGGTTTATTAGTCGCGAATATAGAAATCTGTTTAATCATAATTTTGTCCTTTCTTACTTGCTGTCGTAAACGTGGCGCTTATCAACAACTCTTACAGCCTTGCCCTCGGAACGCGGGATAGTATCAGGAGAAACAAGGTTAACCTTGGGTTTGATGCCGAGCGCTGACTTGAATTCGTTTTCAAGTGATTTTTCCATTTTGATAATATCTGACGGTTTATCCGAGAAGTGTTCGTCATTCATTTCGATATTAACTTCAATCGTATCGAGGCTTCCGCTTCTGTCGACAACAATCTGATAGTTGGGCGAATGGTTTTCTTTAAGAAGAACGGTTTCAATCTGGCTGGGGAAGAGGTTAACTCCTCTTACGATAAGCATATCGTCAACTCGTCCGAGCGGTTTGCTCATTCTTACGAATGTGCGTCCGCAGGCGCATTTTTCGTGAGTAATAACGCCGATATCCTTTGTTCTGAATCTTAAAAGCGGGAATGCTTTTTTAGTGATTGACGAGAATACGATTTCGCCCTTTTCGCCGTCGGGAACAGGCTCGCCTGTTTCGGGATTGATTATTTCTATAATAAAGTGGTCTTCGTTAACGTGCATACCTTTCTGCTCTGAGCATTCGTAAGCAACGCCGGGACCGCAGATTTCTGTGAGTCCGTAAATATCATAAGCTTTAATATTTAAGCTTTTCTCAATTTTCTGTCTCATTTCCTCGGTCCAGGGTTCGGCGCCGAAGATACCTACTTTAAGCGGAAGCTTTTTGGTGTCGATTCCCGCTTTTTCAGCGCTTTCGCCTAAATACATAGCGTAAGAAGGTGTAGCGCCTAAAATTGTAGAACCGAAATCCTGCATAATTGTAAGCTGTCTTGCTGTGTTTCCTGAGGAAACGGGAATTGTGGTACATCCCAATTTCTGTGAACCGCCGTGAAGTCCGAGTCCACCTGTGAAAAGTCCGTATCCGTAGCTTACGTGAACCTTATCTTCTTTTGTAGCGCCTGTAGCGACAAGCTGACGGGCGCAGCATGTATCCCAGATATCGAGATCACCGTCAGTATATCCGACAACAATCTGTTTACCTGTAGTTCCGCTCGAAGCGTGGATTCTTGTTACTTCCTCCATAGGAACGGCGAACATTCCGTAAGGATATGTATCTCTTAAATCCTGTTTGCTTGTAAAAGGAAGCTTTTTTAAGTCATCAAGACATTTAATATCCTCGGGCTTTAATCCCTTTTCATCCATTCTTTCTCTGTAAAGAGGAACGTTCTCGTAAACGTGCTTTACCTGCTCAATAAGGTTTTTAGTTTGTATTTCGGTAATTTTCTCCCTTGAGGCTGTTTCAACCTCGGGACTGTAGTATCTTTCCATTAATTAACCTCTTTCTGATCTGAATTTATTTGCAATTATATCCAAGCTCGAAAGCTTTTTTGTTAAGCTCAACGAATTTAGGTTTAACGGTAGTTTCAATAGCGTTAATCCACTCGTCGTAGCCTATGCCTAAATATTTTGCGAGACGTCCCATTAATACAATGTTAACGGCTTTCGATGAGCCCGCTTCCTCTGCGAGCGAGAGCGCGTCGATTTCGTCTATAAAGACATCTTTGTTCTCGAGTTCTTTTAATACTTCGTTCGGATAAGACGCTGAACCGATAATTACGGGCATCGGGTCGATTTCCTGAGTATTAACGATAATCTTTCCGCCCTTTTTAAGGTAAGCGGAGTATCTCGCCGCTTCAAGTTTTTCGAACGAAATAATATAATCAGCCTCGCCCTCGGTAACAATGGGGGAGTAAACCTGATTTTCATCGTATTTAACGTAGGTTACAACGCTTCCGCCTCTCTGGCTCATTCCGTGAACCTCCGAAACTTTTACGTCATATCTCTCGGCGGTTAAAATATTTCCCAAAAGCTTACTCGCGAGCAGGCTTCCCTGACCGCCTACGCCTACAATCATTAAACTTGTTGCCATATTAATGCACCTCTTTTCCGATAGCGCCGAACGGACATAACTGTGAGCAAACGTTACATCCTACGCATTGAGTCGGATCAATAAACGCTTTGTTGTTTTTAAAGCTGATTGACGGACATCCGAGTTTAAGACATCTCTTACAGCTTTTACATTTATCTTCGTCAACTTTAAGCGGTTTTTCGTGTTTAACGTATTTTAAAAGCACACAAGGTCTTCTTGAAATAATTACCGAAGGTTCTTCGGCGGCTAATTCTTCTTTAAGCACCTTGTCGCATTCCTCAAGGTTATAAGGGTCAACAACTCTTACTCTGTTTATTCCGATTGAGTTGCAAAGCGCTTCTAAGTTTATTTTTCCCGCGGGGTCTCCTTTGATGTTGTAACCTGTTGTAGGGTTCTGCTGATGTCCTGTCATACCCGTAATGGAGTTGTCAAGCACAATAACGGTTGAGTTAGACATATTGTAAGCTATGTTGATAAGTCCGGTAACTCCGCTGTGCATAAATGTTGAGTCGCCTATTACGCAGACTGTATTCTTTTCGTTTTCAGACGCTTTGTTAAATCCGTGAAGTCCGCTTACGGAAGCGCCCATACATAATGTTGAGTCAAGCGCTCCGAGCGGGGGAGCCGAGCCGAGTGTGTAACATCCGATATCTCCGAGCACGGTAACTTTGTTTTTGGCTAATGTGTAGAACATACCTCTGTGCGGACAGCCTGAGCACATAACGGGAGGTCTTACAGGAATTTCGCTGTCGGCTTTTACCGACTCAACTGTTTCGTTTAACAGAACTTCTCTTATTGTCTGTTGGCTGAATTCGCCGATTTTGGAGAAAAGACTCTTTCCTTCAACTTTAACTCCGATGTTGTTACAGTGAGTTTCAATAATCGGGTCAAGTTCCTCAACAACAACAAGTCTGTCAACTTTCTCGGCAAAGTCTTTAATCATCTTAACCGGAAGCGGATTAATCATACCGATTTTAAGTATGCTTACTGTATCTCCGAAAACTTCCTTAATATACTGATAACATGTTCCCGCGGTAATAATACCGAGTTTGGTGCCGCTGATTTCAACGCGGTTGTATTCGCAGTTTTCCGCTAAAGCGGTTAATTTATTCGTACGTTCTTCAACAAAGGGATGGCGTTTTAAAGCGTTAGCGGGCGCCATAATGTATTTCCAGGGTTTCTTTTCGTATTCGAATCCCTTAAAATCTTCTCTTTCACCTGTTTCAACAATACTCTGAGAATGAGCCATTCTTGTACACATTCTGAAAAGTACGGGTGTGTCGTATTCTTCCGAAAGTTTAAACGCGCTTTTAGCGAAATTATACGCTTCCGAGGAATCGGCGGGCTCAAGCATAGGTACCTTTGACGCGATAGCGTAGTGGCGTGAGTCCTGCTCGTTCTGGCTTGAGTGCATAGCGGGATCGTCCGCGACGCAAACAACCATACCGCCTGTAACGCCTGTGTAAGAAAGCGTGAAAAGGGGATCCGCCGCTACGTTAAGTCCTACATGCTTCATACAGCAGCAGCTTCTTTTTCCTGCCAAAGAAGCGCCGAAAGCAACTTCCATAGCTACTTTTTCGTTCGGAGCCCATTCGCTGTAAACATCGTCGTATTTCGAAATAAACTCGGTAATCTCCGTTGAGGGAGTGCCGGGGTAGCTTGAAACAATGTTTACGCCGCCTTCGTAAAGACCGCGCGCTACAGCTTCATTTCCAATCATTAGTTTTCTGTTTTTCATTTTAATGCCTCCCAAGGCTAAATTAATATTGCATATTTATAAAATAAGATATATAATAACTAAGTTGAATTGAGGTGAAATTATGTTAGATAATAATACGATAATTGATTTTCACACCCACGTTTTTCCCGATGAAATCGCCGAAAAAACAATTCCTTATTTAATGGAGAAAGGGAATATACCTTCGTTTGGAAACGGAACTTTATCCGACCTTAAAGAAAAGATGAAGGAAAGCTCTACCGATAAAGCGGTTGTTCTTCCTGTATGCACAAAACCCTCACAGTTCGAATCAATTAATAAATTCGCGCGTATACTTAACGAGGAAGAAAATATCTTCTCGTTCGGCGGTATTCATCCCGATAATAATAATATAAAAGAAAAACTGCTGTATTTAAAATCGCAGGGTTTTAAGGGGATTAAACTTCATCCCGATTATCAGGAAGCCTATATTAATGATGAAAGAAATTATAACATCGTAAAAACCGCTGTTGAGCTTGATATGTATGTTACAATCCACGCGGGGCTCGACGTGGCGTTTCCCGATGATATTCATTGCCCGCCCAAGGAGTCGGCGAAGCTGATTGAACGTATATATAACGGGGATTACAATGTTGAGCCGAGGATTATTTTAGCTCATTTAGGCGGAATAGATATGTTTGATGACGTTGAAAAATATCTTGTAGGTCTGCCTGTTTATTTCGACTTGGCTGTAATTTTGACATTCAGCTCCGATAAAACTGAGCAGATAGAGCGAATAATTAAAAATCACGGCGCCGATAAAATCCTTTACGCGAGCGATTATCCCTGGAGCAGTCTGAAAGAAAATGTTAATATTGCGAAAGCTCTTAATTTATCCGACAGGGAAAAGGAACTTGTTTTTTATAAAAACGCCGGAAAAATTCTTGGGATATAGTTTGTTAAAAAATAAACTATCTTATATTTTATAATAAATAAGAACATATTGCAACATTTATTAAAGAATTTTTACATTAAAAATCTTTCCTTTTTATATATTTAAGCGCTTAGTATAAAAAAAAAATATTTTTTGTAAGTCAAAAAAAGTCAAATTGCACTTGATTTTTTAAAAATATAGGCTATAATATAATTAGCACTCAAGAAACGAGAGTGCTAATTATACATTATCTTAAGGTTATTTTAAGGAGGAATCATATATGACAGTTAAACCATTACTTGACAGAGTTGTATTAAAGGTTGAGGAAGCCGAAGAAAAAACAGCAGGCGGACTTATCCTTACATCTTCAGCTCAGGAAAAACCCCAGTTCGCTACAGTTGTAGCAGTTGGACCTGGCGGTGTAGTTGACGGCGAAAAGGTTGATATGTACGTTAAGGTGGGCGATAAGGTAATCGCTTCCAAGTACGCCGGTACTGAAGTTAAGCTTGACGGCGAGGAATTTACTATTGTCCGCCAGTCGGATATTTTAGCGACAGTAGAATAATTTTGAATTATTAATAATTATATGGAGGTAATCTTATGGCTAAACAAATCGCATACGGCGAGGAAGCTCGCAAAAGTTTAAAGAACGGTATTGACCAGCTCGCTGATACAGTAAAAATTACATTAGGCCCCAAGGGCAGAAACGTAGTGCTTGATAAAAAATTCGGCGCTCCTCTTATCACAAACGACGGCGTTACTATCGCCAAGGAAATTGAGCTTGACGATCCTTTTGAGAATATGGGCGCTCAGCTTGTAAAAGAGGTTTCAATTAAAACAAACGATGTCGCGGGCGACGGTACAACCACCGCTACATTACTCGCTCAGGCTTTAATCACAGACGGTATGAAGAATGTTACCGCGGGAGCAAACCCGATGATTCTTAAAAAGGGTATCACCAACGCCGTTGATGTTGCTGTTGAAGCTTTAAAAGAAAACAGCACTCAGGTAAGCGGTACTAAGGACATCGCTCGTGTCGCGACAGTAAGCTCCGCTGACGAGTTTATCGGAAATCTAATTGCCGAGGCTATGGAAAAAGTAAGCACAGACGGCGTTATTACCGTTGAGGAAAGCAAAACAGCCGAAACATACAGTGAAGTTGTTGAAGGTATGATGTTCGACAGAGGCTACATCGCTCCATATATGGTTACAGATACCGAGAAAATGACCGCGGAACTTGAAGACCCCCTCATTCTTATTACAGATAAAAAAATCAGCTCAATCCAGGAACTTCTTCCCATACTTGAACCTGTAGCAAAAAGCGGAAGAAAGCTTCTTATAATCGCCGAGGATGTTGAGGGCGACGCTCTTACAAACCTCGTGCTCAATAAACTCAGAGGTACATTAAACAGCGTAGCTGTTAAGGCTCCCGGATTCGGCGACAGACGTAAGGAAATGCTCCAGGATATCGCTACTCTTACAGGCGGTACGGTTATTACATCCGAACTCGGCTTAGAGCTCCAGGATGTAACTCTTGACCAGCTTGGTACAGCACGTCAGGTTAAGATTGATAAAGAGAATACAATCATTGTTGACGGCGCGGGCGACCAGGAAGCTATCAAAGCAAGAGTAGGCCAGATTCGTTCTCAGATTGAAACAACAACTTCCGATTTCGACCGTGAAAAGCTCCAGGAGCGTCTCGCTAAATTAGCAGGCGGCGTAGCTGTAATCAAAGTCGGAGCTGCTACCGAAATCGAAATGAAAGAAAAGAAACTCCGTATTGAGGACGCTTTAGCGGCTACAAAGGCGGCTGTTGAAGAAGGAATCGTTGCAGGCGGCGGAATCGCTCTTATGAATACAATTCCCGCTGTTGAAAAGTATATTGAGACAGTAGAAGGCGACGAAAAAACAGGCGCTCAGATTGTGCTCGGCGCTTTGGAAGCTCCGCTGCGTCAGATTGCGTCCAACGCAGGTCTCGAGGGTTCGGTAATCGTAGAAAACGTCAAAAAAGCCAATAAGAAAGGCTACGGTTACAACGCTCTTACCGAGGAGTATACCGATATGGTTAAAGCCGGTATCGTTGACCCCGCGAAGGTAACGCGTTCAGCTATCCAGAACGCTTCCTCAGTAGCTTCTATGGTTCTTACCACAGAATCCTTAGTTGCCGATATTAAGGAAGAAAACCCCGCTCCGATGCCTCAACCGGATATGGGCGGAATGTATTAATAGAATATATTTATATAAAAGTACGGAGGCTGATCGAAACGACAGCCTCCGCTTATTTATTCATATTTACAGCGCAAAAATGCCGGTTCTATTCTCGTTCTGAGTTGTGAACCGGCTGTTTATTATTCTAATTTTGAAATAAAATCATTTATTTTATTATTGTTTTCCTCGCTCGGCTTATCCTTCGGATCAATTAAACTAAGCGTCGCTTTAAAATTATTAATAAACAAATAATTCTTTAATTTCTCAAATGACTTTTCCGCTCCGCCGCCCATTGAACAGGCGAATACCGCGAATTCCTTTTCCGCGATTTTTTCCAAATTTTCTTTGATAAAGGTTTTAATAGGCGGTGTAAAGTTGCTTGCCCAAACGGGATATCCAAAAATAATCGTATCATATTTTTCGGAATCGAAATCATAGGGGATAAGCTTTGGTATATCGCCCATAACCGCGCTTTTTCCGCCCCATAAATATTTTCTGAAACCTTTATCGGGATATTGCTTTTCGGGTTTAATCTCGATTAAATCCGCGTTTATTTTTTCTGCTATTTTTTCAGCGGCATATTTTGTGTTGCCGCCCATTGAATAAAAAACTATTGCTGCTTTCATATTAAAACTCCGATTTTACATCACGCAAGAAGAGCTTTCCGAGTTCGTCTTTAATTTCTTTGCCGTTAAATAAAACGTTATATATGCCCGTTACAATCGGAACGTCAACATTTTTTTCGTCGGCTATTTTCTTAAGAGCTTTTGAAGTCATAACTCCTTCGGCTAATTTGTCAAATTTTTCGCCTTTGGCCAAATTTTCGCCGTATCTTCTGTTGTGGCTCCATTGTGAGAATAATGTAGCTTCGTAATCGCCTAAGTGGCAGAGTCCGTAAGCGCTCATCTCAGACCCCCCGCACGCTTTTATAAGACGGCTTATTTCTCGTGTTCCTCTTGACATAAGTGCGCCTTTAAGCGATGTCATATTAAGTCCGTCAAGCATACCGGCGGCGATACCGATTACATTCTTAGCGGCGGCGCCGATTTCGTTGCCGATTAAATCTGTTCCGATATAAAATCTTATTAAATCCGAAGTAAATTCTTTAACAAGTTTTTTCTTAATTTCTATGTTTTTGCTGTCGATTACCATACAGTTGGGAATTCCTCTTACGTAATCCTGCGGATGTCCCGGACCTACCCAGATTGCTACGGGAGTTTTTTCTGTATCTATAAATTCTTCCATAACTTCGGAAAGTCTTTTTCCGCTTTTTTCTTCAACGCCTTTCATGCAAAGCACAAAAATCTTGCCGTCAAGATTATATTTGCTTATTTCTTTCATATAATCGCGGAGATGCTGAGCGGAAATAGAAATAATAATTACTTCAGCACGGTTAATTGAGTATTCAAGGTCGCTTGTAACCTCAATCGAAGGGGGAAAGGTAAGGTAATTGTTTTTATGAGTTTCGTAAAGTTGTTTAAAATCCGGAGCGTCCTCAAGCCCCCGTGATACAACATCGTTTCCTATTTTATCAAGATACCAGGCTATACAGCTTCCCCAGCGCCCTGTACCCAATACAGAAATTTTCATATCTTACTCCACAGCCTTTCAAATTATATTAAAGCCTTTTATACGCGGTAAAAAATTGTTATAAAAATCCCGCCTGTCCGAAAGCAAAATCTAATAACCTGCCTACCAAAGGACAGGTGGGCGCCTCCTTTTTGTTTTAGTACTCCCAACGTTCTCAAAAGAGAGAGGTCTGCACACCGCAAAAAGAGATCAGCTCCCGATTTAAATGTTGTAGGGTTATTTTAATTGCATACACGAAACAGGCAGGAAAATATTAATTATAGAACATATCGTTAAAACGCTCCTCAAATTCATTGGAAAGTCTGCGTCTCAGCGCGTCATCCTCAATTTCCGCGAGCTGTTCTTCTCCGTTTACGTCGATTGCCTCGAGAATTGTGTATTCTCCGCTTGAGCTCAGCATATCGGCGCCGTTATCAAAGACAGGCATTAAAGCGAAGTAACGATTATCATTTTCTTCAATCTGGTCTAAAATCTCAAAATTATGTTCAATACCGTTTTCATCAACCAATGTGATAAGATCCGGCGAAAATGAATTATCCATAATATGTCTCCCTTATATATTAATTTTACACTACAAATCGTTGTTCGTCAAGCGTTATTATTTGTTAATTTTAATAAAATTTATAGTTTTTTTGTACGAATTAATAAAAAACTGTTGACATTTTCTAATTTTATGTTATTATATATACAAGACATCAGAAGAGAAAGTTTTGATTACTCCATAAAATTACCTAAAAAAGCCGACGGTTTTACCGTCGGCTTTTTTCTTTTATTACATATTTCCTTATAAAAACTCAAAAACATCTTGAATTATTTCTTTTTTTGAGCTATAATTCTATGATGTATTAATGTGGAGTATTGTTGTATAATAGTTTTAGATAAGGATATGGAGGAGACTATGCTGCTTCCTTTTGATGAACTTCCTGAGGAATTTCAAAATGATGCTGTAAAAAAATATTATGACATACTTAAATCCAAGAAGCGCAGCATAATATTAAAAAGACTGTTAGATATTTTTCTTTCTGTTTTTTTAATAATTATTCTGCTTATTCCTATTATAATTCTGTCTGTCGCTGTTAAGTGTACCTCTAAAGGTCCTGTTTTGTATAAACAGGTGAGAGTTACAACTTATAAAAAGCAGTTTAAAATTTACAAATTCAGAACTATGGTGGAAAACGCCGATAAAATCGGTTCCCTTGTTACCTCGCTCGGAGATACCCGAATCACTAAAATCGGCCACGTTTTAAGAAGATACCGTCTTGATGAGCTTCCCCAGCTTTTTAACGTTTTAAAAGGCGATATGAGCTTCGTGGGAACCCGTCCCGAGGTTATGAAGTATGTTAACCGTTATACTCCCGCTATGTATTCAACCCTTTTGATGCCCGCGGGAATAACAAGTCTTGCGAGCATTAAGTTTAAGAATGAAGACAGAATGCTTGAAACCAGTACAAATATTGACGAAGATTATATTAATATTATTCTGCCGAAAAAAATGCATTATAATATTTTATATCTTAAAAATTTTGGGGTAAGAACCGATATTTATTTAATGTTAAAAACTATAAAAGAAGTTCTGTTCCACTAAAGATTTATGTCTTATAAGGAGGTGAGATAAATGTCAGGGTTTAAGAAACTGATAAATAATCCGTCTAAGTTCAGGATTAGTTATTTAATTGTGCTTTTCTTTTGTAATATAGCTTTTATTCAGATTCCCGCGTACGTTTGTCTTGTCTTTCTGTTTATCTGGGGCGTTTATTTAGTCTTTAGAAAAATTTTTGTAGATAAGTGTTTTGACAGATTAAGGTTCGGGCTTTGGATTGTCGCGTTTATAGCGGTTAATTTCCTGACAATGCTCTTTAACATATCCATGAGCCTTTTTTATAATATTTTTATGATTCTTCATATAAGTATCTGCTTTTTTATATTCTACGGAATACATACCGAAAAAGGTCTTAACTCAAAAGCCGAGCTGTATAAGGTCTGCAAATTCATTATTTACGCTACAACTATATTCGGAGCGCTTGGTTTTATCCTTATGATGTCAGGCGTTCAGTTTGAGTGGTTCTGGATAAAGTTTATTATTTACGAGAACAGATATACGGGCGTTTATATAAACCCGAATATTTTAGGTTTTATTTCCGTTGTTTCGATTGTATGCTGCCACCTTGTTTTAAAACCCGATTTTCTTATCAAGGCTAAGCGTACAAGTATAAGCCGTATATGGATAGCGATATGTTTAAGCGTCGATTTATTCTCGCTTTTGCTTTGCGACTCAAACGCTTCGTTTACGCTTTTTGTCTGCTATGTAATCTTTACTTTGATATTTATATATTTCTCAAGCTCCGCGCGTATGAGAAAAAGGCAGTTTTTAATTAAATCCGTTGCTGTGCTTATTGCGGCTGTTTACGTTGTTTTTACGGCGTTTATGGTAAGGTCAATATGCCAGCAGGGTGTTTCGCATCTTGTTAAAGCGAATAAAGTTGATAAAGAAGCTGTAGTTTCCATTAACGAGAAATCGGGAAGCGAAGCTATTACGTTCACCCACGAAAATAAAAATGTTGACAGCGGAAGACTGAAGCTGATTAAAGAAAGTTTTAATTTGTTCAAGCTTTCTCCGGTATTTGGTATAAGTGACGGAAATATCATCGAGTACAGCCAAAAATATCTTAACGGTACTCTTGAGATGAGTTACCATAACAGCGATATTCATAACGGCTACCTTACGATTCTTGTTTCAACGGGTGTCGTGGGATTTTTGATATTCACGATATGGGGGCTTAAATTCGGAAAGCATATTGCTTTCAATCTGTTTAAGCGGCAAAACGCCGGTTCACAGGATATTCTGCCGTGCCTTTTTGCTTTTTGCTGCGGTTATCTTATATATTCTCTTTTCGAAAAAGCGCTTTTGTACGATGTGAGTTTTATGGTAATGTGGCCGTTTGTCGGAGCGCATTATATGCTTAAAAAGCATAGAATTCCGAGACATCTAATTTAGCTAAACTATTGTAAAATTACGATAATTGTTTTATAATATACCGTAAGGGTTCTTACGGTATATTTTTTTACTTATAACTGAGTATATTTTGTAAATAATATTATCGGTGATAATTATGAAGTTTTTTATAAAACGTGATAAATCCGATGGCGAAGGGCTTTTTACAGTTTGTGATGAAAACGGCAGGGAAAAGTATCTTGTAACAGGTAAAAAAAATACGCTGTTTATTTCCGATTTAAGCGGAAAGATTCTTGTTAAAATCCACAGGCTTCCTTTACCCGCGTTAAAAGCATTTTCAATCTCATCGGGAAATTACAATATTAAATTTTTTATTAATACAAGCTCAAAAACCCCCTCATGTTATTTCTTCGGAAATTCCTGGCTTATAAGAGGGGATACGACTACAAATATTTTTGATATTATCGATGCCGATAATTCTTTGGTCGCAAGCCACAGAAACAGTTTCTGTAAAAGCAAGTGCTATGAGCTTGTAATAAACGGAGAGAATAATATACTGTTTTGTTTAGCGACGGCGGTTTGCGTTGATATAGAAGCTAAGGTTGACAACCCGACGCTGCAAACAGTATAATAAATAGGAAATTTCGCGCGTTAAGCGCGTCTGTATGAAAATATAAATCCGGAGGTAACTATGGATAAATTACTTGAAATACTAAGCGAGAACAGCAGTTTTACGCCTAAAGAACTATCTTTGATGCTCGGCGAGCCTGAGGATTATATCAACGCTCAGATTAAAGAATATGAACAGAGCGGTGTAATTAAAGGATACCAGGCGATTGTTGACTGGGAAAAAGTTCCCGAAGCGGGCGTTACGGCAATAATAGAGCTAAAGGTTACTCCCCAGAAGGAAACCGGTTTTGACGAAATTGCAAAACGTATTATGGCGTTTGAGGAAGTTACTTCTATGTATTTAATGGCGGGCGCTTTTGATTTTTCGGTTATGGTAAAAGGTGCTACGATGCAGGAGGTCGCCTCCTTTGTCGCGCGTAAAATTTCCTGCGTAGACGGAATAAAAGCCACTGCTACTCATTTTATGCTTAAAACCTATAAGTTAGGCGGATTATGCTTTGTTGATGATGAAGAGGCTGACGGGAGGAGTATGGTCCTGTGATTGATTATCAGAATTTTACTAATGATAAAATTGAACAGGTAAAACCGTCGGGAATAAGAAAGTTTTTTGATATAGCCATTGAAATGGATAATGTTATCTCGCTGTCAATCGGAGAACCTGATTTTCAGACTCCGTGGCATATCCGTGAGGCGGGAATCAATTCGCTGAAAAAAGGTAAAACTTGGTATTCGCCCAATAAAGGTTTTATTGAGCTGAGAAAAGAGATTTGTAATTATTATAAAAGGCGTTTTAACCTTTCGTATAATCCCGACAGCGATGTGCTTGTAACTGTCGGAGGCAGCGAAGCGATTGATCTTGTGTTCCGCGCTATTGTAAACGGAGGCGACGAAGTGCTTATCCCCGAGCCCGCGTTTGTGTGCTATACTCCGCTTACATATATGGCGGGCGGTAAACCTGTTATAATTGAAACCAAAGCCGAAAATAATTTCAGGCTTACAAGAGAAGCGCTTGAAAACGCTATTACAGATAAAACCAAGCTTCTTGTTCTTCCTTACCCGAATAATCCCACGGGCGCTATTATGGAGCGTGAGGATTTAGAGGATATTGCTGATTTAATTATTAAAAATGACCTTATGGTTTTATCCGACGAAATTTACGGCGAGCTCACTTACGGCGGAAAGAAACACGTAAGCATCGCTGAACTTGACGGTATGAAAGAGCGTACCATTGTTGTAAGCGGATTTTCAAAGGCTTTTGCTATGACGGGATGGAGGCTCGGATACGCTCTCGGACCATCTGAAATTATAAAGCAGATTACAAAGCTTCATCAGTACGGAATTATGTCTTCTCCGACTACGGCGCAGTACGCCGCTATAGAAGCTTTGAAAAACGGAGATAACGACGTTGCCGAGATGAAAAGCGATTATGATATAAGACGCCGTCTGATTGTCGGAAAGCTTAATGAAATAGGGTTGACCTGTTTTGAACCTTTGGGCGCTTTTTACACATTCCCCTGTATTAAATCAACAGGACTTTCGAGCGATGAATTCGCTACACGTCTGGTAAAAGAAAAACGAGTTGCCGTAGTTCCCGGAACCGCTTTCGGAGAATCGGGAGAAGGTTATGTACGTATTTCATACGCCCAGTCGCTTAAAAATATAAAAAAAGCGCTTAAACGTATCGAAGAGTTTGTAAAGGAACTTAAAAATGAAAATAAAGGTTAAAGCTCCCGCTAAAATCAATCTTTCACTCGATGTGCTCAGGCGCAGACCTGACGGTTATCATGATGTAAGTATGGTTATGCAGAGCGTAAGTCTGTATGACTATATCACCGTGGAAACCTTAGAGTCCGATAATATTGAAATTGTTTGCGATTATCCGGGTGTACCGCTTGACGAAAGCAACATAGTTTATAAATGCGCTAAAGCATTTTTTAACTATACAAAAATGTCCGATAAGGGTATCAGGATTTCTATTGATAAGAATATTCCCGCTCAGGCGGGACTTGCCGGCGGAAGCGCTGACGGCGCAGCGGTAATAATCGCTTTAAATAAGCTTTTTTCTACATATCTTAAAGAAGACGAGCTATGCGAAATAGGCTCAAAAATCGGAGCTGATATTCCGTTTTGTATTGTCGGCGGAACGAAGCTCGCAAGCGGAACCGGCACGGATCTGAAGAAAATGATATGTATGCCGAAATGTAATATAGTAATCTGTAAACCCGATTTCAGCGTAAGCACTGCGGAGGCGTATTCAAGAATAGATAGTTCGGGAATAAGCCATCCCGAGTTTACGGCTGAAATGGTACGAGCTATTTACGCGCGGGATATTTATATGGTAACGTCCTCAATGCTTAACGATTTCGAGTTAGCTCTCAATCTGGACGCTATTAACGCCGTTAAAAAGATAATGTTGAAAAATAAAGCTCTCGGCGCTTGTATGAGCGGTTCGGGTTCCGCTGTGTTCTCTGTGTTTAATAATCTTAAAAAAGCGGAGAAATGTATGGCGGAGCTAAAAAAAGAATACAAAGACGTATTTTTGTGCGAGCCTTTAAAAACAGGATGCGAAGTAATTGATTAAAAATTTTAAAACCTGCCTATAATTCTGTTAGCAGAATTAAGGCAGGTATTTTTTATGAAAAATATTATTAAATCAGTTTGCATATCAACGGTAATATGTATTATTTTTTCGCTTATTCCTTTTAACGCTCAGTGTAAGAATATAAGCAATGATGTTTTCAGGCTCCATATTTTAGCTAATTCAGACTCCGAAAAAGACCAGGCTTTAAAGCTGAAAGTAAGAAACAGAGTGCTGAAATATACCGAAAATATTTATAAAAAAGCGAAAAATAAAGAGCAGGCGGAAGCATTGACAATAAAAAATCTTCAGTCTATTGCCGATATCGCGAAAAGCGAGGTTGAAAAAAACGGATACAATTATTCGGTTAAAGCTGAAGTAAGCCATATGTATTTTACTACGCGTTATTATGATAAGGTGACAATGCCTTCCGGCTTTTACAACGCATTGCGAATTACAATTGGCAAAGGGGAAGGGCATAACTGGTGGTGCGTGATGTATCCGTCTTTATGTATAGGCTCGTCAACGAATTATAATTCCTTAAAAGAAAATACTGACTCTCAGGAATATAATATTATGACTGAGGAAAAGTTCGAATATAAATTTAAAACGCTCGAATATTTCGAAAAAATTTGTTCTTTTTTCTCTTAGTACCATTTTTTGGACATTAATTATGTTACAATGTAACTATATTATTTAAGGAAGTGCTACAATGCTTCAGTTTATATTAGGAAAAAGCGGCAGCGGAAAAACAACAAAAGCCGTAGATATTATTTCACAAAAACGCCGGGCGGGTGAAAAGAAGCTTTTGATGCTTGTGCCTGACCAGAGTTCATTTGAAACAGAAACGACTTTTCTTAATGTTCTCGGACCCAAAATGTCGAAAGAAGTTCTCGTTTTCGGTTTTTCAAGACTGGCTGATTATGTTTTTAAGAACACGGGAAATATTCCCGAAAACGTTATTGATGACGGCGTTCGTAAGATAATTATGAGTAAAGCGCTTGAGGAAGTTTCCGACAGCCTTAATATGTTTAACTCGTCAAAAACACATAAATCCTCTCTTGAGCTTATGATACATTCCTTAAAAGAATGTAAAAAGGATAATATAAGCTATGATATGCTTGATAATTTATCCGAAAGAATAGATAACGAAACTCTGAAAAATAAGCTTAAAGAAACTTCGCTCGTTCTTAACGCGTATGATGCTTTGCTTGAAAAGACGTATGTTGACCCTTTGGAAAATCTTAACAGGCTTAAAGATATTTTGGAAGACAAAAGAGTTTTTGAAGGTTATACAATAGCGGTTGACTCTTTCTCGGGTTTTACATATCAGCAGCTTGAAATTATAAGGGCTCTTATGAACCAATGCAAAGATTTCTATATTACGGTAAATATCGATATGGAATGTAAAAACGATGAAATATTCGCAACAACCAACCGTACCCGGAAACTTATAAAACGCCTTGCTAAAGACAATAATATTGAGATTAACTCAGATATCATTCTTGATGAATATGTACGTTCCGAAAATAAAGATATTTCTTTTTTAGAAAAAAACATACTCAGAATTAATGATAACGAATACAAAGATAAAAGTGAAAATATAGAAACATACTGCGCCTTCGATATTTACGACGAGGTTAATTTTGTTGCGAGAAAAATCAAATGGCTTGTTGTAGATAAAGGCTGTAAATATAATGATATTGCAGTTATCGTAAGAGATATATCGAAGTATAACGGTATTTTAGATACTGTTCTTGAAAAATATGATATTCCGTATTTTATGGATATCCAAAAAGATATTTTTACAAAGCCTATTGTACGTTTTGTATCCGGAATTCTTGAAACAATAACAAGCAATTTCGACAGGGATGTTTTACTTTCAACTTTGAAAACAGGTTTATTCTCTTTGAGTGAAACCGAAATATCCGATTTTGAAAATTATATCTATGTCTGGAATATTGACCGTTCTGATTTTAAAAAAGAATTTACTAATAATCCCTCGGGTTTTGAAACCCTAAATGATAATGATATAAAAAAGCTCGAAAAAATTGAAAGAACAAGACAGTATATTATTACTCCGCTTGTTGAGTTTTCCGAGAGGTGTAAGGATTCAGACGGTACGGATATTGTAAAACAGCTTTATAATATCTTTAATGTGTTCGAAATCGAAAACGCTGTTAATAATCTTTATGATAAATTTGAAAAAGAAGGCATGGTTTTTGAAGCTAACGAGGAAGTAAGAGTATATAATCTTATTATAGAGGCTTTAGAAAAACTTTACGCCGTTTTAGGAGATAGTAAGGTATCTCTGAAAAAATTTAAAGAATATTTTGATTACAAGCTTTCCGATATAAATTTTTCCGATATCCCGAGATATATTGACGAGATAAGCGTTGCGACAGCAGACAGAGTGCGTCTCAGCGGCGCAAAAGCCGTGTTCCTAATCGGCGCGGTTGACGGCCTTTTTCCGTCTGTTCCTAAGACAGTCGGCGTTTTCTCCGAAAGCGAAAGAAGAATACTTATTGAAAATAATATTCCTCTTACCGACAGCCTTGAACAGCTCAGCGCCCATGAAAAGTACCTTGCTTACTGCGCGCTTACTTCAACTTCCGAAAAACTATTTGTAACTACATATTTATCCGACTTTTCGGGAGAAACTTTTGAGCCGTCCGTTATTTACAATGATATTGTTAAACTGTTCCCGTACAGAGTTCACAGTATTTATTCCGATTACAATGAAGCGGACGAGCTTTATTGTAAATCCCAGGCGTTCGAATATCTTTCCAAAAACTATTATTATAATAAGAATTATTCAAACTCGCTTAAATCTTATTTTAAAAATGACGAAGAGTATAGCGAAAAGCTGTCGAAGCTTGATAATGTCCTTGAAAATAAGCCGTTTAAGATAAATGATAACGAAGTCGCTCAAAAGCTTTTTAAAAAGGATATGAGTGTCTCCGCTTCGCAGATTGAAAAGTATTATCTCTGTCCGTTTCAGTATTTCTGCAATTACGGGCTGAAAGCAAAAGAACGCAGAGAAGCCTCAATTGACAGTTTGCAGTTCGGAAACATTGTTCATTACTTTCTCGAGAAATTTCTAAAAAAGAATAATAAATCTGTTTTAAATAAATTATCAGATGATGATATCAGAGAATCAATAAATTCAATTTTAATTGAATACGCCGATGAAACTTTCGGCGGGCTTGAAGATAAAACCGATACCTTTTCGGCGATATTTGAACGTTTAAAAATAAATATATTCACTCTTGTAAAAGAACTGATACGCCAGCTTTCGTATTCTGATTTTGTTCCCGCTGATTTTGAACTTAAAATCGGAGAAGGCGGAGATATCCCGGCGTATAAACTGAAAATAGATGATGAGCACAGCGTTAATGTAAGAGGGTTTGTAGACCGTGTTGATATTTATGATAAGAATGAAGACGAAAGTTATATAAGAATTGTTGACTACAAAACAGGCAATAAGGAGTTTAAGCTTCATGAGATTCTTTATGGAATAAATATGCAAATGCTCTTGTATCTTAGGTGCGTTACCGAAAACGGAAAGGATTATTACGGAAAAAATCTAATCCCTTCGGGAGTTCTGTATATGCCTTCAGCCGCTAAGGATATTGACGGAGATAAGTACACTACCCATGAAAAAGTTTTATCTCAGCTTGATTCTAATTTCCGTATGAACGGTCTTGTGCTTAACGATTCCGATGTTTTAAATCATATGGATAAATCGGGAAAGTTTATTAAACTTTCAAAAAAACTTGAAGACGGTAAGTATTCCGATACTGTAGCTGACTTTGAACAGTTTAATATAATTTTTAAACATTTAGATGATACGGTAAAAAGTATGGGAAAAGAACTTCTTAAAGGCAATATCAAAGCCCTGCCTTTAAAAGGCGTTGCGGACGGATGCGCTTACTGCCCGTACGACAGCGTATGTCTGCATACTTACGAAGATGACTATAAATTCAGACAAAAATCTTCCGCTAAAGATGTTTACAAAAAATTAAACGAAGGAGATGACACAGATGCCTGATGTAAAATGGACGCAAGCTCAGAAAAACGCAATAGAATCCAGAAAAGGCTCTGTGCTCGTTTCTGCCGCGGCGGGTTCGGGTAAAACAGCCGTGCTTGTACAGAGAATTATCGATTCGATTACAGACGAGGAAAACCCTGTTTCCATAGACAGGATGTTAATCGTGACTTTTACAAGAGCCGCAAGCTCCGAAATGCGTGTCAGAATTGAAGAAGCGTTGAATAAACTGCTGAAAGATGATCCATACAACAGCTATCTTCTTCGACAGAAGCAGCTGCTTTACAGCGCGAAAATATCTACAATCGACGGATTCTGTACGGATTTTGTGCGTCAGTATTTTTATAAGCTGAAAATCCAAAGCGATTTTAGGATTGCTGATGAAGGCGAATTAAACATTCTCCGCTCAAAAGCGCTTGATAATGTATTGGAAAACTACTACGCAGAAAATAATATAGATTTTAAAAATCTTGTTAATTTAACCTGTACATTAAGAAATGATGATAATTTAAGAAAGCATATTCTGAAAACCTATAACTTCCTTACATCCATTCCTTTTATGGATAACTGGATGGAAAAAATGCATTCTTTATATGAAAAGCCTTTTAATAAAACGCCTTATTTTGACTATTCATTGGACTACGCTAAGTTAAGTATAAATTATTGTTTAAGGTTAATAGAAACTTCCGAATACTTCCTTGGAAAAGATGAGTTCTTTAATGAAAAGCAAATCGAAAAAATCTTTGATATGCTAAAAAATGATAGGATTTCATTTGAAGAGATTAACGAAGCGCTTGATTCTGAAAACTGGAATCTTGTAAAAGAATTGACTGAAAGCTTTTCTTTCTCAAGATTTCCGAGTATAAAAGGCTCAGACGAAAGTACTACTAAGTTAATAATTAAAAACCAAAGAGATTTCTATAAGGCCGAACTAAATAAGTTGAAACAGCTTTTCGGTAAAGGTTTGGATGAAATAAAAACTCAAACCAAAGAATTAAGCCCTGTTGTTAATATGTTTTTTAACTGTGTTAAAGACTTCCGCAAAGAGTTTAATAAGCTTAAATTCGAAAAGAATCTTCTTGATTTCGCCGATATAGAAGACCTGATGGTTGAACTCCTTTGTGAAAATAAAAACGGTGATTATGTCTATACCGATACCGCCTCTGAAATATCTTCTATGTTTGATATGGTATTTGTGGACGAATTCCAGGATATTAACGAAGTTCAGGACTTGATTTTCAGCGCAATCTGCAACGAAAGAAATAACCTGTTCGTCGTAGGAGACGTAAAACAGAGTATATACGGTTTCCGCCAGGCTAAACCGGAAATATTTATAAATTATAAAAACAGGTATCTAAATTACCAGCCGGAAAATGAGCGCTATCCCGCAAAAATTATTCTTGATAAAAACTTCAGGAGCCGAATCGGGATAATTGAAGCCTGCAACTTTATTTTTAAAACACTTATGTCGAATACCGTCGGCGGAATTGTATATAACGAAGAGGAACAGCTTTCGTACGGAGCGGCTTATCCCGAAAACGACAGTCCGAATTTGGAACTTATGCTTATTAATTCTTCGGGAATTGACGAAGAAAATAACGAAACCGAACTAAGCCTTGAAGCTGAAAAAGTTTCGGAAAAAATATATAATCTTATTTTTGAAGAAAAGCTCCAGGTAAAAGACGAAGATAAAACAAGAAACATTACATACGGAGATATCGTTATCCTTTTAAGAAGCCCGAAAGGCGATACCCGAAGAGCTGTAACTTTTGTTAATGTTCTGAATAAAAACGGAATCCCTACTGTTTCCGAAGAAAAGAACAGCTTCTTTGACGCTCCCGAAATTAAGCTTATCCTGAATTTTTTAAGCATAATTGATAATCCAGTACAGGATATTCCGTTGCTTTCTGTTTTAATGAGTCCGATGTTCTCTTTTACAGCCGATGACGTTGCTAAGCTTCGGATTTCCGATAGAAAGTCTCCGCTTTATATCGCCCTTAAAAACAGCGAAGATAAAAAATGCAAAGAGTTTGTTGAGCTTTTAAATAAGTTGAGAACGCTTTGCGTGACAACTACGGTTGACCGTCTTATCGGAATAATATTAAATTTGACGGGGTTTGACTGCGTTGCAATGGCGGCGGATAAATACAATGTTAACAATATTTTTCTGCTGCAAAGCTACGCGAGATCCTACGCGGAAAACGGTTATAAAACTTTAACGGCATTTATTAATTATATTGACAGAATGAAGCAAAAGGGAACTGTTTTGAATTCAGTCGATAATAATGATGAACTCAGAAACGCCGTAAGGGTAATGAGTATTCACGCGAGTAAAGGTTTGGAATTCCCCGTATGCTTTTTAAGCAGCACATCAACCGAATTTAATGTACGTGAAATATCCGATGATTTGGTGGTAAATTCCGATAACGGCGTCGGTTTCAGGCTGAAAAAAGATATAATTAAATACGATACTGCCCAGCGCAAAATTCTCTCCCTTATGCAAAAAGACCGCCTTATTTCCGAGGAAATGAGAATTCTTTATGTTGCGTTAACAAGAGCTAAAGAAAGACTTATTATAACCTCAACTCAAAAAAATCCCGAAGAGTATCTGATGAGTCTTGAAAGCAGAAACGGTCGGTATCCTATTCCGTCTTATGTTTTTCGAAATATGAAGTCGTACAGCGATTGGATTTTCACCTGCGCGCTGTCGAATCCGGGTTGTGATATAAGAATAAACATAAATCCTGATTACACAAACTACAAAGCTAACTTCAAGCCTTGGAAAGTAAGTATAATTAATAAAAACGATTCCGAAAAAATTAAGATTAAAAAGGATAAAGATACTTCATCGGAAAAAGAAGAAATTGTTTTTGATGACAGCTTGCTTGCTGAGTTTAAAAAGAGGATTGATTTTAAGTATAAGGACGCTCCGCTTACTTTGCTTCCGCAAAAAATAAGCGCTTCCGAGTTTTCGCACAAAGATAACGAAATATTTAAAAAGATTCTAAAAAAGCCTTCGTTCGCGGTTGAGAAAACAGTAGGAGGCGCGGAAAAGGGAACGGCTTTCCACAATTTTATGGAGCGCTGTGATTTGAAAAAAGCTTGTGTAAACTGCGCCGAAGAAGCAGAACGTCTGCGTGAAAACGGTTTCTTAACACAACGTCAGGTTGAAATTCTTGATTATAAAGCCTTAGAAAACTTTTTAGACGGAGATTTAATCAAGCGCGTGTTACATAGCGAAAGCTATGAGCGCGAGTTTCAGTTTACCGTAAAAATTGACGCGTGCGAGTATAATCCCGAATTAAAGGCAGAGTTTTCTCAGGAAAAAATTGTTATGCAGGGAGCCGTGGATTTGGTTTTTGTCGAAAACGGCGAGGCTGTAATTGTCGATTATAAAACCGACAGGGTAAAGGACGCTTCAAAACTTAATGAGATTTACCACAGACAGATTGAACTCTATAAATCCGCGGTTGAAGAAACAACGGGATTTAAAGTAAAAGAAGTGATGCTTTATTCTCTTTATCTTAACAAAGAAATAATCGTATAAAAAAAGCAGCTCAATTTGAGCTGCCCTTTTGTCATTTATAGTTTTATAAGAGTTTACTGTCGCAATAATCGCAGAATTCGCTATCATTTTTAATATAAGTATTTTTAGGAAGATAGAATTGCTGCGGATCGTTTGTTATACATTTTTTGTTAGGACATTTAAACGATTTTTTAATAATCGGGTCGGGTGTGTTGAATGTAAACGCGCCCTCAGGTCTTAAAAGAAGAACAATAAGAGCCATTCTGCCGTACATACCGTACTCAGCCTGCTTAAAGTAGCAAGCTCTGGGGTCATCGTCAACCTCAATCGCGATTTCGTCAACTCTCGGAAGCGGGTGAAGTATAATAAGGTCATCTTTAGCAAAACTCAGTTTTTCCGTATCAAGAACAAAAACGCCCTTTTGCTTTTGATATTCCTCGTCGCTTGCGAATCTTTCGCGTTGAATCCTTGTCATATAAAGTACATCCAAATCGCAAATCGCGTCTTTTAGATTATCAATCTCTTCGTATTTGCATCCCGCGTTATCCAAAATATCTTTTATGTACTGCGGTACAGATAATTCTTTTGTAGAAATAAGAACAAAGCTGTTTCCCTTAAAATGGCTCATAGTTTTAATGAGCGAATGAACAGTGCGTCCGTTTAAAAGGTCGCCGCAAAGCCCGATTTTAAGGTTGTCAAGCCTGCCTTTTTCAAAACTTAAAGTACAAACGTCCGTTAAGGTCTGGGTGGGGTGAAAGTGGCCGCCGTCGCCGCAGTTAATAAGCGGAACACTGCTGTAAAGCGAAGCCGCTTTAGCCGAGCCCTCGCTCGGATGGCGCATAGCGATAATATCGCTGTAACTGCTGATTATTGTAATAGTATCTTTAAGGTTTTCGCCTTTTGCGACCGAGGAATTCATCGGATTGTCAAATCCGATTGTCTTACCGCCAAGTCTCAGCATAGCCGCCTGGAAAGACATCTGAGTTCTTGTTGACGGCTCATAAAAAAGCGTCGCCATAATCTTACCGTCGCAAGCGTGCTTGTAAACGTCGGGACGGCTTTTAATCACCTTAGCGAGCCTGATAGTCTGTTCAAGCTCTTCGGTTGTCATATATTCAAGGTCAATTAAATTCTTATGTTTCACATTACCACCCAATCCGGCACAATTTTTTATTATTCTATCAAATTTTGTTCTATATTGCAAGACAATAAAATAGGTTTAATATTTAATTAAGCTGTAACTATGATTTGTTTTAAAAAACTTGATTTTTAAAATTTATTGTTGTATAATACATAGCGGAATAAATGCCGGTGTGATGGAATTGGCAGACGTAGCGGACTCAAAATCCGCCGGTAGCGATACCGTACCGGTTCGAGTCCGGTCACCGGCACCAGTATGAGTGTTGCGCTCTTTCTTTTTCGGTTTGTTTTTTGAATTTGGCTTTACAAATTCTATGCTCGCTGAAGCAAAAGACAAAAAAGGTATTATTGAAAATAAGTAGATGTTCTGATATAATGGATTTGATAATAATACTTTGAGGTAAATGGAATGAAAAACAGTAAAACTTTCTTTTCGGTATTAATTGCGATATTATTTATCTTTATGTTTCCGATGACAGCTTCCGCAAACTCCTCTTGGCATTGGATTTCTTCAAAACGTCCGCTTGATTTGTTACCTATCGTCATCATCGTGACGCTTATCATTGAGATTGTTTTAATTAATTACCTTGCAAAAGTTAAAGATTTAAAACGTGTAATACCTGTTGTTTCACTGGCAAATTTGGTTTCATTTTTGGTGCCCTATATATGGCTTGGATTCGACCCGGATAATGTATATTCTTATTATACTTCCGAAAACGGTCTGTTTTATTCGATTGACTATACGGTAAACGCTTCGCCCACCTTTACTGTTTCGCTTTTCTATTTGTTGATAACTCTGTTGGTTGAAGCGCCTATTGTATATCTGTTTTGCAGAAAAAAGGTTCCAAATAAAAAGCTGTTGATTGCGGTTATTATCGGCGCTAATATTCTAACCACCGCAATAACCTTTGCCGTGGAACATATTTTTTGCCATGGACAATGGTAAAGAATCCGTTATGAACACTCGCACCAAAAGTACAGAGATATCCAAAAGGATGTCTCTGTATTTTTAATAAAGTGACCGGACTCGAAAGGCGGAAAAAGAAAACAGTCCGGTGTGACTGTTTTCCCGCCGTTGGTTTTAGCCCGAGTTATGATTATGAACCGATTTTACAAGCGAAAGCTAAGTTTTATAATTTATGAACTTAGGTCACCGGCACCAAAAGTACAGGGGCATCCAAGCGGATGTTCCTGTGTTTTTTAATATAGCGACCTTTTTGCTTGTCAAATGATACATATTTTTACTAAGTTAAAGTGTTTTTTTAATAATCTATCCAAAGTTATTTTTAATTCTTTTATAATACTAATCTAAAAGCTTTTTATTATATAATGTATTTGTAAAATTATTTCAATTTTGATTTCTATGGAGGAACTTAAAATGGAAAAGAAAGAACAAATGTATGAAGGTAAAGCAAAAAAGGTTTTCGCTACCGATAACGCGGACTATTGTATCGTTTCCTATAAGGACGACGCTACTGCGTTTAACGGCGAGAAAAAAGGTACAATTGTAGGTAAGGGCGTTGTAAACAACCGTATGAGTAACTTTATGTTTAAGCTTCTTGAGGCAAAGGGCGTTCCCACTTGCTACGTTGAGGAGCTCAACGACAGAGATACGGTTATGAAAAAGGTTGAAATCGTTCCTTTGGAGGTTATTATACGCAACAAGGCGGCGGGTTCTTTCTCTAAACGTTTCGGAGTTCCCGAAGGATTTGAGCTTAAAAATCCTACATTGGAGTTTTGTCTTAAAGATGACGACCTCGGCGATCCTATGATTAACGACAGCCAGATTTACGCAATCGGTGCCGCTACAAAAGAAGAGTTAACGAAAATCTCCGAGTACGCTTATAAAGTAAACGAGGTTATGGTTGAGTTCTTTAAGAGCGTTAATGTCGAGCTTATTGACTTTAAAATTGAGTTCGGAAGATACAAAGGCGATATTCTTCTTGCTGATGAGATTTCTCCCGATACATGCCGTTTCTGGGATGTAGATACTCACGAGAAACTTGATAAAGACCGTTTCCGCCGTGATATGGGCGGAGTGGAAGACGCTTACGCCGAGATGATGAAGCGCGTAGGACTTTCTTAATTAAAAGTTATAAATAAAGAATGTCAATATTTACGGAGTGTGAACCCCTTGAATTTTAGTTTTGATAATTTCCCAAAAGAAGGACTCCACGAGGAATGCGGAGTTTTCGGTATATACAGCGACGGCTCAATTAATCCTGCCTACGCGTGTTACAACGGCTTGCTTGCCTTGCAGCACCGCGGACAGGAAAGCTGCGGTATAGCTGTATCCGATGATGGTGTTATGAACTATCATAAGGATATGGGGCTTGTTACGGAAGTTTTCAACAATTCTGTTTTAGATTCATTAAGCGGACAGATGGCGGTTTCCCATGTCCGTTATTCAACAGCAGGCGGCTCTGTGCTTGAAAACGCACAGCCGCTTGTTATGCGTTATATAAAAGGTACTTTAGCAGTCGCTCATAACGGAAATTTAACCAATGCCGTTGAAATCCGTAAGGATTTGGAAAAGCGCGGAGCTATTTTCCAGACCACAATTGATTCCGAGGTTATATGTTACGTAATCGCGCGTGAACGTATTAACGCCGGCTCAGCCGAAAAAGCGGTAATTAACGCCGTTAAGAAGCTTGAGGGCGCGTATTCTCTGCTTGTTATGAGTCCTACTAAGTTAATCGCGGCGCGTGATCCGCACGGTTTCAGACCGCTGTGTATCGGTAAATACAATAACTCCTACGTTTTCGCGAGCGAATCGGCAGCTCTCGACGCCTGCGGGGCGGAGTTTGTCCGTGATGTCGAGCCGGGCGAGATAGTTGTTGTTGATAAGCGCGGACTCAGAAGTACTAAACCCGAAAAGAAATGCAATAAAAGTATCTGTATTTTTGAATATATCTATTTTGCACGCACCGACAGCTTTGTTGACGGAATAAGCGTATACGAAGCCCGAAAACAGGCGGGACGTATTTTAGCGAGAGAAAGTCCCGTTGACGCTGATTTAGTTATCGGTGTTCCTGAATCGGGAATTGACGCTGCTATCGGCTTTTCCGAGGAAAGCGGAATTCCCTACGAAAAGGGAATTGTAAAAAACAGTTATATCGGGCGAACTTTTATTAAACCGTCCCAGAGCGAGAGAATGCAGTCCGTAAGAATTAAGCTTAATCCTATAGGCGATATGATAAAGGGGAAACGTGTTGTTGTAATTGACGACAGTATTGTACGCGGCACAACCGTTGACCGTATTACAAATATGCTGAGGGACGCCGGCGCGAAAGAAGTTCATATGAGAATAAGTTCTCCGCCGTTTTTGTGGCCTTGCTACTACGGAACCGATATACCGTCAAGAGGCGAGCTTATCGCCGTAAATCACAGCATTGACGAAATATGTAAGTTAAGTAAAGCTGATTCACTCGCTTATTTACCTGTTGATTCGCTTGAAGAAATGCTTGGGTATAAATGCAACGGTAAGTTCTGCGACGCTTGTTTCAGCGGAAAATATCCCGCGGCGATTACCAAGCAGACACTTAAAGGTAAAGAACGCGGCGGAATGAATTTTGATAATAATGATAATTGTGCCTCAAAGGAGGAAGACTAATGAGTAAAAATGTTTATGAAAGCCCGCTTTCATCACGCTATTCGGGAAAAGAGATGAAGTATATTTTCTCTCCCGATATGAAATTCAGAACCTGGAGAAAATTATGGATTGCTTTAGCCGAGTCCGAAATGGAGCTCGGACTTCCCGTAACTCAGGCTCAGATTGACGAGCTTAAAGAGCATCAGGACGATATTAATTACGATGTTGCGGTTGAGCGTGAAAAACTTGTGCGCCATGATGTAATGAGCCATGTTTACGCTTACGGTCAGCAGTGCCCGAACGCTAAAGGAATTATTCACTTAGGAGCAACATCCTGTTATGTTGGTGATAATACCGATATTATTATTATGACCGAAGCTTTAAAGGTCGTAAGAAATAAGCTTGTTACCGTAATAAGGAACCTTTCGAAATTTGCCGATGAGTATAAGGCGCTTCCTACTTTGGGCTTTACTCATTTTCAGCCCGCCCAGCCGACAACAGTCGGAAAACGCGCGACTCTCTGGATTCAGGATTTACTTCTTGATTTGGAAGATGTTGAATATCAGCTTTCAAAGGCAAAGCTTTTAGGTTCAAAAGGAACCACAGGTACTCAGGCAAGCTTCCTTGAGCTTTTTGAGGGCGACCACGAAAAATGCAAAACGCTTGATAAAAAGATTGCCGAAAAAATGGGGTATAAAGGCTGTTTCGCGGTTTCGGGACAGACTTATTCAAGAAAAGTTGATTCCCAGTTTTTAAATATACTTGCCGGAATCGCTCAGTCCGCTTCAAAATTCTCAAACGATATAAGACTTCTCCAGCACCTTAAAGAGGTTGAGGAGCCGTTCGAGAAAAACCAGATCGGCTCATCCGCTATGGCTTATAAGCGTAACCCGATGAGAAGCGAGCGAATAGGTTCGCTTTCACGTTATGTAATGGTTGATGTCTTAAACGGTTACTTTACATCGGCTACTCAGTGGTTCGAGAGAACTCTTGACGACAGCGCAAATAAGCGTTTAAGCGTTCCCGAGGCGTTCCTTGCTATTGACGGAATTTTGAATCTTTACGCTAATGTTGCCGACGGTTTGGTTGTATATCCGAAAGTTATCGAAAGCAGACTTCGAAAAGAACTTCCCTTTATGGCGACTGAAAATATTATGATGGACGCTGTTAAATTCCGCGGAGCAGACCGCCAGGTTCTCCACGAGAAAATCCGTCAACATTCAATGGAAGCGTCTAAGGTTATAAAAGAGCAGGGCGGAGAAAATGACCTGCTCGAAAGAATAGCGAACGATGAAGCTTTCGGCGTTACGCTCGAGGATTTGGAAAAGATTCTTCAGCCCGAAAAATATACAGGCAGAGCTAAAGAACAGACCGAGGACTTTTTAAATGAAGAAGTTAAACCTGTTCTTGAAAAGTATAGTGATTTAGAGGACGAAAAACCCGAAATTAATGTATAAACGTGGAGGATAAAAATGGTTAAAGCTATTGTCGGCGCCAACTGGGGCGACGAAGGTAAAGGAAAAATAACTGACGTGCTCGCTAACGACAGTGACGTTGTAATCCGCTTCCAGGGCGGAGCTAACGCGGGCCACACTATTATAAATAATTACGGAAAATTCGCGCTTCACCAGCTGCCATCGGGTGTTTTTCATCAGAATATCACCAATGTTATCGGCAACGGAGTAGCGTTCAGCGTTGAGAATTTTGTGAAAGAAATGAAAGAGCTTGAAGACAGGGGAGTTCCCACTCCTAATGTTCTTATTTCCGACAGGGCGCAGATTGTTATGCCTTATCATATCGCGTTCGACTGCTACGAGGAAGAACGCCTCGGAAAGAACTCTTTTGGTTCAACAAAAAGCGGAATAGCACCCTTTTATTCCGATAAATACAGCAAAATCGGCTTCCAGATTAACGAGCTTTACGATGATGTAGATACTCTTAAAGAGAAAATTGCTCACGCTGTTGAGATTAAAAATGCAACTTTAAAAAATCTTTATAATAAAGATGAAATTTCGGTTGATGAGATTTTCAACAAACTGATGGAATACAAAGACCTCTTAGCTCCTTATGTAGGAGATTCCTTCCAGTTTATCAGAAAAGCTATAGCTGACGGAAAAAACATCCTTTTGGAAGGTCAGCTCGGTTCTCTTAAAGATACAGATTTCGGTATTTATCCGATGGTAACTTCTTCTAATACTATAGCGGGCTACGGCGCTGTAGGCGCGGGCATCCCTCCGTATGAGATTAAGGAAGTAATTACCGTTGTTAAAGCTTATTCAAGCGCTGTAGGCGCGGGCGAGTTTGTATCCGAAATTTTCGGAGAAGAAGCCGATAAGCTTCGTAACTTCGGCGGCGACGGCGGAGAATTCGGAGCTACAACGGGACGTCCCCGAAGAATGGGTTGGCTCGATTTGGTTGCGAGCCGTTACGGATGCCAGGTTCAGGGCGCGACAACAGTTGCCTTTACCGTAATTGACGCTTTAGGCTATCTTGATGAAATTCCCGTTTGCGTAGGATATGAACTTGACGGTGAAGTTATTGATTACTTCCCGAGCACAACAAAGCTTAAAAGATGTAAGCCTGTACTTAAAAAGTTAAAAGGCTGGAAATGTGATGTTTCGGGAATTAAGAAGTACGAGGATTTACCGAAAGAATGCCGCAAATATATTGAGTTTGCCGAAAAAGAAATCGGCGTACATATCGGTATTGTTTCCAACGGTCCCGCAAGAGAAGATATTATCTATAGATAATAGTTATCAGTCTGCATCATACACGACAGACGAGGAGACATAAAAATGGAAAAAATTCTTGTCTTGGATTTTGGCGGCCAGTATAACCAGCTTATCGCGCGCAGAGTACGCGATAATAATGTTTACGCCGAAATAAAACCATATACGGCAAACCTTGAAGAAATAAAATCCGAAAACTACAAAGGTATAATTTTCACAGGCGGTCCCAATTCCGTATATGATATGAGCTCGCCTCATTATGATAAAGAGATATTAAGTTTAAATATACCAGTTCTCGGTATCTGCTACGGATGCCAGCTTATTTGCTATATGCGCGGCGGAAAAGTCGAAACCGCTGATTTAAGCGAATACGGAAAGATTGATATGTCTGTCGATAAAAAAGACAGCGTTCTTTTCGAAAATGTTCCCGACAGCGTTGTCTGGATGAGCCATACGGATAGAATCACACAGGTCCCGAATGGGTTTGAAATAACCGCCCACAGCGATAACTGCCCTGTGGCGGCTATGGAAAATACAGATGAGAATATTTACGCTGTCCAGTTCCATCCCGAGGTAACACACTCCGAATTCGGCGATAAAATTTTATCCAATTTCATTTTTAATGTCTGCGGTTGTAAAGGCGACTGGAAAATGGAGAGTTTTATCGATAATACCGTAGATTCACTGCGCGATAAAATAGGTAATAAAAAAGTTGTTTTAGGCTTATCGGGCGGCGTTGACAGCTCCGTGGCAGCAGCGCTTCTCAGTAAAGCTGTCGGAAATCAGCTCACCTGCGTATTTGTCGATCAGGGACTTATGCGAAAAGATGAGGGCGATTTTGTTGAAAATACTTTTACAAAGCTTTTTGATATGAATTTTGTACGCGTCAACTGCGGAGATGAATTTATATCTAAATTGAAAGGCGTCGTAGATCCCGAGGAAAAGCGTAAAATTATCGGAACCGAGTTTTATAATGTTTTCTGGAACAAAATAAGAGAAGAAGCAAACGGCGGCTTTTTTGCCCAGGGTACAATATATCCGGACTGCATTGAAAGCGGTAAGGGTGATGCCGATAAAATCAAAACTCATCATAACAAGGTTAAGATGCCCGATGATATAAAATTTGATGATGTAATTGAGCCTCTGTGCGACCTTTTTAAAGACGAGGTCCGTAAAGTAGGTGAGCTCCTCGGAATCCCGAAAGAACTTGTGTGGCGCCAGCCTTTCCCGGGACCCGGACTCGGAGTCCGTATTATCGGAGAGATAACCGATGAAAAAGTAAAAATCTTACAGGATGCCGACGCTGTATTACGCGACGAAATCAAACGCAGCGGTATTGAACAGCAATTAAGTCAGTTTTTTGCTGTGCTTACCGATGTTAAAACTGTCGGCGTAATGGGCGACCACAGAACATACGATAATTTAATCGCAATCCGCGCAGTTACCACCGATGATTTTATGACCGCGGATTTCGCTAAAATTCCTTACGACATTCTTGCCCGAGTTTCAAACAGAATAATAAACGAATGTACAGGCGTAAACCGAGTGGTTTACGATATCACATCCAAACCTCCCGGTACAGTTGAGTGGGCATAAAATCACCCCGAATCCTTTTGTTGCAGGCTTCGGGGAGTTCTTATAGAATAAGGCCGGTTAAATGAAGAATAATACATTTGAACTTATTTATGATGTTGTAAAACAAATACCGTACGGAAAAGTAGCTACCTACGGACAGATTGCTGCTCTTGCGGGCAATCCTCGTTGGAGCCGTGTTGTAGGCTACGCGCTTCATGTGAATCCAGATCCCGATATTATTAAGTGCTACAGGGTTGTCAATCGCTTCGGTGAAGTCTCTGACGCGTTTGCTTTCGGAGGATCAAATAAGCAGATTGAATTGTTGAAAAATGAGGGAGTTACTTTTATTAACGGTAAAGTAAATATAAAAAAACATATATGGAAAGGAGAATAACTATGTCGGTTTACGGGGATAAAGCTCAGGCGCTGTTTAAAGAAGGTTATAACTGCGCCCAGGCTGTGCTTTTAGCTTTTGAGGATGTTACGGGGCTTGATAAAGAAGTTGCTTCATCAATTTCCTCGTCATTCGGCGGAGGTTTAGGCAGAATGAGAGAAGTCTGCGGAGCTGTAAGCGGAGCGGCTATGGTGCTCGGTATTGTTAATGGCAAGTATCCGCCTGAGGATCATTCGG
>CADBCC010000032.1 GCA_902793125.1 uncultured Ruminococcus sp.
GGGCGCAAATATCGGAACAAGCACGACCGCCTGGATAATTTCGCTTTCGGATTTAAGCGGTAAAATTGTTTTTCTTAAACTGCTTAATATTTCTACCCTTCGGGGGTATAGCTCAGCCGGGAGAGTGCTTGACTGGCAGTCAAGAGGTCACGGGTTCGAGCCCCGTTATCTCCACCAAAAAACAACAGCGCCATTAGGCGTTGTTATTTTTTGTCTTTAAAGGGGCTCGAAGCGCGCCGTATAAAAAACAGTCCGGTGGACTGTTTTTAGGCGTGAGCGATTATGAACGGTAAAGCTCCGCTACATGCCCCAACAGACGAGGACTAAGTTCTCTATATATCAAGGTACGTTATCTACACCATAAAACTCGGTACACCATCAGGTGTACCGAGTTTTATTATAATAGAATCGTATATTGTTCAAGGTTGTCTGTAACTGTTACCAGTTTATTAAGTAAGAAGAAAGTTTTAGAAATCAGAAGGAATATAAGCACCACCTTCTTCTTCATTATATTCAACATTAACACCGTCTTTAAAGCATATTGGAACAAGTTTGCCTTTTACGCTGAAATAAAACGTCATATTTATATGCTCCTCATCTTCATTGGAAGTTGGTGATTCTTTAATTACACAAACAGCATTATATCTTGTATCTGACTTTAGAAACTCCTTTAAATTTTTATACGGCGGTTTTAATTTTTTAATCTCTTTTTCGTCAGCAACCTCAATTAAATTATAATCATCATTATAATAACTTATATTTGGATAGCGGGTATAAATTAAATCGGTTCTGTATTTGTATTGGCGGCTGCTTATTCTTCCACCCGCGTTAGCGCTTATTTGCAGTTGATTGTTGTATTTTTGAAAATAATAGCTTTCCATGTCATCCTCACTATTATCCAAATACATATCATAATCAGTCAGCTTTTTTAAGGATAAATCCTGTTTTATAAAATCGTCGGAAAGTTCTTTACTGCTTTTGCTTATATCAGCTCCAATCACATAATCAATCAAGGATTTATGAAGTTCGTTATTCTCTTCAATTACTTTATCTCTGTTAAGATATGAATACACAGTCGCGAACGAGGTCAGGACTAAAACTAAAACACAAAATACTACAACCGGGTATTTTATAATACTAATCAACAATTTAAAAATACCTGTATAAAGCATACGCTCTTTACACAATATCTTTAAAATAATAAAAAATGCCCAAAGAACTAATAAAAACCATATTAATAAAACCGCCCACTGGAAATCTTCGTGTAAAATCAATTCGGCATAATCATAACCATGTAACGAAGCTGAGTATTCAAAAAAGCCTTTTGTGAATAATACTACAATCGCGTAAATCAATGGCTTAATATATTCAATCAAAATTGAATTTAAAGGATTAAAATTAGCATAGTACTCTTCATTAATACTAACAGGCGCAAAATACGGCGCAATTGAAATAACGAGCAAAATCAATATCGTATAAATCAAATATACAAAAGGAAAAAATTTATTATTGAATTTAACAGACAGCGCAAAAAGAATTACATATGCCGTAAAAATTCCTAACGATAAAAAATCTATTATTAAATTATGCTGGGCTTCAATTGAATCAAGATAATAAGAATTATTTGATACTATATAGGAACCTGCTATGCAAAACAATAGAATTATAAAGGAAACAATATTAAAGGTGTTTTTATACCATTTAACAGTATATAATTCGTTTAGAGACACAGCGGTTTGTTCTGCTTCTCCCATTTCCTCTATGGCTTTTTTCTCGGCTTCTTCAGCCGAATAACCAATTTCGATATAGTAATCTTTTTTATCTTCAATATGAGATTCAAGCTCAGCGATTACCGCCTTTTTAGCGGTTTTATTTTTTATGTTTTTTGATATTTCTTCAAGATAACTATACATATTTACCTCTTAATTCGCGAAACCAAGAACCTTTTCAACAGAGTTCGAGTACATCTTCCATTCTTCTTCCTTTTCGGCAAGCTGTTTTAAGCCCTTACGCGTAAGGTGATAATACTTGCGCTTACGGTTATCAACCTCTTCCCAATAGCTTTCAAGATAGTTTTCTTTTTCGAGCGCGTGGAGAATAGGATACAATGTACCCTCTTTGAACTCAAAAACGTTTTCACTTCTAAGTTCAATTTCCTTTATAATTTTATAGCCATATAAATCTTTTCCCTTTAGTACACTTAAGATTAGCATTGATGTACTTCCCTTAATTAATTCTTTACTTAGTTTCATATTAAAATTCTCCTTACATAGATTTACAATATACATAGTAATCCGATGTATAAATGATAACACTGTAATTATTACTTGTCAAGTATTTTTTTATAAAAACAAAAATATATTTTTAATAATACATAACAGGAGTTATTATGAACTTTTTTGGCTTTATCGGCGGGCTGAGTTTCTTTTTGTTCGGGATGAATATTATGGAGACAGGGCTTAAAAGAATATCGGGAAATAAGATAAAAAATAAATTAAAAAATGTTTCAAATAATCCGATAAAAGGCGTTATATTCGGGACAATTATTACCGCAATCGCTCAGAGTTCCTCGGCTGTTTCGGTCAGTTTAATCGGAATGTCAGAGGCGGGACTCATTACTTTTTCACAATCCGTATACATAATTATGGGCTTTTCTTAAACTGCTTAATATTTCTACCCTGTACCCTGTTATCGGCTTTATCGGAGTAATGCTTATTATTCTTTCTAAGAATTATAAGAAAAATAACGCGGGACAAATTATGGTTGGTTTTTCGCTTTTAATGTCTGCTATTGAGATTATGAGCTCAGCTATGGAAAGCATTGTAAAATTAAGCTTTTTTAATAACTTTATAAAAACTATTAACAATCCTTTTTGGGGTGTTTTAATCGGATTATTTCTGAGCGCGGTTATTCAGAGCTCATCGGCTTCAATCGGGATATTGCAAAGCCTATCGCAAACGGGTTCAATAAGCGTATCCGCTGCTGTTCCGATTATACTCGGAACAAACATCGGCACCTGCGCAACTGCCCTTTTAGCCTGTATTTCGGGAAGTTCAGAGAGCAAAAAAATCTGCGCATTTCATATTATTTTCAACTTATCCGGGAGCTTTTTATGGTTAATCGGATTTTTTATTATTTCGGGAATTTATAATCTTAACATAAATATAAATTCCTTAGGAATTTCCGCGATTCATACGTTATTTAACATAAGCACAACGGCGCTTATGTTCCCCGCTGTTTTAAAATTTAATAAGTTTTCACAAACTGCTAATGGTTAATATGCATAATTTTCACTGTGATTTTATATATGAAATGCATATTGTTTTATCTATACTTACTATGTTATAATAAATTGATATGTAAAAAATCACTATGAAAGGGTGTTATATAATGGTAGTAAAAGATATTATAGACATATTAGAAGGCGAGATAATCTGTGAGGGTGACTTAACCAAAGAGATTAAAACCGCCTGCGGTTCCGATATGATGAGCGACGTATTAGCGTTCGTTAAAGACCAGAGCGTACTGCTTACAGGCCTTGTAAACCCTCAGGTAGTCAGAACCGCCGAGATGATGGATATGGCATGTATTGTATTTGTACGCGGTAAAGACCCCGACCAGAGTATTATTGACCTTGCGGAGCAGAGGGATATTACTCTTTTAAAAACCAAGTACAGGATGTTTACCGCCTGCGGACTTCTTTATTCAAACGGTCTTTCGGGAGGTACTAAGGTATGAGCGCTATACATCTTCATTATGATGTATCGGGCGATGATTTCACAAGAGCCGGTGAAGCAAGCGGTTCAGTAAAAAAAAGACTTAAATCGCTCGGTTACGACTCCGACGCGATAAGGCGCGTCGCCATCGCTATGTACGAGGCTGAAATCAATATGGTTATTCACGCCGAGGGCGGATTTTGCGACGTCGATATTTATCCCGATAAGGTGGAAATCCTGCTTTCGGATAAAGGTCCCGGTATTCCCGACGTTGAAAAAGCAATGCAGGAAGGCTATTCTACCGCACCCGATAATGTAAGATCTTTAGGTTTCGGAGCAGGAATGGGACTTCCGAATATAAAAAAATATTCCGACGAAATGAAAATTGAAACAACAATAGGCGTCGGAACAAATCTATACTTAACAATAAATGTTCATAACGAATAAAACTTAGGAGTTATTATGAATACATATTTCCACTCAGTTGAGCTGGAAGTGGACAAGTGTTGCGGATGCACCAACTGCCTTAAAAGATGCCCTACCGAGGCGATAAGAATTCGTGACGGCAAGGCGCATATACTTTCGGAAAGGTGTATCGACTGCGGCGAATGTATCAGAATTTGTCCGCATCACGCTAAAAAAGCTCACAGCTTAGAACTTGAGGATATTAAAAAATTCAAATATAACGTAGCTATACCCGCTCCCGCTTTGTACGCTCAGTTTAACAATCTTGACAATGTAAACATTGTACTTACGGGATTAAAGGCTGTCGGATTCAACGATGTTTTTGAAGTTTCGAGAGCCGCCGAGCTCGTATCGGAAGCTACCAGAAAAATAATTAAGGAAAAGAAATCCAAATTACCGCTTATAAGCTCAGCGTGTCCCGCTGTTGTAAGGCTGATTAAGATTCGTTTTCCCGAGCTTTGCGAAAATGTTCTTCCGCTTTTGGCGCCGATTGAGGTCGCGGCTAAAATAGCAAGAAAAGAAGCGATTGAGAAAACAGGTCTTAAATCGGAAGAAATCGGTGTTTTCTTTATAAGCCCCTGCCCCGCTAAAGTTACAGAAATCCACACTCCGAACAGCGTTGAAAAATCCGCGTGCAACGGAGCGATAGGAATTTCAAGAATATATCCCGAGCTTACAAAAGCTATGGACCATCTTGATTTTAAAGATATTGAACCTTTAAGCCGTTCCGGACTTATCGGAATCGGCTGGGCTACTTCCGGCGGAGAAAGTGCGGGTATTTTAAGAGATAAATACTTAGCGGCGGACGGTATTGAAAACGTAATAAAAATACTTGAGGACCTTGAGGATGAACATATCAGAGGTCTTGAATTTGTCGAGCTTAACGCCTGCTCAGGCGGATGTGTCGGCGGAGTGCTGACGGTTGAGAACCCGTATGTCGCTCAGGCGAGAATCCAGAAGCTCAGAAAATATCTTCCCGTTACTTTAAATCATCTTGAGGATGATGATATTGATAATATGAACTGGGAGAACGAGCTTAAGTTTGACGCGGATATTTTCAGACTTAGCGACGATATTGTTAAGGCTATGGAAATGATGGACGAAATGGAAAGCATCTACAAAGACCTTCCGCACCTTGACTGCGGTTCCTGCGGCTCTCCCACCTGCCGCGCTATGGCTGAGGATATTGTAAAAGGCGAAGCAAAAGAAACCGACTGTATCCACAAGCTTAAAGCTCAGATTCAAAGCGTTTACGACCAGCTTAAAGGCACCCTTTAGCAATTAGAATAACGAGGAAAAAATGACTGTAAAAGAACTGATAGAAAAATTAGATTTAAAAATTCTTGTCGAGGACGATTTAGAGCGTGAAGTAACCGGCTGCTATATAGGCGATCTTTTAAGCTGGGTTATGGGCAGAGCTCCCGCGGACAGCGCCTGGCTTACGGTTATGGGAAATATTAACTCAATCGCCGTAGCTACATTAGCCGACGTAAGCTGTATTATCCTTGTTGAAAAAGCGGCTTTGGATGACGAAGCGAAAAACAAAGCCGAAATGCACGGCGTTACAATTCTTTCAACAGAAGAAAACAGCTACAGTTTAGCGGTTAAAATTCACGACTTACTTACGTAAATTATGAAATACTATTACGATTTGCATATTCATTCATGCCTTTCACCATGCGGTGATACGGATATGACTCCGAACAACATCGTTAATATGGCTAAGCTTTTAGGGCTTGACGTAATCGCTTTAACCGACCACAATACTTCTTTAAACTGCAAGGCGGTTATTGAAGCCGGGGAAAAAATAGATATAACAGTTATCCCCGGAATGGAGCTTACCACAAGCGAGGATATTCACGCGGTATGCCTTTTCCCCACCCTTGAAAAAGCTATTAACTGGAATGAATATGTGGATAAAAAAAGAATTAAAATTAAAAACAAACCCGAAATATACGGCAGGCAGGTTATTATGAACAGCGCCGACGAGGAAATCGGCGAAATCGAGGAGCTTTTGCTTCCGTCAAGTAATATCGGGATTTACGAAGCTTACGCAAAGGTTAAAGAGTTCGGAGGTATTTGCTACCCCGCTCACATCGACCGCGACAGTCTTTCAATAATCTCCGTACTCGGTGAAATTGATGAATACTGCGGATTCAAAACCGCTGAACTTGCCGATAAGAAAAAAGAATTTGAACTAAAAAAACTGCATCCGATTCTCAACAATATGAAAATTATTACCAACTCGGACGCGCATTATCTTGAAAATATGAGAGAAGCGGAAAATTTTTTCGAACTTGATTCTTTAAGCGCGCAAAGTGTAATTAATTTTCTTGACAGTTAAAGAATGATTAAGAGCCCTGAAAAGTATTTTCAGAGGCTCTTTTTTCTTATATGGAATTATTATTGTTAAAAGTTAGTCAATGCTAACTATAATGCACTATTTCAACCCTTTTATTCCAATTCTTTTTATTAAAAAGAGCAAAAATATTATAGACAATCGACATAATCTGTGATATAATATCTCTAAACGTATACGTGCGTCTTATTGTCAACTTTTTTAGCGCACAATATCTTTTAAAGGAGGAAAAACGATGCAAAAGAAAATCAGCAATCTGCCTTTTAAAGGCACACCTGAACAGGAAGCACAGCTGAAAGAGGTTATCGCAAAACATCAGGATGATCCGGGCGCGGTTATGCCTGTTCTGCAGGAAGCTCAGGACATTTACGGTTACCTTCCTATTGAAGTTCAGACAATGGTTGCAGAAGGACTTGGGGTACCGCTCGAGGAAGTTTACGGAGTATCTACTTTCTACTCTCAGTTTGCTCTCTCGCCTAAAGGCAAGTACAACATCTCGGTATGTCTTGGAACTGCCTGCTATGTAAAAGGCTCGGGAGAAATTCTCGATAGACTTTCCGAAATACTCGGTATTGAAGCTGAAGAATGTACACCTGACGGACAGTTTTCACTTACTGCATGCCGTTGTATCGGCGCTTGCGGACTTGCTCCGGTAATTACAGTTAACGACGACGTTTACGGACGCCTTACCGTTAATGATATACAGGACATTATTGACAAGTATAAAAACAACTGATGCGAGAATTATCGCTTAATGTAATGGATGTAGCCCAAAACTCAGTAAGAGCGAATGCAAGTCTGGTTAAAATTATCGTAAACGAAAGCGATAAAGACGACATTCTTGAAATTACGATTGAGGATAACGGCTGCGGAATGACCGAAGAACAGGTCAATCAGGTTATTGACCCGTTTTTTACAACCAGAACCACAAGAAAGGTCGGGCTGGGGGTTCCGCTGTTTAAGCTTTCGGCTGAACAGACAGGCGGCTCTTTTGATATTAAATCTCAACTTAATAAAGGCACAACTACAAAAGCCTCTTATAAAAAAAGCCACGTTGATATGACGCCGCTCGGCGACATAAACTCAACCGTAGAGATTTTAATAAGATGTAATCCCGATATTGATTTTGTGTTCACACGCAAAACCGATATTAACAGTTTTACTCTCGACACAAGAGAACTCAGAGAAGTTCTCTGCGACGTCAGTCTCGATAATCCCGACGTTTTGGAATGGATAAAACAGTATTTAGAAGAACAAACTCAAATTATTCTCGGAGGTGTATAGATTATGAAATCTTTAGCTGAATTACAGGCTATCAGAGATAGAGCAAAAGCTAATCTCGATCTCAGAAAAGAAAATCCCAACGCCGCCCGTATTTATGTAGGTATGGCTACATGCGGAATCGCGGCGGGCGCGAGACCTGTACTCAACGCTTTTACAGAAGAAATCGCTAAACGCGGACTTACGGACAGCGTTACCGTTACACAGACAGGCTGTATCGGAATCTGTCAGTATGAACCCGTTGTTGAGGTTGAAATCCCGGGCGAGGAAAAAGTTACTTACGTAAAAATGACTCCCGAAAAGGCTGTAAAAGTTGTTAACGACCATATTGTAAACAAAAACGTTGTTACCGAATTTACAATCGGCGCGTTTACAAAATAAGGAGGGCAAGAATGTATCGTTCTAATGTACTTGTTTGCGGCGGTACCGGATGTACCTCCTCAAACAGCTTACAAATTGTTGAAAGACTACAGGAAGAACTTAAAGCTCACGGACTTGAGAAAGAAGTAAATGTTATTACAACAGGCTGCTTCGGTCTTTGCGCATTAGGTCCGATTATGGTAGTTTACCCCGAGGGAAGCTTCTACTCAATGGTTAAAATTGAGGATATTCCCGAAATCGTTGAAGAACATCTTTTAAAAGGCAGAATCGTTACTCGTCTTCTCTATCAGGAGACTGTGGAAGATGATACTATTAAATCTCTTAACAAGACCGCTTTCTATGAAAAGCAGAAGCGTGTCGCTTTAAGAAACTGCGGTGTTATTGACCCTGAGAAAATTGATGACTATATCGCTCAGGACGGTTACGCGGCTTTAGGTAAGGTTCTTACCGAAATGAAGCCCGAGGACGTTATCCAGACTGTACTCGACTCAGGACTCAGAGGCCGAGGCGGCGCGGGATTCCCCACCGGACTTAAATGGAAATTCGCGGCGGCTAACGACGCTGATCAGAAATACGTTTGCTGTAACGCCGACGAAGGCGACCCGGGCGCGTTTATGGACCGTTCCGTACTTGAGGGCGATCCGCACACCGTAATCGAGGCTATGGCTATCGCAGGATACGCTATCGGCGCTTCAAAAGGTTATATCTACGTAAGAGCAGAATATCCTATAGCTGTTAAGCGTTTACAGATTGCTATTGACCAGGCTCACGAGTACGGTCTTTTAGGCAAAGATATTTTCGGAACAGGTTTTGACTTTGACTTACAGCTCCGCTTAGGCGCGGGCGCGTTCGTATGCGGTGAGGAAACCTCGCTTATGACTTCTATCGAAGGCAAGCGCGGCGAGCCCAGACCTCGTCCTCCTTTCCCCGCTGTTAAAGGTCTTTACAAAAAACCGACTATCTTAAACAACGTTGAAACATACGCAAATATTACACAGATTATCTTAAACGGCCCCGAATGGTTCGCTTCAATGGGTACCGAAAAGAGCAAGGGTACTAAGGTATTCGCTCTCGGCGGTAAGATTGAGCACACAGGACTTGTAGAAGTTCCTATGGGTACTACCCTCAGAGAAATCGTCGAGGAAATCGGCGGCGGTATTCCCGGCGGCAAGAAGTTCAAAGCTGCTCAGACAGGCGGTCCTTCAGGCGGATGTATTCCCGCTGAACACCTTGATATTCCTATTGACTACGACAACCTCCTCGAAATCGGTTCGATGATGGGTTCAGGCGGACTTATCGTTATGGATGAGACAACCTGTATGGTTGATATAGCTAAATTCTTCCTTGAGTTTACTGTTGACGAGAGCTGCGGTAAATGTACACCCTGCCGTGTTGGTACAAAGAGACTTCTTGAGATGCTTGATAAAATCACTAAAGGCCAGGGTACTCTTGAGATGATTGACGAGATGGAAGAGCTTTGCTACTTTATCAAGGCTAATTCTCTTTGCGGACTCGGACAGACAGCTCCGAACCCCGTACTTTCAACTCTCCGTTACTTCAAGGACGAGTATATCGCTCACGTTGTTGACCATAAATGTCCCGCGGGTGTATGTAAAGATTTACTCGAATTTAAGATTGATAAAGATAAATGTATCGGCTGCGGAATGTGCGCAAGAAAATGTCCTGTCAGCACAATTAAAGTTACTGACTACATCGCTCCCGGTAAGAAGAAACCCGCTTATGAAATCGACTCAAGCAATTGCGTTAAGTGCGGCGCTTGTCTTGATACTTGTAAGTTCGGCGCGGTTTCCAAAGGCTAAAGAAAGGAGATATTATAATGGAAATGCTTAACATTAAAATCAACGGCAAGGATTATACCGTTGAAAAAAATACCACTATTCTTGAAGCCTGCCATAAATTCGGAATTAAGATTCCTACTTTATGCTATCTTAAAGAAATCAACGAAATCGGCGCTTGCCGTATGTGTCTTTGTGAAGTTAAGGGCGCTCGCAGCTTAGTTGCGGCGTGCGTATATCCTATCGAGAGAGACGGTACTGAAATCTTTACAAACACACCCGAAATCCGTAAATACAGAAAGATGAATCTTGAATTACTTCTTTCTAACCACGATAAAAAATGCCTTTCCTGTCCCAGAAACGATAACTGCGAACTCCAGAAGCTTTGCCTTGAATACGGCGTTGAAGAAGATAAATTCGCGGGCGAAATGACTGAGAACAGAGAAGATAAATCAACATTGCATTTAGTAAGAAACAACAACAAGTGTATTCTCTGCCGCAGATGTGTTGCCGCTTGTAAGAATCAGTATGTATCCGTTATCGGCGCCAACAACAGAGGTTTTGATACAGAAATCTCCTGCGCGTTCGATAAGGATTTAAGCGATGTAAGCTGCGTAAGCTGCGGACAGTGTACAGTAGTTTGCCCGACAGGCGCGCTTGTTGAAAGAGATGATACAGCTAAAGTATTTGAAGCTATCGCGGATCCCGATAAGCACGTTGTTGTACATACAGCTCCGTCAATCAGAGCTACACTCGGCGAATGCTTCGGTATGCCCATCGGTTCAAACGTAACAGGCAAAATGGCTACAGCTCTTCATATGCTCGGATTCGATAAAGTATTCGATACAAACTTCGGCGCTGACCTTACAATTATGGAGGAAGGCACGGAATTTATCGAGAGAGTAAAAGAAGGCGGTACTCTTCCGATGATTACTTCCTGCTCACCAGGATGGATTAAGTTCTGCGAGCATTATTATCCTGACCTTATTCCCCATCTTTCAACATGTAAATCACCCCAGCAGATGCAGGGTTCAATGATTAAATCATACTACGCTGAAAAAGCGGGTATTGATCCTAAAGACATTGTTGTTGTATCGGTTATGCCTTGTGTTGCTAAGAAATTTGAAATTCAGCGCGACGATCAGGGCCATGACGGTATGCAGGATAACGATATTTCTATCTCTACAAGAGAGCTTGCTAAGATGATTAAAACCGCGGGTATTCAGTTTACCGAGCTTGAAGACGGCGAATTCGACCCGATTATGGCTATCGGCTCGGGCGCGGGTACAATCTTCGGAGCTTCCGGCGGTGTTATGGAAGCGGCGCTCAGAACTGTCGCTGATATCCTCACAGGTCAGGACTTAGAGAAGTTCGAGTATAAAGAAGTCCGCGGTATGGACGACGTTAAGGAAGCTACATACAACGTAGCGGGTATTGACGTAAATGTTGCCGTTACTTCGGGACTTAAGAACGCGGCTAAACTCTTAGACGAGATCCGTGAAGGCAAGTCCAAGTATCACTTTATTGAGGTTATGTGCTGTCCCGGCGGATGTATTAACGGCGGCGGTCAGCCGATTCAGCCCGGTCATGTAAGAAACTTTGTTGATCTTCGTGAAAAGAGAGCAGAGGCTCTTTATGACGACGACCGTAATCTCCCCTTCAGAAAGTCACACGATAACCCCGAAATCAAGGCTATCTACGACGAGTATTTAGGAGAACCCGGCTCGCACAAAGCTCACAAACTCTTACACACATCTTATGTGAAACGTGAAAAATACTAATTCTTAAACGCAAGTTTAAAGGCGTGGCACAAAAGTGCCACGCCTTATTTTATATTATTTATATTAAACTTATTTTTGAGCAGAAGCTCTTTTTTTACGAAGATATATTATTCGCATTATACGCGCTCTATTGTATCTCTGGATAATTATATATACCAAATCGCATAAAGCCGCAAGTATTGAAACAAACAGGCAGGTTCTCAAATATCCGCCGTAAACCGCTACAAAAATCAGCGGGAGGAAACTAAGCACAAAGCAGATTTTGTGGATAATTTCCGAATGGCAGGTTGCCTGGGAAATTTCTTCCCAGCTGTGCTGTCTTATATCGAAATATTCCTCATCATATTTAGGAATTTTATCTTTCCATTTTTTTACCTTTAGAAATTTATAAAGTCTCATTTCGAAGTGTTTCAGATAAAAATGGCTGTGGCGGTAATCAATTCTGTCTTTTAGGACCTTATTGATTATCGCGGCTACAATCAGACGCATCCACAGATTATAGGTTAATAAACCGAAAATAACCGTAAAGTCAAGAATAAACGCGAACGGATTGTTTATAAAGAAAAATAAGAAAAATATAAAAAACACGAGTGAAACACAAGCTAAAACCTTAATAAATGTTTTCATAAATAAATCCCTTTTAAAAGAAAAATACATAATTTCGGAGAAATGAAAGGCGTGCGAAGGCACGCCAATCTTTAATTACTGTTGTGAAAAACTATCTTTGCCTACTCCGCAAAGAGGACATTCAAAATCATCGGGTAAATCCTCAAACTTTGTACCGGGCTCAATTCCGTAATCAGGAGCGCCGGCTTCCTCATCGTATTCCCAACCGCATACATCGCATACGTATACCATAAGATTTTCTCCTTTCATAGATTTTAAATTAAGCTTCCGCTATAACTTCTACTTCAACCAGCACATTCTTTGGAAGAGTTTTAACAGCTACACAGGAACGCGCGGGTTTATTTGTGAAATATTTTCCGTATATTTCGTTAAAAGAACTAAAATCGTTGATATCCGCTAAGAAACATACTGTTTTTACAGCCTTGTCAAGAGATGTTCCCGCAGCTTCAAGAACGTTCTTCAGATTTGTGCAAACCTGCTCAGTCTGCTCTTCAATAGTAGCTGCCTCAACATTTCCCGTAGCAGGGTTAATAGCAATCTGGCCTGATGTAAATACAAGCCCGTTTACTTTTACAGCCTGGCTGTACGGTCCGATAGCGTCGGGGGCATTTTTAGTATAAATCTTATCTATCATTTTAATCACCTTTCAATTATTTATACAAGTCTGAAACCTGCATGTTTTAAAGATTTTGAAATCTCGTTAACATGTTCAAAATTACGGGTTTCGAGTACAATACGTAAGATACAGTCGGTAATCTCGCCCTCGCTCGCACGCTCGTGGTGGATGCTTATTACGTTTCCGCCGTGGTCGGCAATAATCTTAGAAACGCCTAAAAGCTGACCCGGTTTATCGTCAAGCTGGATACAGAGAGTCTGCTGACGTCCTGAGGTTATAAGACCTCTCTTGATTACACGATTAAGAATTGTAACGTCGATATTACCGCCCGATACAACACACACAACTTTCTTGCCCTTAACGGGGACTTTATTAAACATTACAGCGGCTAAAGGAGCGGCTCCCGCGCCTTCGGCTACCATTTTCTGCTTTTCTATTAGAGTTAAAATCGCGGTGGAGATTTCGTCATCGGAAACGGTAACAACATCATCAACATACTGTTTCACGTATTCATATGTTAGCTCGCCGGGTTCTTTTACCTGGATACCGTCGGCGATTGTGCTCGCCTTATCGAGAACGGTTATTTTTCCGTTTTTAAGCGACTGATACATTGACGCTGCGCCTTCCGCCTGAACACCGTAAACTTTAACGCTCGGATTCAGATGCTTAATCGCGCAGGCAACTCCTGAAATAAGTCCGCCGCCGCCGATTGAACAGATAACCGCGTCAACATCATTCATCTCGTTCATAATCTCAAGTCCGATTGTACCCTGGCCCGCGATTACATTTTCATCATCAAACGGATGAATAAAAGTATAATTCTTTTCGTCACGGAGTCTGCACGCCTCATTGTAAGCGTCGTCATAAACTCCGGGCACCATACAAACCTCGGCTCCGAAGCTTTTAGTAGCCTCAACCTTTGAGATAGGCGCGCCGTCGGGCAGACAGATAAGAGATTTAATTCCGTATTTTGTTGCGGCTAAAGCGACGCCCTGGGCGTGGTTGCCCGCGGAACACGCTATAACTCCCCTCTTCTTTTCCTCTTCGGTTAACTGGGAAATCTTATAGCCTGAGCCTCGAAGTTTAAATGAGCCTGTAAGCTGTAAGCACTCGGGCTTTAAGTATAAATCGCAATCAACGTTAATTGCGGACGCTTTTACAATAGCTGTGGGATGGATAACATCCTGTAATACTCTTGAAGCGTCATAAATCTTATCAAGTGTTAACATTTTCATCGACCTTTCATATACCTCTCTATTGTATTACAAAACCGATAATAAATCAAGTTTTTATTGTGTATGATTTTAAAATATGATAAAATATAGTCGGTGAAAATAATGAACGAATTAAAATGTAAAAATTATAAAAAATGCGGCGGATGCCAGATTCACAATTTAACATATGAAAAACAGCTTGAGTTTAAGATGAAAAAGGTTGTACGCCTTATGGGTAAATATCATCACGTTGAGGATATTATCGGGATGGATAACCCCTACCACTACCGCAATAAGGTTCAGGCGGCTTTCGGGCGCGATAAAAATAACCGTATTATTTCGGGCGTTTACCAGAGTTCCACCCACAAAATTGTGCCCGTAGACAGCTGTTTAATTGAGGACGAAAAAGCTGACGAGATTATTGTAACAATCCGCAAGCTTTTAAAAAGCTTTAAACTCAAACCTTTTGACGACGTTAAAATGACGGGATTTTTAAGGCACGTGCTTATAAAACGCGGATTTTTAAGCGGAGAGATTATGGTGGTTCTCGTCACAGGCGAGGAGCAGTTTAAATCAAAACGAAGTTTTATAAACGCTATTCTATCCCGCCATCCCGAAGTTACGACTATTGTACAAAACATAAATAAAAAACGCACAAGTCTTGTTCTCGGTGAAAAGAGCATTGTACTCTACGGCGACGGTGTAATTAAAGAACAGCTATGCGGTTATACATTTACAATTTCGCCTAAGGCATTTTATCAGGTTAACCCTATTCAGACCGAAGTGCTTTACAACAAGGCGATGGAATTCGCGGATATTCAAAAGGATGATATTGTTATAGACTCCTACTGCGGTACAGGTACAATCGGAATTATAGCGAGCAAATACGCTAAGCGTGTTATAGGCGTTGAGCTTAACAAAGACGCTGTTAAGGACGCTAAAAAGAACGCTGAACTCAATAATATTGATAATATTGACTTCGTGTGTATGGACGCCGGAAAATATATGGTAAATATCGCTGACGAGGGACTGCGCGCGGATGTCGTAATTATGGACCCGCCGAGAGCAGGAAGCGACATAAAGTTTTTAAAATCGATAATTAAGCTGAATCCGCGCAAGGTGGTTTATATTTCCTGTAATCCCGAAACCTGCGCAAGAGATGTTTTATTTCTTTTAAAGAATAAATATAAGGTCAGAAAAATTCAGCCTGTCGATATGTTCCCGCACACGGAGCACGTGGAATGTGTAGTTTTACTTACGAAATAATTAAACAATATGAAAACACTTAACTTTATTTGACTAAAGGGTTTTAAAATGATATAATTTATTCATTATTTTGAGAGGATGATATTATGGAAAAACAAAAAATAGTTTGCTTAGATATGGAAGGCGTACTTGTGCCTGAAATATGGATAAATTTCGCAAGAGTTTCGGGTATTCCCGAATTAAAGAAAACCACGAGGGATGAGCCTGATTATGATAAGCTTATGAACTTCCGTTTAAATATTCTTAAAGAGCACGGCTTAGGTCTTAAAGAAATTCAGGATGTTATCGAGCAGATTGAGCCGCTCGAGGGCGCAAAAGAATTTTTGGACGAGCTTCGCTCGGTTGCTCAGGTAATTATTATAAGCGATACATTTACACAGTTCGCCGCTCCGCTTATGAAAAAATTAGGATACCCTACCCTTTTCTGCAACACTTTGGAAGTTGCCGATAACGGCGAGATTACAGGCTTTAAGATGAGAGTTGAAAAGTCAAAATACTCAACCGTTAAAGCCTTACAGTCAATCGGATTCGATACAATCGCCGCGGGCGACAGTTTTAACGACCTCGGTATGATTGAAGCGAGCAAGTACGGATTCCTGTTCAGAACTACCGAACAGATTAAAAAAGATTATCCGCAATACCCCGCTTTCGAACAATTCGACGACTTCTTAAGCGCGATTAAAGAAGTACTTTAATAAAGTTATACAGATAAAAACGCCAATGGCAGATAACTGTCATTGGCGTTAACTTTTGCAATTTTATCTTAAAACATTCAGGAGTACACCGGCGGCAACTGCCGAACCGATTACACCCGCAACATTCGGGCCCATAGCATGCATTAACAGGAAGTTGCCCGGGTTTTCTTCCTGACCGACGCGCTGTGATACACGCGCCGCCATCGGAACAGCGGATACGCCCGCGGATCCGATAAGCGGATTTACTTTTCCGCCTGTTACTTTGTACATAATCTTTCCGAATAATACACCGCAGGCAGAACCCATCATAAACGCTAAAAGTCCGAGTACGATGATTTTAATTGTGCTCAGCGTCAGGAAGTTTGTACCTGTAGCTGTCGCGCCTACAGTTATTCCCAGGAATATAGTAATAATATTCATAAGCTCGTTCTGAGCTGTTTTAGAGAGTCTGTCGGCAACTCCGGATTCTTTTAAAAGGTTACCGAACATCAGCATACCGACAAGCGGAGCCGCGTCGGGCAAAAGAATCGAAATTACGATTACGATAATTACGGGGAAAATAATTTTCTCGAGCTTTGATACGGGACGAAGCTGTTCCATACGAACGGCTCTTTCCTTTTTAGTTGTAAGAGCGCGCATAATCGGCGGCTGGATAATCGGCACAAGCGCCATATACGAATACGCCGCGATAGCGATTGAACCGAGAAGCTCGGGAGCAAGTTTAGTAGTAACATAAATCGCCGTAGGTCCGTCTGCGCCGCCTATAATTCCTATCGCGCCTGCCTGGGAATCTGTAAATCCGAGGAAAATAGCTCCGATAAATGTAATAAAAATACCAATCTGAGCCGCTGCGCCTAAAATAAAGCTCTTAGGATTCGCGATAAGCGGACCGAAGTCCGTCATAGCGCCTACGCCTAAGAAAATAAGCGGAGGATAAATTCCAAGCTTTACGCCCTGGTACAGGTAGTAGAAAAGTCCGCCGTAATGCGGTACGTTATAATACTTAACACCGTCAAGCATCGTGACCGCGTAGCCTTGCGTGGTACCTTTAGCTTTTATACAATCCGCGGCGCTCATAAGCGTTGTTTCGGGAGCAGCCATAATTGACGGATATAAATTAACAATTAACATTCCGAACGCTATCGGCAAAAGCAAAAGCGGTTCGTACTGCTTTTTAATAGCAAGATAAAAAAGCACACAGGCTACGGCAATCATAACGTAGTTCTGCCAGCCTAAAGTCATTAAACCCGAGTCGGTAAAAATACCCTCAAGGGCTTTTAAAAATCTTTCTAAAATCTCCATAAACGTCCCTCACATTTAAAACGGTCTGGTATTATTAATAATACCCGCATTGCCCCAGGCTGAGCGTGAAGCGCTTTTCTTAATACTTTTTATTTTAACCTTTTCTTTAGAACCGTATATACTGTAAACTGCCGCTGAGATAACCGCCACAACCTCTTCGCTTAAACTGTCATCTTTTTCCGCGGTAAAGATATGTTTCTTATTAACAGGAGGCTCAGGTTTTTCTTCGGGTTTGCGTTCAATCTTAACCTTTTTCTTTTCTCTCTTTAAATCAACAGCTTTTTCCTGGGCTTTTGTTATAATAAAACCGTAAAGCCAGATTATAAAAATCAGAAAAATAAGTACGGAAAATACTATTGTAAAACCCGTCAGGAGCATTGACGCGGAAATAGTAAATTTATCCATTAGTTCCATAAAAAACTTACCCCCATATTAATCACATTATACAGTATAATTATACTTAATATGAGAGTAAGTTTCAACGATATTTAATTAAGTTTTATATTTTTTGTGAAATATAACAGTTTTTCCTTTTTAATAATAGTTAATTTGTATATTAATTTTCAAAGTATAATACATATTAAACCATTACAGCCGTTGTTTGTGATTTTCTCTATAGTTTCCCCTATTTTCGCTCTCGCGTCGCTCGGCATACGGTACAGCTTATTGTGTAGACCTTCGTTCACAAGTTCGTGGACGCTTTTTCCGAAAATATTGGATTCCCAGATTTTCGCGGGATCTTCCTCGAACTCTTTAATCATATAGCTCACAAGCTCCTGGCTTTGCTGTTCGTTTCCGACAATAGGTGTAACTTCTGTTTTTGTATTTACCTTCATCATATGTATTGACGGCGCTGAAGCTTTAAGACGGATTCCGTATTTACCGGATTGCTTTATAATCTGCGGCTCTTCTAAAGAAAGCTCTTCCATTGTAGGCATAACTATTCCGTAACCCGTATCCTGAACCTGCTGATACGCAGCCGCGATTTTATCAAATTCACGCTGTTTTTTTGAAAGCTCGGATACACAGTCAAGAAGCGAACACTCGTCGGCGATTTCAAGCCCTGTTTTTTCGGAAAGAACGCTGTAGAAGTATTTTTTCGGTATCGCCGCGGTTACTTTAGCTTCACCTTTTCCTAAGTTTAAGTCGGTAAGGCGAGTATATTCAATATAGTCACATCCCGCAATTTCGTTCAGCACATCCTGAATCTGCCGGATTTTTTCAATTTTAGACGCTGAATTTTTTATACACTCAAATACCGCGGATTTAGTTTCGTTATCTTTAGGCAGAGAAACAAGCCATTTAGGAATATCAACGGAAATTTCCCGAATCGGGAACTCAAAAAGAAGCTGTGCGAGTATTCTTTTTATTTCCGTTTCGTCAAGTTCCATACAGTTAACGGGGATTACGGGAACCTGGTATTCAGCGGATAGGCTGTTTGACAATTCTACGCTGCCGCTTGAGTTCGGATCAATGCAGTTTAAAAGCACTATAAAGGGTTTATTAATACTTTTAATTTCATCAATAACTCGTTTCTCCGCCGCGGCGTATTCCTCGCGCGGTAAATCGGTTATGGAACCGTCCGTTGTAATTACCAAACCAATTGTGCTGTGGTCGGTAATAACCTTTTTTGTTCCGAGTTCCGCTGCCTGTTCAAAAGGTATTTCTTCCTCAAACCAAGGGGTTTTTACCATTCTCGGAGAATCTTCCTCGATATATCCTAAAGCGCTGTTTACAATGTATCCTACGCAGTCAACCATACGTATATTGAGATTGGATTTATCGGAAAGAGTGATTTCAACGCTTTCTTCGGGAATAAACTTAGGCTCGGTAGTCATAATAGTTCTGCCGCCCGACGACTGGGGCAACTCGTCTACAGTACGGTTATAGACTCCCTCGTCATTAATATTCGGCAAAACTATTGTATCCATAAAACGCTTAATAAAGGTACTTTTACCTGTGCGCACCGGGCCTACAACGCCAACGTACACATCACCGTTTGTACGTCTTGATATATCTTTATAAACTGATCTTTCTTCCATTTTGTCCTCCTTCTATACCATAGGTATTAAAAGCATTTGCGCTTTTTCGAGCATATCGCTTTCCAAAGCGTTTTCATCTAAAATCAGGGTTTTACGGGTGTTATATCTTTTAGCGATATCCCAGATTTTCTCGCCTTCTTCGGCGAAATACAAAACAAGAGCGTCGCCGCGTTTTTGCGTCTTGTTCTCTTCATCGGCGGAAATCGAAGTTACAAGAGTATAAGGGCAGTTTCTTTCAGCGGTTACCGAGTATTTTATTTCACATCTCAGCTCAATTGTTCCGTTGTCAGCGATACGATAGCTGACGCTGTTAATCTGAGTTAAAGCGTTAATAATATTATTGAAGCCGTTATTTTCAAATTCTTTATCAAATTCAAGAGTTCGTTCGATATATTCGGGCTCTTTTTCGCTGTTTATAGCTAAAATACAAACATTGAGTTTTGAGTTAAGAATTATATTATCGTTATTAATCGCAAAATTGTTTAATGAATATAAAACATTAAAGTCTATTATTTCCTCAATATCA
>CADBCC010000033.1 GCA_902793125.1 uncultured Ruminococcus sp.
TCCGCCATCTAATGCATACGCAATATAATCTCCTGACTTCATATCAACGCCGACTTTATATTGTCCTTCTTCATAGATAGTTGGTTTCTTTTCTGAGCCGAGTTTTTTAAACAGCGACTTATCGGTCTTAACTTTTTTATCCGCGTAAACTGTAATAGTTAATTCGTCATCGTCTTCATCTTCGTTGTATTCAAGCTTTCCTTGAACGGTTAAATAACTACCTTTAACTATTTTTCCTTTTGACGGATTAACATTTTTAAATTTTATTGTTATTTTATCATATTTTTTATTTTCATAAGCAGTATAAGAATATTCATCCTTTTTAGAATTGCATTTAGTAACTTTAATAGTAGTTTTTATGTATTTGTTAACTTCATCATCCTCATAATCATCTTCGTAATCGTCGTAATCTGAATCAGAGGAAGAATTGGAACATTTTTTCAGCAATTGTTTTAAGTTTAATTTTTCATAAACAATTTTAGGCTCCGTTGCCAGTTCTTCGGTTTCAATGTCGTTCTCTTCGTTATCGGTGTCGTTATTATCATTGACATAATCATCATTTTCATTATCATCTATTTCATATGAATAATTTGAATCTGATTGTTTTTTTAAATAATCGTATGAATTATAGTAAGAAGTAATCAATAGAATAGCTACAATGCCCAATATCACCAATAGTGTAATGATTTTTTTCTTTCTTTCACGTGATACTGGATTACTGCTTTCTTTTTCTTTCGGTTCTTCTCCTATATTGGTTTTAACTATTTCCAATTTTGCGCCGCAATTCGGGCAAAAGTTATTATCGCTTTCAAATCCGCATTTAGGACATTTCATAAAAACACCGCCTTTATTATTCTTCATCTAAATCCGTAAATAAACTTTTGTCTACAGTATCTGAAACTGAGTTATTGTCAAGTGCAACTATATCGACGTAGAAATTTTCATCTTCGTCTGAGGAATAAGCAACACATCCTGTTATAGTTATATAATTATTCTCAACCTTGTGGCAATTAAATCCGCAAGAATTAAAACTCACACTCGCAGAGTCAAAGCCTTTTTTATCAAAGTAATAAGTAAGAGCGTTTTTAAAAACATTATTAACATATATTGTTGTGGTAATTATTTTATTTTCATAGCTTAAAGTGTCTTCGCATAGATCTTTAATGTTTATTTTTTTAGGTTTTGAGCTATAAGAAATCTCAACGGGTTTTAAATCTAAATATGTAGTTGCTAAATCGTTACGTTCAATGCAATGAGGAGTTTTCTTGTTTTAATTGTTGAATTATCTTCATCTTTAAGAACTGAACTATAGGAATCTTCTTCGGGATTATCTATTTCATTAATACAATCGATGAATTGATCTATTGTAAATTTTACATGGAAATCATCATTAGTTTTTTCAGGACAGCGGTTATATATTTTTTTTAATTGTTTTTGAGCGTTTTCTCCATCGATTTCATAGTCTAAATATTTATCAACAATGCCTATTGTTTTTACTCCAGCTTTTTTTACATTTTCAGAAACATCATAGGTTGCTTCATTAGAAGAACACGAGCATAAAAAAGCGCATAATGTAGATAAAATGATTATTAATATTCTTTTCATATCTACAACACCTTATTGCAATTCCTTACTTACTGATTTAACCAGCCCGAGTATTTTAACCCGGTTCATATCGCCGTTTTCAAATCGCCGCGGGGGATAGTAGGGATTTGTAGAAATGAGCTCAAGCCAGTTATCGCCGTATCTTACCTTCTTTACAACAGCTTCTTCACCATCAATCAGTGCAACGGCAATTTGACCGTTATCGACGCTCTCCTGTTTTTTAACAAGAATTCTCGCACCGTCATCTATGAGAGGAGACATACTGTCGCCAACTACGTTTACCCAAATGTATTTATCTTGTTCCGAAGCAGAGGTAATGTAGGTCGGAGCGTATCCGATAATAGTATTTTGAGCTAAAACATTAAATCCCGCCGCCGCGCTGTCATAGATAGGACGCATATAAATATTTGCTTCAGGGAGTGGACGTACTGTATTCTCTTCAGTAATATTATCAGACCAACCCATTAAGTATTGAGGCGTGCATTTTAAAATTTTTGCAAGCTCAACAATAGTTTCATGTTTTATATTCTTTATTTCTCCGCTTTCATAGCGTTGAACGGTTGCTTCTTTTACGTTAAGCGCTTCAGATAATTGAAGTAAAGTGAATCCTAAAGCTAATCGGCGTTCTTTTATTCTTCTTTGTAAATCTGTCATAGAGCATATTCCTCTCATATCTATTAATTGCATTATAACAATTAGTTACGCAAAATGCAAGATATTTTTAAAAAAAGTTTAAAAACTTACGCAAAAAGTATTGACAAATAAAAATAGATAGTGTATATTATCATTGTAATAAGCTTACGCGATACGTAAGTCGAGAAAGGAGTATATTATGAATGGCAGACTCTTTGTCGTTTTTTATAACGGATGTTATTGCCTTAAAAAAGCTTATGGTAGAACAAAATATTAAAACTAATACTGAGTTAGCTGAAAAAAGTAAAGTGAGTCGCGTTACGATAGGGAATATTTTAAATGGGAAAGAACAACCTTCCGCAAATGCAATGTATAGTTTAGCAAGTACTTTAAAAATGACTCCTACACAAGCTGGACTTATTTTTTTTAAGCCTAACTTACGTATTACGTAAGAAAGAGGGTGTGGTTATGAATATTGTGATTACTGCCGTTATCATAGGAGTTTTATCTTCGGTAATAACCGCAAAAATAATAACCGCCCGGTATTTAAAACTACTGAGCGATTATACAGAAAACAATTTAAAACAAACTAAAGACTTATTTAAGTGGTTTGTGTCTTTGTTCCAGGGAGAGGAGAAAGACAAACATCGGTAAAAGCTAAGCCTAACGGCGTGATAAAAGCAACACCTTTTTGAATTTTAATTATTTGGTCTAAGGTTTTATATCTGTTTACTAACGAAAGGTAAAAATCATTATTTTCAAAAATCTTATACATTGCGTCATTGGTAATGTATTTTTCATAATTAATTGATATTAACTCTAATCTTGATAGTGAAGAAATAGAAATCCCTTGCAAATCAATATCAGTACAGTTTAAATTTGACAAAAAAACATTTGATTTGATTACGTTATATTTTGTTTCTGAGTCATTTTGCGCCCTATATTCGCATAAAGGCAAATGATTATTATTGCGAAATAGAGTAAGGTTTTGTGCATCAAGCGGAGATAACTGTTTAATTATCTCGGTGAAAGAGGGATGAACGTTAGAAATTTTTCTGCTATCCATAGAATTAACTATTAATCTTTCAAACATTTTTCTAAGCTCATCTTCTTCATAATAAAACTTTGATGCTTCGAGCGCAGGTCCAACTACAGAAAGCTTAGGTTCTATGCGATTTTCTTCAGGAATGTTTTTTATATCATTATAAAGAGAAGCTTTAAAATCTTCTATATTCTTCTGATGCTTTATTCTGGATTTTTGGGCAGCTTCCCCCAATTTTCCGAAGCATAAATCGCAAATATCGCCTAATGCGTTTCCAATTGATTTTGTTGGTGGATTAGTTAAATTTTTTACTTGTTCAGATTCGAGAACAGCTTTTACAGCGCCTTCTGTAGCGTCAACAGATTCTTGATTACTCATATAATCACAACCTTTCTAAAAGTGATTATAACAGAAAAAATTACATTATTCAACAAAAAACGAGGTGAGATTATGAACATTTTAATTAATCCAAATACTGGTCAGGAATATGAAAACGTACCGGTAAGGATAGCGGCGGAGTATCTTGATGTTGCGCCCGGACTTATACGGCACGGGCTAATAGAAAAACGCTTACCGATTGGTACCGCTTTCCCGCCTCAGAGCGAGGGCGGTAAGTGGAAGTTTAATATTCCGGTAGAAAGATTAAAAGCATACGCTAACGCAGCGGATCTAAAGCTTTCCGCAGCGGTTGAGCTGCTTAAAAATTTCAATAAGATTGCGTAGGTAAGGCGTATGGATAAACCAATATGTAAAAACTTAAATTCTAAGAACTGCTTCGCGATCTGCTACGGTCGTTGTGCAATTCTTACGAATACAGAATTCAAAGACAATATCTGTCCGTTTAGAAAAACAAGAGAACAGATTGATATTGAGAATGATAAGAGTGACATCCGCCGCGGAAATCTGAGAGGATAGTAAATGATTATACCACTGAAAATAATCACTATAATACTAATCATTTTATACTTAATACTTGAAACGCGTAAGTTTATCGAGAATTACCGAGGCTGGAAATATGCAAAGGAGCACCATGTTATGATCCGGAGTTGCAAAGAAGAAAAGGAAAATAAATGATAGTTGAAGCCAAACAGGCGTTGCGAGAGCGTAATGAAGAATAACATAATTGATTTTCAAAAGACAGTGTTTTCTTGTGAAAAATGCTCCCACAATTATAGAAGCGGAGCGATGAAAATGAAAAAGACTAAGGAAGCAGAAAGTGCAGATAGTTGCAGACTTCCCGAAATAGACACCAACGCTTGTAAAGGTTGTCGTTGTGAAGCATATTGTTTTAGGCAAATGACTTTATTTGAATTTAATAAAAAGAAAGAAGGTATTCAAAATGAAAATCAAAATTAAAGTAAACAAAGACGGTAAAGTAAAAACAATCAAATCGGACATTCCGATTGATTTAGCGCGATTCTCAATTGAACGCATTACGAGTAAGCCTAACCGGTACAAAATCGAACGGTCTATTCGTTCAAAGCTTGTACGCTGTATAAAGGCAGCGGTTTACAAAATTGGCTACATATTCATATCAACGGTTAAAGCGTTCGCGTATGCCTGTAAAACCGCAAGCTCAAATGAGGATGTGCCCAGACATCAGAACAGCGAGGCGTGAAATGAAAATCAAAGCAAAAAGAAAAGCTCGCCGCAAAGCCGGAGCTTCACAAACGAGCTATTCAAAAAACTGTAACTTTATTATAAATCATTCAATCTCAATTGTCAAATACAGGCGTAAGCCGCGGACTTCACCGATGACGAATTATGAGTTTATTAAATCACTCGATTTAGATCAGATGGCGCACTTTTTAGTAAACTTCCGCAGGGTGTTCGGTCGTGTTTATACAATCGAGCTGGCTGAGAAGATTTTGAAAGATGAGGCGATTATATGACGGTCAAGCAACTTTCAATCGCTTTTATACACCGACTGCCGGTTATCCTTGCTATGCCGAACAAACCGCGCGTTAAATACAAAGAAATATTATTTATCGAATACTCCCGCCAGAAAGCGGGAAATAAACGAGTTAACGCCGGTCTGATTGACGACAAATCACCGAGGTCTATTACGATTGCACGATTAAAATATCTCGAGCCTTGCCTCAATGAATACGCCGATGACGACGGCGAAACGTATTCTTTTAACACTGATTGCGAAGACTACGCGAACACGCAGCCGCTTATTATTAATTCAGAATATAAAGAGGCGTTTGACAATATCAGCCCCGTAGAAGTCACGATAGAAGCGAAGAAGCTTAGTAACGAAGTGCAGCAGCGGCTTATAGGCTGCGTTATGAACGGTAAAACGCTGAAGCTTAAATTCCCTTATATACAGCGGCTTAAAATCTATCTTGACCAGAACCGCGAGCCGATATTATTTGCGGATTTTGACTTAGGTGTGGATGTTCCTGTTAAAAATGTTCAAGTGATCACAAGAGAGAAATATTATCAACGAAATTAAAAAGGAGAATAGAGATGAGAATAAAACCCATCATATCACTTTGTAAAAGCCGAAACATAATGGAGTTGTTCTATGATCCTGATCGTGATTCACAATGGCTATCAAATGATATAGGATTATATCTTGTTGACGAATTTCCAAGAACAACAACAGATCAGATTTGCAATATTAATGACATATCGCAAAAACAAAAAGATAATATGGAGTTAATTGATAGAAATGAGTTGCCCGATATTCTTAATTATGACGATATTTCGGATGAAGAGAGTCCCGCTTATCCGTATGAGTTGAGATTGAATATGAACGGAGAATCTCTCGTTTTGTTTAAAACTGTAGACGGCGTTTTCTATATTAATTCTGATTATCTAAAGCCTTTATCAAATATACCGGATGAAGAACTTTTTTATATGCTTAGGAAGTATCAAGATGGATATTATTTAGCCGTAAAGGTTGGTATGTTTCTTAAAGCAATTATTTTTCTTAATGTTCTTAATACGCGGGGGATAAATATGCTTAACGAAATTCATTCCTTATCAACTTTAGCTATTAAAAAAATGGAAAGTATAAAAGAGCCTATAGATATTGACTAATGGAAACCCGATATATAAGAATAGCGGTCGGGCAAGTGTACGAATACTACATAGGAACTGACGGGCTTATTCATAGACTCACGCGTAAAAGCGGCAAGGAATCTATAATGCGCGGCACGCTTAAGCGGGGCACTGTAGTTATTAGAATTAACGGAAAGCACGAATCAATAAAAAAAATAGTCGCTCATGCGTTTATTCCGCGATCAAGAGTCGGGCGCTGGGTGATTAAGCATATAGATGGTGATCCGTGGAATAACGCGGTTGAAAATTTACAGCTAATTCCGCAGCGCGAGTACAGTCGTATTACAGGTCCGATGTCAGGTAGTCAGAGAATAGAAGTCATTACGCCTGAAGGTGAACGAAAAGACTATTCCAGTATACGTAAAGCCGCTAAAGATTTATTTGTATCTTATCAAACTATTCTTGATTATATGAGTGGAAGTTATAAGTCCAGCGTTTTGGACGGATATATTATAAGGAGAATTTAAAACGGTATCAAGCGCCGCGCCGCTTATACATAAAATAATTATTCACATTCACACAATTTCTTTTGCAATTCGTTTATTTCAACACTGCCACAAGGGGACAAGCCGCTGTGCTGGCGCGGGAGCGCGGCGGCTAAAAAATAGAAGCCGAGAGGCTTCTTTAAAACTTGTAATTTAATCTTAAAGTTATGACGTAGTAGTTAATAAGAGGTAAAAAATGCGTTTATATAAATTCAATGAATACTATTGTGGAGAGAACTATCTCGATGTTCAAATCTATCCTGAGTATTTAAAGCCGAGAAAAGGAAATAGAAAAAGAAAAGCTAAACCTACCTCAGAAGTTCAGAACGCTCTGAATCAGAATAACCGCGATCGTTATGTTTGCCGACTTCTTAATCATAACTTCTCACCAAAAGATTATTGGGTAACCCTGACTTATGACGATGCACATTTACCCTACAGCTTTGATGCAGCGGAAAAAGAAGTTAATAACTACATCCGCAGAATTAAGAGCCTGGCTAAAAAGAAAAATCTACCCGCACCGAAAATAGTTAAGGTGACAGGTTACGGTGAGCGCCGGAAGAGAATACATAGTCATTTAGTTATAAGCGGCGAACTTGCCGCGGTTGAGTTAAAAAACAAGTGGCGCGATAAGAACGGAGAGCTCCGCGGAAGAATAACAGTTGATGCGCTTGAGTTCGATAAGTTTGGAGTGGAGAAGCTTGCAAACTACATAATTAAACATATTAACGAAAACAAACGCCGCAGCGGAAAATCCACTTATTATCGCTCACGCAATTTAGAAGAACCGATGAAAAAACTCGCGGTCCGCCGTATAACTAACCGCGAAGTTGAGGATATAAGAACTTGTACTGATTACTCAGTATTCGAGAAGATTTATCCCGAGTACGAATTTATCCGCCCGGAATATTACAAAGACGAATCTACACAGGAACGCGCAGTTTACTTTAACGAGCATAACGGCGGTTACTTTTTTCTGTTAAGGTTTTATAAGCCTGGGTACTGGAAATAAAATGGGGGAGTGAGGTTTTGAAAAAAAGTAACGTTCGTAATTATGTTGTCTCAGCCTTCCGATACTACTCTCGAATGGGCGAGCCAAGTATAAGCGAAATAGCAAAACTAAAACACCTAACCGAGGCGGAACGGCTTGACCTGTCCGCTGTTGCCGCTATGCTCGATAAGCTTTCGTCCCAAGGCGATATTACAACCATCGCAGCGGTTAGAGAGGTTTATTTCATAGACGCTCACGAAAAATACAAACGTGACGACATATCTAAGAAGGTTATTAGATATTCTCTTAATAACTATATTAGTGACAGAACTGTGTGGAATTACCTCGACAAGGCACAGAAGATATTTATTAACATCCGGTGTTTACGGTTTGAAAGCATATAAAATTAAATAATTTTAAAAATATAAGCTTCCCGCAACTTTGCAGTAGTGGAAGCTTTTTTTGTCGTAGAATTAAGATATGATTAATAAACGTGTAACTCTATTCTGGTTAAGAGAACTGATAGAGCAAGGAGATTTATCTCCGTTTTACAACACAAAAGAATGGGCGCGACTTCGTGAGTATAAGCGTCGGCTTGAACATTATGAGTGTGAGAGATGTAGATCTAAAGGAAGATATCGACGTGGTAAATCCGTGCATCATAAAAAATATGTAAGATTACATCCTGAGCTTGCACTTACTCTCAGCAATCTCGAAAATTTATGTGATGAGTGCCATTATGAAGAACATCACAAACAGGAAGAAAAAGAGTCCATAATTCCCGAACGCTGGTAATCCCCCCCGGGTAAAAAATTGATTTTTTTATTCTTAACAAGATACCGACGCCCACAATAGACAATGGAACTTCCTCGCGCGCGTGAAGAATTTTTGGCGTATTTTAGCCAGGAAGGAGAAGAAAATGGCAGTAATTTCACAAAAGAAAATTCGTGAATCTTTGATAAATCAACTCAAAGCGAAAGACGCTAAAGTTGACTGTTTTCTTGACCTGGTTGAATCTTATATTTTTTATACAAAAAAAGAACGCGAAATGCAGGCAGATATTAACAAGCGCGGTTTGAGTTTTAAAGCCGTTTCTTCTACCGGGAAGGAATACGAGAAAGATAATCCGAGTATAAAAAACGCTGTGCTTTATAACAAGCAGCGGTTAGCTATTCTTGAAAAGCTTGGTTTAACTATAGACAAAGTCGAATCAGGTGAGACTGACGATGACGATAAGCTCTAAAATACAAGATTACATAGATATTGTAAAAAACAGCGAATTTTTAGTCTGTAAAGAGCAAATCTTACTGATTAAACACGTTGAAAAATGCTTTAAAAAAGAGAATTTATACGTTGACGAAAAACAGCTTGATGATTATTTAAGCTTACAAAAGTATTTTGATTATGATCTTTTTCCTTGGGAGATATTTGTATTTACTTTACATAATTGTACCTATTCCGCGCCTGGTATTTTACGGTGGCCAAAGCTTGTTTTAATTCTCGGACGCGGCAGCGGAAAAAACGGTTATTTGGCTTTCGAAGATTTTGCTTTAATAACACCGATTAACGGTATAAAAAACTACGACATTGACATATGCGCGACGTCCGAAGACCAGGCAAAGTGTTCATTTATGGATATTCACGATATGCTTGACGCGCATGAAAATAAAATGAAGAAGAAATTCCATTGGAATTTAACTGAAATTACTAACTTGAAGACAAATTCAACTATAAGATATAGAACGTCTAATCCGAAAACTAAGGACGGCGGGCGTCCTGGAAAAGTTGATTTTGACGAATATCACGCTTACGAAAATTACAGTCTTATTGATGTAATAACAACAGGATTAGGCAAAGTCGCGATGCCGAGAATGACTATAGCGACGACGATGGGCGATGTTCGCGATGGCCCTCTGGATCATCTTCTCGAGGACATGCTTGCAATACTCAACGGAATAATCCCAGATAACGGGCAACTTCCGTTCATATGTCGGCTTGATGATGATAAAGAAATCGACGATGAGAAAAACTGGCATAAAGCGAATCCTTCATTAAGATATTTCCCTTATCTTTTTCAGGAATTACGAAGTGAATACATCAATTATAAACGCGATCATCTTGGTAATTCCGCATTTAAGACTAAGAGGATGAACAGAATTAGCAGCGGTGTAGCGGAACCGGTTGCTAAGTGGGAAGATATAAAACTTACAAATCGTCCGATTATAGATTTAACCGGAAAGCCATGTGTTTTTGGCCTTGATTATGCAAAAACAACAGACTTTATATCAGCCGGATTACTCTTTTATGTTGAGGGAGTATATTATTGGATTTCTCATTCTTGGATATGCTCAGAGTGTCATGATTTATCAAGAATCAAAATTCCGATAAAAGACTTTGAAGAGCGGGGGCTTTTAACAGTAGTTAATGATGTGGAAATTGATCCAGATATTCCTCTACATTGGATATCTGAGATGATGAAAAAATACAAGGTGCATGGCGGCGCTTTAGATAGCTATCGCTATTCACTATTAAAAAGCGGATTATTGAATTTAGGTTTTGACAGTGATAAAAAAGGCAAAAACAATCTAAAACTATGCCGGCCGTCAGATTTAATGCAAGTTGCGCCGACGATAACGAGAGCATTTGCGACACATAAAGTAATTTGGGGCGATAACGCTCTTATGCGGTGGTATACAAACAATGTTGCTGTAAAGTATGACAAAAAGAGCAATATGCTTTTTGAAAAGATAGAACAAAAGTCAAGGAAAACAGATGGTTTTTTTGCGTTTGCTCACGCTATGACGCAACAAGAACTTTTGATTAAACATTCAAAAACCGCGGCAGCGGATTTGCCGCCTGTTTATACGTTTTAAGAGGTGAGAAAAATAAGCTCATTTATAAATTTTTTTAAAAAATTTTTTGCTTCCGGTGAGAAAGAAGTATCTCTATCAGAAAAGGATATTGAAGCTTATTTTGACCGAACTAAATGTAACTCATTTTATATAGCGGAACTTGCATTATTTACTGCTGTTGATTTGATTGCGCGAACAATCTCAAAATGTGAATTTGTAACAGTTAAGAATAACAAAGAATACATAGGCGAGGAGTACTATTCCTGGAATATTGCTCCAAATAAACATCAGACTAAAGCCGAGTTCATCCGTAAATTAATATCAACATTAATTCTCAAAAATGAAGTATTGATAATTCAGACTTCGGATGGCCAGCGCTTTGTCGCTGACGGTTTCAGTAAGAAAGAGAATGTTTTATCGGACGACGAGTTTTCAAATATTTCTATTGGCAATTTTTCACTGAACAAAACACTTTTAAGCAGAGATGTTATTTATCTTAAGCATAATAATTTTGCGGTAGAAGGATTAATAAAATCAATGTGCCGAAGTTACGAAAGCTTAATTAGCTCAGCAGAAAAGCGTTATAGAAAATCTACAGGGCATAAAGGTATTCTTAAAATTGACGGCTATGCAAGCGGCTCGGAAGACTATGAAAAGAAATTAAACGAGTTAATGCAGAACCATTTCAAAAGATACTTTGAAGCTGAAAATGCGGTATTACCATTGACAGAAGGTTACGATTATTCCGAGCCGAATGTTGACGCTAATAAAACTACGAATAATGAGATTAACGATATTCAAAAGTTAAAAACAGAAGCCTTTAACTCAACCGGTAATGCCTTTCATATTCCGCCGGCTCTGATGCGTGGCGAAGCTTCTCAGTTAAAAGATGTGGTTGATACATTCATTTCAGATGCAATTGATATAATTACCGTACCCTTACAGCAAGCCATAACTGATAAATGTTACGGCAAAGATCAGGTTATCAAAGGAAACTATGTCCTTATTGATACAACTTACGCAAAACATATTGACGTTATAACTTCCGCGAATAATATTGATAAAGCTATAGCTTGTGGTGTATTAACACCTGCTAAAGCTCAGAAATACGCGGGAATGGTTCCGTCAAACGAAAAATTTGCGACACAGCATTATTTAACTAAAAACTACCAAACAGCAGCGCTTGCGGTAGCAGAGGAAGGTGGTGATAATAATGCTGAATAAAAACTTTAACATAAAGCAGCTTGGAGAAAAGAAAGTTCTTGATTTATATCTATATGGTGATATTCAGGGAGACTGTTTTGATTTCTGGACATGGGAAAAAGTTGAAAGCACTACATCCGCGGCATATGTACAAAAGGCGATTGACGAAGCCGGCAGTGTTGCCGAAATCAATGTATTTATCAACTCCTGCGGTGGTTCAGTTATGGAAGGCGTTGCTATTTATAACATACTTAAGCGAAGCAGTGCTTTTATTACCGTGTATATTGATGCGTTCGCTTATAGCGTAGCTTCAGTTATTGCTATGGCCGGAGACAAAGTTGTTATGCCAAGTAATACAACGATGTTTATTCATAACGCTTGGCTTATCGCCTCAGGAAATTCAAAAGAACTTAGGAAAACGGCAGATGATCTCGATGTCATAAATGAGAGCACAAAAGCCTCATATCTTGCTAAAGCCGGTGAAAAGCTAAGCAGTGATGTCTTAAGCGAGCTTATGGATAAAGAAACATTCCTAACCGCTACAGACGCTTATGAGTACGGCTTATGCGATGAGATTGCTAATCCTGTTGAAATGACTTCCGAAAGTAAAGAAGTTGCGGAACAATCACTCCGCAGCGGAAATTCAAAAGGCGCAAAACAGGCGATGGAACAAATTGCCAAGCAGCTGAAATCACCACCCGCGCCGCCTTCCGGCTCAGATCCGAATAATAAAAAGCATGGAAAAGACTTTTATGAAAAAGTCATTGAATTATTAAATAACAAATAAAGGAGAAAAATATGGTAAACTTAGACTTTTTAAAAGAAACAAAGCTTGAGTTTGGTGAAAAATTTCGCCAGGCTCTTGAATCAAAAGATGATGTCCAGGTCGCAGAGGCTTTCGATAAGTTTGGTGAAGCTTTAGAGCAGAAGATTATCGAAAGATACTCAGAATTACAGCAGTCGAATGATAAAGTGATTCTTACATCTCGCGGACAGCGTCAGCTCACATCTGTCGAGCAGAGTTTTTACGATGGAGTAATCGATGCTTTAAAAGCTCCGGATCCGAAAGCAGCGCTTACAGGTGTTGAGACAACATTTCCTGTTACTATCATTGATGAAGTTATCAATGATATTCAGGCAAATCATCCTATGCTCGCGGCTATTGATTTCCAGAATACAACCGGAACTACAAGATGGCTGTATAGCGACGGTTCAACGCCGCTTGCAACATGGGGCGCCTTGACTGCCGCAATAACCGAGGAAATGTCTGCAACGATTAAGCCTGTAGATTTTAACCTTACAAAACTTACAGCGTTTATTCCGGTTCCCAAGGATCTTCTTGATCTTGGCGCGGTATACCTCGATGCTTATGTCAGAGCTATTCTTTCAGAAGCATCAGCTAACGGTTTAGAGTATGGCTTTATCAGCGGAACCGGTTGAGTACTGCGGCTTAATTGCTAATTTAGCAGAACGTGAAAACGGCTCTTACAGAAATATTACCGAGGTAGCGCTTATAGTTAACCCTAAAGACTATATAACTAAAATCATTCCTGGTACAACTGTATTAGCTACAGATGGTACATATAAGAGCGAAATTTTCCCATTTCCGACGAAGGTTTATCCCTCATCACAGGTCAGCAGCGGCGATGCAATTATCGGTATCTCTGTTAACGGTAAAATTTTTTACAAAGCCTTCTATGCAGGCTCGCTTTCGAAGATTGATTATTCCGATGAAGCACGCTGGCTTGACGATGAGAGGGTTTATATTACAAAACTCTATGCTTACGGCAGACCTGTAGATAATACTTCGTTTATCTATCTTGATATATCTGCGCTTGTAGCAGCGGTTCTAAAAGTCAAAGTTGTATCAGATGACGCGGAATCTTCCGGCGGTGAAGGCGGAGAATCTTCCGGCGGTGAAGGCGGAGAATCTTCCGGCAATGCAGATGACACAGAGCTTACATATGTAGCGGTTCAGAACCCTACGGGTAATCCGTCAACATCTGGTTACTATGAATTGATCGGAGATAATTACGTTCTTTCTGAGGACACTGAGGTCGATTCGGAGAAGACTTACTACACGTTATCCGAGTAAGGCGAAAAGGAGATAGTTTATGGCACTGTTAGACGATGTAAAGCGACATTTAGATATTTTAAGCTCCGATGAGCACACGAACAAAAAAATAATGCTTATCATCGCGAGAGCTAAAAACTATCTCCGCCGTTTTGATCCAACATTATCAGATAGTGATTTTGAAAATAAAAATGACTTTGTAAATTCAATGTTGCTGGATTATTGTAGATACGATTTCAGTAACGCGTCAGAAGATTTTAGCGAGAATTATAAGGATGAAATTCTTTTTTTGCGTAATCAATATAAGGTGAAGATGTATGAGCTTGAAAAACAGGAAGAATGAGTTCCTCACTTTTAACGATGGAATCGTTAATGTTTTTGACACCGATGATGACGATGAAATTATAAAAGAATCTCGCAGAGTTTACGCTTACGGAGAACGTTCTGTAGGAATTAAGCGCTTTTACGCCGCTTATCAGAATGACATCGAGCTTGAAAAAGTAATTCATATCCATTATTTGCCTGAAATGACTACTCAAAAAGCGGTTGTTATTAATAATACTCGTTATAAAGTCGAACAGGTTCAGCATTACATAAAAACAAAGCCGCGTTGTACAGTTCTAAGCTTATCTCAGCGCGGTTTATATGAAGGTGATATTGATGATATATGAAGACTTTATCGAAAAAGTAAAGGGGCTCAGTTTTTCTACATATGAAGCCGATTTCCCTAAGTCGAAAAATCCGCCTGTAGTTGTATATCAAAAAGGTGTTGATAAAAGCGCTTATGCCGACGGTAAAAATGTTTTTCAGCAAAAGGAAGTTGTTTTACATTTGATTACCGAACGTAAAGATATTAAATCTCAAGCGACCTTAGAAAAATGGCTAAAGGATAATAATTTTTCGGCAAAAATGTCTGACAGGTTTTGGGATCCGGATAACAATTTCTATATCACTGAGTATAGGTTTTATATATTATGAGCGAATACGATTTAACGGCAAAAGTCCGAGCAAATCTAACTCAATATACAAAAGAAATACAAGACGGAATTAAGAAGATAACCGATTCGGTTTCCGATGAACTGAAAACGGATTTAAGGCGAGATAGTCCACGTCGCAAAGGTGATAAACTTCGCGGCAGAAAAGGCGGTAAACGATATGCTCCGGGCAGTTATGCCAAAAGCTGGAACACTAAGGTTACATCTGAAAGCTTCTCAATCTATACAAAAACCGCCTACAATAGAACACACTATAGACTTACACATTTACTCGAAAAAGGCCACAAAGCCAGAAACGGTTCACACGTTGAACCGATTAAGCATATTGCTCCGCTTGAACGAAAAGCGGCAAAAAGCTATGAATCTAAAATAATTAAATTAATTAAATCAATAGAATAAAGGAGAAAAACATATGGAAAAAACATTAGCTCATATCGGCTATGCGATGATTACTGATTCAACTCCGTCAGCTGTTACATATGGAAATGTAACATGGCTTGATTCTGACAAAGCAGGGGGACGTGAGATTAGTTCCGAGCCTCAGGGCGAATTACAGGAAGAGCATGCCGACGGTAAAATAGTTCTTTCTTACGATACCAACGGTGGTTATAATCACAATCTTACGCTGTTAGATATTCTTGACAGTGTAGATGAAGATTGGCTCAATAAAAGAGTTCTTGAAGATGGTACTGTTGTTGAGGTTGCAGATAATAAAGTTCCGTCTCGATTTGCTTTGCTTGTTGCTAAAGAAACTTTAAACGGCGACAAAACATATATGGTGGATATTTATCCAAATACCGTTGCGAGTAGATATTCAAAGAATTCAAAATCACAAAAACCCGGCGAACCGATTGACTTTGAATTTCCGCAGTATTCACTAAAGTCGCGACCGCTCGAAACAAACAAAATAGTTACATGGAAAGTATATTGTGATGAGTTGCCTTCAACGGTTGTTATGCCTACACTTCCCGCAGATGATGTCGATGATGACAATGACTAAAACAATAAAGTTCGGTAATAGAAAAATAAGATTAGAGAGTAACGCTTACTCTCTAATCTTATACGAGAATACATTTTCGCGTAAGTTTCTTAAAGATTATGATAATGTCTGCGGTGAAGGCGAGTTGGATATAGTTAATTATTTAAGATTCCTTTGGACTTTAGCAAAAACCGCTGATTGTGATATAGAAGACTTCGAGGAATTTACAAATAATATTATGCTTGGTGATATTTTTAAAGTCTTACCGGATATTGTTGAGCTTATAACTGCAAATATAAGAGTAAACACTGCAAAAAAACATCAAGCGAGAATTACGCGCGTTTTCACTTTTCTTCACTCGAAATTCTCGCATACGCAGCACGCCGAGGTTTAACAATTTTGGATTTTAAAAATCTATCAATCGGCGCCGTTTTTGATTTTCTTGAAATTCAGGTAAAAATTGATAACGACGAAGATATTCATGAAGAAGAAAAGCGATATTTCCAAATGCTTAACGCTTTACCGACTATTGAAGAAAGACATAACACTTTCGTTAATGGAGAAAGGATTATATCTGATAAGCGTTATAACAATTGGATGAGAATGTTTAAAGAACTGGAAGAGAAATATGGCTAAAACAATTAAGGGAATTACAATTGAAATTGGCGGAAACACAGTCAATCTCGGTAAATCACTCGATAGTGTTGATAAAAAATCCAAAAGTCTTAATACCGAATTAAATCAGATTAATCGCCAGTTAAAATTCAATCCTAACAGCACTACTCTTTTAGCGCAAAAACAAGAGGTTCTAAAAGAAAATATTTCAGCGTCCAGAGAAAAATTAAAAGAACTTGAAGCTGTTCAGCAGGATATTGAGCGTGCCTATAAAAACGGCGATATTGATAACGGTCAATATCGTGCTTATCAGCGTGAAGTTGAACAAACAAAAAACAAGCTTGAAGGATATGAACGTGAGCTTAAATCCGCTAAGAACAATCAGGCGGAGTTTGATCGCAAAGTTGAAAAGGCGCGTCAGACGCTCGAAAGCAATAAAACAAGTTTGAAAGCAGGAATCAAAACCGTAGGGAAATACGGCGCAGCGGTAGTTGGAGCTTTAGGAGCTGCTACTGGCGCGGCAATAAAATACGCAGCAGAATTTGAAACCGCTTTTGCAAAAGTTACAACGTTACTTGACGAAAACGAAGTAGATTTTGGAAAGTATAAAGAAGAAATATTAAAAGCATCAAATGAAACCGGTGTTGAAGCATCTAAAATAGCAACATCGGTTTATGACGCTATATCTGCAAGCGTAGATCCGAAATATGCGGTTAAATTTGTTGAAAATGCGGAAAAACTTTCAAAAGGCGGATTCACCGAAATTGAAAACTCTGTTGATATTTTAACCACTATTTTAAACGCCTATCAGATGAAAGCAAATCAGACTAAGCACATTTCTGATGTTCTTTTACAGACACAGAATAAAGGTAAAGTTTTGGTTGGCGATCTTGCTCAATATATGGGTAAAGTGATTCCTATAGCAAGTTCCTACGGAGTTTCACTCGAAAATGTTGCTTCGGGTTATGCTATCCTTACAGCGCGCGGAATTAAAGCTGCTCAGTCTACTACATATCTTAAATCCTTATTTGACGAATTAGCAAAAGTTAAGTATGACAAAAACGGTGCTCCGCAAAGTTTAGGCGCACAGCTTAAAGAGTTAACCGGAAAGACATTTGAGCAGCTTATGAAAAGCGGCAAAAGCGTTGGTGATGTACTTGAAATGCTTTATAAGTCAGTTGGAAAAAACAATACAGCCTTTGGTGCTCTGTTCAGTAAGTCAAACGCCAGAGCTGCGGCCTTTTCGCTAATGAAAGCAGGAGCAGAAAAATTCAATTCTACATTAAAGGAAATGAAAAACTCTACAGGCGCGGCGGACGCGGCTTACGACAAAATGGCAAATACAGCAGCTCATAAAACCGAGGTTCTTAAAACTAATATACAGAATTCCGCAATTGCTATCGGCGACGGTATGCTTCCTGTTGTAAACGAGTTGCTCGAGTATATTGAAAAGAATCTTCCCGAGATTCAGAAAATGGCTCAGGATTTAGGCGTTGAGATTGGAAAAGATTTAAAGTGGATATTGGAAAATGGCGATCAAATTATTGCTGATATAAAAGCTATTATTACAATCGGCGGCAGTATATATGCTGCGTTTAAATTGAAACAGTTTATATCAACTATCGGCGAAACAGTTGCGGCTATAAGAATTCTGAAATCGGCTACGACCGCAGCGGAAGCAGCACAAATTGCTTTGAATACAGCACAGGCGGCTAATGTTATCGGCGCGGTTTGCGCGGGATTAGTAGTATTAACAGGGCTTGTATGGGCGGCGAAGGACGCTAACGAAGCTTATACAAAAGCGACTTCAATCTGGACAGCTGAAGATAAAAAGCTGTTTGAACAAATAGACAGTGAAGCTAAGGTTTTAAAAGAAGCTAAAGAAGCCCGTCAGGAAAATATCGCTGGAATTGAAAACGAGTATCAGTATTATCAGGATTTATATAAAGAACTTGATAAGATCGTCGATAAAAACGGAAAAATAAAGGACGGCTACAAAGAACGGGCAAAATTCATAGCAACCACTTTGTCTGATAAGCTTGGGCTTGAAATAACTCTTAATAAAGATGTTGTTAAAGGATATAAGAAGATCCGTGAACAGATTAAGAAAACTATAGAAGCTAAAAAAGAAGAAGCTAAACTAAATGCTTATAAGGGTGATTATGAAAAGGCGATAAAATCATCTTCTTCTGATTTAAAGAAATATAACGATTTAGTACTTAAAAGAAAAGAAGCAGAGAAAAAATTAGCAGAAGCAGAAGAAATTAGGGCTAATACTATCCGCTATCCAGGGCGCGATAAAGGTTATCAGAACCCAGCTTGGACTAAAGCAGATAATGCAGTTAAACAGGCGGAGCGAGATTTAAAGAATGTTGCGGATAAAACCAATAAAGCTTGGAATACTTACGCAACTAATTATACTTTAATTCAAAATTACGAAAGAGCTTCCGCTGCGATTATATCGGGCAAACACAAAGTCGCAAAGACAGCATTGGAAGCTTTAACGGAAGAAATAATTCTCGCAGGAGAAGCCACGAACGAACAGGCGGGAATCCTGCTTCAAAAACAATATAATAAAGCTTACAAAAGTTATAACGAATTAAACGCCGCGTATAAAAACGGCGAAAAAGGTATAACCAAAACTATGGTTAGTCAGGCTAAGAAACGTCTTAACGCAGCGGAAGAACAGCTGAATATTTATTCTCATAATGTAGGCGAAGAAGCTAAAAAAGCGGCAAACAATGTTGGTAATAATTTAAGTAAAACAAACTCGAAAGAGAATAAAGAGAAAGCTAAAAAAAGTGGCAAAAGCTTAACTGATTCTACTGTAAGCGGAACAACTCCAACGGACGAACAAAAAGAAAAAGTCAAAAATAACGCTAAAAACCTTTTAAATAAAACAGGGGATAAGGAAGTAAGACAAAAAGCAAAATCAAAAGCTAAAGGACTTGGAAATAGTTTTGTTGAAGGTTTTATAAATGTTTTAACAATCTCAGGTGCTTCAGTTTTTCGAGCAGCTTGGAATTTTATTAAAGCAGCTTTGAGTGGTGCGAAAAAAGCTCAAAAGTCAAATTCTCCATCCAAAGAAACAGCTAAATTAGCAAAGGATAATGCTGACGGTTATATTTTTGAACTTAATAATCGTCAAAAAGACGCGTATGCGGCCGGACATAATTTTGTAAAAAAAGCTGTTGCCGGGGCTAAAAGTATTAAAAACGTGCACTCTGTTATAGATTTAACGCAGCGGCAAAATCAAAAAGTATCTACAGACCTTTCATATAATCTCAACTCAAATGTGACAAGTCAGCTTTTAGGATTCTCAAATCAATTAAAAGGTAAATCCAATACTCCAAAAGTATATACAAGTTCTCCAGTTATAACGCTTCAGTTTGGAGATGTAAAGGTGGAGAATGAGCAGGATATTAGAACGCTTTCGGAAGCAATTTCATATCAAATTGCTGATGAAATAAAGTCAACTAATCGTGCGAGAGGTGGATAAATGAATGATTTAATCTATAACGGAAAAAGTCTTAATTCATATGGATTCACTATAAAAAAAGATCCGGGTAAAGAAATAGCTGAACGCGATATTGAATTAATTGATATTATCGGCGGCGAAGGTTCGGAGATAAACGATTCTGAAGGTTATAGGAATGTAGATAGAGTATATGAGATTAATTCTTTTCCTTATTGGAATGAAAATAAATCCGATAATCAGATTACAAAGGATCTTACCAGTTGGCTTTATAGTCAATACGGCGATTATAAAATTTTAAGAGATACTTATAATCCCGGTTATTTTTGCTATGCAATTCCCAAAATACCAAACTTAATAGCGTTTAATGCAAAACACCTATATGATACGACACTCACTTTTACACGAAAGCCGTTTTGGTATTCCGATAAAGGTCAAGAAGAAATAATAAAAGAGTTTAATGATCCTGTTTCATCGACTACAATCGAATTATTAAACCCGGAAAGCATAGAAAGCTTACCTCTTATTATTGTTGATTTTTCGTCAAATACAGGGACCTTTACTTTGACTGAAGACGGGACAAAATGGTCTCCGCTTGTAGTTGATTTAAATGTATCAGAAATTGAAATAGATTCTGCTGAAGAAAATATATCCGGTGGAGAAATAGACATAAATGATATGTCAAGTTGTGAGTATTTTCCAAAGTTGATACCTGGACATAATTTATTAAATTTTTCTACTGAGAATGTTTTGATCACTAAAATAAGAATAATACCAAGATGGAGAAGATTATAAATGAAGCCAAGATTGTACAGTAAATCACACGACTGGAAACATAATGGCTTTGGATTTTTAAGTAAGTGTATTAAGTGCGAAGTCACCGAAGAACTTGAAAGCACTGATTATTCTTTAGAAATGGAAATCCCGCGCTCCGATAGATTGTATAATCTGCTTGAAACCGGATTGTTGGTCAGAGCAAAGCCAAATCATTTAGATCCTACACAGTTTTTTGAAATTGACAAAATAAAAGTTAATAAACAGGGAATTGCGACGGTCAGCGCGCAACATATTAAAAGTGATTTTTTAAATAACATTGTAAGAGGAAATGAGTTTGGAGTACCGACTGATTGGATGATTCAAGGAAACGCGCAGCAAGTTGTTAATAAAATTCTCGATTGTTCAATTATACATAGGAATTGGAAAAGCGCCGATGACGTTGAACATTCTTTCTCGGATGTGGTTCAACTCAATGGTTTTTCAAATTCAGATATACAACGAATTATTTTAACACCACCGTTTACATTTGAAGAAGCTTTTTTAGGTGATAGCGGATTTATAAAAAAATTTGGCGGAGAGTTTCGATTTGATAACGAAAAAATTAAAATATATAAAAATCGCGGCGAACTAAAACCTGTTACTTTAAGGTTTGGCAGCGGTTTAAGTGAATTTGATCAGGAAATGAGTAATGATGATGTTTATGATTGTGTTATAGCATACGCAACAGTAAAAACTACTGAGGGTAATGAATATACCGTTTTTTATGGTTATCCGGAAACTGTATATCATCCCATAACTGACGCTGTTTTTGGCTCGGATTACGAAATTCGAGTTTATTATCATAATATGACTTCAGAATTATCAGGTCAGACATATGCGGAAACTCCCGAAGCAAAGTCACATATTGAGGAAGCACTTTTTATAAGTGCCCGAGATCAATTTATACGGCAAAAATTTGACCAGCCTAAAATTAATGTCAAAATAACGGCAGCATCACATTTAAGAAGATTACAGAATGTCGGACTTGCAGATAGCGTTAATATAGTTTGTGGTAGTGGAACGATTGTTTCTGAAAAAGCAACTAAAGTTATATACGATAGTCTTAAAGAAAGATATATCCAGCATGAATTTGGAGAGCGAAAAGTTTCTCTTAAAGATTACTTAAATACATAAGGAAGGAAAACTATGATAAATATTAACGTCAACAGTTCTTATCCGTCAACTGATGAGGTTTATTCTCATGAATTAAATTGTGGTGGTAGTCGGAAAATAGCTATAGCTTTTTGGGAAGATTCAAACCCGATTGATTTGTCGGGCAAAGACTTAACTGCAACATTTGTAACAAATAAAAGATTAATCGCGGAAAGTGTTAGTTTAACTAATATTGATGGTAATACAGCGGAATTGAATATTTCTTCAACAAATAATTACACAATAATCCCCGGGAAAATGCTGGTAGAGATTGAAATAAAAGAGGGGGATAAAAAACTCTATCCATCAACCGCCTTAGTTGTTAAAGTTCGCGGATCAATCTTGGATGATGCCGAAGTTGATTCTGATAGTTACGGAAATGTAGCTGATATTGTTCGGGAAGTTGCCGCTGCGAGGGGCAGTTATCAAACCCTCGGAGCAAGATTAAATGCATACGCTACAGATATAGCGACTTTAAAATCAAAGTTTCCTATTACTTATAACGAACTTGCAGCAAGCTTACAAAACACAATAAACTCCATTTTAAGCAATATTGACACATTAAATGAAAAATTTCCTATTGCTTATACTGATTTAGCGACAAGCTTACAAAACACAATAAACGGCAAATTTGATTTTGTTGACGTTAGTTTACAAAGCTCAACGATATTTGACTCGACGGTTGTATTAGGAAAAATATACCACGGCACAATAAGCGGTGTTGAATATTTATGGTGGAATGTTGAGGGAAACTCATCTACCGATAAAACACAATTCCGCTGGTCAAAGAACGGTATAGAATGGCGTAAGAAAGGAAACGGTACGTGGAGCAGTTGGTCTTATGCAATTGCAGATAACTCGGTTACATATAATGCACTTTCAATTGCTTTACAAGAAATTATTAACGGTAAAGTAAATGTAAGTGATATTGAAGATTGTATATATTATACGTCAGTCACAATATCGTCAGTATCTGCGCTGAACGTCAACGCCTATACAAGTGAGTTTATTAAATACGGACTTATTCTAACAAGCTCAGCTGCTACAGCGTTCGGAGTTCCGAGCGGCACAAAAGCAGAAATGACAGTCACGGCGGTCGGTACAGTAAGTTCAAATAATCCTGCAATAAGATGTATAACATTTCCGGGTATTTCAGGATTGAAATGGTACCAGGAAGTTACATCAATCGGACAGACATTTACAGCCGGAAGCTGGACAAGGGTTAACGTGAGAGATGAAGTGGTGCTCAAGCCAGATACAACTATCGGTTTTGATTCAAACGGCTGTATTGCTCAGATAATTAAAGTTCTTGGAACAACGTTAAGTGCCGGATATGGAAGTAATATTAGGGCTATTTATATTAATAGCAGTATAACAACTGTAAGCGATGATGTTTTTACAACGGCACCAAATTTAAATAGCCTGTATATTGATAATGTTCCTGGCGCTGTAACGTTTGGAGAAACAATTCAAACTAAAATAGCTAACCGTGAATTTAGCGTAATATATCGAGATAGCATAAATTTAGTAAGAAGTTTAGCAATTTCACAAAAGGGCACTTATGAACGCTTGATCGGTCTGTTGCCTAATTATTCTATAGGCTTTAATTCTAATGGAATTGTTATCACTCGTGCAAATGTTACAGATATAGGGGCTGGCGGTATTGGTAATTCTAATGTTCGCAGTATCTATGTTGCTCCAAAGGTCACATCAATTTCATCAAGTATAATATCGGCAACAATAGGTTTAACAACCGACACTTTAGATTTATATGTTGATAACTCACAGAACAATATTAATATTGCAAGTGCAGTTCTTAGCGACAGCCGTATCACAATTCATTACAAAGGCAGTTTTAGCGTAATTGATTTATTGTTAAACTCGCAGTTGCAACTGAACGATAGGTTAACTACTCTTGAAAACACAGTAGGCACAGTTAATACAGCTTTAGAAAACGCAATAAATGGGGTGAGCAGTTAATGGCAACTTTGGTAGAGAATGTAACAACAGCAATTGTGCTCATTAATCAGGAACGTGACAGAATAGAGGGAGATGTAACCGATTATATCATCCCAGACGGAACGACAGAGATAAATCAGTACGCTTTCTATGGGCAACAGAATATGTTAACTGTTTATATCCCAAACAGTGTGTCGGTAATAGGTATGTATGCTTTTGCTAATTCAGCCTTAACAGGAGAGTTGAAAATCAATGGAAGCGTGAAACAGATTGCGTCTTTTGCTTTTGCGTATTGCGGTTTAATAGGAAAATTTGTATGTGAAAGCGGAGTTGAAGAAATAGGGTATGGCGCGTTTAATTCTTGCAATAGTATTACAGAGATTGTATTGCCGAACACTATTACAACGTTAAGCCAATGTTTTGGTTCTTGTTCTGCTTTACATACTATTAACTTTCCTGCTTCATTAATTCATATTAGCGGACCTTGTGCGGGATGCGGAAACCTTGAAAACGTCACTTTAGGTAGCGGCTTTAATTGTAACAGTTTAGATTTATCATCGTCTACAAAATATTCAGTTAATACCTTAGTCGCTATGTTTAATGCTTTAGCTGATAGAACAGGATTTTCAGCTTATACGTTATATATCGGTTCAGATAATATTACAAAGCTCACCCCCGAGCAAATAGCTATTGCAACTAATAAGAATTGGAATTTAGCGTAGGTGAGATATGGACACTTTATTCTTATGCAATACAAAAACATTAAAAGAAAAAATTAATACAAAGATTTTTGCGGGCGATAACCTTATAACCAAAATCAACGTACAATTACCCGATAATATCGGCGGTTATCCTAAAAGTGAATGTGAATATAATCTTAGAGCGATTATTCCAGAGGGGAACTTGTCTTATATTATAAACCCTTCACAGCCTTATTTTTATATCACAAATGACGTTACCGAAAAGGCTCAAACTGTAAAACTGATGATGATTATTACTCACGCTGGGAATGTTATCGGTAGGACTAACACCGTTGATTTAGTTGTTAATGAGCCTGCCGAAGCTCCCGACCCACCGTTAACGCCTAGAGAGCAGTTTGACGAAGTTATTGCTGAACAACAAGCTGAAATAGCGGAGCAAGCGGAAACTATCTCAACTCAAAGCGAAACTATTACTCAACAAGGTGAACAGATAACTGAATTAAGCGGTGAAGTTACAGAGCTTGAAGCGGATAATACAAGGCTTGAAACTCAGCACGAAACCGACCAGCGATATATTGATTATTTAATTGAAAATCCTCCCGAAGTTCGTTTGCAGTCAAAATCTGTCAATCCCACATCTCAAATGCAGACGGTTGAACCCGATTCAGGATATGGCGGTCTATCGTCTGTTACGGTCGGTGTAGTTACGCCTCCACGTTTACAAGGCAAAGCAGTCAGCCCTACTAATTTAATGCAGAATGTTCAGCCTGATTCAGACTTTGACGGTTTATCGAATGTATCTGTTGCGGCGGTTACAGCACAGGAACTCGGTTTTGACTACGCAAACTTAAAAGAGGGCGTTCAATTCTTAGGTGGAACAGGAACTTATAATCCATTCCCCGAACAGAGCTATGGTGGTATTTACGCCACAGCAATTAACAACGGCTTAATAACTGAGCTTTTATGCTGTAACCTAAATGGCAATGGACAAAACATATATCTTCCAATTTCAACAACATCGAGTATAAATAAATTAATTTTTAGAAATTGCGAAAATATCGCAAAAATTTCAACGCAAACAGCAACAAACGCGACGTTCAATAGCACAAATATTGGAGAAATTAAGTTTGACGGGCTTAAAACCCTCGCAACAGAAATGTTTGCCAACTGTTACAACTTAAAGAAAGCAAATTTATTAAACAGCGAAATTGTTGAATTGAAATATCGTCAATTTGCAAATTGCACAAATTTAAAAACTGTTAGTTTATCAAACACAATAACGGTTATGGGCGAAAACAACACCTATTATAACCCGTTTTATCAATGTTCGGGGCTTGAGTTTATTACATTAGAAGAAAATTTTAATGCCAATTATATTAACTTCTCGTCCTCAACCCTCTACTCAGTAGAAACAATCGTAAGTTGGCTCGAAGCCCTTGCAGATAGAACAGGATTGACAGCGTATACGCTCACAATGGGAACTACCAACCTAAACAAACTCACAGCAGAGCAGAAAGCGATAGCAACTAACAAAAACTGGAATTTAAATTAAAAGGAGATATTTATGGACGTTATTACAACAACAGTAATTTTGAGGGAAATACACGTTCCCGAAGGAAAAGCTTTAAAAAACAAAGTAACCGAAGAGTATTTTACTGGAAAAATCGATCCCGAAAAAGGATACTGGATTTTTTATTTAGGAAAAGCCGAAAATGAAAACAACTACATTTTTGTAGATGAATCTGATGTTCCTCAGCCCGAACCGCCTGAAAACGACGAAAGCGAGGAAGAGGAGTAATGATAAATACAATACTTCTTATCGGCAGTATTGCCGCCGCGCTTATTGCCATAGGAACATTTTTAGGTAAACTTTTTGAAAAAGTAAAAAAAGTAGCCGACACAGTAAACGAAATTAAAGAGCATACTGAAGAAAACTATATGAACAACCTCCGGTTGATAATTATGTCAAACGAAATGCCGATTGGTGAACGCCTTGTCGCGGGAGAAAAATACATAGCTAACGGCGGTAATGGTGAAATTAAAACCTTTGTAAAGAAACTCGAAAAGGAGTATCTGAGCCAAAAATGAAACTGTTAAAAAGATTCTGGAAATGGTTGTGTAAAACAAAAACAAGAACAGTTGCTTTATTATTCGCTATAATTTATAGCATCGTTTTTACTGTTGCGGTAATGATTATGTCAGCTTTTAATATTCAGATACCCGCTGAGTTAATAGTCTGTGTTTTTACCGAAGTCGGTATAATCGGAGTGACCTCGGGCGCTATAACAATCAGTCGAATCAAATTAGGCGAAGCCGAACTTGAAATGAATAGCGGGGATGATACCGATGATAGTTAGAAACAGAAATTGTTATAATTCAATGATTAAAATCGGACTTGTTAAGAAGGGAAAAGATTGTTGCGGTGAATTCGACCGCCCCGATAAGGTTTATAAAAAATGCTTACAATGTGTTTATTTCAAGAGAGAAAGGAAAAGTAATGGGATTTAATTTTGTATTTATTGTTTTATTCGTTGTGAGCGTACTCACGACATTAACTGTGCAGGGTATTAAGTATATACTTGATACGCAGAACGCAAACTACAGCTCGAATATCTTAGCTGTAATAGTTTCTGTAGTTCTTTCGGTGTTTATAGTTTTCTTATATTGCTTATACTTTAATAAATCTCTCACTACTCAGATAATTGTTGAAACGGTAGTGCTGATGTATCTAAGCTTCCTTGTAGCAACAAATGGCTATGATAAAGTTATTCAGACTATTAAGCAGATACAGGGAAAGGTAGGCGATAAAAATGACAGCTAATGAATATATAAAAAAAGCCCGTTCCTACATTGGTACAAAGGACAACGGCAATAATAAGGTGAAATTCAACACCGAGTTTTACGGGCGTGAAGTCAGCGGCGACTCTTATCCGTGGTGTGTTGTATTCATTTGGTATGTATTTAAAAAGCTTGGCGCTTCAAATCTGTTTTGCGGCGGTAAGAAAGTAGCGAGTTGCGGGGTAGTAATATCCGAAATGGCGGCTCAGAAACACAGCTATAAAGAAACCCCGAAAAAAGGCGACCTTGTAATCTTCGATTTCAGCGGGAACCACACCGCGCATACGCACATCGGAGTTGTAAGCGAGGTAATTAACTCAACCTCGTTTAAAACAATCGAAGGCAATACAAGCAACACTAACTACACAAACGGCGGTTACGTTCTCGAACAGACTCGTTACAACCGACAGGTAAACTGCTTTATCCGCCCGAAATACGAAGCCGAAAAGAAAATAACCGCTGTCCTTAAAGACAACGGCGTGATTTATAAGTTTGCATATAAAGATATTATCGGCAAAAGCTCAAAGAAGCTCAAAGACTTGAAAAAAGGCGCGAAGGTTGAGCTGATACCAAATTCTGACGACGGCTACGGCTGGTCGAAAGTAAAAAGCGGAGATGTAACGGGCTGGATTATGAACAGTCATCTCGAAGCTAAAGGCTTATCAAGCTTTAAAACCTACACGCTGAAAGCCGATAAAAAAGCGAAACCGATTAAAGATAAAAAGCTCGGCACCGAAGTTACTCTTAAAAAGGGTACGAAATACAAATCGATTTGCGAAATCGAAAACGGAGCTTACAAAGGCAAGTCTTACATCGGCGTAGGTAGTAAGCGATATTACATATAAGTAATATTTTGGATGTTTAAAAACGTACTTTTTTATCAATTACTCCCTTGATTTTATGCAGCTATTAACAATTTAATAGGACTCCGCGCACCTCTCGGAGAAGTGGCACAGTCGGAGACGTTATATTGTCTTTATACACACCGTTCCCTCATTATCCAAGGAGTAACGGAGTATAAGGATAACTGAGCCGTTTAGCGGCAGCGCCCATCGGCGCAGTTAGTGATCGCGCTACAGATACTCGCGAGCCTGTAGCCCATAAAATGCCCCTCGGGGAATGAACTCCGAAGGGCATTTTTGCGATTAAATTTTAATAATATATAGTAGTCCCCTCACAGCGTCGACTGTGAGGGGAAATAAAAAAATAAAAAAACTTAAATATTCACTTGAAATATTAGTTCTATTATGTTATTCTTTATAATAAGATTGAGCAGGGGAACTAAGTGCCCCCCCGCTTCGGTTAACACATTTTTAATCTCGCCAAGTGTTAGGATCGGCGATGATATTAATAATTAGTGTGTTAACAAAGTTTTGCACAGAATCGTAAATAAAAGACATGGTGTTCTGTGCCTCACCAGCTGCCGTCAAGTAAATAAATAAAAGTAAAAGCGCCATGGCTAATACTATTATTTTTCTATTTGGCGGCGAGGTGAATCCAAAATTGAAAAATTTTTTCATAGCAATACCCCATCTGTTGCCAAAATGTTTTACAAGCCGACTATATAAAAAGTCTCCGCTATTAAATAAACAGAGACTTTTAATCCATTATTTATTATGTAGTTAAGCGTGTTTATTTTTTTCTTATTCTATTTTCATAATCAAAAAATTAATCATCGTTAATACTCCTATCGCGATCAACGCAAATATCTTAATACTTTAATATTTTACATAACTTTTCTCAATTTATCAAGTGATTAAAATCGTTTTGTGCATTATTTTTTCATTTCGTTAATATGAACTAAAATTTGTAAAAAAATTTGGTTAAAAATACTATTGAAATAATGCCAAAATTGCGTTCTTTTATATTTTTTAAAATTTTATTTATGCAAAATGACTTTTTTTATTTATTAGAATTAAATAAAGTGTATTAGTAATTTTTGTGGGTTTTTTTTATGAAAAGTCTTTTTTAGAGTTCAAAGGACAAAAAGCCTCTTTTTTTTTGTGCAAAATGACATAATTTGACACCTAAGCAACAATCTATGAGTAGACTCATTATTATCTTAAAGAATATTTATAAATCTTTATTTGACATATTGATGAAATTCTATATAATCGCAGAACAAATCATGGAAATATATAGTGTATATGAACGAGTGACTTTTAGAATTGCTACGGCGTTGCTACGGATTATATTAATTTGTAATGTAAATATCAGTAAATAAGCCAAGGTTAAATAATGGAATTATGACTGTTAATCATGATGTCACTGGTTCGAGCCCAGTTGGGGGAGCCAAAACAAAAGCAGACTTAGGTCTGCTTTTTGTTTTGCTCTATAAAATCTCCTCGAAGGTCCGCGTCTCGGAAAAAGCTCCGGTGTGAGCTTTTTCAGCGGACTGGATTTAGTCCGAGGATAAGCTCTTAACCGATTTTCCAAGCGAGCACTAAGTTCTCGTATAGCTGAACATAAGTTGGGGAGCTGTTTCAATCAGTAATTCGTAATTCGCAATTGTTTTATTTTCATTGTATTTAGAAAAGCAGGTTTCGAAAGTCCACGCGAAAAAATAAATTGACTGAATATTTACAATAGACAAGTGTAAATTTTTGTGTTATTATTATAAAGTGAAGGTTTTTAATTAAAGAAAATTATGTAATATTATATAAAACCGGAGCGAGGTGTTTATATGAGTAAGAAAGACATTGGTAAAACCGTAGGAAAGGGAGTAAGCGCGTTTACCATTATTATGGAAAGTAAACTCGTCAGTATCGGATTTTTATTGTTTACAGGTGTAATGCACATTATTGATCCGAGCGGTGGTCTGAATGTTACCGCCAAATTGCTTGCGGGATTCGTTGCGCTCTACGCTATACTCTCATTTTTCTATGTCATTTCGAACAACAATTCGAATCTCGAAAAAGGAAAAGACTTTGCGAGCAATTTTGTCAGAGGTGTTATTGAGGACAACAAAGATCCTATTGCTCAGGGACAGGAGCTTAATTCAAAGTATGAAGAAATAAACGAACTGCAAAGAGAATCGAACACTAAGTGGGATAAAAGAATTAATGCTCTTTTTGAAAAGCCGAAGGAAGAGCCTAAAGCGGGCAAAATCGCAAGGTGTATTTTATATGCTATACTTTTTGTCAGTGCGGTGATTCTCTTCTTCTGTTCAGATATTACCATAGTAGCGATTCATATTATTGTCGGAATTTTTCTTATTACCGATGGTTATTCCAGCGTCTCGACAATCATTACGGCAAAAAGAAACGGTGTGCCGATGAAAGGTAAAAGAATTTCCTTGGTTGCTAATATATTTTCAATTGTACTCGGTATAGCTTTTATTTTAATGGCGCGCAGTATGGCTGAAATTACAATGGTAATCGGCGGTATAACGCTTCTTATCAAAGGCTTGACGGATTTGTTCGTTATGATTCAAAACAGAGAAATACTCACCTCTGCGAAAGGTACTATTAACCAGATAAAACAGCAGGGAAACGAAGAATCGTCTGATGAGTTATTAAACTCCAATGAAAAAACTGAATAAACATCAAAATAAAAATTCTATTTCAGGAGGTAAATTATGAAATATGAAATTATGGGAGGAAATCTTCCCGCGGTAATCTGTAAGCTTACAAAGGGCGAGAAAATTATCTGTGAAGGCGGCGGAATGTCATGGATGGATGACGCCTTTACAATGGAAACAAGCGGCGGCGGACTAAAGAAAATGTTCGGCAAAGCTTTTTCCGGCGAGTCAATGTTTACTAACACCTATACAGCGAACGCTGACGCCGAAATAGCATTCGCGTCATCATTCCCCGGTGAAATTCTTGCTGTTGAAGTAGGAGCGGGTAAGAGCATTATCGCCCAGAAAAAAGCTTTCCTCGCAAGCGAAAGCGGGGTTGATATGTCAGTATTTTTCCATAAAAAGGGTATGACCGGCTTTTTCGGCGGTGAAGGTTTCATTATGGAAAAATTCTCGGGTAACGGAATTGTTTTCCTTGAGGTTGACGGTTCAATCAAAGAGTATACTTTAGCTCCCGGCGAGAAAAAAATTATGGAAACGGGCCACCTCGTTATGATGGACGATACCTGTTCCTTGAATGTCGAGAGAATCAAAGGCGCTAAAAATATACTGTTAGGCGGCGAAGGCCTGTTCAATACTGTAGTTACAGGCCCCGGTAAAATTGTTATTCAGACAATGCCCATTTCCAAAACAGCCGAGCTTATTTCAAGTTTTATTCCAAAATCAAGCAACTGATATATTTGAATACAAAAAGTCTCCCTCGTGTATTACGCGAGGGAGGTTTTCTTTGAATTATTCATCGCTGAATAAAATAGTATTTACTTATATATTTTTTCTTTAAAACCTATAGAGTCAAGGCTGAACCCGAGTATTATAAAAATAACTGCGCTTGCTGTTGCCTGGAAAAAATTCGGTAATAGTTCCGCAGTAGCCGCGCCGAAATCATAAAGCAGGGTGTTGGCTATAAAATATCCGCCGAGAGTAACGAGCGTAGTCGGGATAAGCATTATGAGAGTCGGAAGATTAATTATCTTATTTAGTTTCCCGCTGTCTTTTATCGCGAATTTTATCAGGAAAAACGGCAGTACATTCAAAGCTTTTATTATAGCCGTCGGGAAAGCCCATTGAGGATAGCCCGCTAATAAATCCGCTAACGCTCCGCCTAATGCCGCCGCGATAAATCCGAACGGTCCGGGTAAAATACTTGCCGCTAAATAGACCATTGAATCTCCTATATGTACATATCCTAAGGGCGCGGGGATTTTGAGATACGCCGTAGTTACTATTATCAGCGCGGCAAACATTGCCGTTAAAGCCGCCAATAAAGTTTTTGTTTTTGTTTCCATAAAATCACCTTTTAGTATAAAGTTTTTTCATATTATTACGTAATAGTATTTCTTTTAATCTGAAGTAATTACTATAAACCTACTAATATGGTAGGTTAATTATATAATAATTCTTTAGTTTTGTCAATAGTAGTGTATTTACAGATGAAGTAAATGAATGTATAATACTAACAGAGCTATTTGTAATACGGTATATTTTTAACGGAGTTAATATGAAAAAGACTTTATTAATTATCTTAAGTTTACTGATGCTGATAGTTTTATACAGCTGCGCTTCTAAGGAGCAGAACAATATGGAAAATAATACGGTTACTTTTATAAACGAAGTCAAAGACGCGGACGTATGGATTCTGTCCGATACAAAAGAAAATAAAAAGACTACCGTTTGGGGTAAAGCTACCGTTTCAAAAGTTAAAACAGGCGAAAGCCGTAAGGCTGAGCTTTGTGAAGTGGGAGATAACGGGCAGTATATCTTTAGAATGATTGATGCCGACAGCTTTTTCTATTCCGCCGACGGTATTAGTCTTGAACCTGATAATATATTAAAGATAAAAGAAAACGATTCCCAATCCGTTATACTTGAAGTTACGGACGAAAACGGCGCTTTAAAAAACACATATAAAGTGTTTAAAGCAAGACTGTAAACAAATCTATATTTCATAGCCGAATATAGTGAAAGAATTATTACAATTTATAAAATGACAGAGTATAGTATTGTTTTTAGATTGTACTTGTGTTAATATGAAACATAATTAAATAGTTAAGAATATTTTGAACAATAAAAAGGAGCTATGATTATGACAATCAACAAGACAAAAAACGGAAACATTTTAAATGTCAGCGTGGACGGCAGAGTGGATACTTCTACCGCGCCTGAATTTGAGACCGCGGTTAAATCCGATATTGAGGGTGTAACTGAGCTTAATATCGACTTTTCAAAACTAAGTTACATTTCTTCAGCAGGTCTTCGCTGTCTTCTGTCTTTACAGAAAATAATGAACAATCAGGGAACGTTAATTATAACCGGAGCCAATGAAACAGTTGTTGAGATTTTTGAGGTTACCGGCTTTTCCGAGATATTGACAATAAAGTAAAAAATGTCTGAAAAAAAGGAGTGATACTTTGAAAGAGTTAACTGTTGATGCCGCTATAAATAATATAGAAAAGGTTACAGATTTTATAAATGCCGAGCTCGAGGCGCTAAACTGCCCGTTTAAAGCTCAAACACAAATTGATATCGCGATAGATGAACTGTTTGGAAATATAGCTCATTACGCGTACAATCCCGAAACAGGCAAAGCTACAGTCAGAATTGAGGTTGAAAAAGAACCTCTTGCAGTAATAATAACATTCATCGACAACGGCAAACCGTTCAATCCGCTTGAAATCGACGATCCCGATGTTACTAAATCGGCAGAGGAGAGAAGTATCGGAGGGCTTGGAATATTCCTTGTTAAAAAGACAATGGATATGATTGATTACGAGTATAAAGACGGACAGAATATCCTTATGATTAAGAAGAGTTTGGTGTAGTCATGGGGAAAATAAAAGAATATTTTAAAATATACGAATCCGAAGAGACAAAAGCGGTTTTTGAACAGAACGAATATGAGTCCAACCGCTTATCTCTTATGGTTATAGTTTTTTGCGCTGTAATACTTCTGGTTTCGTGGATTTTAAATTTAGCCGGCATTTTTAAAGTTCAGCAGTACAGAATGAACGTGCTTGCTATACAAGGGATTATTGAATTATTAATACCGATAGTTTTATATCTTGTATTCAAAGGCAGAAAACGCTGGCTGAAATATGTTATGATTCTTTCTCTGCTTTTGGTTTGCACGCGGTTATTCAGTATACTGAACCATAACGTAATCCTTATTATGGTTTTGCCGGTGCTTATGTCAAGCAGATATTTTTCAAAAGGTTTTACCGTTATTATCTCTATTCTATCGCTTTTATCGCTGGCTGTCGCAAGTATATCGAGCGTATTTTTCGGAATAATCGACTTAAACTTTTATCCGCCTTTAGACAACGGAACAATAATTGTATTTAATGAAAATCTTCGTAATTCCGTTACTGCGCTGGGAATAGATACTACAAAAGCGATGTTATGGATTATGATTAACGGATTTTTGCCGAGACTTTTTGTTTTCGCGGTAGTAAGCACTATAGCTGTGTATATAGCTAAGCATGGCCACGATATGGTGCTTACACAGAATGAAATTGCCCGCGATTCCGCGAACGTTAAGGCGGAGCTTAATACCGCTACACAGATTCAGCACGGTATGGTGCCGAGTATTTTCCCAGCTTACCCCGAAAGAAAAGAGTTCGATATCCACGCCGCTATGTATACAGCTAAAGAAGTCGGCGGAGATTTTTACGACTTTTTCCTGATTGATGAAAACCATCTTGCTATGGTTATCGCCGATGTTTCCGGAAAAGGTGTTCCCGCGGCGCTGTTTATGATGGCGTCAAAAATTCTAATAGGCGACAGAACGCTTATGGGAGGTACGCCGTCGGAAGTTCTTGATTTTGTTAATAAACGTATATGCTCTAATAACCAGGCGGAAATGTTCGTTACCGTATGGCTTGGAATTCTCGATATAAAAACAGGTAAAGTAATTGCCGCGAACGCGGGACACGAATATCCCGTGATCCGAAAAAAAGGCGGTGAATTTGAAATCCTTAAGGATAAACACGGCTTCGTTGTCGGCGGAATGGATTTTGTAAAGTATACCGATTATGAGTTTACCCTGAACGAAGGCGATTCTCTTTTTGTATATACCGACGGAATTCCCGAAGCGAATAACATCGACGAGGAGCTGTTCGGCAGCGAAAGAATGCTTGACGCTCTGAATATGAATCCCGACGCTCCCTCAAAGGATATTATCGCTAATATAAAAAACGAGGTAGATAAGTTTGTAGGAGATGCTGAAAAATTTGACGACCTTACAATGCTTTGCATAAAATATAAAGGTCCGCGCTCCACGTCAAAAACGGAAGAATAAGACTTATATAAAAATTGAAGAGTTTTTTGATGATCCAATAGTAGAAGAACAAGATGTACAAGAAACAATTGAAGAAAAAAATAATGAGGTAAAAACTAAGAAAGCTAATAATGAAAAATATTTGGCTGTTTTAGAAATACCTAAAATTAAATTGAAAAGAGGAATATATGCAAAAAATTCTAAATTAAATAATGTAAATAAAAATGTTTATTTAATAAAAGAATCAGATATGCCAGATAGAGAAAAAGGAAATTTTATTCTAGCTGGACATTCAGGTACTGCATATTTTTCATATTTTAAAAATTTACCAAAATTGTCTATAGGCGATAAAGCTTACATTTATTATGATGGAGCAAGATTCGAATACAAGTTAGTAAATAATTATGAAATTGAAAAGAATGGCAAAGCAAACATTATTAGAAATGGAGAAAAAACAGTAATGACTTTAATAACTTGTAAACACGGAACTGAAAAACAATTGGTTTATATTTTTGAACGTCTGGAGGAAGTATAAAGATGAATTCAAAGTATAATTTAGCTCAAGTAACTAAATTATTAGAAAAGTTATTTGAAGCAGGTTTTAATACCGAAAAGAAGATTTTAATGATGAAGATGGAAGATTTAGGAAGAATAAATAATCTTCAATCTAACGAAACATTAATAATAATTGAACTAAAGAAAGCAATTAAAGATAAAGAATTAATTGCTTTTTTAAGTGGAACAAAAACTAAAAATGATAAACAAAGAAAGGGAGATGAAGTATGTTGAATCAAGTAGTTTTAGTTGGAAGATTAACAAAGGATGTTGAAACAAAAGAATTAGAGGATGGAAAGAAAGTAAGCAATGTTACTTTAGCAATACCTAGAGCTTATAAGAATGCTGATGGTGTTTATGAAACTGATTTTGTAGAATGTGTTTTATGGAATGCTATTGCAGAAAATACAGCAGAGTATTGTAAAAAGGGAGACATTGTAGGAATCAAAGGAAGACTTCAAACTGATTCTTTT
>CADBCC010000034.1 GCA_902793125.1 uncultured Ruminococcus sp.
AGCCCGCTTAATCCGTTAATGGTATCTGCTTCCGATATTAACGACGGCAACGCGTTCGGAATTAATTCTGATTACCTTAATGGTACACTCTTAGGCGTACAGAAGAAAAATGCTGTTGACGACGCTGATATTACTTCCGAATCCCATCAGGAAAACGGCAGCGATATGCGTTTCATCGCTGTTCTTGATAAAGACTTACTTGAAGGCGCTGACGATTACGGCTTTGTACTCGGTAAGGTAGACGGCTCAAGAACTTATACAGATACTAATATCAATAAGCTCGTTGAGGGCGCTGCTACAGGAATCAAGAAGATTTCCGCTAAGGGCACATACAACACAGTATGCGGCACAAATTACGGCGATCCCGAATCCGATACTCCGTATAAGTATGTAACTTGCGCTGTAAACAGCGTTGATACATCTTCTAAGATCGTAGCTCGTTTCTACTACGAGAAGGGCGGCAAGACATACTTCGCTAAGTATGCAGGCCAGGATTATAAGTACACAGGTTGTATGGCAGGCATTAACGCCTCCGGCAACATTTATTAAGGAAGGAGATAATTTATTAAGGAAGGAGATACAATTATGAAAGAATTATATAAGTCTCCTGTAATTACAGTTGAAGATTTAGCAAAGGCTGACGTACTCTGCGCTTCTACAGAGCAGAATAACGGACAGTACGACTCTTCCAAGAGAGTTGATAACATTAACCAGCTCGCTTCCACAATCGGAGATTTATCCGGCTTACTCTAATACTGTGATCCTTAAGGATAAAAATTAAAAATTCAGCCGACGGTAACGTAACCGTCGGCTGTTTTTATTGATGCAGGGGTTAGGAAGTTATTAGTTTACAGCTCTGAGAACTGTGAACTGTGAACTAACCGAGAACTGAGAACTGCGAACTAACCGAGAACTGAGAACTGTGAACTGCGAACTAACCGAGAACTGACAACTGAGAACTGAGAACTGTGAACTAACTGAGAACTGAGAACTGAGAACTGAGAACTCCCAACTGCCAACTGCCCACAGAATATTCAGTTGCAGAAAAGTGGCATATATGTTACAATACAAAAGTGAATTATTTGATTTACGGAGGTGTAATTTTGGGAAAAGTTATTGATACTCAGAACAGCCGGAATAAATTTGTATACATAAGCGTTCTGAATGTTGTTGCGGCATTTTCGGTTGTTATGATGCACTCTAATGTAAGTTTCTGGTTAGACAGGTCAACGCCGTACTGGACTACCGCAAATATTATAGAAAGCGTATGTTATTTTGCTGTTCCTATATTTTTTATGCTTTCGGGCGCAACGCTGATTGATTACCAGGAAAGATATTCCACAAAAGATTACTTGATTAAACGCCTGAAAAAAGCTGTTATTCCGTTTTTAGTATGGAGCGTTATAGGTTTATTCTGGGCGTATCGCAGAGAACTTATAGCTATGTTCTTCGGCCGGCCGAACAGAGGTCTTGACTGGACTTTCCTAAGCGTGACTAACGGTATTGTTAATACGAAGTTCAGGGATATTTACTGGTTTTTTATTCCGCTTTTCTGTATCTATATGGTTATCCCTCTTTTTGCTTCGGTTCGCAAAGAAAAGCGGGTTAAAATTTTCAGCTATATAATTGTAATATCCTTAGCGATTAATTTTACGATTCCGTTTGTGTTAGCTTTGCTTAAACGCTATGGAGGTATCAGCTTCGGATGGACTTATAAAATATATGTCGGCTTTGAATATCTGTTTTACGTTCTCGTCGGATATGTGCTCCATAAAAAAGAGCTGAGGCTAAAATTTCGTTTGATTATCTATGGTTTTGCTGTCGCGGGACTGTTAGCGCATATTATCGGCACATATTCAGAATCACTTTCCAACCCCGGCGGTTCCTTGATGTTGTATAAGGGATACTATAATCTGCCGTGTGTTTTGTATTCTGTCGGCGTATTTCTGTTTGTTAAGCAGGCGGCTGCGCGGATTAAGAACGAAAAAGCCATTAAGGCGTTCTCTTATCTGCAGGGTTTTACGTTCCCCGTATATCTTATACACAGGTATTTTCTGGATTATATTGAGGAAAATCTCCATATATTGAATATACCGAGAGCTTCTCTTTTCTACGCATTGTCGGCAACGGTAATTTCAATAGTGCTTTCGGTGCTTCTGACGATGCTGCTGCGGAAAATACCCGTTGTGCGTAATATCGTTCCGTAGCTATAACGCGCACAACCTCTTCACGTTATGTTTAAATATTTAAAAAGGGCTCGTAGGAGCCCTTTTTTTGTTTCGTTGTCAAGCCGAACCTCAAAAAACGTGATAGGAACAGGAAGAACGCCGCCATTGAAATGTATCAATGGTGACGTACTTTTGGTGCGGATAACATACGCTCCATCAATACGAGAAGTTACGTTTCGCCTGTTGCGGCGTGTATCATAGCTATAATGCACATCAACGCTACGCCCTAAAAACAGTCCGCTGGACTGTTTTCTTAACGGGCTTTCAAGTTTCTGCCCCCTAATAGGGGGATTGAGGGGGTATGGGCGACTGCCGTACCCTGTTACTTTATCTGTATCTCAAAAAAGAGACCCTAAAATAGGTTCATCTGTAGGTAGTGGTGCAGGTAACATACCGTCATCTTTAGAAAACTCCTACCTCGCTTGTGGGGTTCACGTAAATGGGAAAAGTTTCATCTGCGCGGCGGCTTAAAAATGCTCTGCAAGAGCATTTTTACCTGTGATTTGCGCGCAGCTTAAATCACAGGCACAGCCTGTTCAACTCCTGTTACCTGCACTATAATATAGTAATACAGGGAGTACCTTTATGGTACTCCCTGTATTACTATGGTGCGGATAACAGGACTTGAACCTGCATGAAATTGCTTTCACATGGACCTGAACCATGCGCGTCTGCCAATTCCGCCATATCCGCAAATATAAAATTGTCTAATAAAACACAGATGAATGAGAAGTTGCATCTTCCAGCCCAAAATACAGTCGTCTCACTCGCCCTAAGGGCGGACTCGTGATACTCCTTATTTTGCGCAGCGCTTTTAGTAATTTGGTGTGTAGTATGTCGCAACTGCTTCCAGCACAAACCAGTCGTCTCACTCGTCCTAAGAGCGGACTCGTGATACTCCTTATTTTGCGCAGCGCTTTTAGTAATTTGGTGTGTAGTATGTCGCAACTGCTTCCAGCCCAAAATATAGTCGTCTCACTCGTCCTAAGAGCGGACTCGTGATACTCCTTATTTTGCGCAGCGCTTCTGCTCCCTTAATCCGCCACCGGCGGCGGTCGCAACGCTACCAATTCCGCCATATCCGCAAATATAGTTATTTAAAAAGTCCTCCGTTTTCGTCGTAATACTCTTTATCGGAGAATTCTTCTTTTTCATCCATATTGTTATCGCTGCTTTTGAAAAGTCCCGCTCCGGTTCTGTAGCTCATATTCGCGTTTCTTGCGAACACAGCTCCGATTAGCAGAACAAGAATTAATAATACAATTATAAGTAAAATCATAATATCTCCAAATCAATTCAACGCGTCTATTATACCAAATAACAGGCGCGTTGTCAATTATCGAGAGTTCCGATAACCAATTCCGTCTTAGTAAAAGTTTCTGCTTTGAAAAGCGTTATCGACTGCGGGGATGAATAACTATTATAGTTTTAAAAGCCTTTGTTTCTTATTTCTTTATTAGAAATTTGGAATTCAGCGTATTTATTTAAATCGCTGAGTGTAATTTCATGTCCCATAATTCTGGTCGATAGGGGAGCGAGCTCCATATAATCGCCGTAGTGGTTTTTGAGGTACTCTTTGTACTTAGCGGGTACCGGCATTTTATAGCCGTTGAAATCGAGGCGGATTTCGTTGTCGAGGAAGGTTTTGTCGAAGCCGCCCTTGTGTACGCTTTTACCCATTCCGTCGTAGAGGTATTTAGCTTTCTTCTTGTGCTTGAACATTTCGAGCGTGAAAAGAAGCATTCTCGTCGAGAATCTAAGCGGGAAAATCGTCTTGCAGAAATCCGTTATTATCGACTGGAATTTATTGCCGTTATCCGCTTTTCTGTGGTTCCATTTATTGAATACGCAGGCGAGCCAGAACAGCGTGAGTTTGCTGTGGATTTTCTGCCCTAATTTTGAGTTCGCGGTTTTATCGTGCGCGAAAATATCGAACGCGAAACCGTTGTTCATTCCTTTGTGGTTCTTCGAAAAATCAGTAGCGAACATCGTATCAGTAAGTCTGAGTTTAGCGTAGGCGTAATTGTAGGTTTTATCTTTCTTCGGATCCTGGAGTATCATTCCGTCGGGAAGTTCCGCGGGCGCTACTTCCAGGAATTTATCGTAATCCTCGCGAAGCATCATAATATCAACGTCGTCGTCCCAGGGGATGAATCCTTTGTGTCTTGCTGCTCCGAGCAGAGTTCCGCCGCCTAAATACCAGGTNNNNTTTTTACAAATCTTATCGACCTCTAAAAGATATGCCATAAGTACATTCTGGATAGCTTCAAGTCTTCCCATATGCTCGTGGCCGAATCTGAAGTCGTCAACATTTTCTTTTTTGTAATTTATAACGCTGAGCTCGAGCGCGGTATTTAAGTTAATAACGGGCGTGTATTCCGCGAATTTTATCTTTCCGCAGTTGAGCTCACAGCCCTCGAAACTGCCCTTATCGGTCATTTTAATCTTAGCGTCGCTGCCGAAAATATCGTGCAGCATAGCCGCTAAAGAGCCTGTTGAAGCGGTAGAGTTAATTGAGCTTACGTTATAAATCCCGTTTAGATTTTTATCATATAGATAGTACAGCGCGCCGAAAACATCGGACATATAAATAAACGAAATTTTATTATTAGTGTTTTTAAGTTCAACTTCTTTTCCGTCAGCTACAGCGGCGAAGACATTTTCGAGACCGTTGTAAATTCCGCTTCCGGGGGCTAAAATAACTCCGGTTCTCAGCGCGGCGCCGTTAAGCTTTTCGCATCTTTTCGCAAAAGCGCTTTCGATTGAGCGTAGCAGATTTACGCTGAAATCCTCCGCGTACGCTTTTCCCATTTCGGTTTCGGCGAAAGCGCGGTATTTATTCTCGCCTTTAGAGTAAACTCTGCTGTCTGAAAGCAGAAGGATTTTTTCGGGTTTTCTGTTTTCGGCAAGGTTAAGAACCTTGTTAAGCGAGCTTGTTTCTCTTTCGATAGTTTCAAACCCGGGGGTGATTTTACATCCGCATAATCCCGTGTAAATGATAATATCAATTTTCTGTTTTATATCATCTATATAGTCGATGCTGTTGTAAATCAAATCGTCTCTCTCGAGAGCCGCGGGGATTATTTTTTCTTCAAAATTTTCTTCGTTAGAGCACAAAAATACCTTTGCCTGTAAGTCGAGTTTATCGTTAAGGCATTGGATTGTGTACGCAAGGGTAAGCGCGGTTTCGTGGCCTGAGATAAGTATGCTTTTGTTTTTAAGCTTAGACGGTTTGATTTCAGCCATAGCGGGGCTCATAGCCCAGTCAAACTGAAATACGTTTAAAATTTCTTTCATCAGCATACGCTCACTCCCTTTCTTCGTACAGGTTTTTAATCGATCTGACAATACCGTTTTGCATATCTGTTTTAGCGGTAAATCCGAGAGATTTTAATTTTGAGTTGTCCAAAGCGTCCAGAGTCGGAGCCATAGGTGAGAGTGTTGTCTCTTTATCTTTGTAGATTATTTTTATTCCGAGATTTTCGAACAGCTTTACGCAGTATTTGGCGATAATATGATTGCTCGCGACGAATCCCGAGGAAATGTTGTATATCTCGGTTGATTTTCCTTTTGCTAAAACCGTGAATAAAGCTTCCGCCGCGTCGGTGACATAGATATATGATGAGAGAGTTTTATCTGAGCGGGTGATTTCGATATTCTTTTTATCCGCGACGTTTTTGAAAATCCTTATATAATCGTTTTTACTGCCGTATTCTCTGTAACCGAAAACCTGACACAGCCTTACCGGTTTTATGTCGAGGTTAAACTCTTTTGCGGCGGTTATTGCCGCGGTTTCAAAAAGCCTTTGAATCTGAATTGAACGGCTTTCGGGTTTGTAGCTGTCGCAGTAACCGATGTCCTCCTCGGAAATAATATCCTGTCCGTTAAACACATCTCCGTAAACGTCGGAAAAAGAGCAGATAACGCTGTTGCTCTTGACGGTTTTAATATATTTGATTATGTTGCAGATTTCCGCTTCGCTTTCCGGCTTTTGGGTATGGATAAAAAAGTCGGCTTTATTATTCTGGAGATTGGAAAAATCGCTGCTGACGATAAAGTCAATATCATTTCTGTAAGTAAGTTTTCCGTAAAGTTTAAAGATAGAGTCGTCTTTATCGAGGGTAATAATCTTTGCGTTTGTGCCGTTTATATCGTTGCTTATAAGAAGCGCGCACACGAGGTAAAAGCCGAGCAGTTCACCCGCTCCGCTGATTAAAACGGTTTTATTATTGAACTCGGAAAAATCAATACCGCTCTGCGCGATACGAAGAATATCCTCGTACAAATTCGTATTTAAAATCATTTTTACTTCATTTTCCATACCTTACTCCTTTTCAGGATAATATAACATATGCCGGCTGGGGTTGCCGGCATAATTTACTCTTCTTTATTTTCCTCGCCGCCTGAGTTCTTTCGGTAATCCTCGAGTTCCTGAGTGTACTGTACAAGTTCTCCTTCTAATTTTGCGAGACGCTTGTTGTGCTTGGGAACAACTGCCTTCGCGGCGTTTACATCTTCGATGTTGTCCGAAGTTTCGATAAGTTTTTCGAGCTTCGCGATTTTCTTTTTAAGCTTTTTAATCTGAGTTGTACGCTTGTCCGTAAGGTAAACAAGATGAGTTTCCTTGGTGGGACCGTCGAACATAACTACGCCCTTTTTCATATAAATGGAGCGTTCGCAGATTTCCTCAACCTGAGCGGCATTGTGGCTTACGAATAAAACAGTTACTCCTGTTTCAATAATCTCGCGGATTTTGTTTTTACATTTAGCTTTAAAAGCCGCGTCGCCGACCGCCAAGGCTTCGTCTACAACGAGAATATCCGGAGCGATATTTACGTTAATCGCGAATCCCAAACGCATTTTCATACCGCTTGAGTATGTTCTTACGGGCTGGTCAATATATTCGCCAAGCTCCGCGAAGTCAACTACGTTTTCTTCGATAATTTTTATCTCATCGTCATTAAGACCTAAAATATAACCTTTCAGGTAGATGTTTTCTCTTCCTGTCATTTCGGTCGAGAATCCCGCGGTAAGCTCAAGCAGAGCCGCAACCATACCGTTTACGTATACATCGCCCTCGTCGGGGAAGGTTACGCCCGTAACGGTTTTAAGAAGGGTTGATTTTCCGCAGCCGTTATCACCCATAATTCCGACAGCTTCGCCTTTATGTACTTCAAAGCTAACGTGGTCGAGAGCTTTATGATATACGGGATGACGCGGTTTTATAAAAAGAGCGCGGAAACGTTCCTGGTCGCTTTTGTATAAAGTGTAGGTTTTACATACATTATTGAATTTAATAACCGGAGCGGAAGTTTTATCAACTTCCTGTCGGTTCATATTATCAAAAAATTCACTCATTGTATTTCTCCTTATTAAACGAAATTATAATACATCCGGAATTTTCTTTCTCAAGCGGTTGTAGTTAAATACTCCGAGGAAGAATAACGCGAAGAATTCAACGAGGAATATTACAAGTTCAGTTCTGTACTCAAAGAAGAATCTTTCGTAGAGGAAAGAGTTTCTATATCCGTTTACAAAGAAGTTAATAGGGTTAAAGAGCATAATTTTGTTAAGCGGACTGGGTAAATCGTAGGAGTTGTAGATAACGCCCGTCAGCCAGAATATACCCGACATAATTGAAACAATCGCGTTTTCCATATCGCGGCTGAACGCGCACATCGGCGCCGTACTCCACGACAGGAATAAAAAGAACAGGAACATAAGCGGCATATAGAAGAAAATCTGTAGGTTATACCAGCTTGTACCCCACATTAACGATACGATTACATACATAATAAGCGAAAGAGCCAAGTGTACGTATAATCTCGCTATCGAGGTAAAAGTCATAATAGTGGAAACGGGGAAGTTGATTTTTGTAACATACTGCCGGTTTAATCTTATTTCTTTAGCGCCCTTGGTAATGCTTTCGGAAATAAAGAACCAGGGAATAAATCCAACGAGCATAAATAAGAATCGGTCGAAGGAAAGCATATGGTCATGAATCATTACTTCAACATGGCCTAATTTTTTAATACCGATTGAAAACGCGAACCAGTATACAAAAAGTGTAAACGCGGGTTTAACAACAGCCCAGAAAGGACCGATTGCTGCGCCCTTATATGTCTTTATAAGCTCAGTTTTGGCAAGTACGAAAATCTGTTTACCAAAATCCTTGTGTTCGTTGATAATATCTTTAAGAAAAATTATTATCATCGCCCCCTCATTTGTTAAAAATCAAATTTACATAATTATACACTATCATTATATACCTTTTACAATTTTTGTCAATCCAAAAAAATAATGACGGATTATCAAATCCGCCATTATTTTTTGTTGTTTATTACTATATTTTTTTACTTGTATTATGACCAGCTTCTTGATGAGTAGCTGAAAGTCATTCCGCTTGATGAGGGAACATCAAGGTTTTCGGTCTGGTTATTACCGTCATTACTGAAAATACAATGGTTCATTCCCTCGGGAATTACGTATGTCCAACGTCCTTCTTTATCTTTTGTCATAGCTTCTCCGGGCCATTGAACAGGACCGCCTGAGCCTTCGGGCCAGTAGTATACGTACGGGGTAACCCAGTTGTCGCTGTTGTCGAAGTAAACACGTGTTCCGCTTACGGGAGTTTCCTCGCTTGCTGATTGTGTCTCGGGTTCTGTCTGAACCTGCTGAGTATCCGGAGCGACTGTAGCAGGCTGAGAGCCCTGGTAAGGCTGGCCTGTTTTTGAATTATGCGTGAGTTGAGCAAGATATTTCTGGATTGCCGTAGCGTCTTTTATGTTAACGCTGTTGTCGCCGTTTACGTCGGAAAGTCCGAGACGGTCAGCCTTGATGTGCTCGATGTCGGCTACGTGCTTCTGAATAGCTGTAGCGTCCTTAATGGAAATGATGTTGTCGCCGTTAACGTCGCCGTAAAGTCCGGATGAGGGGGTAGGAGTTGTTTCGGGAGCCGATGTTGTGCTTTGGGTAACAGGCTGAGGCTCATCGCCGGAAGCGGACTCTACGAGGATGGTGCCGTTTGAGCCGCTGTTGAAAGTAACCTTTCCGCCTGATACTGTAGCTGTTTTTCCGTCGTAATAGTTTTTAACAACAGTTCCTTCGGAGAATGTGTTGTTAAGATTAATAGTTACGTTTGAATTGCTGCCTGCCGCGATAACCGCCGCAATCTTATCGTTAACGCCGTTTTTGCTGTAAGTACGTGCAAACGCGGTTCCCGATGTAGCGGAAAGATTAGTGTGGCTTCCCGCGCCTACGCAAACGTGTTTGTTACGGAACTGGCCGACTTTCTGCCAATGTGATAATGTATTCTTATCGTAGCTTGACCAGTTCATATCGCTTCTGAGGTTATGGTCCTCGAAAGCGTTCGCGAGGGGACGGTTAGTTTCGTCGCCGTAGTAAATCTGAATACCGCCGGGGAGAAGCTGGAACGCCGAACCCTGGTAAATGTTCTTGTCGCCCTGACGGCAAAGCGCCGTATCGTGCGAAGAAATATAAGAAAGAATATTGAATTTATCGTTTTTATTAACTGAGTTAGCGTAATCGGAGTAAACGTTGTTAATTGAGCCTGAACCGGGTACACCGCCCGAACCTGCGTCGAAAGAATCGTTTCCGCAGAATGAGAAGTTGATCATCGAGTCGAATCCGCCCTCGGTGTAGAATCCGTCATAGCTTACTCCGTGGGGGAAGCATTCGCCCGTCATCCAGAAATCTTCGTCCCAGTCTGCGCCGGGTTTTGTCGGATTGTTGGCTCTCCATGTTTTAAGAGATTTAAGTCCCTGTTCTTTAAGAGCTTTCCAGCTTGCCATTTCAACGTGTTTAGCTGTATCGCAGCGGAATCCGTCAATACCGTATTTTTCTATCCACTGAGTAAGCCAGAAAACATGATAGTTTCTTACTGTTTTTGATTTACTGTTTTTAGTGAAATAGTTATTCAATTCGGATTGCTTTTTAGAAAGTGAACCTTCTTTAGTCCATTTTGTTTTTAAATAGGGAGGAATGTCTACTGTAGCTCCGTTCTCGGTTTTTACATCGGGAAGATAAGCTAACTGTCTTGTAAGGTCGTCTCCGCCGCCTTCGCTGTAGCCGCCGCCGAGACCTGCTCTAATCCATTGAGGGCCCCACCAGTTTGCCCAGTTGCTGTCGCCGTAATCAATGCAGGCCTGGTAACCCTGTGTGTTACTGTCGTTGATTGTATGTTTGTAGTATTCGGTTTTCCAGTTGCTGTTTTTTAATTTACCGAAACCGTATTCTTCCATGTCGGCTAAGGTGTTGTATCCAACGTGGTTCATAACTACGTCGAGAACAATTCTTATACCCTTTTTATGAGCTGAATCAACCATGGTCTCAAATTCTTTTTCGGTACCGTAAGCCTGGTCAACTTCCGAGAAGTCCGCGGCGTAATAACCGTGGTAAGAATAGTGGGGGAAAGTTCCCGTTTTACCCGAACCTGCTAAAACGTAACCGTGAATCTGCTCGTAAGGAGCTGTAATCCAGAGCGCGTTTACACCGAGATCGGTAAAATAACCGTCGTTGATTTTTTCGGTAATACCCGCGAAATCTCCGCCGTGGAACGCGCCCGCGTTTGAACGTCCGTAAGCAGGCTGGCCGTTTTGGTCCAGATTTCTTTTATAAGCGTGGTCGTTAGAGGTTTTTCCGTTTTTAAAACGGTCGGTAAGTAAAAAATAAACCGACGCGTTGTCCCACGAAAAGTCCGAGGCGCTCTTTAAAGTGCCTGCCGAAGTTTCCGTTTTATCTGTTACCGATGCCTGAACAACAGGGGAAAGACAAAACGCGGTTGCCATAATCGCTACCGAAAGCGCGAGGGCAATTAATCTTTTTTTCATGAAATCCATCCTTTCAAAACTTCTAAATTATTTTAATTATATCAAATATACAATAAAAAATATATACACGAAATATACAAATAATTATAAAATTTTTTAAAATTTTTAAAGATAAATTTTAAAAGCAATATATTAAAATCAATAAAAATATATATGAATTAACAACCCCTTGCCGGCAATACTTTATATAGATAAGTTTAACGGAGTTGTTAAAATGCAGTATAATAAAGTAGAAATATGCGGGGTAAATACCTCTAAGCTGAAAGTTTTGTCGGAAAAGGAAAAGAAAGAGCTTTTATTAATTATACGAAACGGAAGTGAAAAGGAAAAAGAAAAAGCAAGAAGCAAAATGATTAACGGAAATTTAAGGCTTGTGCTTTCCGTAATCCAGCGTTTTTCGGGAAGAGGAGAAACCGCTGATGACCTTTTTCAGGTCGGGGTAATCGGGCTTATAAAAGCGATTGACCATTTCGACCCGACTATGGACGTAAAGTTTTCAACATACGGCGTCCCGATGATAATCGGTGAGGTGCGCAGGTATCTTCGTGATAATAACGCGGTCCGGGTTTCGCGTTCAATGCGTGATATAGCCTACCACGCTATGCAGGTTAAGGAAAAGCTTATTAATGAAAAGAACCGTGAACCCACTATTGAGGAAATTGCAGAAAAACTTGAACTGCCGAAAAATACCGTTGTGCTGGCGCTCGAGTCGATTGTGGAACCCGTATCGCTTTATGAACCGCTGTTTTCCGACGGCAGCGATACGGTTTATGTAATGGACCAGATAGGCGATACCTGCGGCGAAAAGGACTGGCTGGACGAAATTTCGATGAAAGACGCTATAAAAAATCTGAGCGAAAGAGAAAAGAAAATAATCGGGCTTCGGTTTTTTAAAGGCAAAACCCAGATGGAAGTCGCAAGCGAAATCGGAATTTCCCAGGCTCAGGTCAGCCGAATCGAAAAAAACGCCCTTAACAGGATTAAAGGCAAAATATAATTACGGCGGTTGATTTTAAACTTATGAGATGATATAATAATTTAGTTATTTTATTATAGTAAAAAAGGAGGTGTTATTTTGCCTGTATTAAGCGTTCATAATCTGAGTAAAAGTTTTGTTGAACGAACTTTATTCAGCGGTGTGACTTTTGATATTGAAAAAGGCGATAAGGTTGGGTTTATCGGTGTGAACGGCACAGGTAAAACAACCCTCTTTCGTATTCTGAACGGTGAAGACGAACCCGACAGCGGAAGCGTTTTTAAGTCGTCGGATATCAGCTTCGGATATATGGAACAGCACGCCTGCAACCACCCCGAAAGGAGTATTTACGACGAGCTGATTTCGGAGTTTAAATATCTTATTGATATGGAGTCGGAAATTGAAATAATAAACGCCGAGGTTGAAAGCAATCCGTCCGCCGAAAATATAGCAAAGCAAACCGCCCTTATTGAAAAATTCGAAAACGCGGGCGGTCTTACATATAAAGCGCGTACGCGTTCCGCGCTTATCGGATTCGGCTTTGAGGAGAAAAATTTTGATATTCCTACCGGCAGGCTTTCGGGAGGCCAGCGTTCCAAGCTCAGCCTTTTGAAGCTTTTGCTTTCACGCTCGAATTTCCTTTTGCTTGACGAGCCTACAAACCACCTCGATATTGCTTCCGTAAACTGGCTTGAAAGCTTTATTAAAGATTTTAAGGGCTCAATGCTGATAATAAGCCACGACCGATATTTTTTAGACAGCGTTACAAATAAAACAATTGAGCTTGAACATCAGAAAACAATGATGTATAAGGGCAATTATACCGAGTTTAAAAAGAAAAAACAGGCGTATGAGGACAGCCTGAAAAATAAATACGAAAACGATATAAAAGAGATTAAGCGTATTGAGGGAATTGTCGAACAGCAGAAACGCTGGGGAAGAGAACGCAATTTTATTACCGCGGCGAGCAAGCAGAAACAGGCGGATAAAATCAAAGCTCAGCTTGTCGCTCCCGAAAAAAATCTCGAAACAATACATATGCGTTTCGAAACTAAGAGAGTAAGCGGAGAGGATGTAATTATCGCTGAAAATCTCTCGAAATCCTTCGGCTCAAACCATCTTTTCTCAAATGTGGATTTTCACATCCGCAGAGGAGAAAGAGTTTTTATAATCGGAGATAACGGCTGCGGAAAAACTACTTTGTTCAATATGCTTTTGGGACGCGAGGCGTTCGACAGCGGAATGGTGGATTACGGCGCGCAGGTTGATGTAGGTTATTTCGACCAGATGCAGAGTAATCTTGATTTAAATAAAACCGCGCTCGACGAAATCTGGGACACTTTCCCGAATATGACCGAAACAAAACTGCGTACAGCGCTCGGATGTTTCCTTTTTAAAGGCGACGAGGTTTTTAAACCGCTGAGTAAAATGAGCGGCGGAGAACGAGCAAGAGTCAGCCTTTTAAAGCTGATGTTAGAGGGCTCGAATCTTCTGCTTTTGGACGAGCCGACAAACCACCTCGACAGCTCTTCGAGAGAACAGCTTGAAACCACGCTTCAGAATTATGACGGCACAATGCTGATAATAAGCCATGACCGTTATTTTATAAATAAATTAGCAACAAGAATTTTAGAACTCAGCGAAAACGGTGTAAAAGAATATCTCGGAAATTATGATTATTATTTTGAGCATAAAGCTAAAGCTGATTCTTTACATAACGCTGCTGAAAAATCAGGGGATAAAAAGCCCAACGAGTACGAGCTTGAAAAGCAAAGAAGAGCAAAAGAGCGTAAACTTAAAAATGATACAAAAAAAGCCGAAGCTCTTATCGAAAAGCTTGACGGCGAAATTGCCGAACTCAACGAAACGCTGCAGAGCGAGGAGGTCGTAAGCGATTACGAAAAGCTTACCGAACTTACCGCAACTCTCGAGGAAAAACAGCTTGAACTTGAAAAGGCGTACGAAAACTGGGAGCAGTTAACATCCGAATAAATACTGGACTTTTTAGAGTGTTTATAGTAAAATTTTATTAAACAGTTCGCAGTTCTCAGTTCTCGGTTTTCAGTCAAGGTCGTGAAGACAGTTTGATAAAAAATTACGTCAGTGCCCGACCGAATTAATATGCGCTTCGCGCGAACGAGATTAATGAATTATTTCGCAGAACATTTCCCAAGTATCCAAAACTTGATAGTAGTTTAAAGGTGCGAGGGATATGACATTTAAGATAGGAACGCCCACGCAAAACCAAAGCGCAGAACATTTCCCAAGTATCCAAAACTTGATAGTAGTTTAAAGGTGCGAGGGATATGACATTTAAGATAGGAACGCCCACGTTTGACGTGGAAAATTAAAAATATCTGCCCGTAGCACAGCTGGATAATGCAACAGACTCCGACTCTGTAGAGCGCAAGTTCGAATCTTGTCGGGCAGACCAAAAAAGCAACGCCGTTTTTCGGCGTTTCTTTTTTGCCTAAATGCTCTTTAGGTTGTTTTTTGCAATCCCGAACTATGTGCCCCAAGTTCACTTAATAAGCTACATTACCAAATATACAACTCTATTTTTGATTATAATGTCAATAGTAAAATCCCGCTTTATATGGTACAATATAATATAAAGCTTCAGCGTGAAAGGAAGTATGTTTATGAAGACTTGTTTCAGGAAAACTATTGCGGCGATTTTAACAGCTATGCTGATTGTTTCGGCGGTTGTAAGTGTATCCGCCGCGGATATCTCAAAAAAGAGTTCGGGCGCTTCTAATAATACCTATACAAACGCGTCCCAGCAGTTAGACAACCAATACGGATATGACGGCACAGATCTCGGCGCGACATACACAGAGTCCGCAACTACATTCAAGGTCTGGGCTCCTACAGCATCGAGCGTAAAGCTTAACATTTATTCGGCAGGAAGCGGCGGAAGTAAGCTCAGCGCAACCGATATGACTTTCGATTCAGAGAGCGGAATATGGTCGCTTACAATGAACGGCGATTATAAAAATAAGTTCTATACCTATTCCATAACCGCAAAAAACGTAACAGGCTCAAAAACCACTACAAAAGAAACTCAGGATATTTATTCCGTTGCGACAGGCGTTAACGGCCAGCGCTCCCAGATTGTTGACCTCGATTCAACAAATCCCGACGGCTGGAACTCCGATAAGCACGTGCTTTTAGAGCGGAATACCGATTCTTACGTTTGGGAAGTTAATGTAAAAGATTTTTCCTACGACAGCAAGTCGGGCGTTTCTTCCGCAAACCGCGGAAAATATCTTGCTTTTACCGAAACGGGAACAACCCTTAATAATGAGGGCGATGTAGCGACGGGAATTGATTACCTTAAAAAGTTAGGCGTTACTACCGTTCAGATTATGCCTTTCTTCGATTTCTCCAAAGGCTCGATTGACGAAACAGGTTCAGACAGCCAGTTTAACTGGGGCTATGACCCGGTGAACTTCAACGTTCCCGAGGGCGCGTTCTCAAGCAATCCTTACGACGGCAACGTTCGTATAAAGGAATGTAAGCAGATGATTCAGGCGCTCCATAACGCGGGAATCTCCGTAGTAATGGACGTTGTATATAACCATACTTCAAACGCTGATTCTTGTTTTGAGGCTTGCGTGCCGAACTATTACTACCGTATGACTTCATCCGGATATTACTCAAACGGCACAGGCTGCGGAAACGAAACCGCTTCCGAAAGAAAAATGTTCAGAAACTTTATGATTCAGTCCTGTATGTACTGGGTTAACGAGTACCATATCGACGGATTCCGCTTTGACCTTATGGGCGTTCACGACGTTGAAACCATGAACCTTTTAAGAGCGGAAATGGATAAGGTTGATCCGCGCCTTACAATCTGGGGCGAGGGCTGGACAGGCGGAACATGTACCTATCCCGCGACAACCTGCACAGGTCAGACTTTTGTGGAAGCCGACCGCGCTAAAGCGAGTAATATAAATGAGCGTATAGGTTTCTTTAACGACGTTGTACGCGACGCGATGAAGGGTTCGGTATTTAATAAATCCGCAAAAGGCTGGGTACAGGGAGATAAAAACTATTCCTACGACCTCAGCAAGGGAATTAAAGCTAATACCGAAGGCACATACTGGACAGTAAAACAGCCGTCCCAGACCGTAACCTATACATCCTGCCACGATAACCAGACGCTTTGGGACAAGCTCGCTTATTCCCAGGGAGTTTCGGATTTCCGCCGGAGAAACGAAACTCTGGTTAAGCAGAATAAGCTCGCGGGCGGACTTTTGAATATGGCGCAGGGCGTAACCTTTACCCAGGCGGGTGAGGAAATGTGCCGTTCCAAAGATAATGACGACAACAGCTACACAAGTTCCGTAACACGCAATATGATAGACTGGAGTCTCGCGAAAACAAATTCCGATGTAGCGGATTACTATAAGGGAATGAGAGAGATAAGAGAAAAATTCTCGCCCTTACGCGATAATACAAAGAGCGCGCTTTCGGGTTATAAATGCTATTCGGGTGAAAACGCTTCCGATATATACGCCGGTGTATGGACTAACAGCAAACCCGATGAATGGAAAAAGTTAGCCGTAATAGCGAATAACTCAAGCAGCGCTAAATACTTTACTTTTAGCTCTTCCGAAGGTTTGAGCTGGGTAGTTATCGCGGACGAAACTTCCGCGGGATTAAAGAGCCTCGAAGAAGTTAACAGCGGTTCGTTTAAAGTCGATGGCTATTCAATGGTAGTTGCCGTGGATAAAGCAAGCTTCGAAAGTTTAGAAGATAAAGTATATACGTCGGAAAACGGCGAAGAAATAAATATTAATGATAAAATCTCAAGAGCGGACGACGATACGGAATTACAGGGAATAGGAACTGAGTTTAAAAATGTTCAGCTTTTAGGTGTACAGAAAAAGAAAGATACCTCAAAACACGATTTAAGATTTGTAAGCGTTATAAATAATAAAATCGCTAAGGACGCCGCGGATTACGGATATATTGCCGTAGGAGCGGAAAATAAAAAATCAGCCCTGTACGCGTTAGAGAATTATACTCTTGATAACGCTCCCGCTAAAAATGTTTTCAAATGTAAAGGTACAAGCAATAGGATAAGCGGAGACTACGGAAATTTCTCATCCGATACAGATTATAAGTACGTTACTTATTCAATTAATAATATCGGAAACAGCTATGTTGCGGTTATGTTCTATGTAAAGGATAAAAACGGAAACGTATTCTACGCGCCGTATACAAACGCAAATTCTACAACCAATATTTGCGTAACCGACTGGCAAACTCTCGGCTGATAATATCTTACAATAAAAACAGGCTCAGACTTTAAAAGTCTGAGCCATTTTTATATTTTGTATTGTAAAAGGATTATTCATTCTTTAAAAATTCAAACCAGAATTCCACTCCGTTATTACAATTTGATACACCGCATTTTGTATGGTTAATAACCGAAATTTCTTTTACTATAAACAATCCTAACCCAACGTTTTCGTCAGATTTATTTTAGCTTTTCGCTTAAGCGAAAAATTTAGCTATTCACGAAGGGAATAATTTCACTGCCGCAATGCGGCAATTTCGCTTTAATTCAACCTACGTCATATTGCACAAATCTCAACCCTGATATTTGTGCACATCGCGGAAACTTAATGTGTTATAATAATTTTAGTAATTTTATTTTCAGAACTTTTTATACTGCTAATACAAAGGAGCTAATTGTAATGAAAAACCGGAAAATAATCTTATCTTTATTACTTTCTATATTGTTAGTTCTCCTAACCTGCGCGTGTTCGGATAATGCGGGCGGGAATAAAAAGGCAAGCACCGCAATTGATGAAACAAAATTACAAAGTACAGAAGCTAAAATAACAATAACACATAAAATCGATAATAAAACAAAAATTCTTTATTTTAAAGGTAATGGTCCGATTTATCAGGAGCAATGGATAAAATATACCTCCGATGGTAGATTGTTAACAGCTTATCCCGAAAAAATCATTATAGGACAAGGCGCGACTTTAATTGGCGATTACGCGTTTGATAATGATTCTGTCGGTATGAGCGAAGGAGGGCGTAATGGACTTGATAATGTTAAAGAAGTGGAAATTCCCAATACTGTTACTCAAATCGGCAAGGAGTCTTTCGGAAGGTTATCATCGTTGAAAAGCATTGAAATTCCTGATAGCGTAGTGTATATAGGGAACGGAGCTTTTGCTTATTGTACGGCTCTTAAAAATGTTAAATTGCCCGCGAAATTAGAGAAAATACCATCCGAGATTTTTTACTTTTGCGAAAAGTTGAGTAAAATAGAATTACCTAAATCAATAACAAAAATAGGTAATAACGCATTTGGGCTTTGTGAAAGCCTAAAAGAGATAACGATACCAGAATCAGTGGAAACAATTGGAGAGGAAGCGTTTTTTTCTTGTAAAAGTCTAACAAAAGTTAATTTACCGAATAATCTAAAAACAATAAGTGACGGAGCATTTGTTGACTGCGAAAACCTTAATGAAATAACTATTCCAAAAAGTGTTGAAAATATAGGAGAAGAAGCATTAGGTTATGAAACTTACGCTTGGAGTAAAAACGGATTTACAATAAAAGGCTATAAAGGCTCAGCCGCGGAGAAGTACGCTAAGGAAAATAAAATGGATTTTGTATCAATAGGATAAAGAAAACGTCAGTATTAAGGTCTATCCCTGATACTGACGTTAATTTTTTTATGTAGTTTTGAGCGGACGATTACTTAGAACTGTGAACTGAGAACTATTAACTATTCCGTACAGCCGTCGCAGTCCTTGCAAATACTGCCGCCGTACTTTTTCTTTATGGCGTCGAAAGTTTCGTCCGAAAGCACGTGCTCAATCCTGCACGCGTCCGACATAGCTACATCTTTTTGAACTCCTAATTCTTCGAGCCATTGGGAGATGAAAACGTGCCTTTCGTAAATTTTCTCGGCTATTTTTCTGCCCTCGTCGGCGAGAGTAATATATCCGTCGGAATCCATAATGATAAGATTGTTTTGCCTTAGCTTCTTCATAGCTACGCTGACGCTCGGCTTGCTTAAATTCATTTTTTTAACAATATCAATAGAGCGTACGTGTTCTTTTGACTCGCTTAGTATAAGTATATTCTCTAAATAATCCTCGGCGCTTTCCTGAATTCTCATTGCCGTAACACCTCTTAAGTTAGTTTAATATAACTATAATAACATATCTTTCTTAAAATTACAAATGAAACTTGATATATTTTATAAAATAGTTTATTATAATACTATAAAATTGAAAGGATGATAATTATGCAAAATCCGATTGTAACTATAAAAATGAACAGCGGTAAAATTATTAAGGCGGAGCTTTACCCCGAAGCGGCTCCCAATACCGTTAACAATTTTATAAGCCTTGTAAAGAAAGGGTATTATAACGGACTTACCTTCCACCGTGTGATTTACGGATTTATGATTCAGGGAGGATGTCCCGACGGTACCGGAACGGGTAATCCCGGCTATTCGATTAAAGGCGAGTTTTTAGGAAATGGCTTTAAAAATGATTTAAAGCATACAGAGGGCGTCCTCTCGATGGCGCGTTCAATGATGCCCGACAGCGCGGGCTCGCAGTTCTTTATTATGCATAAAGCAGCTCCCCACCTTGACGGCCAGTACGCCGCTTTCGGTAAGGTAACTGAGGGAATGGACGTTGTAAACGGAATCGCGGAATGTGATACCGATTTTGCGGATAAACCACTTGATCCTCAGGTTATGGAGGAAGTAACAGTCGAGACTTTCGGCGAGGATTATCCTGAACCCGAAAAAGTATAACAGTAAATAATTATTTGAAAGGAAAAAATATGAAGGTATTGCTTACAGGCGGTGCGGGATATATCGGTTCCCATACCTGTGTGGAATTAATTAACGCGGGGCATACTCCCGTAATCGCCGATAATTACGACAACAGCTGTCCCGAAGCTGTTAACCGTATAGAAGAAATAACGGGTAAAAAAGTTCCCGTTTATGAGATTGATGTCTGCGACAGAAAAGCTGTCGATAAGATGTTCAGCGAAAATGATTTTGAAGCGGTAATTCATTTCGCGGGCTTAAAAGCTGTTGGCGAAAGCTGCGAAATTCCGCTGAGATATTATCAAAATAACCTTGACTCAACTATCGTGCTTTTGGAAGCTATGCAAAAGCACGGTGTAAGCAATTTTGTGTTCAGCTCCTCGGCTACGGTTTACGGAGTACCCGAAACCGTTCCGCTTGTTGAGGGAATGCCTACAGGCTGTACCAACCATAAGGATTTGTCGGTTGTACTTTTGCGTTACTTTAATCCTATCGGCGCTCACGAAAGCGGACGGATAGGGGAGGATCCCAACGGTATCCCGAATAACCTTATGCCTTATATTACCCAGGTTGCCGCGGGCAAGCTTGAACAGCTCGGCGTTTTCGGAAATGATTACCCGACTCACGACGGTACAGGCGTGCGCGACTATATCCACGTTGTCGACCTGGCTAAAGCTCACGTTAAAGCGCTTGATTACGCAGCTCAGCATAAAGGAACCGAGATTTTTAACATCGGTACAGGTACCGGCTACAGCGTGCTCGATATTGTTAACACATTTATGAGGGTTAATGACCTTGAAATTCCCTACGTTATTAAGCCGCGCCGCAGCGGTGATATAGCCGAGTGTTACGCTAACCCCGAAAAAGCAGAGAAAATTTTAGGCTGGAAAGCCGAGAAAAACTTAGATGATATGTGCCGTGACAGCTGGAACTGGCAGAGCCAAAACAAAAATGGTTACAAATAATTATTTTTCTTTAATGAAAATATAATTATTCCTTAAAGAAATTATAATTCTTTTTTACAATATTGTTACTATGTAAAAAATTGTTGTAATTGCGCTTGACTTTTTTCTCCGTGCGAATTATAATTAAGTCCCATTTGGATGAAGTGTGTGAAAAAACGGAGGAAAAAAGAATATGTTTCAAAAACATATTAAGGCAGTGAGCTTAGTGCTGGTCCTCTGCCTTATTGCAGTAATGTTTTTTATTGCGAGCTTTATCGGTATCGGAATTACCAACGCAGGCCCGCTTCTGCTGCTTCTTTTTGTTGTGGTAGCTTGTGTGCCGGTGTTTTTAGCTCATGAAAAGCACGATTAAAACGGTTGTCGTTTCGGCAACCGTTTTTAGCTTATTTTTTAAGTGAATTATCTTAATTAAAGCGGAGGTGAATTGCTTCCGCTTGTTTTAATAATATTCTCTCGTTTCCGCTTAAAAAGCAGTTGTTAGGGGCGTAAAAATATTGACATCCTTTTTTTAAAAGTATATAATCAACGTAGTATATTTTATAATAATATTAATATGATTTTTCATATTTTCCGTTAGATTATTTAGTAAGAAAGACGAGGTTTTTGCTATGAAAAAAGGGTTCTTACGTGTTATTGTTTTACTTATTACAGCGTCTATGCTTTCCGCGTTCGCTCCGGGTGTTTACGCCGAATCGGATGAAAAGGGAAAAACCGAATACGTTGAGGGAGAGGCGATTGTTGTTCTTAAAGACAGCGCGAAAAGTAAGTTCCTCGATAAAAGCAAAGCCGAGTCGTCGTACGGAAAAAACATTAGGCTGAAGAAAAAATATCTTCTCGGCGAAGATAAAAAGACTAAAGTTGCCTGTGTTAAATCTTCCGATAAAACTACCGATGAATTAATAAGCGATCTTAAAAAGAACGATAACGTAGAATACGCTGTTCCAAATCATATTGTTAAAAAATGCGCCGTTACGAATGATACATACAGCGATTACCAGTGGGCGCTGAAAAATAACGGTCATAACAGCGGTACAGAAGGTTGTGACACAAAAGCCGAAAGCCTTTGGGAAAAATCCAAAAATGCGTCTAAGGAAAGCGTTGTTGCCGTTCTTGATACGGGAATTGACGCGACTCACGAGGATTTAAAAGATAATCTTTGGGTTAATCCTTACAGAGATAAGCTTGAAGGCGTAAACGGCCGTGACTGCACGGGAACTATCGCCGACGGCTCGCCCTATGATGACGACGGCCACGGAACCCATATTGCGGGTATAATAGCGGGCTGCGCCGATAACGGGAAGGGTATATGCGGAATAAATAAATACAATACAAAAATAATGGCTTTAAAAATAATTGAAGCCGATGGCAGCGGAACCTTTGAAGAAGAAATCGCGGCGTACGAATATGTGGAAAAAGCAGTTTCTCTCGGAGTAAATGTTGTAGCGTTAAACTGCTCATTCGGTTATATAGAAAATATTGAAACAAAGAACGTATTGGAAAAATTCTATGATGAGCTCGGAGAGATGGGCGTAACTGTATGTGTAGCTTCGGGTAATGAGTACACAGATTTAAATAATATACATAAGCGCGGTTCGGAGGATTATATCGGAATGTATAATTATTATCTCCCCGCCTGCTGCGATAGTAAATACTGCGTTACCGTTGCCGCGAGCGATGAAAATGATGAATTTGCCAAGTTCAGCAACGTCGGAGATCAGTATGTTGATATTGCGGCTCCCGGAGTTAATATACTTTCTGCCAACAATAGCAACACATTCAATCCCGGTATCTACAGCGAGCAGAAACGAGCCGAAGTGTGCGCGTATTACCAGGACTTCAGCACCACACCCGCCGAGGGCGAGTTCGGCTCATATACTATAAACGGTACGGGAATAAACGGTCGGACGAACGCTATGGCTTCTTCGCGGGGTTGCTCTTTTGGTCTCGGGAAAGGCTCAATTTCAATTGGCGGAAAAGGATATTATATTGAAATTCCTTTTACAATAGACGATAAATTTTCCGATTATTATATAAGCTTTATGCTTCGCTCAACGGGCGCGAGCAGATTGTATTATGACGACTTGCCCGCAGACTATGATTTTGAAGACGATTTGGAAACGATAAATAAATACGGAAGTTGTTTTGAAATGCCTGAGGGAAATGACTGGGATCACCACTTCTTCCTCTCGGGGGCGTCTAACTCGGAATATATAAAGGATAAAGACAGAAAACTTGTTTTTTATGTAGCGGATTCCGAAGGAACAATAAGTATTGATGATATCGGAATAAGTAAACAGGGCGTTGACGAAAACGATTTCGGAAAGTATGAGTTCCTCGGCGGAACATCAATGGCTTGTCCGTATGTAGCGGGAGCTGTCGCGCTGATTAAAAATTCATACAAGAATATTTCTAATATCGACGTTATTAATATGCTTAAAACCAAGGGAAGATTCTGCGAGAAGCTTAAAGACGGTATAGAAAACGGCGTCAATTTGTCACTCGATAAAACCGAAAGCTATTCCTATACGCCGATAGCGCAAGAGACAGCGAAAGAGAAGATTAATTTGCGCAAGAGCTCCGCGGCGCTGTATGTCGGAGCGAAAACGCAGATTGAGTATAGTACGGAAAATATTACCGGCGGTAAAGTATCTTTTTCAAGCTCGAACAAAAGCGTAGCTTCGGTAAGCTCTGCGGGTAAAGTTACCGCGAAGAAAAAGGGAAGCGCTGTTATAACTTTAAAATCAGGCGCCGCTTCGGTAAAATTTACAGTAAAAGTTAAGAACCCTTACCTTAAAGTTAAGTCCAAAAAGCTTAAGGTTAAGAAAAAGTACAAAATTAAAATAGTCGGTAAAACCGGAAAAGCGACTTTTAAATCGTCAAATAAAAAGATAGCTACGGTTACTAAAAAAGGCGTAGTTAAAGCCAAGAAAAAAGGCAAAGCTACAATTACCGTAAAAACCAACGGAAAGATTAAACTGAAGTTTAAAGTAAAAGTAAAGTAAATTATAAGTAATATTCTTTCATAAAGGGAGAGGATTTTTTGGCAAAGGCAGTCCCGCTTTTTTCGGGAAGCGCAGGAAACAGCTACTTCATCGGCTCCTCGGGAGAGGGCGTGCTTATTGACGCGGGAAGAAGCTGTAAACAGATTGAAAACGCGCTTTCGCTTAATAGTATTGATATTAGTTCAATCGGCGCGGTGTTTATTACGCACGAGCATATTGACCATTGTCAGGGATTAAGAGTTTTCGCTAAGAAAAATAAAATAAAGATTTACGCTTCCGCTGGTACCCTAGATGCTATGGCGGAAAAGAATTTAATCTGTCCCGAGAATACCGTTGAGGTTATCGAGGATAAAATCGCTGTAGGGAATATGCAGGTCGAGCGTTGCGATACTCCGCATGACGCGAGAGAGAGCTGCTGTTATAAGGTTTATACTTCCGACGGCAGAACGGCGACTGTTGCGACTGATATGGGAATTATGACCGATGGCGTCAGAAAACTGATAAGCACAAGTGACTTCGCCGTGGTGGAGTCTAACCATGATGTTAGAATGCTGAAGCTCGGCGGTTATCCTTATAACGTAAAGCAAAGGATACTGTCCGATAGGGGACATCTTTGTAATGAAGCCTGTGCCGATGAGCTCGCGGGTTTTATAAGAAACGGAAATTTCAGGCTTATGCTCGGGCATATTTCGGAGAATAACAATACTCCGACGCTCGCGCTTAATACGAGCGTTAACGCGCTCTCCGAGCTCGGGATGAAATCGGGAATTGACTA
>CADBCC010000035.1 GCA_902793125.1 uncultured Ruminococcus sp.
CTCCGTTAAGAATCTGGAACGAGCCCCAGATCAAGCCGTAGATATACGCGCAAATAAAGATAACGGAAAAGCCCATTGTGGAAGCTATTGAAATATAGTTTCTTTTTCTTTTTACCCTGAAATTAATCCACTGGAGTTTTTCGGATTCTTTTGTTATTCTTTTGTACTTGTTGAATACTCTTATAACTAAAAGGCTCGCCAAAGACTCCTGCATAAAGCTTCGAACTTTACCGTCGGTTTCCTGAGCCCTTTTATGCAGATTCTTTAAAGTTCCTTTAAACAAGAGCATTACGGAAATTATAACCGCTCCGCCTATAACGAAAACAATTGCGAAACGCCAGTCAATTGAGAAAAGCACAACAAAGATACCCACAAGCTTTACGATAAAATATGTAAGGTTGGGTATTATTGACATTATGGCGTTCAGAATTACCTCTATATCGCTTGTCAGCCTTGTCATAAGCTCGCCTGTATGGAATTTTGTAATCTTGGAGTAATCCTTTTTCAGTATCGTTTCGAAAAGGTGAGTTTTTATACCAATCTCCAACTTCGCGCTTGCGTTAAACGAAACTACTCTTGACACTAAATTCAAAAGAACCTGAAAAAGAGTTACCGAAACAAGAAGTACAGAAAAAAACACTACCTTTTGTACGCTTTTGTCATACGCAGCAGAGTCAACGATACCTCTCGCCAACTGCGCGGTAAGAACGCCGATATAGGCTAAAGCAGCGTATATAACAGCATTTAAAATAATATTAAAAAGCTGCGGTTTTGAGTGCCTGAAAATCCATAAAGTTGTTTCTTTGTCAAAATTTTTCATCCCGCTCAGATAAGATTGCGAGAGATTATTTTTTATTTTCAATTTTTACCCCGCTTTAATTTTGATTTAACCAAAATATATATTCTTCTAATCGGTCTTATAAAAAATAAAAGTTCGCAGTATATCCTGTAGCCGGGATGTGTAACCTCGTACATTTTACCTTTGTGATAAAAAGCGGTTACCACCGCGATAACGTCCTCGTGTCTTATATTATGTTCTTTTACCACATTGTTATCGCCCAGCATAATATAACAGCCGTTGCTCTGGAATCCGACAACGCGGTGAATAACGTAGCTGTCGGTTTCACGGCGGTAATACAAAGCTACATCGGAAAACCTTAATTTCCCGACAGGCTTTTTCAGCAGAACCATATCAGTACCGTCGCCGAGCATCGGGCGCATACTGTTACCCTTAGGGATAAACGATACTGTCTTTCCGCTGTCAAGCTGTTCTTTTATTACGGGAAGCATATCTTCCAGCGAAACACTTTTACTGTTCAATTATACCCGCATCCTTAACTTTAGAAATAAAAATCTTTACGTCGGCGCGCGCTGTTTCTTCACTTACATCGTACTCGTCAAGAAGTGATTTTACCAAATCGTCTTCATCTGCGCCTTTCTGCAGTTCTTTAAAAAGCAAAGCTCCGCTCTCGTTGAGGTTTACCATTCCGCTGAAATCGACAACAGCGTCGCCTACGGGAACTACAATATATGAGTCCGAAACTTTTCTTAAAATAAAATCTTCTTTTACTTTCATTTTACTACCTCTTTTTATGAAATACATATAGATTATATTATATTTACGTAAAAAAAGCAACTAATACATAATAATTCCGCAAAAGAAAAAAGCAGGCCGTTTGACCTGCTTTAAATTCTATAATAGTTAAATCAATTCAGCGCTTCCCAGTTTACGGAACAGCTTTTATATTCTTTGCCCTCGGAATTTATATATGGCGCGTAGAACACATTACCCTCGCTGTCTTTAACATAGAATACTGCCGCAATTGCGTAACTGCCGATATTATTAACCGCGAATGTTATGTACTTATAGTCTTTCTCAGAGGAAAACTTCCCGTAATCTCCGCTTATTCTGTTATCTTTACCCTTACAGCTAAATACATTTCTTGCAGGTGCAGTGTCTAATGAAAATTCTTCTACAATTGAACGGGCATTATCCATATCGGTTGAGCCGACAACGATATATCCGTAGTCCTCGGCGTCTTTAAGTATATCGTTATTCATTACCGATACAAATCTTATGCTCTTAGAATAATCATTTTTCTTCTGAACACCGAGAATTTGCAGGTTTTTAAATTCGTTGCTTATGCCCGTAAGGGTGGTATCATCAGCCGCTCTCTCGATATTCTCTGCCAGATTAATAACTTTTCCATCCTTATCAACATAACTGTCCGTGTTGCCTATGTAAGGTTGAGTTTCTACTGGTTCTGTAGAAAGCTCTCCATCTATAGACACAAAAGGTATGTTTTTATCATTTGCATGCATTTCCGCTGTAGAGCCGCTGTATCCGTAAATTGTCAGGTCATTGCAGCCATTAAACGCGGTGGAATTAATACTTGTTTTAGGATTTAATATTGTTACACCCTCAAGAGAAACGCAATTGGAGAACGCAGCTGAACCAATAGATGTAACGGAATCAGGAATAGTCACACTCTCAAGAGAAGCGCAGCGTACAAATGAAATGTCATCAATTAGTGTAACTGAATCGGGAATAGTTATACTCTCAAGAGCGGCACAGTCGTAAAATGCCGCACTGCCTATAACTTGAACGGAATCGGGAATTGTTATTCTTTTGAGCGATCTACACTGATAAAACGCATATTCTGCAATTCCTTTTGTTCCCTCATTTAAAGCTATCTCGTCGGGACACTCTCCTTTTACCGTGTAGACTACCTTACCAGCGTATACAATGCCGTCAGGATAATCACGAAGCCATCTTGTATTATAAAAAGCATTGTATTCGATCACGTTCAACGAATAAGGAAATGTAATATTCTTTAAATCATGGCAACTCATAAACGCTTGAGCACCTATGCTTGTAACAGAGTCACCAATATCCACACTACATAAATTGGAGGTAATAAATGCCCGTGATACAATTTTTTTGACGGAATCAGGAATAATTACACTTTTTAGCTCTGGACAGTTTGCAAACGCCTCCCGGCCAATACTTGTTACAGGTACACCGTCAAATTCCGAGGGGATAACAAGCTCGCTTTCCGAACCCATATAGGTTGTTATTTCAGCTTCACCATCGTTGACCGTATAGGCAAAATCACCAGATTTTTTCGCTTCTGCTGTAAGCGATACAGTGACAAACAATGTCATCAATAACGCCGCTGTCAAAATAATGGATGTAACTTTCTTCATTGATATTTCCTCCTTATTATGTTTAACTAATTGTCCCCCTTGCTAAAGAGGGCAAGTTTATTTGTGCTTTACGCACATAGCACAAATAAAAAAGACGTACAACCGCAGCTGTACGCCAAAAAACACATAGCTCCGATTGTCGCCAAACAATATTACAATATTCTATATAGCTAACTTTTTACACAAGGTAGCTGAATAAAAGCCAGTGTTTTTATGTAATATAAAAACACTACCATTGTGTATGAATAGATAGTTAGCCATATATGAACTAATAGAATATTAAATTGTAATATTATCTGGCTATTATATTTTACCACACTTCTCCCAAAAATACTCAACAAACTTTAGTAGTAAAATTTATGCAATTTGCTTAAACATTGTTTGCAAAAGAAAAAAGCAGGCCGTTTGACCTGCTTTAACTTCTTTTTAAAAATGAATTATTTAAGTTCTACTTCAGCGCCTGCTTCTTCGAGCTTAGTCTTCATTTCTTCAGCGTCTTCCTTAGCAACGCCTTCCTTGAGAACCTTGGGAGCGCCGTCAACTAACGCTTTAGCCTCTTTAAGTCCGAGACCTGTGATCTCACGAACAACCTTAATTACGTTGATCTTCTTCGCGCCGGCAGACTTGAGTTCTACGTCAAACTCAGACTTCTCGGCAGCGCCGCCCTCAGCGCCTGCAGCGGGACCTGCAACAGCTACAGCAGCAGCGGCAGATACACCAAATTCATCCTCTACAGCGTGTACGAGATCAGCGAGCTCTAAAACTGTAAGGCCTTTTAATTCTTCAATAATAGCAGTAATCTTATCAGATGCCATTTTATTTTACCTCCATATTTGTAATTAGTTAATTTTAAATTTAGTTGAAGCTTTATTCAGCTTCTTTTTCTTCAGCTTCCTTTGCGGGAGCTTCTTCAGCCTTAGCCTCCTCTGCGGGAGCCTCTTCAGCCTTAGCCTCCTCTGCGGGAGCTTCTTCAGCCTTAGCTTCCTTTGCGGGAGCTTCTTCAGCCTTAGCCTCCTTTGCGGGAGCCTCCTCGGCTGCTTCTTCTTTCTCAGCAGGTTTGCAGTTCTCTACGCCGCCTTCATCAACAATAGCCTGAATAACACGGGCAAATGCTGAAATAGGAGCCTGGAACGCGCCGAGTACATTCGCTAAGAGAACATCTCTTGTAGGAAGTTTGGCGAGTGAGTTAATAGTTTCTAAATCAACAACTTCACCATCCATAAATCCTGACTTGATTTCAAAGAAGTCATGATCCTTTGCGAAGTCAGCTAAAATACGAGCCGCAGCGGCGTAATCCTCGTCGCTTGTAGCTAAAGCTGTAGTACCCTCGAGTACGTTATCCATTTCGGAAAGACCTACCTGCTCGTTAGCACGCTTTAAAAGTGTGTTCTTAACAACAGTATACTTTACATCGTTTTCACGAAGTTCCTTACGGAGCTTAGTATCTTCCTCAACGTTAATACCCTTGTAGCTTACTACAACACCCATTACTGAGTTCTTGAGTCTTTCGGCTAAATCGGAAACAATAGCCTGTTTAGCCTCTAAAGCACTTTTACTTGGCAATCTTTTCACCTCCGTTATTTGGTTTTTATTTATCGCCAAGTCTAAAAAATCTCCCCACGCAAAGACGTGAGGAGACGATAAAATACAAGTTATATGCATCTTCCTCGGCAGGCGGATAAACCATTATGTCAAAGACACCTGCTGTCTTTAGAACAGCGATACGAAACACCTTAAAGGTGTAACTTATTAAGTTTAGCTTATATTATAAGCTGAATTTTGCGGGACTGATACGAACTGAAGGTCCCATTGTAGATGTGATAGCGCAGGACTTAATGTACTGGCCTTTAGCAGCTGCGGGCTTAGCTTTAATGATAGCTTCCATAAGAGCGTCGAAGTTCTCCTGGAGCTTTTCAGCGCCGAAGCTTGCTTTACCGATAGGACAATGGATAATATTTGTCTTATCGAGACGATACTCAATCTTACCTGCTTTAGCTTCTTTAACCGCGCGGGCGATATCGGGAGTTACAGTTCCCGCTTTGGGGTTAGGCATTAAGCCGCGGGGTCCGAGGAGTTTACCGAGACGTCCTACAAGTCCCATGCAATCGGGAGTTGTAACAAGTACGTCGAAGTCCATCCAGTTTTCCTGCTGGATTTTCTGAGTCATATCCTCAGCGCCTACATAGTCAGCGCCGGCTTCTTTCGCCGCGTCCTCGTTAGGTCCTTTACAGATAGCTAAAACTTTTACGCTTTTACCTGTTCCGTTAGGAAGAACTAAAGCGCCTCTGACCTGCTGGTCAGCGTGACGGCCGTCAACACCGAGACGAACGTGAAGCTCTATAGTTTCATCGAACTTAGCGGTGGCAGTTTTTACAACTGTCGCGATAGCCTCGTCAATTTCATATACTTTATTTTTGTCGATTAATTTAGAATTCTCGACATATTTCTTACCGTGTTTCATCAGTATTCCTCCATAATTAGGTGGTCAAGCGGATATTCCTCCCACCCGGATTTTACAAAATTAGTCTACAACTTCGATACCCATACTTCTTGCAGTACCGGCAATCATACTCATAGCAGTTTCAATGCTGCCGGCATTAAGGTCAGGCATCTTTGTCTCAGCAATTTTCTGAACCTGTTCACGGGTAATCTTTGCTACCTTTTGCTTATTAGGCACACCGGAACCGCTGTTGATTCCGCATGCTTTCTTAATAAGTACAGCCGCGGGCGGAGTCTTTGTAATAAATGTAAAAGAACGATCCGCATAAACTGTAATTACTACAGGAATAAGAAGTCCTGCATCCTGTCTTGTGCGCTCATTAAAATCCTTTGTGAACGCAACAATGTTAACACCGTGCTGACCGAGAGCCGGTCCTACCGGTGGTGCCGGAGTAGCCTTTCCGGCAGGTATCTGCAGCTTAATTAAGCCAACTACCTTTTGAGCCATTGTGTTTGCACCTCCAAAATTCGTGGTAAATTGCGGGACAATAATGGGGTCCCTCCCACAGGGAATTTTTTATGGATAGTATCATAATAAATTCCCAATATTAAAGCATTCGCTTAATATTAGTCGTCAACCGGTTCAGCCTGTCCTAATTCAAGCTCTACCGGGGTTTCACGTCCGAACATAGATACAACTACGCGGACATAATTCTTATCGGGATCCATTTCTTCAACAATACCGACAAAGTCCTCAAGCGGACCGTCAATAATCCGTACGGAATCCCCTACCTTGTAGTCAGCCTCGACTACACGGCTTTCAACGCCTAAACGGTAAACTTCCTCGTCAGTAAGAGGAACGGGTTTAGACGATGGACCGACAAAGCCCGTACATCCGCGGATATTACGCACAACGTACCATGTTTCGTCGGTATAAATCATTTTAACAAAAACGTAACTCGGGAAAACTTTATGTTCGACTTCTTTAATTTTTCCGTCGTTATTCTCGGTTACGATTTCGGTTGGAACTTTTACTTCCGTAATCATATCCTGAAGTCCGCGATTCTCGACCGTAGTCATCAGGTCGCCGGCTACTTTATTTTCATAACCGGAGTAAGTATGAACAACATACCATTTTAATGTTCCGTCTGCCATTTAAATTCGTCCTTTCGTAATAATTTTGAAGACGAATTAAGTGGATGAAGTATCCATTACAAGTCCTAACAGCGCAAATAAACCTCTGTCAAGCGCGAAAATGAATAATCCTGCTACCAAAATAACAACAAGAACTACAAAGAAGTTTCTTGTCGCGGTCTTGGGATGAGTCCAGGTGATTTTTTTAATTTCACCTTTACACTCACGGAGGTAATTCCAAATGCGCTTGAAAACGTTAGGTTTAGCGTTAGACTTTTTAGGCTTAGATGATTTAGTCGCCTTAGCGGTTGCTTTCTTTTCAGCCATAATTAACCTCCGTTATTTTGTTTCCTTATGAAGAGTGTGTTTTCTACAGAACCTGCAGTACTTATTCATCTGAAGTCTGTCGGGACTGTTCTTCTTGTTCTTCATTGTGTTGTAATTTCTCTGTTTACATTCTGTACAAGCCAAAGTGATTTTAACTCTCATTGACGGCACCTCCCGTAATTTTTCGGAATATATTTAGCCTCCCTCAAAGGGCTGAGTTGTATATGATTTTAAAAATCATAAGCGCTTTTAACAGGCGCAAAAAAATAAGCCCCTTATACGAGGTAAAGCTATTTTATCATATATATTTTTTTTAGTCAAGGGATTTTTAAAAAAATTTTTATCTTCGCTCGGCGGTAAGTATATGTTAACGGTTTTCGGTTCCCGGTATTGGGTTTTATTAACATAATAAAGGCGGAGCGCTGCCCCGCCTTTTATAATTATTCGTAAATAACATTTATTACTTCTGCTGTGCCTGGAGACGCTGAGCGATAGTCTTTTTCTTTTTCTTGGGCTTTTCGGGTTTAACCTTTTTCCCTTTAAACTTTAAAGCGTATTTCCAAGCCTTTTGGAGCTCCTCGGAAAGATATTCGTTTACCGAATCGTGTTTATCCTCGGGAAGGCTGTTTAAAATTACTATAGTAATAATTGAACGCGTATCGGCGTCGCCGTTGGAGTACTGGGTGGAAAGCAAACTGCAAAGCTTTTCGATATCCTTTTTGCTGCCTTTGCTCACAAGGTCATTAACCTTAGGAACAATTGAAGCTTTTGCAAAAGTTACGCCTCTGAAAGGATAATAGCAGTCTTCTTCGTTTTTAATTTCATCTTTAAGCTCGGGAAAGAAAGAAACGAAACGTTTTGACAGGAATAACGGATCGGCGTTTCCTTCGTCGGAATCTTTTTTCTTTTTCTTTTTTGTAGATTTAATACGCTTTATCGCGGTTTTGGACGAACAGTTGTCGACAAAATCGTTGGCAATTGAGTCAACTTCTTTCTGAGTATCGGTTTCGGGATCAAACATCCAGGTAGCGAGTACTTTCCAGTCGTTATCGGGACCATCGTCGGACATAGCGCAATGGCGGATTACCATATGCTGTTTATCCGTAAAATAAACTACGGAATAAGCGTTTGTATCGGATGTAAAAAGGGAAACCATTTCGTTATCGTTTCCGCTTATCTTCTGTTTAGTAAAGCCCTGGGGTTTAAGAGCTTCCTCTACTTTTAAGCTAATACTGTTAAAAGCTGTTTTAATATCCATTTAATATCAGTCCTTTTTTCACATATACAGATATTATACATATAAAGCCTGTATTTGTCAAAAGAAAAATCCGCACTTGAAACTATTACATATGTATGTTAAAATAATTATTTAGAAAAAAGAAGGAGAAACGGCTATGAAAAATGCTCCTATCGGCGTTTTTGACTCGGGACTCGGCGGACTTACCGCGGTAAGAGAATTCAAAAACGTACTGCCTAACGAAAATATTATATACTTTGGAGATACGGGACGAGTACCCTACGGCACACGTTCAAACTCTACAATAAAGCATTACGCGCGGCAGGACTCTAAATTTCTATTAAAGAATAATGTTAAGATGATTATTGCCGCGTGCGGCACGGTTAGTTCGGTTGCGGCAAATTTAAAATACGATTTACCTGTTCCCTACACAGGAGTTGTATCACCCACCTGCTTTGCCGCGGCTGAAAAAACAAAGAATAAAAAAGTCGGTGTAATAGGCACCAGCGCGACTATCAACAGCCACAGCTACCGCGACTTGCTTAAAGAGTTCGACAACGAAATTGAAACTTTTGAGCAGGACTGTCCGCTTTTTGTTCCTCTTGTTGAAAACGGTTTCATCGATAAAAACGACGATATTGTAAAGCTTGTTGTCGAAAGATATATGACAGAAATAAAACGCGCGGGCGTTGACACGGTTATTTTGGGATGTACCCACTACCCCATTATAAAAGAAGCTATTAAGGATTTTATGGGCGACGGCGTTCAACTTATCGACAGCGGAAAAGAAACCGCTATCTATGCCGCTAAAATTCTAAAAGAGAATAATCTTTTATCTGACAGAAAAGAAAAAGGCAAGTGTGATTTTTACGTATCTGATACTCCCGACGGATTCGAAAATATCGCTAATGTATTTTTAGGCGAAAACGTAAACCGTAAGGTTGAGCAGATTAATATTGAACTTTATTAAATTAAGGATAAGGTAATGGAAAATAAAAACGAGTACTTAATTTCCGTAACAGGTATTCAGGAAATTGACGGAGAAAAGGATAAAATCGAATTGCAGACAGTCGGAAGATTTATGATGAAACCCGACCACGCATACATAGGATATAAGGAGTACGACGAGGAGAATCCCTCGGTTTCCTCTAACAACGTAATCAAAGTTGAAAAAGACGATAAGGTTACAATTATAAGAAACGGCGAAATCCAGTCGCGTCTTATTCTTGAAAAAGGCAGGCGGCATCAATGCCACTACCGCACGATTATGGGCGACCTTATGATAGGTGTTTTCGCCGACACAATCAGCAACAGCCTTACCGACAAGGGAGGAAAGCTTCACGTCAGCTATTCGCTTGACTTTAATAACGAGCTTGTTTCAAATAATGAGTTTTATATTGATGTAAAAGAAAAAGGGTGAATTTAAAAATATGCAGACTTTAAACACAGCAAAAAATCAACTTAACGATATAATTAAAAAAGCAATTTTAAAAGCAATTGATAAAGGCGAGCTCATTAACGCCGAACTCCCCCATTTTATCATTGAGACTCCCGCCGACAGAAAAAACGGCGACTTTGCTACAAACGCCGCTATGGCGGGCGCTAAAGTTTTCAGAACCGCTCCCGTTAAAATCGCTCAGGCTATCACATCGAACATTGAGCTTCGGGATACTTTTTTTGAGAAATGCGAAATTGCGGGACCGGGATTTATCAACTTCTTTTATTCGGGCGATTTTTACGCTTCGGTTTTAAAAGACGTTGAAGAAGAAAAAGAAAACTACGGTTCTTCCGATTTCGGCCAGGGTAAAAATATAAATGTTGAATTTGTATCCGCAAACCCCACAGGCCCCATGCATATGGGTAACGCCCGAGGCGGAGCGCTCGGCGACTGCTTGGCGGCTGTGCTCAAAAAGGCGGGATATAATTCTTATAAAGAATTTTATGTTAATGACGCGGGTAATCAGATAGAAAAGTTCGCGTGCTCGCTCGAGGCAAGGTATTTACAGATTTATAAAAGCGATATTGAATTCCCCGAGGACGGTTATCAGGGTTCGGATATTACCGACCACGCTAAAGCCTACGCTGAAGAATTCGGCGATAAGCTTGTGAATTTAAGCGCCGAAGAACGTAAGAAGGAACTTGTTGATTACGCTTTACCCAAGAATATCTCAAAAATGCAGAGCGATATGAAAAAGTATAAAATCGACTACGATAAATGGTTCTTCGAGTCCACCCTGCACGAAAGCGGAAAAGTAAAGGCTGTTGTGGATTTACTCACCGAAAAAGGTCTTACCTACGAAAAGGAAGGCGCAATCTGGTATAAAAATAAAGAAGTATGCACAAACATACTCCTTAAAGAAGGAAAAACTCAGGCCTATATAGATAAGCTTGAGTTAAAAGATGATGTTCTTATAAGACAGAACGGCAACCCGACTTACTTCACAGCCGATATCGCTTATCACAAAGATAAATTCGACCGCGGATTTGACACATGTATTGACATCTGGGGAGCCGACCATCACGGCCACGTTATGAGAATGAAGGGCGCTATGGACGCTATCGGATATAACGGCGACAACCTTGTTGTGGTACTTATGCAGTTAGTAAAACTCGTATCAGGCGGCAAGGTTGTAAAGATGAGCAAGCGCACAGGCAAAGCTATTCAGCTCAACGATTTATTAGAGGAAGTTCCCGTTGACAGCGCTCGTTTCCTTTTCAATACAAGAGAAGCTAATACTCAGATGGACTTTGACCTCGATATAGCGGTTCAGCAGGATAATCAGAATCCTGTTTACTACGTTCAGTACGCTCACGCGAGAATCTGCAGTATTTTAAAGGCGCTCAAAAAAGACGGTATTTCACCGAGGAACTGTACAGCAGACGAGCTGAAACTGCTTACAGCCGACGAGGAAAAAGAGCTTATTAATCATATCGCTTCATTCTCACAGGAAATTGTCTCGGCGGCTAAAGAATATGACCCGACAAAAATCACGCGTTATGTTACACAGACGGCAACGCTGTTCCATAAATTCTACAATGCGTGCAGAGTTAAAGTCGAGGACGAAAGCTTAATGCAGGCAAGGCTCAGCCTGTGCTTAGCTGTTAAGACAGTTATTAAAAACATACTGGATATGTTTAATATTGAATGTCCTGAACATATGTAATTTAAAAAATAAAACGGTCGGATTTCCGACCGTTTTTTACTTTTCTTATTAACTTCTTACAAACAATACTCCGAGTGTATTCGGTCCGCAGTGGGATGTAATTGTACAGCCCGCTGTGGTTTCAATTATTTCGGCAAAGCCCGGAAGCAGTTCGTTTATTTTATCGCGGACTTCGTTTACCGTTTCGGGGTTGCATTTTGTATGGGTAATAAAAATTCGGTTCTTCTCAATATCTTCCCTGCCTCTTAAGCGGTCGGTTACATAGTCGATAATAACCTTATCGATTTTACCGCGGTATTTTTTAGCGGAAGTCATTTTACCGTCAATTACCTCAATACAGGGTTTGAGCTTTAAAAGATTAGCTCCCAAAGCGGCAACGGATGAGCAGCGTCCGCCTTTATGGAGATAGTCGATACTGTCGACAACGAAGCTCGCTTCCACTTTTTCGGTAAGCTTATCACACTCTTCTTTAATTTCCGAAGCGGATTTTCCCTCTTTAGCAAGGTCAACGCCGTGCAGAACAACTAAACCCTGGCCTGTGGAAAGGTTACGGGAATCTACAACATACACATCCCCCACCTCTTCGGCAGCTAAAGTAGCGCTATGGTACGCGCTCGAAAAAGCACTGCTTATTGAGAAATGTACAATTGAGTAACCTTCGCTGCGCCACTTATCAAACAGGTTTACATAATCAGCAAGATTGGGCGCGGAGGTTTTGGGAAGAACTCCTGTTTTTTCAACGTGTGAATAAATATCCTCGGGAGTTACCTCCAGACCGTCCTTTTTAGTTTCATCATCCATAGAAACATAAAGAGGCATAATATCTATATCATATTTTTCTATTAACTCAGGCGATAAATCGCATGTGCTGTCGGAAATAATTTTCACTTTCATGGTATACCCTCCTTGTCGCAGATCAAAAGGATAAAAATTCTTATTCTATCGGCAGTTTGTGTTCAAGTCCTTTTGCCTACGGCTATTCTAACACAAACAAACTCAATATGCAATAAATATTATTAATTGATAGTGAAAAATTCCGGGAAGCGCGCCGGTCTTTTTATATTATTGCAAATCGTACATATAAAAGCGAAAAAGGAACGCCTCACAATGTGAAACGTTCCTTTATATTTTACTTCCAAATTATAGATTTTTAATTGAAATAATCCCAGATGCTGTCGCCGTCTTCGTTTCCGTCTTCATCACCGAATCCGTTTCCGAAATCGTTGGAGTCATTGCTTTTATTCTGTGAATCATTGTCGTAAATCAGGGTATTTTTAGTATACTCCGCAAGTTTCATTTTTATTGTGCCGGACTGGCCGTTTCTGTATACTCCGAAAGTAACGGTGTCGCCTACTTTCAGTTTTTTGATAATGGCATTGAGTTCGGCTGTGGATTTAACCTGGGTTCCGTTAACCTTTGTAATAATGTCGCCTGAGCGGAAGCCTGCTTTCGCGGCGTTGCTGCCGCTGTTTACACTTGTTACATAAACGCCTGTCTGAGAAGTGTCGTACATCCAGAGCTGAGCGGTTGAGCTGATATCGGAAAGCGACATTCCGAGGTCAATCTGTCCCTTTACATAACCATACTTTTTAAGGTCGGAGAGCACATCCTGTACGTCGTTAATCGGAATTGCGAAGCCTATTCCTTCTGCCGCGTTCGTTGTGGATTTAGCGTTTACGATACCGATGAGTTCTCCGTTTCCGTTAAAGAGTCCGCCGCCTGAGTTTCCGGGGCTTATTTCGGAGTTAGTCTGGAGAAGGTTCATTGTCTGGTTATCTATAGTTACCTCTCTGTCGAGAGCGCTTATAATACCGTCGGTTACTGTTCCGCCTAACTGTCCAAGCGGGTTGCCGATTACTACAGCGTAATCTCCTACGGAAATTTTTGAGCTGTCGCCGAATGTCGCGAAGGATAAATCTTTTTTGGCGCTTACTTTAAGGAGAGCTAAATCGCCGGCTTCATAAGTTCCGACTACCTTTACGTCTGTGTACTCGGTTTTATCTCTTAAAGTTACGCTTATTTTTGAGGCACCGTCGATAACGTGGTAGTTTGTTACGATATATCCGTCTTTGGAGATTATAACGCCTGAGCCCGCGCCTTTCTGGATATACTGCTGCGAGAAAGAACCTGTTGTAACCTGTTCGGTTGTAATTTCAACAACAGAGTCGGCTGTTTTCTTAACTATTTCTGTTGTGGTGAGGTTTGAGGTTGATGAGGCGTAGGATGAACTGTCTGAGTTCGATTTGCTTACATTAAGCGAGCTTGAGCTGTTTTGGTTATTTAACATAGTCGCCGCGAAA
>CADBCC010000036.1 GCA_902793125.1 uncultured Ruminococcus sp.
TGCGATAACGGCATCTTTACCGGTGTGGATACAGGTCTTGTGAAATACCACTTTGAACTTGGAGCGGGTAAGGATTGTTTTGAATGGGTGTGATCCCTACCAAAGAAGAAATCATTGAGCTGATTCGGTTTCAAGAACAGTATTTCCAATCGGAAATACTTATGTAAATTCTGATTTATCGCAGTTACTATTATGGCAATCGCAGGCAGCCTTGCAAGAGGTTGCCTGTTTTTTATGCCCTGAAACGAATCGCAACTACGCTTTTCTCCTGTTTCTCATATAATATAGGTAAGATAAACAATCGCATATTTTAATGGATTTGACCTTGATGGATTTGTTTTCATCAAGGTCTTTTTTTATTTGACGGATAGACAAAATCAGACTGAAATGATATAATCATAGAAAGATAAATCGGAATTTAGAGGTGTATTATGACAGAGAAAGAAAAAATGCAGAAACAATTGCTTTACGATGCTAATTATGACAGAGATTTGTTGACAGAAAGAAGCAAAGCGAAAGACTTATGTTATGAGTATAATCACCTTCGTCCTTCTGATGAAGAAAACCAACAGGCAATTATGAAACGGTTGCTTGGAAAAACCAAAGGAGCATTCACAATCGTCGCTCCTTTTTGGTGTGATTACGGATATAATATAGAAATCGGCGAGAACTTTTTTGCAAATCATAATACCGTTATTTTGGATGGCGGCAAAGTAACCTTCGGAGATAATGTATTTGTCGCACCTGATTGCGGCTTCCACACGGCAGGTCATCCCATTGATTTTGAAAGAAGAAATAAGGGATTGGAATATGCTTATCCAATCACAGTTGGCGATAATGTATGGATTGGCGCAGGTGTTCAGGTAATGCCGGGCGTTACAATCGGAAGCAATGTAGTGATTGGCGGCGGGAGCGTTGTCGTAAAGGATATTCCCGATGATTCAGTTGCAGTGGGTAATCCTTGCAAAGTGATTCGAGAAATCACGGAAGCAGATAAACATAAATGCTGGGATAAATTCTGATTTATCGCATTTACTATTATGGCAATCGCAGGCAGCCTTATATGAGGTTGCCTGTTTTTATCCCTGAAACGAATCGCAAACTATTTAACGGATAGACAAAATCAGACTGAAATGATATAATTAGAGAAAGATAAATCGGAATTTATAGGAGTGCAATAAATGGAACAGAAATTATTTACAGAGTTACGTCCGCTATATGTGACTACGAAAGAAAGACCTAATGAAATCAGGATCAGAATCAGAATGCGCGACCTGATCGATCCCGAGATACTTCGCCGCGCTGTAGATATGACGATGCAAAGATATCCGTATTTCTGCGTTGAGTTACAGAAAAAGGATGGTCGCTATGTTTTTGCCGAGAATCATCGTCCTGTCGTTATTACCGATTCACTTCACGGAGTGGATTTGAATTCAGAGGAATCAAATTACCATATGATCGCTTTTTGTCAGCAGGATAATTGGATTATTTTTGATGTGTTCCACGGCATGACTGACGGCACCGGAGCATATGAAGTGGTGAGAACGCTTCTTTATTACTATTGCTCTGCGCGTTACAATGTCAAACTGAAAGAAGAGGGTATCCGTCTTGTAGGAGACGAAATTCCCGAAGAAGAGTGGATAGACCCTGTGGCCAGCAGAACAGATCTTCCGCAGCCCAAACAGAAAAATGAGCAAATGTCTGACGCGTTGAATCTCATCAAAGAGGCAGACGTTGAAGAGGATCATTGCCACACTGTGTACAGTATTGCTATCTCTGAATCCGAATTTATGAGATTTAATCTGGATAATGACGGCAGCCCCGGAACAATGGTTTCTCTGTTGCTCAGTCGGGCTATCGCAAAATTGTTTCCGAAGTCGGAGAACGCAATTCGTATCGCTCTGTGCGTGAATCAGAGAAAGGCGCTCCACGCGCCGTTAGCGCATCATAGCTTAGTCGGCGGAGTAATGCTGGAATATAAGGACATGATGCGCGATTGACCTCTTGATAAGCAGGCTACCGCATACCGCGGGATGGTCTTTGCTCAGACGCAGGAGGAAAATGTGCTGATGAGTATTGCCACGTTCAAGGGTATCAACGGTATGCTTCTCACTAAAGAGAGTGATCAGGAACGTCTCGGGATAGCGTCCTATATCAATTCGCTTGCAAGCAAGCTCACCACGGCAACGGTAAGCTATGTCGGAAAAGCGGACTATAAGGAAGCCGAACAATATATCCGCGATTTCCGTACGTGGACGTCACCTTTAGGTAACGATCTGTTAGTGGAAATATCCGCCGTTAACGGACGATTCACCCTCGATTTTTTGCAGCCGTTTTCAAATCCCGTCTTTGTGAATGCTTTCCTGAAAGAACTGGATGAAAACGGGATTGTGTATGATCTTCAGGACGTCAATGAGTTAGAACTTCCAAATATAAAACTTCCCTGGACGGAACAATAAATTCAAAAAAGAATTAGACGATGAATCGGAAATTACAGCAGGTATATTATGAGATTGGACGGTTTTGGAATATTTGTCGAGGATATGGCTAAAATGATTCGATTTTACAGAGATGTACTCGGTTTTGAGATTAAAGAAGCTGAAGATACATCGAACGTTTACCTTGTAAAAGACGATACTTTGTTTCTGTTATACGGAAGAAAAGACTTTGAAAAAATGACAAGCCGCAGGTATGACTATATCAAGGGATTGAACGGCCATTTTGAACTGGCCCTTTATGTTGATACATTTGCTGAGGTTGACGCTGCGTTTGAAAAAGCGGTGAAAAACGGAGCTGTGTCTGTAATGGAACCAAAGCTGGAGCCTTGGGGACAGAGAACCTGTTATATTGCCGACCCCGAAGGTAATCTGATTGAGATTGGTTCTTGGGATAAACCTTACGAAGAAAAAGACTTGTAAATTATACTAACCTATAAACAGGAGCTTAATTATGAAATATATTAAAAAAACAACCGCTTTTTTATTGGCGGCGCTTGTGTTGGTGTTAAGCGGATGCGGCGCTGTTGATACGGAAAATAAGACCGATAAGAAAAGCGGAAAAGCTCAGAAGCACAAGGTAATTATCGATACCGATACAGGTTCGGATGACGCTGCCGCGCTTGTGCTTGCGGCAACAAGTGATAAGCTCGATATCCTCGGAGTAACCGTGCTGTACGGAAACGTATCTACGGACCAAGCCGCCGAAAACGCGCTTATGACGCTTGAGGTCTGCGGCGTTGAAGCTCCTGTTTATATCGGCGCGGAAAAACCGCTGAAAAAGAAACGCAAAGAGATGATAAGCGTTCACGGCAAAGACGGAATGGGGGATCAGGATTTAATCCATCCTAAACGTAAAGCTGAAGACGGCGGCGCTGTGGATTTTATCCTCGATACAATAAAGTCCGATCCCGGAGAGGTCGAGATAATAGCGTTCGGCCCGCTTACAAATATCGCGCTTGCTTTTAAGAAAGATCCCGATACAATGAAGCTGTGCAAGCGTATATGGGTTATGGGAACCGCAGGGTTCGGAGCCGGAAACGCTACTCCCGTTGCGGAATTTAACGTTTACAACGACGCCGAGGCTTATGATACGGTTCTGAGTTCTGAGCTTCCTATGACGATTTTAGGCCTGGATATGGTGTTAAATGAAGAAGCGAAACTCACTAAAGACGATTTAAATAAAATGGCGCAGGGAAATAAAAAAGGCGTATATATGAGCAAGGCTTTTACAAAGCTTTTTGAATTTTATCAGAAGTCGGAAGATAATATGCTGCTGCCCGATCCGATGGCAGCCGCCTGTATGATTTGGCCTGATATGATGCTCGAAACCAAATCGTGTTACGGCGCGGCGTGCGTTGGAAACGACGACGCTTACGGACAGGTTGTCCTCTATCAGAAAGGCTCCGTATATGAGGCTATGCCGAAAATCGGCGCGTATAATCATAAAGTTGTAACGAAAATTGACGCTGAACTTTTTAAGGATAATTTTATGTCCGTAATGACTGAATAAAGCGCGGATTGCCCCGAAAACTTCGGATTCAAAGGTTTTTCGGCAGTTTTTAAGAGGAAACAAACTGTATTTTATTTATGCCGGAATTTTTAAAAAAACAGGCTGAATATTCTTGACAAAATACGTATTCCAATATATAATGTTAAAAGATATAAAGGCAAACCTGTCGAAAGGCAGCGGCGCAAAGCGAAGAGCCTAAGGTGCTTGCACTATGGTCGTCTGGCTGCATCTATATGTGTCTGTATAAGCGGACATAATATAGGTGCTTATTTTTTTGCGAATTTAAAGTTAGGTGAAGATATATGAAAAAACTTTTATCCCTGATACTCGTCGCGGTAATCGCGGTTGCAGCGTTCGGTGTATCCGCTTATGCTTACACAGGACACGTTAACGCCGGCGATACTCTGAATTTCAGCGGCGCGACTTCGTCGAACGCTTTCGGCGATCTTACCGACTGGACAGGTATCGTTTTCGGAAACGTAAACAATATTATTGATTCGGAAGGTTCGCTTGCCGTAGGAGGAAGCTTTAATTCAACAAGAGGCTTTTCGGTTAACGGCGGCGCTTACGGCAACAATCCCGCGTTAACCGAGGATGTTGCTTTCCTAATTAAAAATAATGTAAATATCAGCGGCTACGGCAGTGTTTGGGGCCAGACAGTTGTTGGTAACGCGGACGGCAACACCTATCGTCTTTCAAATGTTACTCCGTCCGAAACCACAAACGGTAAATTCACCGTTGCCGATTCCGCTAAATACTTTGCGGACGCTAAGAGCACCGCTCAGGCTGTAAAGTCTGCTGTAAGCTCTTTACAGTCAAACGGAGAATGTGAGTCCGCGAACGGCACATATACTTTTAAAGGCAATTCCGACGCTGATACATTGGTTTACAATTTGGATGCTTCCGATATCAGCTCATATCTTTTTGATTTCACTATTGCCGACGGCCAGACGGTTATCGTAAATCTTACCGCGTCAGGCAAAATAAAATTTAAAAACGGCGCTTTCAAAATAAACGGAAATATGGATCCCGATTATCTTAGAAAGTACAACCGCAATATTATTCTTAATGTTGTAAATGCGACTGAAATCGAAATGACTTCCTGCGAACTGTACGGAATTCTTTTAGCTCCCGAGGCTGACTTAACCGGAAGCAACGCAAGCGTATGCGGAACTTCTATTCTTAACGGACTTACAGGATTAAACGGCTTTGAGCTTCACGTAGGCTACAACACAAGCTTTGTTCCTTCTGTTTCCGCTTCGGCGTCAGCTAATTCTCAGGATGTAATACCCTCCGATGAAGAAGGCGAAAAAGTAAGTATCAGAGTTGACGTTCCGTTAAAAATGGCTGTTGCATTCGAAGACGGAAGCATTTGCTACGGCGGAGAGATGAAAGAATTTGTTGTAGGAAAGGAATATCTTTTCCAGATGTGTTCCGTAAACTGGGAAAACGGTACTTTTGACGATACTGATAACGGACTTCGCGGTACGGTTGTTTATAGAATGATTGCCGTTCATCGTAACGAATTTATCGAGCTCGCTAAAGAAGCGAAGAATAATCCCGACAGATACACCGTAAAGGGTATTGATATAATTGACAATGTTGAAAAGAAGATATTACTAAAAAATAAAGCTCATATCTTTTATATTTACAGACAGTTTTTTACGGCTGTCTGTTTTTATTTTTTACTTGCTAATTGTCTTTATATATGATATTGTTAATTATAGACAGTATTCTTTAAGGTGATATAATGAAAAGAAAAATAAAACTTCGCTCAAGTATGTCGATAAGCGTTATCGGCGGTCTTATCGGACTGCTGCTTCTGTTCGGATTAATAATATGTATTATCGGAAACGGATGCTTTGTTGACGCGTTTAAGCACGAGTATTCCACTGTAACCTATCATATGGCTGACTCGGCAGCGTGTTTTGTTAACGGCAGCAATTTGGACGACTACCTTGACGGAAGGAAACAGGAAGAATATAAGAATACAAAGAGACGCCTTGACCTTGCGTGCGATAAACTGAATGTTTCGCTTATTTATGTTATTGTGGTGGATAAAAGCGATTACGGAAGGTTTGTTTCCGTATTTAATTCCGTAAATAACAGCGTCGATAATTCCTCCTATACGGAATGGGAGTTAGGCCATAAACGCGATACCACAAATGATGAATACAGAGAAAAATATAAAAAGCTCTACGAGGGTAAATCGGATTATGAAACGGTTTTCCGTATGAACACAACCGACGGCTCACATCCGCATATAACAACGCTCGTTCCCGTAAAAGACAACCTCGGAAAAGTAACGGCAATTCTCTGTGTGCAGAGACCTATAAGCGAAATGGAAAAAGCCTTCAGACCGTATTTTTATATGATTATGGCGAACGTATTCGTTATGGTAATTCTGATGAGTGTGCTTGCGGCGGTCTTCTTGAAAAAATCCATTATAAAGCCCGTTGAAATTGTTTCATCGGAAGCGTCCCGTTTTGCCGAAGAAAAAACCATCCGCGAGCCCCTGGGCAAACTAAGCCGTTATGAAATTATACATAATCTCGCGCGCTCGATAGATTCGATGGAAACGGATATGGTTAGTTATATTGAAAACCTTACCGCCGCTACCGCCGAAAAAGAAAGAATGGGAGCGGAGCTTTCGATTGCCGCTGGAATCCAGGCGAACTCGATTCCCGATGTTTTCCCGGCGTTTCCCGAAAGAGACGAATTCGATATTTTCGCTTCAATGGATCCCGCGATACAGGTCGGCGGAGATTTCTACAACTTCCTGCTGATTGACGACGACCATCTTGCGCTGGTAATTGCCGACGTTTCCGGCAAGGGCGTTCCCGCGGCGCTGTTTATGATGGTAACAAATATTCTGATTTGCGACAGGGCACAGATGGGCGGCGATCCCGCCGAAATACTGAAATTCGCAAACGAAAATATCTGCGACCATAACAGAGCGGAAATGTTCGTTACGGTATGGCTCGGTATTTTAGAAATCTCAACGGGAAAACTTACCGCAGCGAACGCGGGCCACGAGTATCCCGCGATTTACCGTAAAGACGGCGAATTTGAACTCTATAAAGATAATCACGATTTTGTTGTCGGCGGAATGAAGGGGATACCGTATCACGACTATGAGATGCAGCTTAATAAAGGCGATAAACTGTTCTTATATACCGACGGATTGCCCGAAGCCACCAACAGCGATGAAAAAATGTATACAACCGATCGAATGATAGAAACGCTTAATCTGCATAAAAACGAATCGCCGAAACAGATTATTGAAGGATTGCAGAAGAGCGTCGGTGAATTTGTCGGAAACGCGCCCCAGTTCGACGATCTTACAATGCTTTGTATTGAAATAAAAGACGATGAAGACTAATAAAATATAATCTATTCAAAAAACATAAAAAATAAAAAAACTATGGTGAGGTCTTATGGGAAATTATAAAACAGATATTACAAACAATCCCTCGGGATTTGTATTGCTCTCGGAGTATATTCCTGATATTATCCAGGAAATCCGATACCACTCTACCTACAATTTTATCGGCAATAAAATCGACGGATATGAGGAGCCCTGTGCTCTTTTAACCATCGAGGCTGCGCGCGCCCTGAAAGAAGTAAGCAACGAATTAATGGTACAGGGTTTCAGACTTAAAGTTTTCGATGCTTACCGTCCGGCCTGCGCGGTAAAGCAGTTTGTGATTTGGGGTATTGAGGATCAGGATATACGTATGAAGCAGTATTTTTACCCCGGGCTCGAAAAGCACGAGCTTTTTGAGAAGGGATATATCGCAAAGCAGTCGAGCCACAGCCGCGGAAGCACAGTGGATTTGACGCTGCTTGATATGAAAACGGGAAAAGAGCTCGATATGGGAGGCCCGTTCGATTTGTTTAGCGAAGTTTCGCACCCCGATTACCGCGGTATTACGGACGAGCAGTACAATAACCGTATGACTTTACGACGCGCAATGATTCGCAGCGGGTTCGAGCCGATAGACTGCGAGTGGTGGCACTTTACTTTAAAAGATGAACCATATCCCGATACCTATTTTAAATTCCCTGTTTCTTCAAAGTATCTTAAAAAATAATTTTGTTCTTTAGTTTGCAATAACTAAATATATTTATAATACAATCCGAATACAATACTGCTAAAGCGGTCGAGACGATAAAATCCCGCTTTAAAAACGAAATAAGAGATTGTGATTATAATATAAAGAAGTCAGGATATTATGGATTCAATTAAAAACACTTACAGCGGAGATATTGAAAACGGTTTTATTGTTAAAAGCACGATAAGCGCGGACGATAAATTCTATATGCTTGAATATACAGTAACCGAAGACTGCGCGGTTGAGTTTTCCTATGCCCGAAATCCCGGGTTTACGTTTCTGAAAAAACTCGGTAAAGCGGAGCTTGCGGCGCGCTCAATTCTTAATATTTCTCGGGAGCTTAACTTAAATTACGGTATTTCCTGTTTAAAAGGAAGAACCGTAAAAGGAATCCGAAACGAGCTTTTGTGGCACTACAGGTTTTATAAACGAGGAATTATTACAAGCCGCGCCGAACCCGCTGATATCGGTTCTACCGATAAACAATCCCCGGGTTATGATAATAACGCGTGGATTTTTGAACTTTTCAAATTTTTAAAATAATTTTGTTTTTTAATTATTATATATATTATTATAATTTATATTATAATTATATAATACTATGAACAAAGTACACTCGTTTAGGAACAAAGTGCACTCCTGAAACGCAAAATTTGCACTTATTAAAAGCAAATTTTGCGCTTAAAATTTATACCGACTAAAACGAAACAACCCCGAAACCGTAACGGTTTCGGGGTAAAATTTTATTAATTCAGTTTAAATTTTTACTTAGAATAAAGAGGGCGATTTAATATCGGATGTAAAGCCCATCCAGCTGTCGCTGAAGATGTACCATTTTCCGTTTACAGACTGATAAACCTGGATAATTCTTTCGTTATCAGCTCCCGGGAAACGGCATGTGATTTTGTAAATCTGAGTCTGATACTGGTTAGACGCCTGTGAAGAATATACATAATCCTCTAAAACAACTGTCGGAGGATCGTTCGGTGTATATTTGTTAGCGGGTGTAGCGCCGTCAAAATACGCGTCTCCGAGATATTTATATTTGTTATTCTGTTTCATGTTACTGCTTAAAGAATTGCGGCTGAAATTATTAAACGAATCAATTGATAATGCTTCGGTGTGCGGAGATTCGCAAATTTCTTCCATCATAGCGTAGCAAACTTCGGGGTTATCGGGATCGTAAGCTTTTAAAGCGGCGAAGTAGAGAGCTACAACTTCAAAACGGCCTTTGGCGCCGTCTTCGGCAGTAATAGCAGCGTCAACTTCATTGGGAAGAAGAGCGTCCGCGCGGTGAACCTGCTTTAATTCTTCAACATTAGCGGGAACATAGTTGAATACCGAAGATGACTGCCACAGCGGAACTTCAACAACTGTTTCTTCGCCCTGATCGTTTTTACCTGAGGAAGCTTTGCGTGAGATCTCATTTAATGTAGTGTTGAGAGTAATTGTTCTCGGCGCTTCTGTTTCGGGCTGTGTAGGATCAACTACGGGAGGAGTTTCGGGCTGTGTGGGATCAACTGCAGGAGGAGTGTTGGGCTGTGTAGGATCTACTGCCGGCGGAGTGGGGTTTGTAGGAGCACCGGGAGTTTTCGGAGCGGCTGCTGTGGACTTTTTAACTGTAACAGTTAAAGTTTTGCTTAATTTCTTTTTCTTTTTGTTCTTAGCTTTTGTAGTAACTTTAATTTTAGCTGTACCGGCTTTTTTAGCGGTAACTGTAATTTTGCTTCCCTTGGCTTTTACGCTCGCTACGGAAGCGTTGCTTGATTTAGCTGTGAACTTCTTTGAAGCTTTGCCTGATACTTTTACGGTTACTTTAAAAGCTTTGCTTATTGATTTTTTTCTGCGGGAATAGTAAGAGTAGCTTTCTTACTTACTTTGATTGACTTAACGTATTTCTTTGCTTTTTTAGCGCCCGCGCTGATTGTCACCATAGAAGCAGCTAAAAGAACGCAGAGAATTACGCTTAAAATTTTTGTTGTTTTTTTCATTAGAATCTCCCTCTCTGAAATATTGTGATAAAAACACATAATTATTTTACCATAAAAAGCTGTTATTGTCAAAACCTATATTATAATTTTTAAATTTTATTTTGGATTTTGTATAAATTTCACAAAAAGAGAGCGGCTGAATAGCCGCTCCCGATAGCATTAATTATAATTTACGAATCCTAAATCGGAGAAATTAAGATTGTATCCGTTGAGTATTTTCTGCCATCCGATCATTGAACATTGTAAATCGCTGTTTCCGTAGCCGTTTATGTAGTCGGAGCTCGCTTCGCCGTAATTTAAACTGAAATACAACTCAGAATTTTTTGAGAAGGTAGACGGATTTAAAGTTGCGATGGAGCCGAATGCCCAGTCCTCGTCTTCGTAATGTTCGTCCTCGGAGTAATCGTAATCGTATTTTTCGCCTTCCCAGAATGCTACAGTACTGCTTGAGCCGCCGTAAGCTAATGTCATTGTAGTCCAGTAATCACAGTATCCTTCGTAATCATCGTAGTCATCGTAATTATCCAGACTATTAAGCGACATAAACAGGAATTTATTATCATTTACAAGATAATAAATCGTACAATCAAACACAGTGTCATCTATTGTGTACTTTTCTCTTATATAATAGTCGCCCTCTATGTCCTCATCGCCGTAAGTCATAAGATAAGTTTTAAGCTTGTCATAATTCTGGGTGTAATTTGCTGCCGGGGTTGAAGGGTTAGACGGTTTAGGAGTAGTGCCGGGCTTAGGCGGAACGTAATTGGGGTTATAATTATTAGCTTTAGCCGGTTTGTTCTTCTTAACTGTAACTGTAAGTTTTGCGCTTAATTTCTTGTTCTTCTTGCTCTTGCCCTTGGTTTTTACCGTGATTTTAGCTGTGCCCGCTTTTTTGGCGGTAACAACAATATTTTTGCCGGATACTTTAACGGAAGCTACCGAGCTGTTGGCTGATTTTGCTGTGAATTTTTTTGAAGCCTTTCCCTTTGTTTTCACCGTAACTTTGAAAGATTTTTTTGCGGTGCTGCTTGATGCGGGAATTGTGATGGTAGCCTTTTTGGTTACTTTGATTGATTTAACGTATTTTTTTGCTTTAGCGCTCGCGCCGATTGAAACAGCGGAAAAAGCTAAAATAACGCAGAGAACTGCGCTTAAGGTTTTTAATGCTTTTTTCATTATTTTTTCCTCCTTGAGTTGTGATATTAACACATAATTATATTAACATATAATCCCCGCAAAGTCAAAACTTAAATCATAAATTCAAAGACATTAAAAATTTTTTGTGTAAATTGCACTAAAGCGGTTGAACAGCGCTTTTTTACGTGCTATAATGTTTATATATTTTTTAAGGAGGATATTCTTATGAAAAACACAAAAATAATTGCTTTAATTTTAGCTTTGCTTATTGCTTTAGGTACCGCGGCAGTTTTTACTTCCTGCGGTTCTTCCGGTTCGGAAAAAAGCGATTCTAAAGAAGAAGCTTCTGCCGCGCAGTCCGACGACGATTTTTTGGGAACAGATGAAGGCGCTTCGGAATCCGCGACCGAATCCGAACTTTACAAAAAGGCGGTTGACCTTGTAAGTAAAAAGGATGTAAAAAAATACACCTGCTGTAAGCTTCAGAATTCCGCGAATTATTACATTGTTACAATTGAGGGCGACGACTATAAATTCTATAAGGTAGCGTTAAAAGGGCCTAAGTACGAAGGCGAGCTCGACGCTGACGATACCGAAGCGTATATCGACTTTACTACGGCTACGCTCGGACTTTATAAAGAAGACGACGGAAAATGGGAGTACGGCCTTGTAACCGCGGGAGATAAAATTACCTGCGATATAACTCAGAAAGGTTCCGTCGGTAATGTTCCTAAATTAGGCGGAAAGGCAAAATTTTCCGATCCTAAAGATACCGAACAGCTTAAAATCTTCTCGTAGTTTAAAAAGAGGGAAGTTATGAAAAAGCGTAATGTTGGCGGATTTTTATACGGCTTGATGTTTTTTCTTGTTTTCAGGATAAGCTCGTGGATTTGTTCCGTGCCGATGTGGCTTACGCTGATTTTGCATTTTGCAATCGGGCTTCCGATATTTTGGTTCTGGCTAACTTTGGCGGCGTGGATTTTAGCGGGAGTAATAAGATATTTAACAATCTGCTTTGCCCGCTGGGGTGCGGATACCGCGCCTGATCCGCCTAAAGAAAATAAAAATCCCTACTCATAAAGTAGGGAAACAATAACCTAAAAACAATATAAAAAACTTAATTTCACAAAATAATAATATCACAAAATAAGAGACTTGTCAAATCTCTTACATCAAGTTAAAATTAATCTAATGTAAAGGATGATGCATTATGAGATCTGATTTAATGAAAGATGGCGCGACAAGAGCGCCTCAGCGTTCGCTTTTAAAGGCTTTGGGACTTACAGACGAAGAAATTAAGCGTCCGTTTGTCGCTGTAGTTAATTCAAAAAGCGATTATATCCCCGGTCATAAACACTTAAACGATATTTCCGAAAAGGTTATGGACGGAATCCGCAACGCGGGAGGCGTTCCGTTTGAGTTTAATACAATCGGCGTCTGCGACGGTCTGGCTATGAACCATAAAGGTATGAAGTACAGCCTGTGCTCGAGAGAGATTATCGCCGATTCAATCGAGGTTATGCTTACAGCCCATCCGCTCGACGCGGTTGTTTTTATTCCGAACTGCGATAAAGTAGTTCCCGGAATGCTTTTAGCCGCGTGCAGGCTTAATCTTCCCGCCGTATTTGTATCGGGCGGTCCGATGATGCCCGGCGAATACAAGGGCGAAAGATTCGGACTTTCCGAGATGTTCGAGTATGTAGGCGCTCACGCCGCGGGTAAAATTAATGACGACGAGCTTCGCGCTTACGAGGACCACGCTTGTCCTACCTGCGGTTCCTGTTCGGGAATGTACACCGCGAACTCTATGAACTGCCTTACGGAAGCTATCGGAATGGGACTGCCCGGCAACGGCACACGCCCCGCTATTTCAGCCGCAAGACGCGCCCTCGCTCAGGAAGCGGGAGAGCAGGTTATGGAACTGCTTAAAGCCGATATCAGACCTAAGGATATTATTAATAAGGACAGCTTCGAAAACGCTCTGCGCTGCGAGATGGCGCTCGGCTGCTCGAGCAATACGGTTCTTCACCTGCTTGCGATTGCTTACGAGGCTGATGTTCCGGTTGATATTAAAGTTATCGACGAAATCAGCAAAACAACTCCCCAGATCTGCAAGCTGAATCCCGCCGGAAAAATCTTTATCACAGACTTAAACGAGATGGGCGGAATCCCCGCCGTTATGAAAGAGCTCTCAAAGCTCGGTATTATTAAAACAAACGCGTTAACCGTTAAGGGTACGGTAGGCGAGCGTATCGAGAACGCTCCCGCTCCCGACGGCGAAGTTATACATACAGTTGAAAATCCGCTTAGAAAAGACGGCGGTATCGCAATCCTGTTCGGCAATATCGCTCCCGACGGCGCAGTTGTTAAGCAGGGTGCGGTTTCTCCTGAGATGATGAAGAATACAGGCCCGGCGCGCGTGTTTGATTCCGAAGAGAGCGCCTGCGAAGCTATTTACGGCGGAAAAATCAACCCCGGTGACGTTGTTGTTATCCGTTACGAAGGACCTAAAGGCGGCCCCGGAATGAGAGAAATGCTCGCTCCTACTTCCGCTTTAGCCGGAATGGGACTCGACAGCTCGGTATCACTTATTACCGACGGACGTTTCAGCGGAGCTACAAGAGGCGCGGCTGTAGGCCACGTAAGCCCCGAAGCCGCTTCGGGCGGACTTATCGGACTTATTGAGGAAGGCGACACCGTTACGGTTGATATTACTAACCGTGAGCTTACTCTCCACGTTGACGATGACGTAATCGAGCAGCGCCGTGAGGATTATAAGGCTCCCGAGCAGGAGCTTTCGGGCTATTTAAAGCGCTACGCTAAAATGGTAACTTCGGGCTCAACAGGAGCGGTATTTGAAAAGTAAAAATCAATAACATTTTCCGGGAAGCTTTTGCTTCCCGGATTTTTTATCTTCTTTTGAGTATAAATTGTCACATTATTTCAATGTAAAAAATATACAATTTATTTGAATTAATTTAAAAATAATTGTATAATTATAATGTATAGGCAATGAAAATATTTATTTTCGGGAGATGAGATTAATGAAAAATAAAGTTATTTGTATCGCGCTTATTTTGTGCCTTTTAGTTTCAACCTTAGCGGTCGGAACTGTTACATCGGTTACCGCTTCTACGGGTGAAGCCGAAACTCAGTACGCGCAGAATAGTATTCAGGGTGGAGCGGTACTCCATTGCTTTAACTGGTCGTACAATAATATTAAATCAAATTTAGCCTCTATAAAGGCGGCCGGATATACGGCGGTTCAGACTTCTCCGGTTCAGGCGCCGAAAAATTACAGTGCCTCAAATACCGACGTAGGCGGACAATGGTGGAAAATGTACCAGCCCTTAGGCTTTACCGTTGCTGACGGAAACACCTGGCTGGGTACAAGAGCTCAGCTTCAGTCCTTATGCGAAGAGGCCGAGGAATACGGTATAAAGGTAATCGTGGACGTAGTCGCTAACCACCTTGCGAACAACGGTACAGACGGCGGCACATACGAGTATATTAATACCGAAGTTGAATCCGATATGAAAAACCCCGATTACTATCATAAAAATAATATTAAATTCAACGAAAACAGCCGTTTTAATTTAACTCAGTATCATATGGGAATGCCCGATTTAAACACAGGCCATACCTATGTCCAGAATAAAGTCCTTAATTTCCTTAAAGATTGTGTGGATTTAGGCGTTGACGGTTTCCGATTTGACGCGGCTAAGCATATCGAGCTTCCGACCGACGGCGCAAGCTTCGCGAGTGATTTCTGGCCGAATGTAGTAAACGGAATAAAAGATTATTCCGACGATGTATTTATCTACGGTGAAATTCTCGGCGGCGCGGGTACGAATATCATCTTTAACAACGGCTCATCTGAGCAGACGGTGGATATAGCTCACGACTCTTCGGTAACGGGTTACTGCCCTACCGAGAAGAACACAAGCGGTAAATGGAAAGTTGAAACTTTTACGGAAGAGCCCGACGCGGATGAAAATATCTATACCGACTCAAACGGAAAAGAAATCGACCTCGGCGAAACTATTTCGAGAGAAGCCGACGATACCGAGCTTAAAGGTATAAAAAACGAGTTTAAGAACCTCCAGATTTTAGGCGTCCAGAAAAAGAAAAATACCGAGGAACATGATATAAGATTCGTAACGGTTATTAATAATGAAATTATAAAAGACGCTGACGATTACGGATATATCGCCGTAAGCGCCGAGGGTATGGAAAACGCCCGCTCCGTCGCGGAGAGCTTTACACTCGAAAAAGCGCCCGAAAAACATATCTTCAGCTGTAAGGGTACAAGCAATAAAATAAGCGGA
>CADBCC010000037.1 GCA_902793125.1 uncultured Ruminococcus sp.
CTTTTGGTGACCCATCGGAGATTCGAACTCCGGACACCTTGATTAAAAGTCAAGTGCTCTGCCAACTGAGCTAATGAGTCATAGATGTGGGGTGGAATACCGGATTCGAACCGGTGATCTCCAGTGCCACAAACTGGCGCGTTAACCAACTACGCTAATCCCACCATATGGCGCGCCAAAAGGGACTCGAACCCCTGACCTACTGCTTAGAAGGCAGTTGCTCTATCCAGCTGAGCTATTGGCGCATTAATCAGCCTGTCTATTATATCTAAATTGAGGCGGTTTGTCAAGAGATTTAGACCTATTAGATAAAAATATTTTAATATTTTTTTATATGCCCAATATTCCCCGTAGATAATGCTGTAACGCAGGCTGTTTTTAATACGTATAACAGTTTATCTCCTTCGGAATATTTTATAAGCTTTACATTTCAGGCTGTGTAAGCGGGCTTAGCGGTTTATGTTTTAACCTTATTCGGATTTTAACGCCTTTTTATCTTTGCATTCTTCTATTGCTACCGTGACTATATCTCCGATTACGTTTATGATATTCTGAATAGCTCCGAAACATACTTCGGCGTAAATAGCGATGGAAATCAGCTCGTCCGCCTTAAGGAAAAACATTATAATCAATACGCCGATTACAATTGAGCCCGGCTGGTTGGGCGCGCCGAGAGAGAGGAAAAGGATTAAAATCGCGATTCCCAAAATATGCATCCAGGAAACATTAATGCCCAGCGCGTAAATAAAGAGCATTGAAATCAGCATAATAAGATAGCAGTTTCCGTCAAGGTTGGTTTCCGCTAATATCGGAAGTTTTTCCGAAAGGCTTTTCCTGTTGAACTTATAATTCCGAACGCAGTACCTGATGTTGAAAGGAACAGCGTTGATGGCTGAGTTGATTTTAATATTTTCCCAAATCAGGGGCGGAAGGTGTTTAATAAACGGGCCTATCTTCACCCCTCCGATTAACAGTCTTATTACATAGAAAATAAAAATTACAATTAAGCTGAGTAAAACTATTACAACAAATTCGCAGATAACAAGAAGATATTTAAATCCGTTGGGCATAAGCGCCGTAAGTATTGCCAAAAAGCAGAAGAACGGCAGGGTGAACATAATGATGTTTAACATTCTTGAGAACAGCGAATAGCAGACGTTGATTATTTTATGGATATCGTCGAAATACCTTCCGATTGAACACAGCGCGTACGTAATAAGCAGCGCGACAACAATAATCGGGAAGGGCATATATGTATTGAACGGTTCAAAAATGCTGGACGGAATAATAGAAGAAAGAAAATCAGAAAAGGATATTCCGCCGTTAAAAGCGGTTTTGACTCCGATATAACTTCCGCGGGAGTTCAGAATAAAAGCGATAAATACACTTGTTGTAAACGCTAAAAAGATGGAAATAATCGAGGTTGCGATTGTTTTAGTCTGCAATTCCCGGCTTGACGAGTTCTTTTCGGAAACAATATAAATATCCGTAAGATTTTTTATCAGCGAGAAAAGCGTAACGGGAGTACCGACCATAAGCATCGCGTTAGCGAATAACTTTATTAAAGGAGAAATAAAGCTGCTGTCAAACTCAACCTGCTGTTCAGGTGTCATAAAAAGGCTTATCGGAATATACGCGAGAATTGCAAGAACAGTTCCGATCGCGCAGTAAGCTAAAGAACGTCTGTAGTTTCTTTTTACAATGATTCGAATGCTGTTGTAGCCCAGCCGGTATCTGTAGCTTATTTTATCGTTGTACGCCTCTACAATTTTTAATTCGGGCGAAAAATCGGCTCCGCTTTCTTCGACGGGAACATAGGCTTCGCCCTCAAATCCGATTTTTATACTGCTTTCTCCGAAGCTTCTCTGCACCTTTATTGACAGCACGGTATCGGGGCTGTAGCCCTGTTCAATAAAATGATTAAAAAGAGCTTCAACCAAAAGCGTTGTTTCCACTATGGCTTTCCGGTTGATGTGCCTTTGTGCAAGCCATGGTTTAATATATGAAATAACTTTTTCGAAGTTTTCTTCCCTGAGAGTAATCTCAAGGGAACGTGATTTTTTAAATTCCATTAAATTCTCCTGCTGATGAATTCTGAACGCTTTTAGCTGATTTAAACTTCTTCTTCAGGAACATTATTGCAAAGCGAGCTGTTTCTGTATCTTTCGTCAAAGGATACTTCGCGGATTAAATCAAAGAATTCCGGGATATTAATTTCTTCGTTTTCTTCGCTCATCTCAACTTCAAGGAGCGCCTGATTTTTCCAAAAAGGAAAAATATCTATCTCGTAATATGTTCCTTTGTACATAAGACAGTAGCGGTGTTTTTTAATTTTACCCGTAACTTTGTTTGAGCTCATAAGCTCGTTGTATTCGCTTTCGCTAAGGCGGTCTTCTTTTTCTATACGCACGGTATCGCTGATTCTTGTTTTAACGGTTTTAATGAAAATGTATTCGCCGTTACAGCCTCGTTTTCTAAGCCGGAAAACTCCCTGTTCTCCGATTAAATACGCCTGCTCGATTGATGTTTTTGAGCAGGGAAGCGTCATAAGAAAATCAATATCGGGATATTTTATTAAAAACTTTCGTTCAATCTCCAAGTGTCTCGGTATTCCGAGAAAAGACTTAATCTCTTTTAAAAGCAGGCGGAATTTTTCTTCGTAGTTTTCACACACGGGGATGAATCTGTAATGCGGATTTCCGCACCAGGCTTTTAAGGAACGCTCGTTAATCTTCCGGGCTTCGCTTTCGTTTTCAATACGCGTGTGCTCGTTTATATATTCGGCGTTGCTGCTGTTCGAGGTGCTGTCGAGGTGGAACACCGCGTCGTATCTGTCCCGAAGCTCAACCTCGTTCATATTCAGCTCGGCTTTTATTTTTTCGTAATCGCTGTCGTTTAGGTAAACCCTGCAGTCCATAAGACCGCGGTCGCAGATTATCAGCGCTTTTTCGTCCGGCTTCAGGTTTTCTTCGATTTCGGTTTCTATTTTAAGCTGGTTTTCGGCGATTGCTTTCTGAAATTTATACGCGCTTTCGTGCCTGTTGAATCCGCTTTCGATAATCTGAGTCGCGGACTCAAGAACGGGGAAAACTTTGTATCCGAACTTTTGAAGCTCGGGCAGAAGTCTTTTAAGTGATTTTGTTTTTCCGCCGCCCGGCCCTCCCGAGAGAACGATTTTAGTAACTTTTTTCATAATATCACCGATTTAAGTATAAATAAAATACGGCGAGTTATAATTCTATAATAGAATTATATAACTTTATTGTGATAAAGTTCGGCAATTTTCTTGACAGCGTAAATAAACGGTGATAAAATTTAATTTAGATTTTTATAATAAACGAAAGGAAGTTATATTATGTCTGCTAAAAATATTGACTGGTCAAATTTAGGATTCGCTTATATCCAAACCGAAAAAAGATATGTTTCCGATTTTAAAGACGGAAAATGGGATGACGGCGCTATTGTTGACGACGCTACAGTTAAGATTAACGAGTGCGCGGGTGTTCTGCAGTATGCCCAGACCGTATTCGAGGGCTTAAAGGCTTATACAACCGAAAGCGGAAGTGTTGTAACATTCCGCCCCGACTTAAACGCCGAAAGACTTATTCAGTCCGCCGAAAGACTGAAAATACCCACAGTTTCCAAAGAGAAGTTTATTGACGCTGTTGAGCAGGTTGTTAAGGCTAATATCGACTACGTTCCGCCTTACGGCTCGGGAGCAACATTATACATCCGTCCGTACATCTTCGGCACAAACCCCGTTATCGGAGTTAAACCCGCCGACGAGTACCAGTTCAGAATTTTTGTAACTCCCGTAGGCCCTTACTTTAAGGGAGGAGCCAAGCCGATTACTATCCGCGTTTGCGATTACGACAGAGCCGCGCCCCACGGCACAGGCCATATTAAGGCGGGCTTAAACTACGCTATGAGTTTATTCCAGATTGTTGACGCTCACGAAAAAGGATTTGACGAGAATATGTACCTCGACGCGGCTACACGCACTCACGTTGAGGAAACAGGCGGAGCGAACTTCCTGTTTGTAACTAAGGATAATAAAATAGTAACTCCGAAATCCGATTCAATCCTTCCGTCAATCACAAGAAGAAGTCTTATGATTGTTGCCGAAAAATACCTCGGACTCGAGGTTGAGCACCGTCCCGTAGCTTTCGAGGAAGTTAAGGACTTCGCCGAGTGCGGGCTTTGCGGTACAGCGGCTGTTATTTCGCCCGTAGGCAAGATTGTAGACCACGGCGAGGAAATCTGCTTCCCGAGCGGAATGGATTCTATGGGCCCTGTTACAAAGAAACTCTACGATACTTTAACAGGTATCCAGATGGGACGCATCGAAGCTCCCGAGGGCTGGATCCATAAAATCAGTTAAAAGTTAAAATTTGCTCCCGGGCTTTGGCTCGGGAGTTTTTTATGGTTTTCAATCCCGGTGTTGATGATGGATTTATTTTATTTTCATAAGTTCCTTAAGGTTATAACTTCTCTTTCTTTCATTTTCTAAATTGTTTTTTGAATATTTTTTATAATTATTATTTTTATTATTATTATAATTAATATTATACTGCGCAGAATTTGCGTTTGTCTCCGCAAAATTTGCGTTTGTGCGCGCAGAATTTGCGTTTTTGTCCGCAAAATTTGCGGTTATGATTTTAGGAGTAATTTTAAATTTTTCGGGGTTGATTCTTATGTAACGTATGTAATGTTTTCTTTCGGTAGTAATAAATCCTTTATCTTTTAATTCTTTTATAGAATAAACAACCGCCCTGTCGCTTAAACCGAGTTCGGTTGAAAAATACTCGTTGGAAGCGAAGCAGAAGCCTTCGTTTTTTGATAAGCTTATTATATCCGCGAACAGAAGCTTACACGCTAAACTTATTTCTTTATTTTTAAGAACAGAGTAGGGAACAGATAAAAATTTATCCATAAAAAACCTCCTTTTACTTATATATACAAAAAAAGAGGAAATTGCGTATTTTTATGCAATTTTTTAAAAAGTTTTTTTAGATTTTTTTAGGTTTAAATGCAAGGCTATGCCTACAGAACAATAAGACTTACAAGAAGCTGCAGCGCTTGCGGCGGCGACGGTAAAATTGATTGCGCCGATTGCGACGGCCATAAGACAGTAATGAAATAATTAAAATCAGCCTTCAAAGTTCGAAGGTGTAATGAGAAAGCAGATACTTTTGTATCTGCTTTCTTTTTCGGCACTTTATACAAAGAATTTGTTAAATAATAAACAATATCGCCTTGCAACTATAAATGGTAAACAAAAATAACCCCTTAAAGTTGTTTACAATACACAAAGAAAAATTTATTTCACTCTTAACAAGTGGTGAATATTCACTTGTTATTAAAAAACCAACAATTTACGAGGTAATATAAAAGCGTAAATTATTTGACATTTAACGTGAATAAAGTTAAAATATATAATAGATTATAATGGTAAATTGTACAAAAACTTTGTTTAAAGGGGTTGGATTTATGAAAACAATAAGTAAATGTTTATCCGTGCTTTTGACTGCAATAATGCTTTTAAGCGTTATGTGCGTATCACCGATTAATGTTTTCGCGGCGACGACTGTTTCGGTCGGCAGCGCTTCACAGCTTACCGACGTATGCGCTGATATTAACGCGAACGGCGGGGAATACGTTATCAATCTTACTGATGATATTTCCGACGCTTCTCTTGATATTTCAAAGAACGGCGCCAAAGTTACCGTTGTCGGTAACGGGCACACAATTACAGGTATTCACGGAACGGCTTTTGTTTCCGGCGGAGCGACTTTAAACCTCGGCGACGGAAAATCCTCTCTTACTCTTAAGTGTTTGGAATCAAGCGACGATCCGGGAGTTATTTCTGTTTTGCCTGACGGCGTATGTAATATGTACGGAAAAGTCAGCGTTAAAGACCATAAGGGAAGCAACTACTACGGCGGCGGTGTAACAATACAAAGCGGTACATTTAATATGTACGGCGGTACTATCGACAACTGCGGTATTTACGACGGTTCCGTATGCTACGGCGGCGGAGTCGCGGTAATATCGGGCGGAATCTTTAATATGGAAGGCGGTACTATTTCGAACTGCTACGCGACTTCCGATTATATTGACGACTCTGATCCCAACAGATGCTTTACCGCTATGGGCGGCGGAGTATTTGTTACCGGCGGTTCGTCTTTTACTATGGACGGCGGTACAATTACCGGATGTGAAGCTACCAATTTCGGCGGCGGAGTCGCTATGGATATCTCATACGGAGAACTAAGCAATTTTAGATGGGGTAATCCTAAGAATACGGTAACTATAAACGACGGTACAATAAGCGCCAATAAAGCCGATTGCGGAGCGGGCGTTTTCGCTTCAGGATATTTTTACTCCTACGCGGGCGCTATCGGAACATATAACCCCGGAATCGGCACAACGAATAACCCCGGACTTTATATTAAAGGCGGAGAGATTTCTTCGAACATTGCGTCTGACGGCGGAGGCGGAGTGTATTTAGCGATATTAAGTTCCGCGGTAAAGGTTCAGATTCATAACGCCTTAATCAAAAACAATAAAGCCGACAACGGAGCCGGTATTGAGAATTACGGCAACTGGACTCAGCTGAGTGTTGACGGCTGTAAGATTACTGGAAACACCGCAACAACTAACGGCGGCGGAATTTTAGCCTCATCAAATGTCTCAGGAGGATATACTACAATTAAAGATACCGAAATCAGCGGTAATAATTCCGGCGACAGGGGAGCGGGCGTTTACTATGACGCAAGCTCAATAATCAACGTTTCAGGCGCCGATATAATCCAAAACAATAAATTCAACGGTACTATAAACAACCTTAATGTATTAAGCAAGGCTAAACCTGTTTATGTTACAGGCGATTTAACAGGCTCTCAAATCGGACTTTCCGACCCGACTCTCTGGGATGACGGCAAGGACGATACAGCTTCCGATGCCGTATCCACAGACTATCTCACAAGCGGTTATAAATCCAATAATACCGTTATTCCCGCTTACGCGTTTACTTCCGACCACAAGAGCTGGTATGTTGACTATTCGGATGTAAATACTAACGAAATACGCCTTGTGCGCTACGATAAAGATGTAAACTATCATATCAACAACGCGGATATGGACAGCAGCATTTACGAAAATGAAATCTTTACGCCCTATGTTACAAATCATACGGTAGAGGTCGGAAATACTATCGAGGAATTCCACAATATTCCTAAGCTTAAAGATCCCGACGGTTATGTTTTCAAAGGCTGGTATTACGACCGCGACAGCGACAGCCGTCCCGTTGAATTCGGAAAAGAATACGAAACAGGGGAACAGTACGAAAAGTATAAAGACATCTACGCTCATTGGGAAAAGGTTGATAAAATCGAACAGGAAAAAGATATCGACGAAAAGAATCTTCCCGATACAATGAAAAAGGATGACGGAAAGTATTACTACAGTTCCTTCGGACTTTTCGGTATTCAGATCCGTCCCGAAAAGCTTGTTGATGAAAATATTTTTAAGAGCCGTCCCGGCGGTCTTAGGTTTGTTACTTCAATAAGCGAAAAGCTTCTGAGCGATGTTGACGCTCTCTCCGATAAAAAGGTTGAAAGCGAAGACGGTTTTGAACATAAGGTTGAATACGGATTTGTAACCGCGCCCAAGGATGTCGCGGATACTGTCGCTAACGATTCTTCGTTTAATATCGATAAAAGTACCTATAAGCTCCAGTACAAAGGCACGGACGTAAACGGCGTAAATACAACGGTAAGAGAAAGAAGCGAAAACAACTTCAACTATGTTACCAACGTCGACTGCACATCGCAGAGCGGGGGCTACGGCGGAAATCCCGATATTATAATGGACCACCGCAACTGCAATAAATACAGACTCGCGACTTTTGTCGTTACCTATGATGATGACGAAACGGACGCTAATAAGGATAAAAAGGTTGTGGCGCGCTCTTATATGCGTTACTACGACGCGAACGGCCTGCTGAGAACCTTCTACAACGACTACGTCGGAACCTGCGTTTACGGCGGCTGCAGCGTAAGTTATAACGACGCCGAGGAAATGTCGGCTACAAATGAAGATACAAAGCAATAAGGAGGTCACTATGAAAAATAAATACGTTAAACCCGAAATACATACCGAAGTTCTTATAAAAGAGGACCTTCTTCAGAAATCGTTCGAAACCGATAATAAGTATCTGAACTCGAAGAGATTGTTACCCGACAACTTCTCGGTTGAGGATATTCTGTAAATGAAAAACCGCCGCGGTGTTTTTACGCCGCGGTTTTTTACGTAAATATGAAGTTTTTGCTTTAAAAAATAAAGCGGAGTGTTACTTAGCTGAGCGGTAAGAGGTAAGATTTAAGTTTTTCGTTCTTAAAAGCGCTCCCCCGGAGCGTTTTCTTAACGGTCGGCTCCGATTCCGATTTATATAAAAAAAGAAATAACGCCTTTTAGGCGTTACTTCTTTTTTGGTGGAGCAGGCGACGTCATAGTCGAACACTGCTCATTATAGGTTTTATCGGAGCTGAAGGCTTCTTCTATTTCCTCCAACGGAATGTTATCAATATTCATCGGCTTCTTGCTTGCGTTGATAATCAAGATGAAGTGATCGTCATAGAGATAGACAGAGTGTACGAGGATATTGATGATGGCTCTGCGCTTGTTGACATCATCCAGCGGCATTTCACATACAAAATCAAGGAAGGCGAGTATCTGCGCTTCCGAAAGGCAGATACGTTTGTTTTGTTCAATGGCGAGCTGTTCTTCCAACGTTTCTTTTTCAGCCTGACGTTTGTTAAGGCGTTCTGTCAACATCGGAACGGATTGTCCCTGCTCAATACCTCGCCATAGATTTTCAATAGCGGTATCCGCTTCTCGGATAGCTTTCTTTAGTTGCTTGACCGTCAGATTATCGGGGCTTTTGCTGCATTCCTCAGCAACCTTTTGAGCGATGAATTTGATATTGTCATCGGTAAGCAGTTTCAAACATTCGGCAATTACTCTGTCCTCGATCATTTTCTTTCCGACGATTGTTTTGTCGCAGCGTTTCTTTCTGGCTTCCTTGCAAATATAATAGCGATATTGTTTTCCTGATTTTCCCGTACCGCCGTAACCGACCATCATATTCTTACAATGACCACAAAACAGTTTTGTAGTCAGCAGATACTCACCCTCGCCGTGCGTTCTGGCAGGAGCCTTTTTGTTTTTGTTCAGAATATCCTGAACCTTGTTAAATAGATCATCGTCCAAAATCCTCGGCATACCGCCCGGCGTTTCCTGTCCCTTATACATATAAACTCCTATATATCGTTTGTTGCTCAGCATACGGCTAAGGCTGTTATAAGTGAAATCGTTACCAAGTGAAGTTTTGACTTGGCGGCGTTTCAAGTCCTTTACGATTTCGGCTTTTGTTTCGCCGCTTGCATATCGTTCAAAAATCTCACGAACGATTTTGGCTTCGTCCTCGTCAACATAGAAGTGTCTGTCTTTATCCACCTTGAATCCAAGACCGGGGTTGCTGCCATTGGATAAACACTTTTGTGCGTTAATTTCCATCCCTCGGTGTATCTTCTGAGAAAGCTCGGCAGAATAATACTCCGCCATACTTTCCAACACGCCTTCAACGAGGATACCCGATGCGTCGTCGGTGATATTCTCTTTTGCCGATAACACCCTCACACCGTTCTTTTTCAGCTTGGCTTTGTAGATTGCGCTGTCGTAGCGGTTACGGGCAAAGCGGTCAAGCTGATAAACCAACACGCCCTCAAAGGTGTGCTTATCGCTGTCGGAAATCATACGCTGAAACTCTGCACGATTATCATATTTTCCGCTCATAGCCCTGTCTATGTATTCACCGACAACTGTATAATGATTTTGCTCTGCATATTCGTAACAAACCTTTAGCTGACCTTCAATAGATTGTTCGGTCTGGCTGTGGCTCGAAAAGCGGGCATAAATTACTACATTCATAATTGACCTCCTTTGCTCTCCGCCGAGATGACGGAGAGCTTTATTGATTTTATTTTACAGGATTTGCCGAAAACAGTCGATTGTGTCAAATTTACGCAATCTTTTTTCCGTCCTGATATTCGGGGTGAGCCTTTAGCCATTCTTCAAAGTATCGTTTGCCGAACTCGCTGTTATAAAACTCAATAACGTCGGGAACAATCGCTTTTGCGAGGAGCGTTAACGCTTCTTCCGAGTATTCCGCAGTTTGCAATTCATTGTTCAATAGGCTCACCTCATCTTTCACGGTCACGCTGTCGCTTGAGATAGCGTTGGTAATAATCGCAGGCTTTGAGGACAAAATCTTCAAGCTGATTGTCGGTGGCTCTCGGAGCGTATTTCCTCACCTTGTCCATTGGGATTTTCAGCGTTTCCCGTTGGTTTGCTTTTTCCTCAGCCATCACAAGCTCCAAACCTTCTTTCTTGAGAGAACAGCTATTGAACGCTTTGTGCAGACGATAAGCCTGTGAGTAAGACGGGGTATGATCATCCCGCTCAATGATCGCATATAAATCACGTTGGATTTCGGATGAGAGATATGACAGCTCCACGCCGACAGAGAAAGCAATCTTGCCTTCGTCCATCAGTTCAAGCAATTCAGGGATGAGGTTAGTCAGACGGATATATCTCCTGACTTGCTCCCGACTTTCTCCGTTTTGTTCACCGACAATCTCGCTTGTGCGAAACTTTGACACAACTTGTGTAGAAGTTAAGTCTGAGCGTTCACCTTGCCTTTTCATAGCTTCAAGTTTCATCTTGTAAGCAAACGCCTTTTCCGACGGCAGAAGATGCTCCCTGTGAAGGTTGCTGTCCACCACCATAATCGCTGCTTCGTCACGACTGACGGGACGAATAAAGGCAGGAACTTCTGCAAGCCCTGCCTTCTGCGCCGCACGGAAACGGCGGTGTCCGGATATGATTTCGTATTCGTCGGTTGTATCCTCCAACGGGCGAACAATCAGCGGCGCCATAATGCCCTGCTGCTGAACGCTCTCAATGAGGCTGTTCATTTCTCCGTTGTCGAGCACCTGATAAGGGTGGTCTCTGAATTCGTGTAATTTGTTGATTGATATATTGGTCATCGTTCATAACTCCTTTGTTTCGTTTTATTTTGGTGATAATATTTGTACTTATACCTGCCTTGCTCCAGCTGTTTCTCCTGTTCGATCAAATCCCGGAGCCGAGGCACTTTGTTTTCAATGCGCCCGCAGATAATGATCTGCTTGCGCAAGGGTGTTAGCTTTTTTGTGATTTCTTTGCATTGTTCGTTTAGGGAAATATCTTCTTCGGGCGTTTTAGCCCTGCGGATTTGATTTCTGAGATGCTGACGCTCTGCTTCATACGCTTTGATTTGCTCAGTGATTTCTTTTCGGCAAGTCACAAAATCCTCCACACACTCTACATTGTGATCACAGAGGAAATGGTATTCTGCCAGCGTTCGGTCAAGATTTCTGATCTCTGCCCGTAATTCAGGCGAAACAGGACGGTAATCTTGCTTTTGAACATTGTTGCCGGTGATGAGCTTGGCAATCGTTATAATCAGCTCAAACAGCGCAGTGATAACATCAGGCTCCGTTCTTTTCTCAAAATCCCGTATTCGCACAATTAGCGGCTGGCGCTGATAATACGAGCTCGGCGTATAGAAATCTACAAAGTATTTATCCTCTCTCTGTGATTGAAGCCGTCTTAGGATCGCTTCTCTGGAGTAATCCTTTCCGAGACTGCTCAACCTGACAGGCTTCTTCCAGTCGGGAGCGATTACCGACGGATGCTGATACTTGAAATTCCGCACAAAATGGTAACCGCGTGAGCGCAGATAGAATTCAAAATCGAAAGGCTTGATCGTACAGGCTAATGCTTCATCAACATCATGCCGCAGCATATCTTTTCGGGGTATCTGTCCACCTTTGCGTACCCAATACGCCTTATCGCCGCCGTAGAACGGAGCGTTTTCAATCACGGATTTTCCGTGTTCACGGCAGACCGCGTCGGAAATCTCACGCAGCTTGTAATGGTCGGAAATATGGTTTTCAAACTTTCTCCCGGTGCGGAACGATACACTATTTACGACGATATGATTGTGTAGGTTTGCCGTATTCAGATGTGTCGTCCGTCCGGTGCGGAACGATACACTATTTACGACGATATGATTGTGTAGGTTTGCCGTATTCAGATGTGTCGTCACAACTATCTCATAGTCATCGCCCCACATACGCTTGGCGGTTTCAATGCCAATACGGTGCGCTTCTTCGGGTGTGACTTCTCCAGCCTGAAAGCTTTGATAACCGTGATACGCAACATTGCCGCCGAGCTTGCCGTAACGTCGCTTGGTGGTCATCATCTGCTCATAGACTCGCTTCTTCGTACAGTTGATTCCGCTGACATACATTGTTTGATCTGTCTTGTCGCTGTTCTCAACGTAATTGAGGGTGGCGGCTAAATCGTCATCAAGAAATCTTCTGTCTGTTGTCTTATCGGGATTCTGAGCGTAGTTGATAACATCCATTAACCGTCCTTTGACGGGCCAGAAGCCTGTGGTTGCCACGTCATCATCTCCTTGCGAATCTGTGCCGTTGTGGATTTCTCCGGCAGAAGTAGGCGCTGTCGAATTTCGTCTACGACTTCAAGAAGCTTTCGTTCGGTTTCAGGTGATACCTTATCGGCAACCTCGTCACACAAGCGGCAGAGCGTTTGGTAGAAATCAAAAAAGACATCAGGCAGCACCGTCCTCGGCGCATAGCCCAATGTCCTTTGTCTGATATATTCGGATTGAGATAAGCCGCAGCTCTCGGCGAGCCGGGCTATCTTGTCTTTCTCGGACTGCGTAACACGCAGCTCGATTCTTGCTTTTTTATCGTTCAATAATATACCTTCTTTCTTCGGGTGTTAGGGCGTCCCTAAAGATTTACAGCAGCTTTGGGCTGTTGTATTTGGAATTTGCCGTACAAATTCCCTGCTTGCTACAGTATAAGACACAGCGTCAATTTTAATATCGGTCTTGAAATTTGCCGTCATCGTGCCGTCAATCAAACAGTTTGAGATCATCCAGAATATCCTGCTCGGCTTCTTCCTGTTGGTCTGCACTTAAAGCGGGATTTACAGCCTGCAGAGTGAAGTTTGCTTCTGCAAAGCAAGCCCGCATTTCCTCACGAATGATATTTCGGATATCTTCCTCGTGCTGTTCACTGGTGATCGACTGCAAATCCACATA
>CADBCC010000038.1 GCA_902793125.1 uncultured Ruminococcus sp.
GCGGTATTTCCTTTCGCGTACAGCGTTTCCGCGCTTGAGTTACGCTACTGATAAAGACCGCGCCTCTATTTCATTTACAACATTCATTATTATATACTAAAAAACGTCAACAAGTCAATAGATTTTTGTATTTTTTTTTAAAAGTTTACTATGATTTAGTTCTTTCAATTTTGCATACACATTCTATATGCGGAGTGCGGGAGAAGAGATCGACAGGCGTTATTTCTTTTATGGAATAATAATTTGCATTAAACTGCTTTAAATCCCTCGCTAATGTTTCGCAGTCGCAGCTTACATAAACAATTCTTTCGGGGTTCATTTCTACGATTGTATCTATAAGCTCGGGGGTAAGTCCCTTTCTCGGAGGATCGACAACGATAACGTCAGGTTTAATCCCATCGGTTCTGAGCTTTTCAGCCGCGTATTCCGCGTCGCCGCAGATGAACTCGGCGTTATTAATTCCGTTTAGTCCGGCGTTTATGTATGCGTCTTTAACCGCGTCCTCGATAATCTCGACGCCGATTAGCTTTTTGCATTTGTCTGCCATTGTAAGACCGATTGTGCCGGCTCCGCAATATAAGTCCAAAAGCACGTCGCCTTTTTTCAGTTCGGCGTAATCGCGCGCGATTGTGTACAGCTTTTCCGCCTGAGATCGGTTAACCTGGTAAAAGGAAAGCGGAGATATTCTGAAACGTTTTCCGCATAATATATCTTCAATATAACCGTTGCCGTAAGCAACGCGGTTTTTACTGCCGAGGATAACGTTGGTTTTTTCTTTATTAGAATTAAAAACAACAGTTTTAAGTTCTGGAATGTTTTCTTTCAGCGTTTTAACGAGCACATCTTCATGCTTTAAACCGTTCCCGTTAATAATAAAGCATACCATTAACTGATTCGTCATTTCCGCATATCTTATGTAAAGATGCCGAAGTTTTCCCTGTTCGGAATTTTCGTCGTAAGCGTTTTGAGCGGTTTCGCGCATAAAATCTTCGGTGATTCCGATTACTTTTTTAAAGAGCTTCGGTTGGAGTAAACAGTCACTAAGCGGTATTATTCTGTGGCTGTGGGCGGCGTAAAATCCGAACTCAACTCCGGATTCGGTATTTTTGCAGGGGAGCTGGGCTTTGTTGCGGTAGCGGCTAAGTCGTTTGTTATCTACAACTTCTTTAACCTTAATTCCGCTCAGCCCTCCTATTCTCTCAACTGCGTCAATTACACGGTGGCGTTTAATTTCTTTTTCGGAATTATAACTTAGGTGCCTGTAAGCGCACCCGCCACATTTTGTAAAAGCTTCGCAGTCGGGAGTTATGCGGAAGTATGACGGATTTATAATACGCTCGATTTTTCCGTAAGCGTAGGTTTTTTTTACTTTTAAAATTTTAGCCTCAATCTCATCGCCAACCGCGCAAAACGGAACGAATACAACAATTCCGTCGTCATTTTTGCCGACTCCGCTTCCCTGGGAAGTCATCGAGGTTATTTTAAGTTTTATAATATCGTTTTTCTTCATATTTTTCCATTAAATCTGTAACTTAAAAGGCTGTTTATTTATAAATTGAATTACGCTTTCTATCTAAAACTTTACATAAATAAAGCGGCAAAGTGGATTAAAATTTTGATAGCTGCGTTTACGATTGACGAGGGTACTAAAAATATTTTATCATTTATTAGTTAATTTGGCAATATGATAAAAATATTTATATTTTTCTAAAAAGGTATTTATTTTTGCTGTAAAAAACAATATAATAGTATATGTAAATGGTGTTTTAACTGATAACCTGTTAGTAATGGGGTGTTAATAATGAAAGTGGATCATCTTCTTGATAACAAAAAGAGAATACATTTTATCGGAATCGGCGGAAGCGGAATGTGCCCGCTTGCCGAAATACTTATGAGCGAGGGCTTTGAGATTCAGGGCTCCGATATGAACGAGGGCGAAACCCTCGACAAAATCAAAGGCTACGGTATTCCCGTATTTATGGGACATAAAGCTGAAAATATTAACGGCGCAGAGTTAGTTGTTTATTCAGCTGCCGTAAAAAAAGATAATCCCGAGCGTGCCGAGGCTGAAAAGCGAGGCATTCCCTGTATCGAGCGAAGCGTTATGCTCGGTATTGTTTGCCGCCGTTATAACCGCAGTATCGCCGTAGCGGGAACGCACGGAAAAACCAGCACAACGGGAATGCTTACCCAGGTGCTTATCGGAAGCGGTTTTGATCCTTCCGCGGTAATTGGCGGAAAGCTTCCCTATATAGGCGGAAACAGTTATGTCGGACAGAGCGATATTATCGTCTGCGAAGCGTGCGAGTATGTTGATACATTTTTAGAACTTACCCCGTTTATTTCCGTAATTCTGAATATCGACGCCGACCACCTCGATTATTTTAAGAATCTTGATAATATCAAAAAGTCGTTTAAACAGTTTGCCGAACAGACTACTGGAGCGCTTATCTTAAACGGCGACGATAAGAACACAATGGACGCCGTAAAGGACGTTAAGGCGGTTAAGATAACATACGGTTTTAATGATACAAACGATTACTACGCCGCGAATATAAGCGCGGATAAGGGTGTGCACGAAACATTTGATTTAATGAAGCGCGGAGAAAAGCTTTGTACAATAAAGCTTATGGTACCCGGAAAGCACAATATCTATAACGCGCTTGCTACCGCGGCTACGGCTCATTATTTAGGAGCTACCGCGAAGAACATTTCCGAAAATCTTGAGAAGTTCGGCGGTGTGCACAGACGTTTTGAAATTCTCGGAACTCCCGGAGATATTACCGTTGCCGACGATTTCGCGCATCATCCGACCGAGCTTACGGCAACTTTAAACGCCGCTATGAATATGGGATTTAAAAAGGTTTGGGCTGTGTTCCAGCCGCATACATTCTCAAGAACAGCTATGCTTCTTGATGATTTTGCCGAAGCTTTAAAAATTCCCGATGCCGCGATTATTTCGGAGATACTTCCTGTTCGCGAAACAAATACTTACAATATTTATTCAACCGATCTTGGTGCTAAAGTGCCGAACTCAAAATGTATAGATACGTTTGAGGATATTACCGAGTATGTTTGCGAAAATGCCACAGCAGGGGATTTAATCCTTACAATGGGCGGTGGAAACGTTTATATGTGCGCTAATATGATTCTTAAAAAGCTTAAAGAAAAATATGAAGAGCAGTAATGAAAATTTTCCATAAAAAAGGAGCTGATTAATCAGCTCCTTTTCTTTTCATCTGCATATTATACGACATTCTTGTGAGTCGTTTTTCGCTTAAAAAATGTTCCCCGAATTTCGCGAGTTTCATAAGCTTTCCGGGAGTAATAACCATCTTGCCTTTTAAAGTTTTCTCAATTGCGTATTTCGCGACGTATTTGCTTTCGAGTCCGCCGACCGCGAAGTTCACGTTAGCAACCTTATTGAATTCCGTTTTAACCGGTCCGGGGCAAAGAACACTTACTTTCACGTTGATTTTATCCCGCCGCATTTCCTCGTGAATCGCTTCGGTGAGTCTGACTACATAATTCTTAGAGGCGTAGTAGCTCGAGAAAGTCGGTCCCGCTAAAAAACCCGCGGCTGAGCCGACGTTTAAAATATAGCCTTTATTTCTTTTTATCATATTTTTAATAAATAGCTTTGTAAGAATATGCAGAGCTTTAATATTTGTATTAATTAACTCAAGCTCTTTGTCGAGCGGAACTTCGTTAAACTTTCCGTACGCGCCGAACCCCGCGTTGTTAATAAGAAAGTCAACGTTTTTATCTTTTACCGTATCATAAAGCTTAAAGCAGTTTTCTTCCTTAGATAAATCAAGTTCGATAACTGTTACTTCGACGTTTTTAAGTTCCTGTTTAAGTTCTTCGAGTCTTTCTTTTCTGCGCGCTGTAAGTATAAGGTCATAGCCTTTTAAGGCTAAATAACGCGCCATATCGCGTCCCATACCGCTGCTTGCGCCTGTTATTAAAGCTGTCATATATTCCCCCGAAAGCCAGAACTGAGTTTAAAATCCAATAATAATATCTGTAAAAAATCCGGTTTTATACAGATTAAATCAGTTTTGAACCAATTTCGGAACATTCTGAAGCTCTGAGTTTGTAACGTTGGTAATGTCAATCGGGAAGAGGTAGTTATATCCCTTAACCTGATCTTTTGTATCATCGTCAATAACGATAACTCTGCCGTCTTTAAATACGAGCAGATCACGCGATGAAATATTGTGCAGATAGTATCTTACAAAGCAGGGTGAATTAGTATCCGCGTGAACGATTTTATATTTTAGATATTTATCAACTATTTTAGTATCGCCTTTGGTGTAAGTTTTAGCGAGCCAATCTTTTGTATCCTTAATTGCTTCTTTGGTGCTGTAATTTGTAGGCTGTACGTCAATGTTGTTTGCGCATGCGCAGGAGCAGGAGTTAATAAAGCAAGCGGATAATAAAGTAATTGAAATAAGTAATAATGTTGCTATTCTTTTCATTTCTGTCTTCCTTTCAAATTTATGCTTTTTTAATTATACAACAGAGCGGTCTCAATTGCAACATTTTTATATTTTTGTTGTATAACTGCAAGCGGGAAATGTTAATTAAAAAAATAAAAGGCCGGGAAAAAGATTTGATAATCTTTTTCCCGACCTGAAATTTTAAATTGTTAATTAATTAGTCAAGCGAATTTTTCTGAGCCGCGGGAACCTTCTTCTCGTAACATTCGAAAGCGCTGTCAACAAGTTTTCTGTCAGGTTTCGGAGAAATAAGGCTTACAACCGGTACAATAATAAGTCCGGCAAGCATCGCGAACGCGCCGCAGTTGATGGGAGACTGTAAGATAACGGGGAAAATATTTCGCGCGAAAAGGTTTAAGAGCATTATGCCCGCGCCGAAAATAAAGCTTATCCAGCAAGCTGCTTTTGTAGTCTTTTTCCAGTAAAGACCGTAGAGGAACGGAGCGAGGAAAGCGCCCGCCAAAGCGCCCCATGATACACCCATAAGCTGAGCGATAAACTTAACCGACTCATCCGCGCTCTTAACCTGGTAAATTGCGATAATAGCCGCAATGGCGATAAATACAACTATAAAAATTCTTATAATAAGCACTTCTTTTTTCTGGCTCATTTTCTTTATAAAATTGCCCTTTAAAAAGTCAATTGTAAGAGTTGAGGAAGAAGCGATTACAAGAGAAGATAACGTTGACATTGAAGCCGAAAGAACGAGAATAACAACTATCGCGATAAGTATGGGTGATAAGTTCGAGAGCATATTCGGGATGATTGAATCGAATACTACTGTGCCGTCGGGAGCTGTCTCAGGTGTGAACAGACGGCCGAAACCGCCCAGGAAGTAGCATCCGCCCGCTACGATAAACGCGAACGCGGTTGAGATTACTGTTCCTTTGCGTATATGCTTTTCGCTTTTGATTGCGTAGAATTTCTGAACCATCTGCGGAAGTCCCCATGTACCGAGCGATGTGAGTATAACAACGCCTAAGAGGTTTAAGGGATCGGGACCGAAGAATGAGTTGAACGCTCCGGGAATCTTTGTTACTGTCGGATCCGAAACGTTTGCGAGTCCGTTTAACGCTTCCATAAATCCGCCTTTAGACATAAGCACAGCCGCTATTACGGCAACAATGCCTACAATCATAATAAGGCCCTGGATAAAGTCGTTAATTGCCGTAGCCATATATCCGCCCGCGATTACGTAAATACCCGTAAGTATCGACATAATAACTATACACCAGATATAGTCGATTCCGAACGCCATACTGAAAAGTCTTGAGAGTCCGTTGTAAAGCGAAGCGGTATAGGGGATAAGGAATATAAACGTAATTATTGAAGCGCCGATTTTAAGTCCGTTTGAGTTGAAACGTTTTCCGAAGAAATCGGGCATAGTAGCCGAATCAAGATACTGAGTCATAATACGCGTTCTTCTGCCTAAAATAACCCATGCTAAAAGCGAACCGATTAGTGCGTTTCCTATTCCGATCCAGGTTGAGGCGATACCGTATTTCCAGCCGAACTGTCCCGCGTATCCGATAAAGATAACCGCGGAAAAATACGATGTTCCGTAAGCGAAAGCCGTAAGCCACGGGCCTACGCTTCGTCCGCCGAGCACGAAACCGTTAACATCGGTAGCATGTCTGCGGCAGTAAATTCCTACGCCGATCATAATACCGAAGAATACCACTAAAAAGATTAGTGAAAGAATACCTTTTAAATCCATAAATTTCCTCCTGAGTGTATTATTTTAATTTATCTAAATTAATCTCATTTTGCTTAGCAACTACACTTTCGCCGCAGTATTTTTTCCTTAAAACAGGCTTTTCGATTTTACCTGTAGGATTTCTGGGAACGTCGGCGAAGAAAATCTTTCTCGGACGTTTATATCTCGGAAGCTCCATACAGAAGTTGTTAACATCTTCTTCCGAAAGTGAACAGCCCTCTTTAACTTCGATAATTGCCGCTGAGATTTCGCCGAGACGCTGGTCGGGCAGTCCGATTACTGCTACGTCTTTAATCTTGTCGTTAGAGCGTAAAAAGTCCTCAATCTGAACGGGATAAATATTTTCTCCTCCCGAGATAATAACGTCTTTTTTACGGTCCACAAGATAGATAAAGCCGTCGCTGTCGTATTCTGCCATATCGCCTGTATACAGCCAGCCGTCGCTGTCTAAAACTTCTTCCGTTGCTTTAGCGTCTTTATAATAACACTTCATAACTCCGGGGCCTTTTACGGCTAATTCGCCTACGCCCTCGGTAATTGTGTTCCTGTTTTCGTCAACAATTCGAACTTCCCAGCCGTGTCCCGGGATTCCGATTGCGCCGACTTTATGGGTATTTTCAACCCCTAAGTGTACGCAGCCGGGGCCGATAGATTCGCTTAAACCGTAGTTTGTATCGTAGCTGTGGTTGGGGAAGATTTTCTTCCAGCGTTTTATAAGCGTCGGCGGAACGGGCTGTGCGCCTATATGCATAAGTCTCCAATTGCTTAAATCGTAATCGTCAAGGTTGATTTTTCCGCTTTCAATCGCATCTAAAATATCCTGAGCCCAGGGAACTAAAAGCCATACAATCGAGCATCTTTCCTCGCTTACGCAGCGGATAATCCACTCGGGGCTTACGCCTCTTAAAAGAACTGCCTTTGAGCCTGAGTAAAGACTTCCGAACCAGTGCATTTTAGCGCCTGTATGATAAAGCGGGGGAATACAGAGGAATACGTCATCCTTGGTCTGACCGTGATGCGCCTGCTCGACTATCGCGGAATGTACGAGCGCCTTGTGGGCGTGAAGTATCGCTTTCGGGAAACCTGTTGTGCCCGATGAAAAGTAAATAGCGCCGTAATCTTCGTCGGTAATGTAAACGCTCGGAGCGTGCGACGAGCAGTAACCGATAAGATTATCGTAACTGTCGGCAAAGCTCGGACACTCGCTTCCAACGTAAAACACGTTTTTAACTTTCGGGATTTTAATGAGTATTTCTTCAACTCGTCCGATAAATTCGGGACCGAAAACGAGCACATCGGAGTCCGACTGCTTTAAGCAGTATTCGATTTCGTCGGATGTGTAGCGGAAATTAAGCGGAACAGCGATCGCTCCCGTTTTAAGAATACCGAAGTAAATAGGAAGCCAGTCGATGCAGTTCATAAGAAGAATAGCGACTTTATCGCCCTTTTTAACTCCTCTTGTCAGAAGCAGGTTCGCGAACTGATTTGCCTTTACGTCGAACTCGCCCCAGGTGAGCTGCTTTCTGAACGCGCCCGAACGGTTCGATTCAATAAGAGAATACTCTCTCCAGGTAACGTGAGGTATGTTTTTTACCTCGGGATTGATTTCTACAAGTGCGATATCATCTTTAAAATAAGTAGCGTTTCTTGTCAAAAATTCTGTAATCGGCATAATTTTTCCTCAATTCTGTCTTTAAATATACATAAAAAATACTCCCTAAGGAGCGATAACTTTCCTGTATATTATCGCTTTTAGGGAGTGTTTTGTCAAGTATAAACAAAGATTGTAACAGAAGTTTGTGCAAGTTCTACAAAGAACCGGCTCTTTTTTAGTTTAAATTGCTAAAGCTTTAAAGCTTAAAAGCACTAAAGTGAGGCTTTTGGGCTTCTTTTACATTGAATCCAGAATCTGGTAAAGCGTTTCGTAAAGCAGTTTTGCTTTTTCTTCGCTTAATTTTACGCAGGAGCCGACCTTAGCGGGAATCTCGCATGCTTTTTCTCTAAGCGCTTTTCCTTTTCCTGTGATTTTTACAACAAGATTTCTTTCGTCCTCTTTGGAACGGGTGCGCGTTATATATTTCTTTGCTTCAAGTTTTTTAAGCAGGGGAGTGAGTGTCCCCGAATCAAGGTATAGTTTTTTCCCGAGCTCTTTAACGTTTATTTCATCTTCTTCCCACAGCACCATCATTGTTATGTACTGGGTGTAGGTTAAGTCGAGCTCGTCTAAATAGGGCTTATATCTCCGTACAATCTCTTTGGAACACGCGTAAAGCGGAAAGCAAAGCTGGTTTTCTAATTTTAAAGCGTCGCAGTTATTCATTTTTTCTCCTTGTTTAATCACTGTAATCAGTATCTAATATTACATATATTTCGTAGTCGTTAATTACTTTTTTAAGGTTAGCTATTACTTCATTTTTGATTTTTTCCGCGTCATATTTGAAATCGACAATTATATCGAACGAAATAAGCTTTCTTTCCTCCTCGATATAGAATCCGTGCACCTGTATAATTTCGGGGTGCTTTTCTATTTCGTCGGAAATAATTTTCTTGTATTTTCCGTAGTTTTCCGAGTCGTTTGAGGCGTAAATACCGATAGTAAGCACAATTCCTAACTCGGAATAAACTTTTTCCGTGATATTGCGGGTGAGTTCGTGGATTTCCTTAGCGGTCATATTGTCGTCGACTTCAATGTGAACCGAACCTAAGAGCATCGTCGGTCCGTAGTTGTGCAGGGTTAAATCGTAAACTCCCTTAACCTCTTTGAATTCGGCTATTTCTTTTTTGAGATTGTCCGTAAGCTCGGTATCCGCGCGACGTCCTATTATACTGCTCAAACCCTCGCCGAGCATATCAATTCCCGCTTTAATAATTATAATTGAAATAAGCGCGCCTATAATTCCTTCTAACTGTAAACCCCAGATTAAATTTACAACCGCGCCGATCAATGTGCCGAATGAGAGCACGGCGTCGAAAAGCGCGTCCGCGCCCGAAGCTTTGAGCGATTGGGAATTTATCTTTTTACCAACGCTCTTTACGTATCTTCCGAGTACGAATTTTGTTACTATCGCTACGGAGATTATTACTAAAGTATAAACGGAGTAGTTGGTTTTAACGGGATGAATGATTTTTTCGATAGATTCTTTTATTGACGCGATACCGGCTAAAAGAATGATAACCGAAATAACTACCGAAGTTATGTACTCCACTCTGCCGTGGCCGTAAGGATGTTTTTTATCGGGAGCTTTTGAAGCTAATTTTGTACCGATAATTGTAATCGACGAGGACATAACATCGCTTAAGTTGTTAACCGCGTCGAGTATAATCGCGATTGAATTAGCGAAAAATCCTACCGCCATTTTAAACAGCACGAGAACGATATTAGTAATAATACCTATAATGCTGGTTTTGACAATAATTTTATTTCTGTCGTTATTCATAATGGTTTTCCTTTTTAGTTTAAATTCAGATTAGTTCTTTAATTTTCTTTTCAATCTTTTCGGGAGTAGTTGTTGAGCCGAATCTTTCGACAACATTTCCGTCCCTGTCAACTAAAAATTTAGTGAAATTCCATTTTATGTTTGAGCCGCCGATACCTTTTTTCTGCGATTTTAAGTAGGTATAAAGCGGTTCCTCGTTTTTACCGTTAACTTCAATTTTAGCGAACTGCTTAAACGTAGTTCCGAATTTCATCTTGCAGAAACTTACGATTTCCTCTTCGGTGCCCGGAGCCTGATGGCCGAACTGATTGCACGGGAAGTCTAAAATCTCAAATCCGTTTTCCTTATAATCGGCATAAAGCTTTTCGAGTCCGTCGTACTGAGGGGTAAATCCGCATCCTGTGGCGGTGTTTACAATAAGAAGAATCTTACCCTTGTAATCGGACATATCTACTGTTTCGCCTTTGGCGTCTTTTACTTTAAAATCATAAATACTCATAATACACCTCGATTTGATAAAATTAAATTGCGTACAATTTATTATAATCATTTTAACATATATTTTAAAATTGTCAATACTAAATTGAATTTATTTTTAATGTGCAATCTGAAATGCTAAGAATAAGGTTAATTAAAGTTTAATAATCACACAGTGGTTTATAAAATAAATTTATTTTAATTCTATATTATATTTATCTGACAGGGGATATATAGTAAAATTAAAATGAATAATTTTATAATTCTACAATTTACGAAAAGAGGTTTTATGATGAAAAGTACGGTCAAGAAAATGCTTTCGGTTATTCTTGTGCTTGTAATGATTTCAGCCTTAGTTTTTTCAATGCAGGCTGAAGCCGCGGTAAAGAATAACAGCGTTTTAAACGAAATCTCGAAACAAACGCGGGATAAAAGCAACTACGCGTTTGATTTCAAAGAGAACGAAAACATTTTAAAAAGTAAAAAACCAACAGGTTCAACCGGCGGAAACTACCCCGAAGCTTTTGACCTGCGCAATGTTGATACAAACAGCGACGGAAAGGGTGATACAAGCTATGTTACACCCGTTAAGTTCCAGAATCCTTTCGGTTCCTGCTGGGCATTTGCCGCAATATCTGCCGCCGAGACTTCTATTTTGGGCAACCCGAAGCTTCAGGATAATTATCTTAATACTAAAACCATGGATTTATCCGAGAAGCATTTAGCCTGGTTTAACGGTACTCCGTTAGATGATCCCGATGATCCGCAGAACGGCGAGGGCGGAATTTTCAGCGGAAAAAAGGATTCTTCACAGATTCTTGATTCGGGAGGAACACCCATATTCGCTACAAGTATGTTTTCTTCGGGCGTAGGTCCTCTTCTCGAATACGGCAACAATCCCAAGGTGCAGGAGCTCTTTGGAGATATACTTGAGTATCACGGAAAGAATAAGCTTATTGATAAAGACAAAAACGGCAATCCGTTCTGCTATTCATATGAAGACGATTGGTCAATCCCCGAGGAATTCAGATTTGCTCAGTCATTCCGCCTTAAAGCTTCCTATCAGCTCCCGTCTCCCGCAAAGGTATCTTCGCATTTTAAAGCGAGCGCGATAGGAGCTATTAAAGAACAGCTTATGAACAACAGGGCGGTTGAAATCGGTTTTTGCTCCGATAACAGCGAGCCTGTAAGCGCGGAGGGAACCGCGAATGAAACTTACTATTTAAGCGATAAATGGGCTCACTATACATACGACAAGGATGTTGCCGCGAATCATGCTGTAGCTATTGTTGGATGGGATGATAACTACGCCAAGGAAAACTTTACCCACAGTATTCCATCCTCATATGATTCCGAAGGTAACGAAATCTCTTTCACCGAAGAGGAAGCCGCCGCGCTTACTACTCCTAAGCAAAACGGCGCTTGGCTCGTTAAGAACAGCTGGGGCGCGGGAACCGAGGAGTTCCCGAACAAAGGCACGGGCGACTGGGGTATTCCCGTCGAAAAAAGGGATAAAGACGGCAACGTAGTAAAAGATAAGAATGGCAACCCCGTAATGGTCGGC
>CADBCC010000039.1 GCA_902793125.1 uncultured Ruminococcus sp.
GGGGTCCACCTGTTCCCATACCGAACACAGAAGTTAAGCCCGGTGGTGCCGAAAATAGTTGGCTGGCGACGGCCTGTGAAAATAGGGAGATGCCAACATTCGATAGTGAGTATTCCTATTTTTATATTAACCAATCGCTTTTAGATGCGGTTGGGATTTTTTACGTTATATGCTGCGCTATCGCTCCGGACTTTTGCTTTGTATAAACAATAATGTAACATGGTGAAATAAGCTGATGATTATATTTTTATCATTGCTTTATATTGCATTTTTTGGTATAATAACTTAAAAATAACAAAAAGGAGAGAGGACGATGGATTATATTTTAACCACCGATAATCTTACTAAGAAATACGGTGACAAAGTTGCCGCAGGCAATATCAATATTCACATCCGCAAAGGTGAAATCTACGGTCTTATCGGCCGAAACGGCGCAGGTAAAACCACGATTATGCGAGTTATCAGCGGATTGTCAGCTCAGACAAGCGGCAGCTATCAGATTAATGACGAATCAAAGCGCGGTATCGGCGTTTTAATTGAAAGCCCGGGTATATATGCGAATCGTACAGCATTTGATAATATGAAAATCAAATGTATTGCTATGAACTGCTATTCAAAGGAGCATATCGAAGATTTACTTAAAACAGTAGGACTTGCCGACACCGGCGATAAAAAAGCGGGTTCTTTTTCGCTGGGTATGCGTCAGCGTTTGGGTATAGCTCTCGCGTTAGCAGGCGATCCCGAACTGATTGTTCTTGATGAACCAATCAACGGTCTTGATCCTCAGGGTATCGCTGAAATCAGAGAAACACTTGAGAAACTCAGAGATGAGAAAGGTATTACTATAATGGTATCCAGCCATATCCTTGACGAGCTCGGTAAAATTGCCGATTCTTACGGTATCATCAACAACGGCGAGCTTATAGCTGAATTTTCAAAAGAAGAACTGCTTCAGCGCTGTGGCGAATATATCTCTATTCACACCGATGATAATAAAAAAGCTATTGAGGTTATTCGGTCTATTGGTATTCAATCTGTTGAGATGAGTTCGGATAAAATCCGTGTTAATGACAATTTAGACAAGGCTGCGGAAATCAACAAAGCTTTAGTTGACAGCGGTCTGGCTGTTGATGAAATTCACGCTACGAGTCTTTCGCTTGAGGATTATTATCTGAATCTGACAGGAGGTGCAGTTCATGAGTAATCTGATTAAAATGGAGTTATATAAACTCAGAACTTCAAAACTTTTCTTTATTCTTTTATGCATCAGTATTGGTTTAAACGGAATCATCGCAGGTGTTGTACCTATGGTTACGCAAACTCTGACAGGTAAAAACCTTAACGTGAATCTTTCCGATATATTTGTTTCACCTTACCAGCTTGATATGCTGGTTATGCTTCTGTTTATCTCGGCTGTATCTTTTCTCTATCTCGATTTCTCAAACGGATATATTAAGAATATCGCCGGACAGCTTCAAAACAGAAGCGGTATCGTACTTGCTAAGTTTATCACCATAGCAATTCATAACCTTATCTTTTTAGTTGCGGCATCGCTCAGTAATATTATTGGTACAGCTATTTCCGGCCTGCTGGCGGCAGATGGAGATATTTTAGCGGGTATCGCGACGCTCCTGATAAAATGGATGCTTTCGCTGGCGCTTTGTTCAATCCTGATGTTTTTCGCGGTTGGTCTTAGGAATAAAACAATTGCGATAATTTTAGGCGTAATGTTCTCAATCGGCGCATTCTCTTTAATATATTTGGGAATCGATTCCTTAATTTCCAACTTCTTAAAAGTTAAGGATTTCAGCCTCGGGAATTATATGCCTGACAGTTTGTTTTCTTCCGTAAACGTGATAAAAAATGAATTGGTTGTTAACGGTATTATTGTAGCTATTGTTTTTATAGTGCTGTTTTATGTGTTGACCAATATCACTTTCAAAAAGCGTGATATCAAATAATAAAGGACAAAATTGCATATTTACAAATTTAATGGAAAGAGCAGCTAATGCTGCTCTTTTCTTTTTCTCCTTTCAAACTTAAAAATACTTTAAATAAATAATATTAAATTCTGCATATTTTTTATTTTTCAGCTAAAGCTAAAAATACAGTAATACAAGGAGGAATAAAAATGACATCAAAAGAACTTTTATATGTTGAAGACGCGCTTGGCCACGAACAATATTTCCAAACACAGTTTAAAGAAATCTCAAACCAAATTCAGGACGGAGAGCTCAAAAACTTCTCACAGCAGTGCGCCGATAAGCACAAAGAAATTTTCGGGAAATTTTATAACTTACTGTAAAAGGAGAAATTATGGACGATAGAAATTTAATGGAAAATATGCTTATGCTCGAGAAAGGTGTCTGCGACCTATATATGCACGGCGCGATAGAATCCTCAACCCAAAATGTTCACAAGACATTTTCGGACAGCCTGAATCAGTCGCTTAAACTTCAGGAAGATATTTACGGAAAAATGCAGGCTAAAGGTTGGTACCAGACCGAACAGGCTGAGCAGAATAAGCTCAATACCCTGAAGCAAAAATTCAGCGCTCAGTCATAAGAAAAGGCTCATTACCAATTGGGTAATGAGCCGCTTTCGTCATTATGCATAAATGTTTAAGGGAAAATTTGTTGAGTATTTTTGAGAAAAGTGTGGTAAAATATAAGTGCCGACAATTACAATTTAATAATTCTCAACGAGATTAATACTCTAATAAGGGGATAGTGTTTTTATTTTTACATAAAAACGCTATGCTCTATTTGACTATCCCTATGAGTTTTCTCGTTGATGGTATAATTGTAATTGTTTGGCGACAATCGGAGCGTGTGTTTTTTGGACGTATGACTTCGGTTGTACGTCTTTTTTAATTGTGCGCTGAGCGCCGGAGCCCTCGATTAACGACCGGCGAGGACTAAGCTGTGGAGAACACAAAGTGTTCGGAACAGATTAGACGAGTGTAAGTTAAGAGAGGAAAAGCGGAGGCGAACGAAGCGTGATAGAGCATGCGCTGAGCACAAAAAGTGATTTTTAAGGAGGAAGAATTATGTCAAAAATCAAAAAGTCGGTAAGTATATTTTTAGCCGTACTAATGCTCATCAGTGTATTTACGGTTGTACCGTTTGCCGCAAACGCGGAAACAAACACAAGCGGAGATTGGGAGTATACTATTCTTGACGACGGTACGGCGGAAACTAAGAAATATCTTGGCTCAGATACTGCAGTAACTATTCCAAAAAAACTTGATAGTTATACGGTCACGAGCATAGGTTATAGTACGTTTAAGCCAAATGATAGTCATCAAGAAATTAAAAGTGTAATAATTCCCGATAATATAACTAGAATAAATAACTGTGCATTTCAATATAGTCATATTGAAAGCATTAAAATTCCCGGTAGTGTGAAAAGTATAGGCGTTACAGCCTTTTGGAATTGCTGGCAACTAAATAGCGTAGTTATTGAAGAGGGCGTTAAAAGAATAGAAGATGCGGCGTTTCAAAATACTGGTCTTAATACTCAGTTAATTATACCCGATAGCGTTGAAAGTATAGGCGGAGGAGCGTTTCTTAATACCGGTTACTATAATACTGAAAGCAATTGGGATAATGAAGCGTTATATATTGGTAAACATCTAATTGATGTAAAAGAAACAGTATCCGATTCTTTTTCTATTAAAGAAGGCACTATTTCTATTGCAGGATATGCGTTTTATAATTGCAAAAGTCTTAATAGCATAAAAATTCCTGATAGTGTTTTAACTATTGGGAAAAGCGCTTTTAGAGGTTGTGTCAATTTAAATAAAGTTTCGATTGGTTGCAAAGTAAAGACTATAGAACAAAGCGCTTTTTGTGATTGCGTTAGTGTAAATAGTGTTTTAATTCCCACAAGTGTTGAAAGTATAGAAGTTTACGCTTTTGGTTATTTGTATTATGAAAATAAAATAGATGATAATTATGAAATGAGAGAAGACTTTAAAATAAAGGGATACAATAATACAGCGGCGCAAAGATACGCTGAAGCAAATGGGTTTGAATTTATAGATTTAGAACAAGAAGGAACTATTGAAACAGATGCTCCGAACCCGACAGAAACATTTTCACAGGAACCAACTGTTTCAGAAAGCGAACCATTAGAAACAACAGAACCTTTTGTAACGAATCCTACAGAATCAGTAACGGATAAAGAAACGGAAGCATCAAGCGAAATAAACACAGATACACCAACAGAAAAACCTACCGAATCACCTAAAACAGACAGCTTTAATTGGGGAACAGACAACTATAACTTTAATAATTCCGCCCCAGACTATTTTAAAGATTCTACATACAGAGCACAGATTAACAATACATATTTAAAGAAATTAAAGAGTAATCTTACTAATTCCGAATATCAAGTTATTTTTGATGGTGAGTGGGATTATGGCGCTTGGCTTGATGATGAATGGGGAGGTTCGTGTTACGGAATGTCTTCCACTTCACTACTTGCAAAGCAGGGACTATTGCCGTTTGATAATTATAAAGCGGGAGCAACAAAACTTAATGATTTAAACGCTCCTAAAAATGATTTGGAATTAAGCTCTTTAATTACATATTATCAGATGTTACAGGTTAAGGACGTTATACAACAGCAGTATCGTACTGTGCCTAATAAATCAAATGAAACAAATATCAAAAAGATTATTTCTACACTAGACAAAAACCCGACCGCGTTGATTGGGTTCCAACAAGATTATTGGGGTGGACATGCTATCCTTGCGACAGGTTACGAGTATGGAAGTTGGACTTGGGATAAGGTTTCGTATCAGGGTTGTATAAAAATCTGTGATCCCAATGCTTCAATGGGATATGATAAGGAATTCAATATTTATTTTAATACAAGTTCATATAACTGGACTATACCAGGATACTCGGTTATAAAATCTACTTTAGGTGCTAAGTTTAATTATATTGGAGCAAATGTTAATGAGATTAATAAAGGCGGGTATCTTTCCGGTAATTCCGGTAATAAAGTAAGTGACTATGTTGCGCGAATAAATGCTTTGAAGATTTCTAATAATCGTTCAGTTTCAAAGGTGAAGGGGACAAATGGAAATTATACTACCTTGAATGCTTCACCGGGAGAAATAGTTGAAGATTACGCATATATTCTTGGAAACGAATCCGAAGGAATAATAGGATATAATCTTTATGATGCGGATTCAGCATATAAAGTAACTCAAGATAACGCTCAGAACATGCAGCTTAATATAGACTATGACAACTGTAGAATGAGCGGAGGTTCACAAGCAGGAAAAGCAGTTATATTTGATAAAAAAGGTGTCATTGAAGTTTTGGGTGAGTCTGCTGAGTATAATATGAGTATGACATTTGACGAGGATTATCCGACCGACTGGTTTACAATGACTATATCCGGCGAAGATTCGGATAACGCTGTTTTGAAAAAAACTGACGAAGGATATATCTTAAAAGCCGATAAGCTTAAAAATGTTGTTGTAAAAGCTAATAACAGAGAAAACTCTGCCTCGACTATGTTTTCAACAGATTACGATTCAGCGTTTATTTATGAAATAAATGAAAAGGTAATCGGTATTAAGGTAGACACAGATAACGACGGTATATATGATTCCGATATTGATACTGTAGAGGCTCCCACACAAGAATCTAAACCGGTAGTTACCGCCCCTATAACGACCGAGCCTTTAGTAACTGAACCAATTACAACAATTCCGATTGTTACAGATCCAATATCTACCGATCCGAGCCAGTCCGATTCTTCCAAAAAGAAAGTTACAACTAAAAAGAACAACCCGATTAATGTTGCTGTAAAAGCTAAAACGATTAAACTTAAGAAGCTCAAGAAAAAGGCTCAGAAGGTTAAGGCGATTAAGGTTAAGAATAACATCGGTAAAGTTACTTATAAGCTTGTGAAGAAAGGAATAACAAAGAAAATCCGCAAGCTTTGTAAGATTAACTCCAAGGGTGTTATTACAATCAAAAAGTGGAAAAAGGCTAAGAAAGGCACTTATAAGATTAAAGTTAAAGTAACCGCCGCGGGTAACAGTAATTACAACGCTAAGGCGATTACCAAGACGATAAGAATAAAAATAAAATAGCAAATACCTTCAACACCCGCCGTTTTCGGCGGGTGTATCGCTTTATTGGAATTTTATTCACTGTTTTTATGATGAATAATCATTGACAATTAACTTGAGTTTGGTATAATTGTATTAGATTATTTAAAAAGGAGAATGTCCTTATGAAATTCAAGAACGCGTTAAACGGTATAAGTAAAATTTTTACAGCCGAAATTCTCGACTTAATAGCTACCTTTGTAATCGGGATAACAAGCATTTTCCTCCTCGTTCCCGATAAGAACGTCGCGCTGTTAAGTGCGGGCACGCTCGCCTCAATCGCTGGTATCCTGATGATTATCAGCGCTATTCTCAACCTTGTCGGAATTATCCAGGCATCGAAAGACGAACGCTCATTTAAAGCGGTTATTTACTTAATGATTTTAGGTGTTGTTTTGGCGATTGTATCGGGATTTTTTAATAATATTCCGAAAGTAAGCGAGATTTCTCAGGCTGCCGGCCAGATTATTGAAGTGCTTGTCAGCGTAATGGTAATTTTAGGTTTCGGAAATATAGCGAAGCAGCTTGGAAATACAAATATCGAGAACAAAGCGCAGACTCTTTTTAAAATCATTATCGTGATAAACATTATTATTATTGCTGCTCGTGTCGCGCTTGTATATAAGAACAATCTTGCGAATGTCGTAGCTATAGTTCTTATGATAGTCGCGCTGGTTTTATGTGTTGTTCAGTATATAATGTATCTTTCTTTCCTCTCGAAAACAAAGAAAATGCTACAGGAAAATGTTGGAGAACAGTAAAGCGCGTAATAGTGTTTAAAGATTTCAAAATTGCCGGCTCTTTTGAGTCGGCTTTTGAGTATCAGAATCAGGAGAAAATATTATGAGAAGATTTATCAGCGCGTTATTGTGCGTTTTTATTTTGGGTTCATCGTTAATTGGCGCCGGCGCGGTTGGATTTGAGGATATTTATCAAATCGGCGATGTGAATTTGGACGGAAGTATAAATATTAAAGACGTTACCGCCATCCAGAAATATGCCGCAAAAATAATCGTACTTAACGACGAAGCACTTTCTAAAGCGGACGCCGATTATAACTTACATATTAACGTAAAAGACGCTACGCATATCCAGCATATTTTAGCAAAGCTGTATATCCCTCTTACCGCTAAAAAGGGTGTGGATATTTCCAAACACAACGGCGATGTTGATATTAATAAGATTAAACAGGCAGGGTACGACTTCGTTATGATAAGATGCGGGTACGGCGAGGATTTATCGTCGCAGGACGATAAACGTTTTGAGGAAAATGTCCGCAAATGTGAAGAAGCGGGTATGCCCTGGGGAGTTTATCTTTATTCTTACGCACTGTCTGTTGATGATGTTAAAAGCGAAGTTAACCATACATTAAGACTTTTAAAGGGGAAGAAGCCTCATCTGCCTATAGCCTTTGATATGGAAGACGCCGACGGTTATAAAGCAAAAAACGGTAATCCTTCCGATGAAACTTTAATCAAAATCTGCAAAGCTTATTTAAAGGAAATAAAGGACGCGGGTTATTATCCGATTCTTTATTTAAGCCTTAGCTGGGCTAAAAAGCTCTATGACGAGGAGCTTATGAATTCATACGATATATGGCTCGCCCAATGGAATACCGAATGTAAATATGACGGTAAAACGCTTGGTATCTGGCAGTACGGCGGAGAGACAAATTATATCGACGGAAACAGTATTGAGGGTATAGGCGTTATTGATAAAGATTTCTGCTACAAAGATTATCCGCTTCTTATTAAGAATCAGGGATATAACGGCTATTAGAAAAATAATCCGTGAAAACCGCGCTTATCATATTGACATTAGTAGGATAAAATGTTATAATGTAAGCGAGTTAAACATTCAACTAATTAACTGATTTTTCACGGAGGTATTAAGATGAATAAAGTTGACGTTGTAAACGAAAGTATTCCTATTTTTATAAAAATCAGCGAAGGAATAAAAGACCATATTTTATCCGGAGATATTAAAGAAGGCGAAAAATTACCGTCAACAACGCAGATTTCAAGCGAATACGATATAAATATTGCTACAGTAAATAAGGGCGTAAACGTTCTTGTAAGCGAAGGTATTGTGTATAAAAAGCGCGGTATCGGTATGTTTGTAAATGAAGGCGCCGTTGATAAGCTTATTAATGAAAGACGTAAAACCTATAAGGAAAAATATATTGTTTCAGCTTTGGAAGAAGCTAAACGTCTGAAATATACAGTCGAAGAATTGCAGGCTATGGTGCAGGAAGTTTACCAGCCTGAAGCTTAAAAAGCCGCTTGAGCGGCTTTTTTATAATATATATTAAAAGTTAAAAGATTATAATGACTTATAAAAAAATATGTGTTATTATACGGTTAAGATAATCCTTTTTAATAAAATTCAAACTTTTGAAAGGCGGGTTAAAATATGGACGAAAAGAAAAAGTACATGAAATTATTGTCAGAAAAATATCCTACTGTCCGTTCTTTGTCGCGCGAAATTATTAATCTTTCCGCGATACTCAACCTGCCGAAAGGTACGGAGCATTTTATGAGCGATATTCACGGAGAATACGAGGCGTTTTGCCATATTCTCAACAATTGCTCCGGTGTAGTGCGGGAAAAGGTTGATAAACTCTTCCGCGAAACTCTTTCTCACGATGAGAGAAAATCAATCTGCACACTTATCTATTACCCTAAAGAAAAGCTTAATATAATTCGTAAAAAGAAAAATAACACTTGGGATTGGTATGCGCAAACCATAAACCGAATGATTGAAATCGCCCGTACTCTTTCCTCAAAATATACACGTTCCAAAGTCAGAAAGGCGATGCCCGAAGATTATTCATATATTATTGACGAGCTTTTGCATGCCCAAAAGGACGAGGATGATAACCAGATTCGCTACCACAAAAAGATTTTAGATACAATTATCGCGATTGATCCCGATGATTTTATAGTTTCTTTAGCTCAGCTTATAAAACGACTTGCGGTTGACCATATTCATATTGTCGGTGATATTTACGACAGGGGAGAGTCCGCCGATAAAATTGTGGATTTGCTTATAGATTATCATTCGCTCGATATTGAGTGGGGTAACCACGATATTCTCTGGATGGGAGCATCCTGCGGAAGTGAAGCATGTATCGCTAATGTTGTTAGAAACTGTATAAAATATAATACTATGGTAACGCTTGAAAACGGTTACGGAATAAGCCTGAGAAACCTTGCGCTTTTTGCTCAGAAGAATTATAAAGATAAAAATCCTATGAAGTCCGCGCTTAGAGCTATAACTGTAATTCAGCTTAAATTGGAAGGACAGCTTATAAGCCGCCATCCCGAGTATAATATGGACGACAGGCTTTTACTCGGAAAAATAAAGGACGGAAAAATTAAAATCGAGTCCGATGTTTATGGAGTGTGCGGAGATTTTCCGACACAAAACGGCGCTTCACCCTATGAACTGACTGAGGAGGAAACTGTTGTAATAGACGAACTTAAATCTTCATTCTTAAACAGCGAGCGCTTGAAAAAACATATTTCGTTTTTGTACGATAAAGGAAGTATGTATCAAATATTTAATTCCAATCTTCTGTATCACGGGTGTGTTCCGCTTAAAGAAGACGGAACTTTAGACGAGGTTGAGCTTTTCGGTTCGGTTTACAAGGGAAAAGAATTATTCGATATGGCGGATAAAAAAGCGCGCCGCGCGTTTTATGACCGAAAAAAAGACCTCGATAATCTTGATTTTATGTGGTATCTCTGGTGCGGTAAAAAGTCGCCGTTATGCGGAAGAAATATTAAGACGTTCGAGCGAGCGTTTATTAAAGATAAAAAAGCCTGGATTGAGGAGAAAAATCCATATTATAAATTTTATGAAACTGCCGAAACCTGTGATATGATACTAAGCGAGTTTAATCTTAACTTTGGTAATTCCCATATTATAAACGGCCACACGCCTGTTAAAACGGTAAAAGGCGAGCTCCCTATAAGAGCGGACGGAAAGCTGATTGTAATTGACGGAGGATTTTGCGAGGCATATCATAATACAACGGGAATCGCGGGATATACGCTTATTTACAATTCGCACGGTTTAAGGCTTAAAGCTCATCATCCGTTCGAAAGCGTGAGCGAAGCCTTGAAAGAAGATAAGGATATTCATTCCGATTCCGAAATTGTAGAAACCGAGGACGGCAGGGTTATGGTTTCTGATACAGACAGCGGAAAAAGGATAAAAAACGAAATCAGCGATTTGTATGAACTGCTGAAAGAATATAAAAATTTATAAAACGGTAAAATAAAAAGGTCGGAAAAGCAGCGCTTTTCCGACCGTAATTTTTTATTAAATAAGATTGTCGATGCCTTCCGGTTCATAAGGCATAGTTTCTTCAACTACAGAGTCCAAAAGAACTTCATTTACTTCGTATTTTACTCTTTCAAATTCAGGAGAAATATATTCTTTCATACTCGTCACCTCATTATATTTCTGTAAGAATTCTATCATTTTTTTTTACTTTTTTCAAGGGGTAAAAATGAATTTCTGCTTTTTAACTAAGATGAATAAAGTTTTTTACATTTAAAGAGGATAAATTAACAAAAACTTATATAGTACTGTCAATTTTCTCTTTTATTTTATCGTATGTAACCCCGTATTTATCGGCAATATCTTTTGCGTAGCTTACTCCCTGAGGCGGCGCTAAAATAACCTTAAAACTTCGTTTGCCGTTATTTACTCCGGTAATAAGACTCGCGGTTTTGCTTGTGCCTTCCGAACTGTTTAGCTCGTCGATATCACGCGCGAGTTCGTGCATATGGGTGTTGAAAATTGCTCTTGTACCGAGGTAGCGCATCGCTTTTACAACATCCTTCGCGATGAAAAGTCCCTCGGAGACGTTGGTGGTCGCGAGGCTTTCGTTTAAAAGGAGAAGGCTTTTGGTGCTTGCCGACTCAAATATTTCCGAAAGTCGTTTGCTTTCCTCGCCGAGACGTCCGAGGTCGACTGTATCATTTTCGTCGGCGGGGAAGTGAGTGTAAATGTTGTCGCAGGGGCTTATTACGGCTTCTGAGGCGGGAATATAAACTCCCCATTGAGCGAGAAGCATACAAAGTCCCACAGCCTGGGTGAAGATTGTCTTGCCGCCGCGGTTCGGACCGGTAAGTATATAAATACGTCTTTCATCATCAAAGCTGAATTCGTTTGTTACAATGTCGATTTTACTTCCGTTTACATTATTTATTGCTAATTTAAGATTATATAATTCCTTAAAAGAACAATAACGCTTTTCGGGATCAATAATCTCAGCTTTGCACATCGGCATTCCGAGAGCGGTAATCTTATCGACAAGTTCAGCCCATTGATGACCGTCAGCGGGAAAGAGGACTATGTAACGCAATGGGAAGGCTGTGACGTCGAGTGTCGGAAAGCGGATCGGCTCCCGTTAAGCTGTTGGTTTCGATATGTACGTCGTGGGTGGCGCTCTGCTGAACGCCTCCGATAATTATGTTTGTAAGCGTACCCGAGGTAATTCCGCTGTCGGGGTGAAAATATCTTGCGTTGCTCGTGTCGGTTCCGTGGTGCAGTTCTTCTTTTCCGCTTTTGAATTTAAGAAAGTTTTTCATCAGCCCCGACGCTTTAAATTCTTCGTCGTTGAGCGATATTACTCCCGCGTTTTTCGGGCGGAGTAGTTTGTCAAGATTTACGCCGATGGTAACGCTTTTAAACTCGCGGACTTTCTCGAACATAAAATCAATATCTTTTTTTATTTCGGGAAAACCGCTTTCGCTGTAAATG
>CADBCC010000040.1 GCA_902793125.1 uncultured Ruminococcus sp.
GTCTCGGCTATAACAGCATTATACTTGAGGACTTTGAAACGGCTCATTCCTATCTGACGCAAAGCGTACTTAATCTTACAGAACTTGAAGAAGCCGACGCCGTACGCGGAAGAAAGGTTATCCAAAGGCACGGTAAAAGGATTCTTATCCAGAATCCCCCGATGCAGCCGCTTGATACCGAGCACCTTGATTACGTTTATTCGCTTCCGTACGCGCGGTATTATCATCCCTCCTACGAAAAATCAGGCGGAGTCCCGGGAATAAAAGAGGTTGAGTTTTCAATTACCCACAATCGCGGATGTTTCGGCGCGTGCAATTTCTGCTCGCTCGCTTTTCACCAGGGCAGGGCCGTTACTGTACGAAGCGAGGAAAATATTATTAACGAAGCGAAAAGCTTTCTGAAAAATCCCCGATTCAAAGGATATATAAGCGACGTCGGCGGACCTACGGCTAATTTCCGTTTGCCGTCCTGCGCGATTCAGGAAAAGAGCGGACTTTGTAAAAATAAAAAATGCCTCGCTCCAAAGCCCTGTAAAAACCTTATCGCCGACCACAGCGATTATATTCATCTTTTACGCGAGCTGAGAAAAATCGACGGCGTTAAAAAGGTTTTTGTAAGAAGCGGAATCCGTTACGACTATTTTTTGGAAGATAAAAACAGCGAATTTTTAGATGAGCTCGTTAAGCACCACGTAAGCGGCCAGCTAAGAGTAGCTCCCGAGCATTGCAGCGCCGCTGTGCTCGATAAAATGGGCAAGCCGTATATTGAGGCTTATAAAAAGTTTTCATCTATGTTTTATAATTCTACAAAAGAAATAAACAAAGAGCAGTACATAGTGCCTTACCTTATGAGCTCCCACCCCGGATGTACGCTTAAAGAAGCGGTTGAATTGGCGGTATTTCTTAAAAACGAGAAGATTCACCCCGAGCAGGTTCAGGATTTTTATCCGACTCCCGGTACAATCTCCACCGCTATGTATTACACCGAGCTTGACCCGTATACTATGGAGAAAGTTTACGTTCCTAAAACTTCGGGCGAAAAAGCTATGCAAAGAGCTTTAATGCAGTATTTTATTCCTAAAAATAAGGAAATTGTTTTTAAGGCTCTAAAAGCGGCGGGAAGACTTGATTTAGTCGGAAGCTCGAAGAAATGTCTTATTACCGCTCCGAAGAATTATAATCCCGAATTAAAGAAGAAAAAAGATAAATTTAAAAAGTATTCCCGAAAGCCGAAAAAGGGTAAGAAAAGATGAAACGCGTAACAAAGTTAAGCATATATGTAATATTCTTTATTGGAATTATAATCATTTCCGGTTTTGTATATAAAGTTCACGATGACGATTATACCGTTACTTTTGTAGATGTCGGACAGGGCGACTCAGCCGTAATAAAGGGCAGGGAAACTAATATTCTTATTGACGCGGGAGTTCATAAAGACGCCCGCAATATCCGTATAGCTCTCGACCGTCTTAATATTAAAAAGATTGATTTAGCGGTTGTTTCCCACCTTGATTCCGACCACGTAAGCGGAATGAGCAGGATAATTAACGATTACAATGTTAAGAAGATTATAACCTCGAAAATTTTGGACAGATACCTTCCTGCAAGCACGGGGCTTGACGAGTTTAACGTCGCCTTGGAACTGAAAAAGATTCCGGTTTCGATGGTGGAAGCGGGGGATAATTTTAAATTTAAAGATATAGATATCTCCGTAATTTCTCCGTGCGAGGAATACGGCGAAAGCAACGACGATTCCGCGGTGTTAAAGGTGAAATGCAAAAGTAAAACCTTTATGTTTACGGGTGATATTTCGTCGGATGTTGAAAAGAATCTTTTAAAGAGAAAAGACCTTGAATCCGATGTCCTTAAAGTTGCCCACCACGGAAGCTATAAATCAACGTGCGAGGAATTCTTAAACCGTGTAAATCCGTCATACGCTGTTGTGTCGGTGTCGAAGGACAATACTTATAATCTTCCGAACGTAACCGTTATGAAAAGGCTTTACGGTTACGGATGCAAGGTTTACAGAACCGACGAGATGGGAAGTATTACGTTTCATATAAACGGAAATGACATCCGCGCAGAAAGCGAAAAATGACGTTTTTACTTGACTTATATTTTTGTATATTTTATAATATATTTTAGATTATTTTAAGGAGTGAGTCCGATAGGAGTATATGAAGAACTTCAGGCGCGAGGCCTGATAGCGCAGGTTACGGATGAAGAAGAAATCCGTGATCTCGTGAATAACGGAAAAGCAGTATTTTACATAGGATTTGACCCGACCGCGGACAGCCTGCATGTCGGCCATTTTATGGCGCTCTGCCTTATGAAAAGATTACAGATGGCCGGAAATAAACCCATCGCCTTAGTCGGCGGCGGTACCGGTATGATAGGCGACCCGTCAGGCAGAACCGATATGCGTAAGATGCTTACCAAAGAAGATATTAACCACAACTGCGAGTGCTTTAAAAAGCAGATGAGCAAGTTTATAGATTTTTCCGACGGAAAAGCTGTTATGGTTAATAACGCCCACTGGCTTTTGGATTTGAACTACGTTGAACTTTTAAGAGAAGTCGGAGCCTGCTTCAGCGTTAACCGTATGCTTACAGCCGAGTGCTATAAGCAGAGAATGGAAAAAGGCTTAAGCTTTTTAGAGTTTAACTATATGATAATGCAGAGCTACGATTTTTATAAGCTGTTCCAGGATTACGGCTGTAATATGCAGTTCGGCGGTGACGACCAGTGGAGCAATATGCTCGGCGGTACAGAGCTTATAAGACGTAAACTCGGCAAAGACGCTTACGCTATGACAATTACCCTTCTCTTAAACTCCGAGGGTAAGAAGATGGGTAAAACCCAGAAAGGCGCCGTATGGCTCGATCCCGAAAAGACAAGCCCCTACGAGTTCTATCAGTATTGGCGTAATGTCGCTGACGCTGACGTGCTTAAATGCATAAGAATGTTAACTTTCCTCCCGCTTGATGAAATTGATAAGATGGACAGCTGGGAAGGCGCTCAGCTGAATACAGCTAAGGAAATTTTAGCCTTCGAGCTTACTAAGCTTGTCCACGGCGAAGAGGAAGCCAAAAAGGCTCAGGAAGCCGCTCGGGCGCTTTTCGGCGCGGGTACAAATACCGACAATATGCCGAGCACGGAGCTTTCCGACGCTGATTTCGCCGAGGATGTAACCGTTTTGGATTTACTTACAAAATGCTCGCTTATTCCGTCACGTAAAGAGGGAAGACGCCTTATTCAGCAGGGCGGAGTTTCGCTCGACGGCGAAAAGGTACAGGATCCTTTCGCGAAAGTAACCAAGGATATGTTCGAAGAAAACGGATATGTCGTTATTAAAAAGGGTAAAAAAGTCTTTCATAAGGCTGTTTTAAAATAAAAGGGGGTTTTACCATTGAAAAAATTTTTCGGAGAATTCAAAGAATTCATAATGCGCGGTAATGTTATGGACTTAGCTGTTGCGGTAATCATCGGCGGCGCGTTCCAGACTATCGTAAAATCGCTTTGCGACGATGTTATTACACCGTTCATCCAGATGATTATCGGTATGTGCACAGGCGCTAAAGATATCGACGAGATGACTAAGGCGCTGAACGTAGGTCCTATCCATTTCGGCGCGTTCATTTCCGCGATAATCAACTTTATCATTATGGCGTTTATCATCTTTATCCTTGTTAAAGCTGTTAATAAAGCAATGACTATAGGCAAGAAAAAGGAAGAAGAAGAGGAAGAGGAAACCGAGAAGGAATGTCCTTACTGCAAAACCAAAATCGACATCAACGCAACCCGCTGTCCTCATTGTACTTCCAAGTTAGAAGGCTTTGAAGAGAAGTAAGAATTAAGAGTGAAGAATGAAGAATCGGCTGTCGCTTTCGCGGCAGCCTTTTTGTGCATTCTTAATAAATATCAAAGTAAAAGTTAAATAATTCGCCATTCGTAATGCGAAATTTGTAATTAAATAATAAAAACGTCAGTATTAACAGAACTTCGTTAATACTGACGTTTATTTCTTTTAAAGAAATTTTATTTTGATCTTTTTAATTCGTATTTATCTGATATTGAAAAGCATAGTTTCTTAACCTGCTTAAGCGGGAATTCAAATATTTTGATATATGTTAAAGCGTAAATCAGCGCGGCTGCTATCGCGAAGTAGCCTAACTTTCCGGCGATTCCGAAATCAAACAGCCTGCCTAAATGACAGAGGCGGTGAAGCAGTATAAGTATCGCCCAATGCCAGAAATATATATCAAGCGTTTTTGTGCCTATGCGCGTAAAAGCGGGGATGTTTTTGCGCGGAGTTAAAATCAGAGTCGAGGCGCACATTAAAAAGCTGACAGCGTAGCAGAAAAGCCTTGCTGAAATTCCGTATTTTATGATGTAGTCTTTATAGGGGTTTCTGCCTGTGAATAAATGTCTCAGGCTGTCTACGAAGTCAATTTGACCGAAACAGGTGTATCCCCAAATCAGAATTATTACTACGGCGGCTACGGTAAGAACTATCCGGTATTTATTGCTCCAATTTACAATTTCGGTTTTCTTCTCTTTAAAAATCCTGCCTAAGGTGAAGAACGGGAAGAATACAAGCGCTCTTGAAATATAAAGAAAATCTCCGATACCTTTATCATATCCCGCGAAGCACGCTAAAATTATTCCCGCCGCTAAAAGGAAGTAAAGGTTGATTTTCCGTAACAGATAGGAAACAACCTGATATATAGCTAATACAAACATAAACCACGGAATGGTAATATCCGAGAACATTTCAAATTCGGGTACCTTTTTAGTGGTGATATAATACACAAACCATAAAAGGATTTTCAGCAGATAGCCGCAGCATATGTAGAAAAAAACTTTCCGAATTATTTTTTCGGGTTTAAAGAATACTCCCGAAACAAATAAAAGCATCGGCATATGAAAAGTATAGATGAATAAAAACATACTTTTACAGATGTCCGAACTGCCCGCCTGGAATTCCGCGAAATGCCCGAATACAACTAAGCATATCATAAGACATTTGTTGTTATCCCAAAAGGCTATGCGCCCGTTTGAGAGCGTGTTATTACTTCCCATTATCTTTATCCTTGAAATTAATTATTAAAAGTCTTTAAATCTTTAATAATATCGAGAGCGGTTTCCTCTAAGGAATTGCCGTCTTTGTAATTAACCGTTATATCCGCGTACTTTTCGTAGTACGGAGAACGTTTATTAAAGATTTCCTCTAAAGTTTCACCGTCGCTTTTGGCGATTCCTCTTTCGCTGTAATCGCTGAGCCGGCGTTTAAGCTCGTTAACCGGCACGTTGATATAAACTATTTTGCCGATTGATTTAAGGTTGTTCATCGCGTCTTCGGACATAACCATCGAACCGCCCGTGGCGATGATTACACGGTCGCAGATTATCTCGCTTCCGACGCTGCTCTCTATCTCCAAAAAGCGTTTAAGCCCGTATTTGTCGATTATACCCTGAAGTGTGCTTTTTTCTCTTTGAGAAATAAAAGAGTCGGTATCAAGAAATCCGTAACCTAATTTTCTCGCTAAAATTACGCCCAGCGTACTTTTACCGCTGCCCGGCATTCCTATTAAAATAATATTGTCCATTAAATAACCTTAATCTGGAGGGTGTCGGTTCCGTAAGAGGGTTCGATTTTGTTCGAAGAAATTACAACAACGGTGTCTCCGCTTTTTACAATACCTGTTTCCAAAGCTTTATCTATAGCCTGCTTGGTTATTTCATCCGTATTCGTAAGGTTTTCGCCTAAAACCGCGGTTACGCCCCTGCCTAAGCAAAGTTTATGCTGAACTAAAACGGAGGTTACAACCGCGATAATCGGACATTCCGGTCGGAAATGAGCCATAGCTCTCGCAACCTTGCCCGTTGCGGATTCAACGATAATCGCTTTTGCGTTTACTGTTTCGGCTACATTTCTCGCCGCGTAGCAGATGCTTTTTCTGAAGCTGTTTGAATCGTTAAATTCATCAATATAATTTTTGAGTAAATAATCCTCGTGGTTGCTTTCGGCTTCTTCACAGATATCATTTAAAGCCTTGACGCTTTCTACGGGATATTTGCCCGCCGCGGACTCGCCCGAAAGCATTACAGCCGAGGTTCCGTCGTAAACGGCATTGGCGACGTCGCTTATTTCGGCTCTTGTCGGCAGGGGATTGGAAGTCATACTCTCGAGCATCTGGGTTGCCGTGATTACATATTTTCCGTGAGCGACGGTTTTACGGATAATTGTCTTTTGGATTTCGGGAAGTTTTATGAACGGAATTTCTACGCCCATATCGCCTCTTGCTACCATAATACCGTTTGACGCTTCAATAATACGGTCGATATCGTCATATCCGCTCTGATTTTCAATTTTTGAGATAATATCAACGCCCTCGAAACCGATACTGTCGATATAATCGCGGAGAGTGCTTACGTCGTCTGCGGAGCGTACAAAGCTTGCCGCTACAAATTCAGCGCCGTTTTTAAGACCGAATTCAATATCCGACCTGTCCTGAGCGCTTACGTAAGGCATTGAAATATGGTAATCGGGTATGTTAATACTTTTTCTGTTGGAAAGCCATCCGCCTTTAACAATGAGGCATTTAATTGCGCCGCTTGAAACTTCGGTAACTACAAGATTAATTTTACCGTCGTCAAGGAGAATCTTTCTTCCGATTGCTTCCTGCTTTTCATTTAGGAAAATATCGACGAGCTTAGGATAACTAATTCCGACTCCTTCGTCGTTGCCGACTTTATTCTTATCTTTATAAAGATAAAATTCCTTTCCCTCAATAAGCCGGGCGCTGCCGTTTTCAAAAGTTCCTACTCTGACTTCGGGACCTTTGGTATCAAGAAGAATAGCGACATTTTTTCCGCTTTCCTTAATAACCTCTTTAAGTCTGTCTATGCGGACTTTCTGTTCTTCGTGAGTTCCGTGCGACATATTGATTCTCGCGACATTCATTCCCTCGTTTATCATTTTGAGTAAAGTTTCTTTGTTATCGCACGCCGGACCTAAAGTACATACTAATTTGGTTTTCCTCATATTTACACCCCCGTGTTAATTCATGCTTTTAATACAATTATAATAAAAATCATTTAATATATCAATAGTTGATAAGAAAAAACTCGGTGAATCTGTACAGATTCACCGAATTGTGTCGTATTATATTATTGTTTACATTATTGAGCTTACAAGGTCGGCGTAATCCGAAGGGTTCTCAATCGGAAGCCCCGCGATAAGGAGCGCCTGATTGTAGAAAATTTCAGCATATTTTTTAGCTTTCTCGTCGTCCTTGCCGATTAAATCTTTCATAGCTTTAACGGCCTTGTGATTCATATTAAGCTCAAGGCATCTCTGGGCTTTCATACCCGCTTCGGGCTGCATTGCAGCGAAATATTTTTCCATTTCGAAGCTGATTCCGCCTTTAGCGGTCATACATACGGGGTGGCTTACCAACTTTTTACTCTGGATTACCTCGCTTACTTTATCGCCTAAAGCGTCACGTACAAATTTTAATACCTCGCTGTTATCTTCAGTTTCGTCCTTGTTTTCTTCTTGCTCGATTCCGAGGTCGTCGCTGTCGACGCTTTTAAACTGCTTTTCGCCGTACTGCTGTAAAGTCTGGAGCGTAAACTCGTCAATTTCCTGGGTGCAGTAAAGAACCTCAAAGCCTTTTGAAAGTACCATCTCAGCCTGTGGAAGTTTGCTTATAGAGCTTACGTTTTCGCCTGTAGCGAAGTAAATGTATTTCTGCTCTTCACTCATTCTGTCTTTGTATTCGGCGAGGGTTGTAAGCTTGTTGTCGTTTGAGGAATAGAACATAATAAGGTCTTTTAAACTGTCCTTATGCATTCCGTAATCGCTTACAATTCCGTATTTAAGCTGGCGGCCGAATTCGTTATAAAAGTTTTCGTAAGTTTCTCTGTCCTTTTTAAGAAGGGAAGAGAGTTCGTTTTTGATTTTCTTTTCGAGAGTGTTCGCGACGGTTTTAAGCTGGTGATCGTGCTGAAGAACTTCTCTGGAAATATTGAGCGAGAAATCCTGGCTGTCTACAATGCCTTTAACAAAACGGAAATGCTCGGGTAAAAGCTCCTCGCAGTTTTCCATAATAAGAACTCCGCTCGAGTAAAGCTGAAGTCCCTTCTTGTATTCCTTTGTATAGTAGTCGAAAGGTGTTTTAGACGGAATGTAAAGCAAAGCCTTATAAGTTACTACGCCTTCAACCGATGTGGTTATGATTTTAGCGGGTTTGTCGAAAGCGTTGAACTTGTCGTGATAGAACTTTTCGTATTCCTCGTCGCTTACGTCTTTTTTGGGACGCTGCCAGATAGGAACCATCGAGTTTAAGGTTTCGGCCTCGGTAACGCTTTCGTATTCGGGGTTATCGCTGTCTTTGGTTTCTTCCTTAACTTTGCTTCTGGTCATATCCATTATAATAGGATAGCGGATGTAGTCGCTGTATTTTTTTACCAGCTCCTCGATTCTGAACTGGCCTAAAAATTCGCTGTAGTTTTCGCTTTCGGTATCTTCTTTAATGTGCAGGGTGATAATTGTACCCGCGCTTTCTTTTTCGGCTTCTTTAATAGTATAGCCGTCGGCTCCCGAGTTTTGTATATACTTCAACCTTGTCGGAAACCATAAAAGCAGAGTAAAAACCTACGCCGAACTGGCCGATAATATCTACGTCGTCGGTTTTTTCCATTTCCTGTTTAAAGCGATATGAGCCGGACGAAGCGATTGTACCGAGGTTTTTATCGAGGTCGTCTTTGTCCATTCCGATACCGTTATCCTCAATTTTTAAGATACGGTTTTCTTTATCGACGGAAATATTAATTTTAAAATCCTCTCTTGAAAGCCCTACCTTATCGTCAGTAAGAGAAATAAAGCAGAGTTTATCAATCGCGTCGCTTGCGTTCGAGATAAGCTCGCGTAAAAAAATCTCCTTATGAGTGTAAATTGAATTAATCATAAGGTCTAAAAGTCGTTTTGATTCGGATTTAAATTGTTTTTTAGCCAATTTCATCATTCCTTTTTTATTTTTTCGTCTAATATTATACACCATATCACTAAAAAATACAAATGTATAAATAAATATATAATTATAAATATAATGTATAAAATATAATGTATAAAATTACAGCGCGAAAATTTTTTTATAAATGAAAAATAGCGCTGATTTAAAAAATATAAAATAATTTTCGGATTTTTTTTATTTTTCTTCTTTTTTACCCGGATTATATTTATAGAAAAGCAGGGAAAAGGGATTGTTTTCTTAACGCCCTTTAATGTCACATAATTAAAAATAAAAAAGCGCCCTGTGGACGCTTTTTTGGAGCTGGTGGCGTGTACGATAAACAGGAAGCGTAGGAGCTCGCTTATTGGGGATTGTAATAGGGGAAACCACCTGCAAAACTACGGGCTAAAAAGAGTCCCCCGGACTCTTTTCTTAACGCCCTTTCAAGTCACGCAATTTATAATAAAAAAGCGCCCTTGCGGACGCTTTTTTGGAGCTGGTGGCGTGTGTGATAAAAAGGAAGCGTAGAAGCTCGCTTATTGGGGATTGTAATAGGGGAAATCACCTGCAAAACTACGGGCTAAAAAGAGTCCCCCGGACTCTTTTCTTAACGCCCTTTCAAGTCACGCAATTTCTAATAAAAAAGCGCCCTTGCGGACGCTTTTTTGGAGCTGGTGGCGTGACTTGAACACGTGACCTTCTCATTACGAGTGAGATGCTCTACCGGCTGAGCTACACCAGCAACTCTGAAATTAACTCTAATAGATTATAATATAGCACTTCTTTTGATTTTTTGCAAGTGTAAATAAAGCGAAAAGTATAAAATGACACCTTTTTTTAAAGAAAACTGTGACAATTCACTCACTTGTATTGACTTTGAAAAATTTCTATTTTATACTATAGCCAATGAGATTACTATGCGTTTTCCCAATGTAAATGTATATTTTTTCATAAAACAGAATGCAGAAAGGTGGTTATTCTAATGTCGAAATCTTTTGGTAGACATTTAAGAGATCTTCGGAAGAAACATTCTAAGTTTTCACAGCAGGAAATGGCGGATAAGTTAAATATATCACGCTCGACATATACTTACTACGAGACCGGAAAATCAGAACCCGGTCAGGAAAAGCTTAAGAAAATTTGCGACATCCTTAATGTAGATTTTAATACGTTGCTTGGTTATAAAGACGATTCCTTTGCGCCGTTGGTTGCATCCGGAGATACAAGTAATGATTCGCTCCATTCCTTAACTCCTACTGAGGAGCAGTTGATTCTTGCGTACAGAAGTATGAATTCTGAGGAGAAAGAATTTTTCGGAAAGCAGATTAAAAAAATTGTTAAAAACTGATTTGAAAAATTTGCCGGTCTTCCGCTGGGGGAGACCGGCTTATTATTTTGTTATTTTTTTAACAGAAAACAGAAAAATAAAAGCCGTATTTTTGATTAAAATTTATCTTTACTTTTTACTTTTCTTATGTTATAATACATTTTAGCTTTTACGCGGATTTTGGATTATGCCGCAGCGCGGATTTTCACAGCCTTAACCTGCGTTTTTGCAAATATTTTAAAAAGGTGGAATAAATTAATGTTACCCGAAGAAAAAAAGGCTATTATTGCCGAATACGCTACCCACGAGGGAGATACAGGTTCTCCCGAGGTGCAGATTGCGCTTCTTACTAAAAGAATCAACGATTTAACCGAGCATCTTAAAGAGCACAAGAAGGATCACCACTCACGCCGCGGTCTTTTAAAGATGGTTGGTCAGAGACGTTCTCTGCTTAAATACCTTACTAAGGTAGATATCGAAAGATACCGTTCAATTATCAAGAGATGCGGTATTCGTAAGTAATTTTAAAAAATTAGGGCAAGCGGCAACGTTTGCCCTATATCTCGTTTATTACAGGATTTTTACGCACTCGCTTTAGCGGTAAAACGAGCGTATAATTACCTTATTATATGTTGGTTTTATTGCTAAGTGACGCTGAAAAATCCTGTGAAATATATTTGAGTATTTACTCAGAAAGGATTTTTTATGAACAGAAAAATGGAGTTTCCGAACTACAAAGTGTTCGAAACAGAATTTGCCGGAAGACCTTTAAAGATTGAAACCGGTAAAATGACTCAGTTAGCCAACGGCGCTTGCCTCGTAACTTACGGCGAGACTGTTGTGCATGTTGCGGTTACAGCTTCCGCTAAACCGAGAGACGGCGTTGATTTCTTCCCGCTTTCCGTTGATTACGAGGAGAAACAGTACGCCGCGGGAAGAATTCCCGGATCTTTCTTAAAGAGAGAAGGACGTCCTTCCGAAAAGGCTATCCTTACAAGCCGTGTAATCGACCGTCCTATCCGTCCTCTTTTCCCGAAGGATATGAGAAATGACTGCTCGGTTGTATGTACGGTTATGGCTGTTGATCCCGACTGCTCGCCCGAAATCGCGGCTATGGTCGGTACTTCTATCGCGATTTCAATTTCAGACGTTCCCTGGAACGGTCCTATAAGCGGATGTTCCGTAGGTTTAGTTGACGGCGAGATTGTTATCAACCCCACAGAGGAGCAGAGAGCTGTTTCCGATATGGCTACAACCGTAGCTTCCACAAGCGAGAGAATCGCTATGATTGAGTCCGGCGCTAACTGCGTTGACGACGAAACAATGTACAACGCTATTATGGCGGGTCACGAGGCTAACCAGAAGATTATCGAGTTTATTAACGGTATTGTTTCCGAAATCGGTAAGGAGAAGTTTGAATATCCTTCCAACGATCCCGACCACGATATGTTCGAGTCAATTTACAACTTTGCCGAGGCTGACGTTAAAGTTGCTCTTGATACAGACGATAAAAATATCCGCGACGAAAGACTCAAGCCCATTTACGAGGCTGTACACGAGAAATTCGACGAGATTTATCCCGAAAGCGAAGCTAAAATCGACGAGTGTATGTATAAAACCCAGAAGACTATCGTTCGCCGCTGGCTCTTAGACGAGAAAAAGCGTGTTGACGGCCGTGAGATGGACGATATCCGTCCGCTCGCTTCCGAGGTAGGCGTGCTTCCGAGAGTTCACGGTTCGGGTATGTTTACAAGAGGCCAGACTCAGGTTCTCACAATCGCGACTTTAGGTTCGGTTGCCGAAAAACAGCTCCTTGACGGACTTGACGGCGAAACCGAAAAGAGATATATCCATCATTACAACTTCCCGAGCTATTCGGTAGGCGAGACTAAGCCCAGCCGAGGCCCCGGACGAAGAGAAATCGGCCACGGCGCTTTAGCCGAGAGAGCTTTACTTCCCGTAATTCCTCCCGTTGAAGAGTTCCCCTACGCTTTAAGACTCGTATCCGAGGTTCTTTCCTCCAACGGCTCAACCTCACAGGGTTCGGTCTGCGGTTCCACACTCGCTCTTATGGACGCCGGTGTTCCGATTAAAGCTCCCGTAGCGGGTATTTCCTGCGGACTTATTACCGAGGGCGAAAGATGGATGACAATGGTTGATATCCAGGGACTCGAAGACTTCTTCGGCGATATGGACTTTAAGGTAGCCGGTACAAAAGACGGTATCACAGCTATCCAGATGGACCTTAAAATCAGCGGACTTCTTCCCGAAATGGTTAAGGAAGCGCTCGAGAAAACCCACAAGGCTCGTAACTATATTCTTGACGAAATTATGCTTAAGGCTATCGCAGAGCCTCGTCCCGAGCTTTCAAAATACGCTCCCAAGATGTTCACAACTACAATCGACGGCGAGAAGATTTCCGAAGTTATCGGTAAGAGCGGTAAGGTTATTAAGGAAATCCAGGCTCAGTGCGAGTGTAAGGTTGATATCGAGGAAGACGGCGATAAGGGTAACGTATTCGTTTCAGGTCTTGACAGCGAAAAATGTAAACGCGCTTTAGAGATGATTGAAACTATCGCTAACGATCCCGAGCCGGGCGCTATGTTCTACGGCAAGGTAACAAGAATTATGGACTTCGGCGCGTTTGTTGAAATCGCTCCGGGTAAAGAGGGACTTTGCCACATCAGCCAGCTTGACGTTAAACGCACAAATAAGGTTACCGATGTTGTAAACGTAGGCGACGTAATCCGCGTTAAGGTTCTCGAGATGGACGATAAGGGACGCCTTAACTTAAGCCGCAGAGCGGTGCTTATCGAGGTTGACGGCTTAGAGCCCGAAAACGATCCCGAAGAGGATAAGAAACATTCACGTCCCCGCGGCAGAGGCAGAGGAGACCACCGCCACAGAAGAGGATAATTATTTATATTTTAGAGTACAGCCAACGCTATGAAAGTGTTGGCTGTATTTTTGTTAAAAGAAAACCGTTTTATAAACGGAATATTGAATTTGTTATTTTGATTTGATATAATTATTTTAGATTTTTATCAAGGAGCATATTATTATGTCTGACAGCAAAAAAGAAATTATAAAAGAAATGACTGATTTAGAGTTTTATCCTCAAATTGACATAACAGAAAACAAAAACCTATCTAATTATGAAAAATTACCTATCACAGAAATATTGTCTTTAGGTCCATTTTTTGAGCCTGTTGCTAATGCAATCCAAGGTGTTTTTCAAGGTGGTGCAACAGAAACATTATATAGAGTTTCTTTGCCTAAAGCCGGAACACATTTAGCGCAATTTAAAAATAGTTCAGCTTTTCTTGGGACGACACTAAATTCTAGTAATAAAATTGTCGGACAGGCTCGTTTGAATCCGGTTAAAAATGCATCAAATACAGCATTAATGTGTAATCCCTATATGATGTTTATGGCGGCAGCTCTTATAACTGTCTCAAGAAAACTGGATATAATCAGCGAAACACAAAAAGAGCTTCTTGAATTGTTTGAGCAAAAGGAGAGAGCAAATTTACTTGGAGATCTAAACTTTTTGAGTGATATTATAAATAATTATAAGTTTAATTGGAATAATGAGAATTATATAAATAATAATCATATTAAAGTATTAGATATTAAGCAACAAGCAGAACGAAGCATTTTTCTGCTAAAAAATAAACCTGAAAATATTTTTGCTAAAAATGATTTTATTCATATGAATTGGGATGTAGATAAAAAGAAGTCAAAATTATTAACAACTCTTGGAGATTATCAAATTGCCGTTTATCTATATTCTTTTTCATCTTATGTGGAAGTTTTGCTTCTTGAAAATTTTGAAGCAGGTTATATTAATAAAATAATTGAAAAGATTAATAAGTATGCATTGGAATATCGAGAAATCTTTTCATCTTGCTCCGAACAGATTGAAAAGTATTCAAACGATTCTTTTCAATCCACGACGAAGAGAGGCTTTGCCGGTGTTACAAAGTTTTTAGGAGGTGTTGCAAGGGATATTCCATTTTTGGATAGAAATATACATAAAGGTATTAAAGAAACCGGAGAAAAGATAGAAATAAATGATAAACAACGAAATAAAGATTTAGCAAAAGAAATTTCAATCAGAAAAAGTGTTGATGTTATTCCGTTTGTGGAAAATCTATCGATTATTGAAAAGATATATAATCAATCATCAGAATTTTTAATTGACAAAGATTATATTTATCTTGATAATTAGGATACAAAATAAAAAAATAAAAATTTTCGAAGAAATTGCATAAAAATATGCAATTTCTTCTTTTTTTGTATATATAGGTGAGAGCTGAAAGAAAGGAGGATAATATGCCACAGCTTAATAAAAAGGAAAAGGCGTTTTGCAGAAAATTTCTCGAGACAGGCGATATCAAAAAATCAGCCGAATTTTCGGGGATAAAAAAAGATCCGTACGAGCTGCTTGAAAAAGACGATGTGCAAAATGAGTTAAAACGCCTCGGCGGCGCGCTGAAACGCTGCGCGGACAGTGTAGCCCTAAGCGCGTTAACGAAGCTTGCCGTCGGCGATGTAACCGACGCGGTCAGTTTGTTGTTTTCGGATAAGCCCTGCGATTTAAAGAACCTGGATTTATTTATGGTATCCGAGATTAAAAGGAAAGGAGATACCACGGAAATAAAGTTTTTCGACAGGTTCAAAGCGCTGAAAAGTCTCGCCGAAGGGTTTAACAGCGACGAGGACGCGGTACCGTTTTATGAGGCTCTTCTGTCGGGAGCCGAAAAGCTTGAGCAAAGTGATTATGAAGATTAAAACTTTTTCAAAAAAGCAGTACCGGGTTCTTACCTGGTGGTGTAAGAAAAGCCTGGGCGCCGATAAATCCGCAATTATATGCGACGGCGCTGTGCGTTCGGGAAAAACGTTCAGTATGTCAATTTCTTTTATATTCTGGATGTTTTACCGATTTAATAATTCTGATTTCGCGATTTGCGGAAAAACAATAAGAAGCGCCCGAAGAAATATAATTACACCTTTGCTTGATACCCTGCGCCGTCTCGGGTTTTCGGTTGAAGAAAAGCTGAGCCAAAATCTTTTGATTGTGTCTTATATGGGTAAAGTAAACCGGATTTACATTTTCGGAGGAAAAGACGAGAGCAGCGCTTCGCTTATTCAGGGAATGACATTGTCGGGAATTTTGTTCGACGAAGTCGCGCTTATGCCGAGGTCGTTTGTCGAGCAGGCCTTGGCGAGATGTTCGGTTGAGGGCAGTAAGTATTGGTTTAACTGCAACCCCGAATATCCCGCGCATTGGTTTTATCGCAACTGGATTAAAAACGCCGAAAAAAAGAACGCTCTTTATATTCATTTTACGATGAGAGATAATCCGTCTCTTTCCGAAAAAATAATTAAGCGTTACGAAAACCTTTACAGCGGTAATTTTTACGAAAGATTTATTTTAGGAAAATGGGTTGCCGTATCGGGCGCTGTTTATCCTTTTATGAAAGACAGCTCTTTTGTAAGCGTACCCGTAGGGCCGTTTGAAAGCTTCGCTGTCTCCGCGGATTACGGAACGGTGAATCCCGCTTCATTCGGACTTTGGGCGCTGAAAAATAATGTGTGGTACCGGATTGAGGAAAGTTATTTTGACTCCCGTAAGGAAGGTTATCAAAAGACCGACGAGGAGCATTATAAGAGCCTTATAAAGCTTATCGGAAACCGAAAAATAAGCGAGGTGGTTGTTGACCCGTCGGCGGCGTCGTTTATCGAAACAATCCGCCGTCACGGAGAGCTTGAGGTTAAGCCCGCCGTAAATGATGTGCTTAACGGAATAAGGCTTACAAGCACCGCTTTAAAACAGGGGAGAATAAAAATCTGCGATAACTGCAAAAACAGTATCCGTGAATTTTCCCTTTACCGCTGGAATGAAAACGGTATGGATATTCCGATAAAGCAAAACGACCACGCTATGGACGACATAAGATATTTTGTCGCCACAATTCTTGAAAGCGGAGACAGTTTTATGGCTTTTGCCGCAAAAAGATAAAGCCGAAAGGAAATCTCCGTTTACACCTTATCAGCCCACAGTAAGGTAGTAAAACTAAAATTTGTGGGCGGAAAGGCTTGGAAATTTTGAATTTCTTTAAAAGAAATAAAATTAAAGCAAAAGAGGATATGCCTGTATTTCCTGTTCCCGCGACATCCAACTCCCACCCGTATTATAGCCTTAAAAACTTTTCGGGCTTTAAGCTATCCGAATACGAACTCTATTCAAGCCTGAGAGAAGCGGTGCCCGTAATTGACGCCGCGATTGATAAAATCGTTAGGCTTATGGGAATTTTTACGGTTGAATCGGGGAACAGCGCGGTTGACCGCGAGCTTGAGATATTCCTGAATTCCGTACCGACAAACGGCGGAAACTGCGGAATATTCCCGTTTATTTCGACTTACATAAACCAGCTTCTGACTTACGGCGAGGCTGTGGGCGAGATTGTTCTCGACAAGAGTAAAAGGACTGTCGCGGCGCTGTATAACGCCAATTTAAAGGACGTTAGTATTGTCGCCGACGGAAGCCCGCTTAATTTAGCTGTTATAAATAACGGTGACAGCTCGGCTGCTGTTAATTGTCAGGAGCTTATTATTCCGACGCTTTTAAATCCCGAACCGGGTACAGTAAAGGGTACGTCTATTTTAAGGGGACTGCCTTTTGTGAGCGGAGTACTGCTGACAGTTTTTAATTCTTTAAAGACAAATTGGGAACGCGTAGGCGATATAAGATTCGCCGTAACCTATAAGCCCGATAATAATTCCCAGTCGCTTACAAAGAAACAGGCTCAGCAGATTGCCGACGAGTGGAGCAAAGCGATGCGTTCGGGCGAGGTTTGCGATTTTGTTTCGGTAGGGGACGTTAATGTAAAGGTTATCGGGGCTGATAATCAGATTCTTGACTGCGATGTTCCTGTAAGACACCTTTTGGAGCAGATTATCGCGAAGCTTTCGCTTCCGCCGTTTGTGCTCGGAATAAGCTGGTCAAGCACAGAGCGTATGAGTACCCAGCAGGCTGATATTCTTACAAGCGAGCTTGAGTTTTACCGCACGCTGATTTCGCCCGTAATCGCTAAAATCTGTAAGATGTATCTGCGTCTTAACGGTTATGACGATTACATTAAGGTGAAATGGGATTTAATCAATCTTCAGGATGAAGTGGAACTTTCAACGGCTCGTCTTAATAACGCTCAGGCGTATGAAATCGAACAACGTATTGAGGTGAAGAATGAAGACACAACAAGTTATTAAAAATTCGGCAATACGCGACGGCGAGCTAAAGCTTATTAATAAGTACACCCGCCGTGAGTTAAGCGCTGAGGAGGTTTATGTTTTTTCCGTTGTGCTTTGCGACAATGACGTCGATAGGGATTTCGAACGTTTTACCGTTGAGAGCTTAGAAAAGCTCTCGGAACTTTTTGTCGGAAAAACAGGAATCTTTGACCACAATCCGAAAGCGGAAAACCAAAGCGCGCGTATTATAAGCTGTAATGTCGAAGCGCTCCAGGGCGAAAAGAACAGCGTAGGCGACGATTATTTCAGGCTTGTCGCGAGGGCGTATATGCCCGTAAGCGAAAGCAATAAGGATTTACGTCTTTTAATCGACAGCGGTATTACACGCGAGGTAAGCGTGGGATGCGCGGTTGAAAATACAATTTGCAGTATTTGCAAGAACGACATTAACTCGGGCGAATGCTGTCATATTAAGGGCGAAAGCTACAACGGAAATTTATGCTTCGGCGAGCTTGTTAATCCCTACGACGCTTACGAGTTCAGCTTTGTAGCGGTGCCCGCGCAGAAAAACGCGGGCGTAATAAAAAACTTTAACGGAAAGGAAAAAGAAATGCCGGATATTTTGGATTTAATTGAAAAAGGCAAATCGGTTACAATTTCGGACAGCGATTGCAAAAAGATAAAAGCTTATATCGAAAATCTGAAAAAGCAGGCTGCCGACGGCGCGGTGTACAGAAACACTCTTGTAAGCGAAGTTCTTAGATACAGCGCGATTGTTCAGCCCGATATCTCAAGAAAAACAATGGAGAGCGTTACAGGTTCTTTGAGCGTTGAAGAACTTAAAGAATTTAAAAACGCCTACCAAAAGAAATTTGAAGGTGAAGATACGGTTAAGCCTCAGCTTTACAGCAAAAAAACCGAAACAAAAACTGATAATAATACCGAGTTTAAAATTTAAGGAGGAAAAATAATGAATGTAGATTTTAAAGGCTACGATGAAAATGTAGCTACTTTTATAGCGGGCGGAGAGCTTGAAGCGGGACAATTTGTGAAAATCAGCAGCGACTATGTATTGTCCACCGATCTGAACAGAGAAAAGCAGGAATT
>CADBCC010000041.1 GCA_902793125.1 uncultured Ruminococcus sp.
TCCCTTTGCTCCCGTTATCTTTAAGAACTTGGAAATCTTAACTTTAAGCGCTTTCTTTTTAAGGCTCTTGGCTTTTACCTTTACGGCTTTTTTAGCTTTTACCTTAACGGGATTAGCCTTCTTTGTTTTAGAAACATCCTGTTTGGGTTCGGTATTGGAAGTAACAGGCTGGGGAGCAACTGTTTCCGGCTGAGTTACAGGCTGAGTTTCGGGCTGAGTTTCGGGCTCGGTAGGTTCGGTAGGTTTATCTTCTTCATTTTCGACAACTTCAACCTTTATATCGCCGTCAGCCATTTCCTTGGACAGCCATGCCGCGCGGGAAATCATCCAGTCCCTGCAGTAGTTGTACATACCCGTAAAATTATCGGGATAAGAAGTTGCGTATTTATTTATATATAAAGTATTTGCGCTTTCGTCGAAAGTCATCTTTGTAAGCGAGGAATGGTCGGCAATCCAGTCGCCGGTATTCATAAGCCATCCGCTTGCGTAGTTCATTTCGGCGCTTTTTTCAATAAGATTGAAGTAATTTTCGGAAGTATAGAAATCGGCGTTGATTTTTTCGTCAACAGCTTTTCCGCTGAAATGATTTATTGCGGGGATAAATTTTTCTTTCCAGATTTCTTTCGCGCGGTTGAGAATCGGTAAATTCTGTGAGAAGCGGTTCATAAGATTGGAAGAGCTTTTTGAACCTCTTACTGCTCCCTTAAACTTACACCACCAGCCTGTGGGCTCGGTATAATCGTCAACGGAGATGCTTGCGAGTTCGTTTGCGATTCCGTTCGCGTTGCCGAGGGAGTTATCGTAATCCCATACAGGAGAAGCCGAGAATTTGTAATTTCCTTCTTCATCCGGCTGATACGTAAAGTACAGGCTTGAAACGCCCGAATCCCAGTTCTTTCCGAGTTCATTTATCAGGTAGATTTTCGCGAGGGAATCCACGTCGGCATAATTTGACAAGTCGGCGGTTTTGGATTTTGCGGCGTTATAAAAAGCCTCGAATTTAGTTTTTACGTAGTTTTGAACCTGCTCGTATCCTTCATCCTCGTCGTCGAGCTCGGGAGCTTTTATTGTAATTTTCTGACCGCCCGAGAGCTTTACAAAGTAATCTTCACCCTCTTTTGCGCTCGCGTCAACTTCGCATAAGAACGGAAAATCTTCTTTTACTTTGCCCTGCTCGTCAAGGTAAGCGTCTTCCTCGAACTCGCTTACAAGCGAGTTTGAGCCGACTTCGATTTTTTCGCAAATCTGAAAAGAGCCCCAGTAATAGCCGTTGGAATAAAAGTCAACGTAGCGGGAATCGGACGCGTAAGGCATACCCACAGCGTCGGAAAGGTCGTAGAGGAAACGGTTTCTTGAAAGCGCGTCGTCCTGGTAGTTCGCGAGCAGGCTGAACTTTTTAGAAGCGGCCATTCCCGCGATACTTACTTTCTTATCGTAAGTAATGTTGTAAGGCTTCTTCGCCTTTAACCAGGTTGTATTTCCTCTTCCCTTAATCTTTTTAACGGGAGTGTTGTCGATTTTACCGTCGGGGGTAACAATCGCACCCGTTGCTTTGGAAGAATTTTCCTTATTGTCGTTGAGCATAGTTATAAGGTCGGTGCCTTCGCCGTCGGCGTCGTCGTTATTAACGTAAATCGCCGCCTCGGCGCTCGACTTCATAAACTTTAAGGTATAAGCGGTTCCGTCGGCGTCAACGGTATAGTCCTTACCAAGCTCGTAAGATACCGAAGCGGTTTCTCCGGGATTGATTTCGGTTCCGTTTACGTTTACGGCTTTTGAAAAGGCGTTATAAACATCTACCTTTTCAGCGTCAGCGGAGGACGGAAGGAAGAAGTATTTTTCTTCGGGATTGATTTCGATATAGTCCTCGTCGTGGACGCTCTGCCACTGCTGCCATGCTTCGCTGTCTTCCGAACCGGAAACAGCGTGCGCGTAAAGGGCGTTCGCGGTTTTAAACGCGATAGCGGCGGGAGGCGCCTCGTCTTCGGCGTTTATGCTGATTACGGAGCATACGGACATCAGCATTAACAACGCTAAAAATACAGAAATAATTTTTTTCATTTTTCTCTCCTTGAATCACATTATTTTTTTCAAAACTCATGGCATTTCTGCCTTCTTAAATTATATTATAAGGCGGTTAAAAAGTAAAGGAAAATATAATAATTTTCACCGACTGCAAAAAAACAATCGGTGAAAACATTTTCGGTATTTTATTTTTCTTCTTTTCTGATTCTGCGTTTTCTTAAAACGATATAAACTACAATTAGCGCAATGAACACCGCGCAGCCCACAGCGCTCATAAGAATTCCGAGTTTAAGGCAGGGAGTATCGTACTCAAGGCGGATTTCGTGGTGGCCGCTTGTAAGCTCAAGTCCCGAGAACATTGTATTCGCTCTGAGCAGTTTTGTTTTCTTTCCGTCGACGTAGGCTGTCCACGCGTCGGAATACGGAACCGTCATAAGCAGGAACTTGTTTTCTTTTAGGTCGATTTCTCCCGTAATCTCGTTGGTTGCCGCGGAATTGTTGTAGGTATGGAAGTCGACATTTTTAAGACAATCCTCGCTGAGTTTACGGATACGGTCTTCGTAATTAAACTGATTTATAGGCTGGCAGTAAACCTTTATTTCATCGAAATAATAGGTTCCTCTCTGAGGCAGAGAAATTGTCGCCTTGGTCTTAGCCGCCTTTTCGTAGTTAAGATTCAGCATAAAATCGTTTCTTCCCTGATACCAGCTGTATCTTTGGGTAGCGAATTTAAAAGTATTGGAGAAATGCTTTTGGGGGCTCTCGGATTTAACATTCATCTCAAATACATGAGGCTCGTCGTAGCGGTCGGATTCGTACTGTATCTTATCGCGTTTCATCTCGGATAGATTTCCCCAGCTTTTCTCGTTGTAGAAATTATACGGGTCGATTTCCCTATCGTCGTTATACAAATCAGCCTCTTTTGTTCCCTTAAACTTCAGTCCTTTAATATAGACGTAAGTTTCGCTTTCGGGAAGTCCGTTAAACAGCAGGTCCACTTTTGTCTTTTTTAATGTTGAAACGAATCTCGGACCGTTTTGCAGCGACACGCTGTAGGATTGAGGCTTGAATGTATATTTTATCTCTTTTCCCGTAAACATGGGATTGCCCTTAGCTAAAATACTCGAGTCGTTGTCTAAAACAACGCTCTGGAGCATAGTTTCCTGCTTTTGCAGAGAGTTCATATTTTCATACTCGCTGCGGGGAACATAGCTTGAATATGTGTATCCGAACGGTAAGAAGTTCGAGTTTTTATAAATATAATAAGTTTTCAGTATATCGCGGTAATCTAAGCCCGCGGCGTTCTTCTCGGGGATAATATGGCCGTAATTGTCGCAATACCAGGTCTTACGTCCCTTAAAGCCGTAAGGTCTGTGTTTTTTATCCTTCGCTTCGTCGGTCGCGTAGTATTTTACGTTCGCGAGAGTGGTAAGCGAAGCTCTGTTGTCGAGGTTGTCGTAAGACTGGCCCATTATTATATCCAGATCCATTTCCTTAAAGAACTCAAGGATATTGGGATTGGAAAGGCTGAAATAATACTGTGTTGAAGATTGATGGTTATTAAGCGACGCGTTTCTTAAAAGCTTTTGTCCGCTGTATCTTGAGAAGCCTTCGTCTTTGTATTTCTGGTTAATAATAGACGCTTCGTTTACGTTAAAATACGCAAGATGTCTTTGCGATTCGGAATACTGGTTAAGAAAATCGGATCTCTGCGGATCGTATACGAAGAACGCGTTTAACAATAGCGCCGCGATTGCTCCGGCGGCAACGATTTTCTCGCCTATTTTATAGCCTTTTAAGAATTTAACCTTGCCTTTAAGCTTCGGCAAAGCGTCGGATGAAACGGAAACCGCCAAAAGCGCGAATAATACGAACAGAGCGATTAAAAGCTGGGTTACGGCGCTGTCGGTAAGCGACGCGTTTATTATCGCGCAAAGCGCGGCGTAAACGAGTATGAACGCTCCGCATCTTATGAAATCACGTTTTTCGAACGCAACTACATCATCGGCGGTATCAACTATTACATAGCAGATAAGCATTGAGTAAATCCAGGTCCAGCGGTTCGCGACATACGACATGGCGTTGAGCAGGTAAGCCGCCGTCGGAATAAACAGCAAGACTGTCATAATTATAAATCCGACTTTGAGCATAGTACGCTCTTTTCTCTTTTTGAACAGAGCGTAAAGCGAAATAAGCGCAATTCCCGTAAGTCCTAAGTGGAGCCACTCGCGGTTTCTCGTTGTAAAGGACACGAATGTATTTAAAAGTCCCTCGTAATACTCGCGGTTGTAGATAAGATCGTATACCGAGTCGCTCGACGCTCTCGGATCCAGGAGCACCTGGATAATAACCGGAAGCAGGATTATTCCCGCCATCACTACGCCTAAAACCGCGTAACACGCGAGCTTTAATAGATAAAGCGCGATATCCTTGGCTTCCATTCCCTTACGGTCGAAGATAAGTTTCAGAACAACGTAGCCGACTGTAAAAATTACAATCATAAAGAAGAAATAGAAGTTGCTCAGCGCGGATACCGCTACGCCTAAAACAAAGACGAACGGCTTTTCTTTTCTTCTTATTTTTTCGGCTCCTAAAATAACAATCGGCATATAAATCAGCGGATTTAAGAAGTACGGATGTCTTGTTCCCGTAAACATTGCGTAACCGCCGAAAATATAGATTAATGTTCCCGAAAGCACCGCAAGGTCGGAGCGCTTATCGTTAAAATAGAAGCACATTTTAGCGAAAGCAAGTCCCGCTAAATAAAGTCTTAATACAATAAGGAACTGGAACAGCTCGAAGGTTTTGCTGCTCGGAACAAATACGGAAAGCAGATTAAGCGGATCTCCGATTACATAATAATGGAGTATCTGGACTATATCTCCGCCGTAGCCCAAGCCAAATGAATAAGTCGCTATATTAAGCGAATGGTTAAAAAACAGATTCTTTAACATATCTCTCAGCCATACGCCCAAATACATAAGCGAAGGCATATGCTGCTGGAATCCGTCGGAATACCAGAGAAGAAGCTTTCCCGAGAAAAGGAAGTAGCTGTACATTGCCGCGAATACAACCGCGAATACAATGGTGTACACCAGCCAGAAATTCGGGGTTGTTTTTTCGCCTAACCGTCGATTTTTTCGTTTCAATGAAATATTCATAAATTCATCTCCAAAACAAAATAATTGCTGATTGCCAATTTATTTTTTGCATATATTTTCACATTGTAATTCTATCACAACAGCTTTAGTTTTTCAAGAGATTTATTCCAAACGGGCTTTACCGATAAAAAACGCCCGGCCGCGGGCCGGACGCTTGGTTTTAATTATGATAATCTGTTTGTGAAGTTGAAGCCGAGGTGTAGTTCTGATAAGACGGGTTGAGCTTGTAGTGTGAACCCGTTTCCTTTCCAAGCGCGGAAAACATAGCCGAAACCGCAAGTGCCGCCGCGACAATTAAAAGCATAATAATCAGCGCCGCCTTAACCCCCGAAGTTTTAACCGTCCTACGCTTAGGCTTTTCAGGGTATTCGGGGGTTTTTATGTTACCGCTCCCGGAAACTTCCCTGTATTTCGTATAATCCAAAAATTCATATTTGTATCTGCTCATAATATACCTCCCGATTTTGCTTTTTAAAAAAGCTTTTTCATCTTTGATTATATTATAGCAAATTCATTGTACCATTATCGGTACTTAGGTTTCGAAATTATTGAAGTTAATTGTAAAAGTAAATGCAAGTTTAAGCATTTGTGTACACCCAACGAAAAACAATGGATTTAATGTTTTTCACATAGCTTTTTTACTTTATTTTAAGAACATTTTTATGGACAATTTTACGCCTTTCTGTTATCATAAAAATTATTAAGAAGGCGGAGGAAATGCTTGTGCACTTTGTTAAAGCTAAGGGGATTTTATCCTCTCAAAACGGAATGAACATATACAGAGGCTGTTCGCACGGATGCATCTACTGCGATTCACGAAGCAAATGTTACCGGTTTAACCATAAATTTGAGGATATCGAAGTAAAGGAAAACGCGCTTGAATTGCTGAAAGACGCTCTGCGCCGTAAAAGAAAAAAGTGTATGGTTGGTACAGGCTCAATGAGCGACCCGTATATTCCGCTTGAGGAAAACTTAAAATACACGCGGAAGGCTTTAGAGATTATTGAAGAATACGGGTTCGGCATTGCGCTGCAGACAAAGTCCGACCGCGTGCTAAGAGATCTGGATATATTAAAACGAATTAACGAAAAAGCAAAAGCCGTCGTACAGATAACTCTGACAACGGCGGACGAAAAGCTTTGCAGGATTATTGAGCCCAACATTTGTACTTCCGAAAAGAGATTTGAAGTTCTGAAAACTCTAAGGGATAACGGCATCCCTGCAGTCGTCTGGCTCAGCCCGATTTTGCCCTATATAAACGATACCCGCGAAAATATAGAGAGTATTTTAAATATGTGCGTTGAGGCAAAAGTACGCGGAATAATCTGTTTCGGAATGGGGCTGACTCTCCGCGACGGCAGCCGTGAGTATTATTACAGTCAGCTTGACCGGCATTTCCCCGGATTAAAAGAGCGATATATTAAAGAATACGGAAACCGTTACGAAATTCCGAGCCCGAACAGCGAAAAGCTTATGAGACTGTTTCACAATACTTGCGAAAAAAACGAAATTATGCATAATAACGACGAAATCTTCACGTATCTTCATAAATTCGAGGAAAAGCCTCCGTTCGAACAGCTCAGCTTAAAGGGATTTTGATATTATTAAATATTTTCAATATTAACCAAATGCGCTATTGCGGGGATTGATTCTCCCTGCTGAGCCGAAACAGAACTCATAAGAGCTCCTGTGGCTGTAAAGAGGATGTTTTTATATTTTCCGCATAACATTTCAGGGAGAATTGTCGAGCAAAGCACAGACGCGCAGCATCCGCACCCCGAACCGCCCGAATGGACGTCCTGAGTTTTTCGGTTATAAATCATTTTTCCGCAATCGTTGTGTCTGCCCTTCAGGTTAAT
>CADBCC010000042.1 GCA_902793125.1 uncultured Ruminococcus sp.
AAGTTTTATTCTTTATTCCTACCTTGCGTTTATTGTTAAAGGTTTAGCTATGTGTTTAGCTATGTTTCTACCTCTTGCTTTAGTTTTGATATTTATAATAGTTTCCGTAATAGTTGCGCCTAAAGGTGAAATAAAGGAAGATATGAAAAAAGATTATAAGACGACAGGCTGGTTTTCAATGTTTCCTAACGACATTGATAATAAATAAGATAAAATTGTTAATGATAATAGGGTGATACTATGTTTGTAGATATTGCTAAAATTTATATAAAAGCCGGAGACGGAGGCGACGGAGCGGTCGCCTTCCACCGTGAAAAATATGTAGCCGCCGGCGGTCCCGACGGCGGCGACGGCGGACGCGGCGGAAACATCGTCTTTCAGGCGGATACAAATATCTCAACACTCGCTGATTTCCGCTACAAAAGAAAGTATACCGCAAAAAAGGGTGAGAACGGACGAGGAAACCGCCAGCGCGGTAAAAACGCCGAGGATTTAGTTATCCGTGTACCGCTCGGAACTCTTGTTAAGGACGCCGAAAGCGGACGCATTATAGCCGATATCAGCTCAAGCGAGCCCGTAATTGTCGCTAAAGGCGGAAAAGGCGGATTCGGCAATCCGCATTTCGCGACAGCGGTGCGCCAGGTTCCGAGGTTTGCTAAACCCGGACTTCCGGGAGAGGAAATGGAAGTAACATTAGAGTTAAAACTTCTTGCCGACGTCGGCTTGGTAGGCTTTCCGAATGTCGGAAAATCAACCCTGATTTCGGTTGTTTCCGAAGCTAAACCGGAAATTGCTAATTACCATTTTACCACAATCACCCCTGTGCTCGGCGTGGTTTCAATGGGTGAGGGTTCAAGCTACGTTATGGCCGATATTCCCGGGCTTATTGAGGGTGCGTGGCAGGGTGTAGGTTTAGGACACCAATTTTTGCGCCATGTTGAGAGATGCCGTATGCTTGTGCATATTGTTGATATCAGCGGAAGCGACGGGCGCGATCCCTACGAGGATTTTAAAATAATAAATCAGGAACTCGAAAAGTTTAATCCCGAACTTGCCAAACGTCCGATGATAGTCGCGGGTAATAAATGCGATATGTGTTCCGACGAGCAGATTGCCGAATATAAAAAATATATCGAAGATATGGGTTATGACTTTTTCCCAATTATGGCGGCAATCCGCTACGACGTTGATCCGCTTTTAAAGAAGATTCAGGAAATGCTTTCGACTTTACCTCCGATTGAACGCTATGAACCCGAACCTGTTCCCGAGGTTAAAGCCGAGGACTTCTCCGACCACAGCGTTAAAATAAATAAGGTTGACGATATTTATACCGTTGAGGCTAAGTGGCTTTATAACGTAATGCGCTCGATAAATTTTGACGATTACGAAAGCTTGAATTATTTCCAGAATGTTCTGACGAAAAACGGAGTTTTCGATGCTTTGCGCGAGGCAGGAATAAACGAGGGCGATACTGTTTCAATTTATGATGTAGAGTTTGACTTTGTGGAGTAAAATATGAGTGTTTTTTTTGATGAAAAACTGAATCCGAAACAGCTTTCTCCCCAGACTTTAGCTTTTATGGGAGATACGGTTTACGACCTGCTGATAAGGGAACTTCTTATAAACGAGGCAAACCGTCCCGTAGGCCGGCTCAACCGTGAAAAGGTAAAGTATGTTAACTGCGAGGCTCAGGCTGAAAGCGCCGCTTTCATTATGGATGAGCTCAGCGAAGAAGAAACTGCCGTATATAAAAGAGGAAGAAACGCTTTTACTAAAAATACTCCGAAAAATCTAAGCGTAGCCGCTTACCACAGCGCCACAGGTCTCGAAGCGCTTTTCGGCTATCTTTATCTAAGCGGTCAGAACGACAGGATAAAAGAGCTTTTTTCGAAATGCGTTGAGGCGTTAAATAATACATAATTCTTTTATAGAAAAAAAGAGTGGTATTATGCAAAAAAATATAATAAACTATACGATAATTATTTTCGGGGCGGCTTTATACGCGCTCTCTGTGGTTATTTTTACCGCGCCCAACAATATCGCGCCGGGCGGACTTACGGGAGCTGCTACTCTGATTAATTATCTTTTTTCGTTTCCCATAGGTACGTTCATATTTTTTATGAATGTGCCTTTGCTTTTTATCGGATATAAAAGACTCGGACGCGATTATTTTATAAAAACCGTTGTCGGAACCGCTGCCGTATCAGTTCTTATCGACATTTTTACGCCGTTTATTCCCGCGTATAAAGGTAATATGATATTGGTTTGTATTTTCGGCGGAATACTGAACGGAAGCGGAATAGCTCTTATTTTTTCGCGCGGAGGCTCGTCGGGAGGAACTGATATAATAGCGTCGCTTATAAACAGATATTTTCCGCAGTTTTCAATCGGTTATCTTATTATGATTTCCGACGCTTTTATAGTCATTCTTTCCGCTTTTGTATATAATAGTATTGAATCGGGACTTTACGCCGTAATCTCGATTTTCGTAAGCTCAAGGCTTATAGACCGTATAATCTACGGAACTTCGCGTGATAACGGAAAGCTGATGCTTATTATAACCGAAAAACATAAGGAAATTTTATATGAGCTTCTGAATAATGTATCGAGAGGCGTTACGGTTTTGCGCGCATACGGCGGATACAGCGGAAATAAAAAGAAACTTTTAGTGTGCGCGGTACGTCCGCATCAGGTTTTTAAGGTGAATAATATCGTTAAAAAGCTTGATTTTTCATCATTTATAATAGTAACTACGGCTAACGCGATTTACGGCGAGGGTTTTAAAAAGAATTTTTGATATTTTTAAAACCTAAAAGTTACTAAATTTATGCAAATGTTAACAAAATTATTACCTTTATTGCAAAATACGACACAAACAGCTATAATATATAGGACTTTGATTTGGGCAATATGCATAGGGGAAATAATTATGAAAGACTTTTTCGTAAAGCATAAAAGGAAATTATTATTTTCCACCGTTATTATTGTCATAATTGCTTTGTTTACCACCGCGGGGCTTACAGGCTCAAATGTAATTGAAAATAAATCCGTTGATGATATTCCAACCTGCTGTGCTCCTACGGGAAAAGTTGTCGCAAAAGGAATTGATGTTTCCAAATACCAGGGCGATATTGATTTTGATAAGGTGAAAAACGACGGATATTCTTTTGTGATTATCCGTGTCGGAACTTCCCAGGGCGGCAAGGATTCAACTTTTGAGAAAAATTACAAGAACGCCCGTAAAGCGGGGCTTGATGTCGGATGTTATTATTACACATACGCTTTAAACGCCTCGGCCGCGAAACAGGAAGCTAAAGAAGTTTTAAGATATATAAAAGGCAAGACTTTTGATTATCCCGTGTTTTTCGATTTTGAGTTCCACGATTTGTTATTATACAAGCGTGTTGACGAAAACACTAATATGATAAACACCTTTTGCAAATTTATAAAAAGAGGCGGATATTATCCGGGAGTATATACGTCCAACTCAATCTACAGAAATTATATTGATAACCGCACTCTCGGAAATAAATGGGATTTTTGGGTAGCAAGCTATATTGACAATACACCTTTTAGCTCAAAATTTTCCAAAAGCTTTTCAATATGGCAGTATTCGAGCAACGGCGTAGTAAGCGGTATTAACGCGCGTGTTGATTTGAATGTCGCTTATGTGGATTACCCGAAAATCATAAGCGAGTTTAACCATGAGTACCAAAAGTATTCTTAAATAAATTATTCTTAATAGTTTTCTTAATTAATTTTGGGGGAATAAAATTATGAATTATAAAAAACAGGATCTTGGATGTACCTATAGTTTTGACCGTTCTGTTTTTAAAGTATGGTCGCCAAGACAGGTTCGGACAGCGAAGAAGGCGCCCAGAAATTAGAAAGCTACGGACTTTCTTTAGACAGTTCTACAGGTGTTTGGTCTGTTACTGTTTACGGAGATTTAAAAAATCTATACTATACATATCTTGTTACGGTAAACGGAGTTACCAAAGAAACCCAGGATGTGTATTCGAAGGCTGTCGGCGTTAACGGTAAACGCTCGATGATTTGCAATATGGAAGAAACCAACCCCGAGGGCTGGGCAGCCGATAAGCATATTTACGTAAAACATCCCACCGACGCTATTATATGGGAAGTACATGTGGGCGATTTTTCGGGAAGCCCGAGCTCCGGCGTATCCGAAGAGAACCGCGGTAAGTATTTAGCTTTTACCGAAAGCGGTACCACCGTTGACGGCGAGGGTGAAGTTTCGACCTGCGTTGACTATTTAAAAGAACTCGGAATTACCCACGTCCACTTAAATCCCGTTTACGATTTTGACTCGGTTGATGAGGCTCATCCCGAGAAAAAAGAATATAACTGGGGTTATGACCCCGCTAACTACAACGTTCCCGAGGGTTCATATTCCTCTAACCCGTTCGATGGCAACGTTCGTATAAGAGAGTTTAAATCTATGGTAAAAGCTCTCCATAAAGCGGGAATAGGCGTTATTATGGATGTTGTATATAACCATACAAGCTCTATAGATTCCTGCTTTAACCGTACTTATCCCGATTATTACTACAGAAAAAGCGGAGACAGATTCTTGAATTCTTCGGGCTGCGGAAATGTTTTCGCCAGCGAAAAGGAAATGGCGCGTAAATATATCGTTGACTCGGTATATTACTGGGCTAAGGAATACCATATTGACGGATTCAGATTCGACCTTATGGGTTGTATTGATACAACTACAATGAACCTTGTACGTCTCGCTCTTGACGAGATTGACTCGCGTATTCTTATTTACGGCGAGCCGTGGACAGCCGACTTAGGGGATAACGGTCTTTCGTTTGAGGACGCCTGCGTAAAGGAAAACGCCTATAAGCTCAGCTCGAGAATCGCTATGTTTAACGATTCGTTCAGAAACGCGCTTAAAGGAAATACCGACGACGCTTCAACAGGATATATCCAGGGTAATAACCACAATATTTACTACGTTATTTCCGGTATTTTAGCGTGCTCGTCCGATACTTTCCTGAAGCATTTTAAAAAGCCGTCTCAATGCGTAACCTATAACTCAGCCCACGATAACCTCACTCTTTGGGATAAGATTTTAAAATCGCAGAATAATTCTGATTATGATACACATGCCGAACATATTATTGAGATGAATAAGCTTTCCGCCGCTTTGGTGTTTACTTCCCAGGGTATTCCTTTTATTTTAGCGGGTGAGGAGATGGCGCGTACCAAACACGGCGACCATAACAGCTACAAATCACCTCTGTCTGTTAATGCTATAGACTGGACTCGTCTGATTTCTTATAAAGAGCTTGTGCGTTATTATAAGGGACTTATAAGAGTAAGAAAGTTTTTCACACCTTTCAGAGAGCCTACTACAGTTACAGTAAGCAATACTTATTTTGAAACAGACGGACAATGTATAGCTTATACAATTCCGAATATTAACCACGGCGAATGGGATATGATCGCTATGCTGTTTAACAACAGCAGCGGCCCGGCTCATATAACTTTAAAATCTCATACCACTCTTCCGCATTCATGGGTAATTCTTGACTACAACGAAGAAGACGGTATCTGTGAGTACAAAAGAATTGACGGTAATGATATAAATGTTCCGCCTATGTGTACTTTGTTCTTGGTTGACGATAAGAGTTTTGACCGTATTAGCGGCGAAAAGGCATCAAAAAAGTAATTATCGCTTGACAAAGCGAATAATTATGCTATAATTAAAATGTTATCCGTTAAGCTATGTTTAAAGCTCGGCTTAACGGATGATTTATATTCCTTGCGATAATCTTAATTATCGCCATTATGTCCAGAAGGAGGTGTTCAACGTGGCAGTAAAGGCAAATTATGAAACATTAATGATTTTTTCATTAAAGCTCGGCGACGAGGGTATCCAGAACCTTATCGAAAAGTTTAAGGCTTTAATCGAAAAGAACGCTACTCTGCAGAATGTTGATGAATGGGGTAAGCGTAAGTTAGCTTATCTTATCAACAAAGAAAGCGAAGGTTATTATGTTCTTATGGATTTTGAGTCTGAGGCTGAATTTCCCGCGGAACTTGACCGTATCTTTAAAATCACAGACGGCGTTATCCGTTCTATGATTATCAAAAAAGGTGAATAATTTTATAGCACACGTTTATCGTGAATGAAAGGATGATTTAGTATGTTGAACAGAACTATTTTAATGGGACGTCTTGTAGCGGATCCTGAGCTCAAAACCACAGCTTCGGGTGTCAGTGTAACAAGCTTTCGTATCGCTGTTGACCGCAGCTATGTAAAAAGCGGTGAAGAGCGTAAAGCTGATTTTATTGACATCGTATGCTGGAGACAGACGGCGGATTTTGTATGCCGTTATTTCAGCAAAGGCTCGCTTATCGCTGTTGAAGGACAGCTTCAGTCCCGAACTTATCAGGCTAAGGATGGTACAAACCGTTATGTTGTTGAGGTTGTTGCCGATAATGTAAGCTTTACAGGCGAACGCCGTGACGCAAATAATTACAACAATTCCTTCAACCAGTCTTACTCAAACGCACCGGCGGCTCCCGCCGTTGAAGAGCAGACTCAGCCTGCGCCGAGTTATCAGAGCGGAAGCAATTCCGATTTCCAGGAAATGCCCCTTGATGATGACTTACCGTTTTAATTGATTCTTATTCCGTAAGGAAAAAATAGAAAAGCTACGAAAATTTGAAAGGAGAGATAATCATGGCAGATCGTCCGATCCGCGGCAGAAAAGGCCGCAGAAAAGTTTGCGCTTTTTGCGTAGATAAGGTAGAGAACATTGATTATAAAGATATCGCTCGTTTACGTCGTTATATGAGCGAGCGCGGTAAAATTTTACCCCGCCGTGTAACAGGCACTTGCGCAAGACACCAGAGAGCTCTTACAACCGCTATCAAGCGTGCTCGTCAGGTTGCGCTTCTTCCTTACACAACTGACTGATAAAAACGCCCGAAAGGGCGTTTTTTTAATTCTTTTTTGCATTATAATTTTAGAAGTTTTATTGTATAATATATCTTGGTGAAGAATTATGTATGAAAATATTAAAACACAAACTTTAAATACCTTTACGGAGCTTGTCGAAAAAGCAAAACTGAAATCAGGCGACCTTCTTGTAATCGGATGCTCGACAAGCGTAGTTACAGGCTCGATTATCGGCACAGCCTCGAGTCTTGAATGTGCCGAGGAAATGTATTCCGTATTTTATCCTTATCTTAAAGAAAAAGGAATTTTTATTGCCGCGCAATGCTGTGAGCATCTTGAAAGAGCGCTTGTAGTAGAAGAAGAATACGCGAAAAAGCATAACCTTGAGATTGTAAATGTTATTCCTGTCCCTAAAGCGGGCGGAAGCAACGCTACAACTGCTTACGAGGTTTTTGATTCTCCTGTTGTTGTTGACGGCGTAAAAGCAAACGCGGGAATTGATATCGGCGGAACATTAATCGGTATGCATATTAAACGTGTGGCTGTTCCGCTTAAAATGGAAAATAATAAAATCGGCGGCGCAAGCGTAATCTGCGCGCGCTCACGTCCGAGATTTGTAGGCGGAGAACGCGCCGTGTATGATAAAAACTTAATGTGAGGGTGGTAAATTATGAATGCTAAAGAAGAATTTATAAAGATTTATAAAGAAAATATTACCCGTGAGGGAAGCGCGAAACTGCTTGAATGGATAGAAACAACCGACTTTTTTACCGCTCCCGCAAGCACACGCTATCACTGCTCCTGCGAAAGCGGATTGGTTATGCACAGCGTAAGTGTGTATAATACTATGATAGAGAAGCATTTCGACGAGGAAAATGATAACCCCGAAAGCTTCGCGATTTGCGCTTTGCTTCATGATTTGTGCAAGGCTCAGTTCTATAAGATAAGCACAAGAAACGTTAAAAACGAGGAAACAGGACGCTGGGAAAAGGTTCCGTACTACTCAATAGAAGATCGTTTTCCGTTCGGCCACGGTGAAAAGTCAGTTTTCCTTATTGAACGTTTTATGAGATTAAAGTTAGACGAGGCTATGGCTATCCGCTGGCATATGGGTGAATTCGGCGATAAAAACAGCAATACAATTTCTCAGGCTTACGACGCTTTCCCGCTCGCCGTAAAACTTCATTTAGCCGATTTGGAAAGTACTTTTCTGCGTGAAAAAGGCGCAACCGCCGTAAACAAAGGTTGATTATATGCTTTTGATTGAAGCTGTTCAAAAGGTTGAACAATTAAGAAAAGAACTAAAATATCATAACGACCTGTATTATAACCATGACGCTCCCGAAATCGACGATTTTACTTACGATAAAATGCTGAGGGAGCTTGAGGATATTGAAGCTGAGTTTCCGCAGCTCATCACTCCCGATTCTCCGACTCAGAAAGTCGGTGGACAGGCGGGTGAAAAATTTTCCGAGGTAACTCACGCGGTAAAAATGGAAAGCCTTCACGATAGCTTTTCTTATGATGAATTGCGTGATTTTGACCGCAAAGTAAGGGAAGTTACGCCCGAAGTTAAATATGTAACAGAGCCTAAAATTGACGGTCTTTCCGTATCCGTTGAATACGTAAACGGAGTTTTATCGCGGGCTTCAACCCGAGGCGACGGAATAACGGGCGAAGATATTACCGATAATATCCTTACGATAAAATCGCTTCCGCACAGATTAAAGAACGCTCCCGCTTACCTTGAAGTGCGGGGCGAGGTTTATATGTCTTTCGAAAGCTTTTTAAATCTCACAAAGCTGCAGGAAGAAAGGGAAGAAAAGCCCTTTAAAAATCCGCGCAACGCCGCGGCGGGCTCATTAAGGCAAAAAGACAGCAGGGTTACAGCCGAGCGTAATCTTGATATATTGGTTTTTAATATTCAGCAGATTGAGGGCAAAACTTTAAAAAGCCACGAAGAATCCCTTGATTATATAAAAACACTCGGTATTCCTACAGCTTTTCATAAAAGCTTTTACAATATAGAAGATGTCATTAAAGAAATTGAAAACATCGGGAATAACCGCGGAGACTACAGTTTCGCGATAGACGGAGCCGTTGTAAAAGTTGATGATTTTAATTCGCGCGCTGAATTGGGTTCAACCGCGAAGTTCCCCAAGTGGGCTGAGGCGTATAAATATCCGCCCGAAGAAAAAGAAACTAAGCTTTTATCGGTTGAAATTAACGTCGGACGCACGGGAGTTTTAACCCCTGTAGGTATTTTTGAGCCTGTGCTTTTAGCCGGCACAACCGTATCACGAGCAACTCTGCATAATATAGATTTTATAAACGAAAAGGGAATATGCGTAGGAGATACTGTGTTAATCCGAAAAGCGGGGGAGATTATCCCTGAGGTGCTTTCCGTAGTTAAGCACGGTGAAAATGCCGAGCCTTTTGAGTTTCCCAAGCTCTGTCCGTCCTGTCAAAGCCCTGTGTCCCGCGAGGAAGGCGAGGCGGCGGTGCGTTGTACAAACACAAATTGTCCTGCCCAGCTTATGCGCCATCTTATCCACTTTGTAAGCCGTGACGCTATGGATATTGACGGATTGGGACCCGCGGTTCTCGAACAGCTTGTGAATGCGGAGTTAGTTAAATCTCCCGCGGATTTATATAAGCTTAAATTTGAAGATATTCTTACCCTTGAAAATAAAAAAGAAAAGTCAGCCGAAAATCTTATTAACGCGCTTAACAAGTCTAAGGATAACGAGCTTTACCGACTTGTTTTCGCGCTCGGAATCCCGCATATCGGGCTTAAAGCCGCTCAGCTGCTGTGCTTTGATTTTAATACAATTGAGAAAATTATGAGCGCGGATGTTGAGAGTATTAACAGCATCGACGGCTTCGGTATGATTATGGCTGAATCCGTAGTTCAGTATTTTTCTCTTGAAAGCACAAAATGTCTTATCGATGAGCTTAAATCGCTCGGAGTGAAAATGAAGCCATCCGAGAAAAAAGCCGAGGGCGGTTTGTTTGAGGGCAAAACCTTTGTGCTTACCGGAACTCTGCCGACAATGTCGCGTAAAGAAGCTTCGAAAATTATTGAAGATAACGGCGGAAAAACATCCTCGTCCGTCAGCAAAAAGACAGATTATGTCTTAGCAGGCGAATCCGCCGGCTCAAAGCTCACAAAGGCACAA
>CADBCC010000043.1 GCA_902793125.1 uncultured Ruminococcus sp.
CTGACCTCCAGATTGCGAACCTGGCGCTCTCCCAGCTGAGCTAATGGCCCTTGTCAATTGTATGAAATTGTAAATTGTTTTGGGGTGCGTAAGCTACCCAGTCGGGCTCCCAGCTGAGCTAATGGCCCATGTAAATTATAGAAAATTGTAAATAATTTTGATGTGAATTAGCCCTGACCGCTTGGATTTCAAACTGAGCTATCCCCCACACAGCTATTATATTATAAAATATAATTTTGGATTTGTAAAGTAAAATTTTATAAATCCTTGCACTTTATGTAAAATTATGATATAATCAACAAGTTGAATATTGAGCTGTCGCCAAGCGGTAAGGCACAGGACTTTGACTCCTGCACTCGTGGGTTCGAATCCCGCCAGCTCAGCCAAATAAAAAACACCCGTCAGGGTGTTTTTTATTTGCCGGGCGGGATTCGAAGCCGAGCGTTTAAAAATTGATTCGGTGAATCAATTTTAGCGAGGAGCGTTTATGAAACCTGTCCCAAAAACGTGGACACAAGGTTCGAGATGATGTTATTTTCCATACGAAACATACGCCGGCTCAGCCAAAACGGCGGGATTCGAAGCCGAGCGTTTAAAAATTGATTCGGTGAATCAATTTTAGCGAGGAGCGTTTATGAAACCTTTCCCGAAAACGTGGACACAAGGTTCGAGATGATGTTATTTTCCATACGAAACATACGCCGGCTCAGCCAAAACGGCGGGATTCGAAGCCGAGCGTTTATTTATCTATTAAAAATATTAACCTATTTTTTATACAAAAAAATAAAGCTCGGGCAAATTGCTCGAGCTTTTATCTTTTGTTTATTATACCCCAGAGGGTTCGGTAACTATTTGCGTTGCCGGTTGTGTTGCAGGTTCGGTAGGCGATTCAGTAACAGCTTCGGTAATTATTTCGCTGTTCGCATCAATTTCCTGTTTTGACTCAGGCTGAGTTTCGGGCTCTGTTTCAAGCTTATTTTCGGATTCATTTTCAGCGTTATTATACTCAACAAAAATTGAACTTCCTAAATACTTAACATTCTCGAATGTTCTGTAGGGGCATACCGAATATGTTTTAATATCATATTTTTCAACGATTTCGGAGTCGTCGGGATTCTTGTATAAATTATTATCCAGACAGAAATTTTCGGGGGTATCGGAAATCATATTCTCCCCTGTTTCATCTTCTCTATATACGCGGTAGGATACATTTTCGCCGGATTTATCCCAGCTTATCATATTATATCCTTCACATTTTCGGAGAGTTAAGTCGCTTACAGAAAGTTCTTCGGTTATCTTTGTGTAGTCGCTTTCTCCGTCGCCTTTAAAGTTATAGAAAACTTTTTCGCCGTCGGTACGGTAATTGGAATAAATTTTCGCGGCTACGTTTGCTTTTGCGACATTTACACCCGCCATACCCTCGGGAGAATCAAGCGTATTATCGTTTAACTCAAGGAATTTTTCGTAGTCCTTATTCGGATCGTTTGAGCCTATAAGATAAACGCACTCACTTTTCGGGGTAGTGATTCTATTACTTTGTACTTTTGTATTATCGGAACCGTAGTTAATTCTTATTCCGTAAGACTCCGAGTTATCAATATCGTTTTTAATAACGTCGGTATTTGTGGACTGGCGTACTATAAAGCCGTACTCGCCGCTGTCTTTTACGATATTGCTTTCGGCTTTGGTTAAATCGGACTCCATAATATAGATTCCCGTATTTTTGGTTGAAGAAATATTATTATTGGTAATAGATGTGTTTCTGCTTCCCGCGTATACATAAACGGAATCGTTATTAGTGTTCTTTATTGTGTTGCTGTCAACAATATTATTCTCGCTCGCTCTTACAACAAGACCTGTATTATCACAGCTGTCAATTGTATTTTTTTCTATTTTAGAATTAAAAGTATTATAGGCGTAAATTCCGCAGTCGAGGAACGAGGAGATATTATTATTTCTAACGGTAATATTGTTGTTCTTTATTCCCGCTGCCGTATTTGTAATCCAGACTCCGCGGGCGTTCTTCTGCTTTCCGTTTTTAATTGTATTTGATTCAACGACTGTTTTTTCGCAGCCTTTAACTTCAATGCCGTTCGAGGAATCGTAAACAGAATTCGAGGCGTTTACGCTGTTATTTTTAACAAGTGAGTTTACCGCGTTATTAAGCTGAATACCCGCCGCTAAGTTGCCGGAGACTGTATTGGGTTTTGAGGCGTTTTTATCGTTTACTCCGATATTAACGTTATAGACATAATAAGTTCCTGCGTTAACACCCGTTTTTGAATCTTTCGCGGCGTAATGCTCGCCTAAAACTCTGATTCCCGTAGGTCTTACGTAGGTATTATTCTTTTTTCTAACCGTAATCTTATTATCGTAAATATAGAGTTTGGAATTTTTTACGGCATTCTCACAGCTTTTATAAGACAGCTTTTTATTGTTATAGAAGTTATAACCGCTTCCTATAGTCATACTTCTGATATCAACGCCGAGCCCGACGCTGTCGAAAGTATTGCTGTAGATTTTGGAATTAGTCCAGTAAACACCGTAAACCGTAATTCCTCCGATATTTTTAAACGTATTATGATGGACGTTGATATTGTTGTAAGTATTACCTAAAACAGCGTGGTGGCTTCCGATTGCGCGGAATTTGTTTTTAAAAGAGCAGTAGCTTAAGGTAATATCCTTACAAGTGGTATTATCGTACTTTTTAAACTCGGGCATAGCTTCGGATGTATTTACATCAAGCTGAATAGACTCGCGTCCGCCGTCATTTTTAAATACATTTACGCCCTTATCGTTATTAAACTTACACTTATATATTTTACCTTTCTGAACGCCGCCGAACTCAATATCGTGGCAGTTGTAATTATTCTTAAAGGTACAGTTCTTTATATAAATATTTTTACAATGGGCGAATCTGAATGTGGAGTGCTGTATTCTCCAGTTGGAAGTACCCGCCTGCGAATAAGGAACAGCAGCGTCCCAGGTTCCGCCGTCGATTGTAATATTGGAAGCTCCCTTATAACCCGAAGCGGAAGATTTCTTTTTATTATAGCCGTTTCTAAGCAAGTTTCCGTAGTATTTGAATCTGCATTTTTTAGCTTTTAAAATTGTATTGCTGTAGATTTTTATTGTACGGTCAAGCTTATAGTTGCCTTTTGAGATAGTAACTTTAGCTTTCTTTGTGGATTTCGCCTTTTTACGGGCGACGTCGAGGGCTTTGTTTAATGCTTTGCAAAAATTTTTACTATACTTTTTCGCTTTAAAAGTTTTCTTATATTTTCCGCATACAACTTTTATTGAGCCTTTTTTATTCGTATAAGTAACCGCGGAGGTTACCGAAAACGAAAACAGGCTGATTACGGATAATACGATTAATAATACGGATGCAAACCTGTAAATCTGTTTTTTCATACTAAAAAATCCTTTTCTAAATTAGTTTCCGAACATTCACTTAATACACATCATTGCACACATAGTACCGCGCTGTCCGTTTGTAGCTCTGTGCGACCATAACAGTGAGCTGTTGCACTTGGTACAAACATCGGAGACGGTAATATTTTCCGTAAGAATACCCGCATTTAATAAAATTCTTCGGTTAGTTTCGAGCAAATCAATCATATATTTATTATTCTTTTTTGGAAATATAAATTCGGATGTATCCAAATCACTTAGATTATAAAACTCGTCGGCGCAGGCTTTATCCACTTCATAACAGCATTTTGAGATAGCGGGCCCAACGGCGCATTTTATATCTTTCGGATCGGAGCCGAATTCTTCGGTCATTTTTTTAACGACCTTTTCACCTATTCTGCCTACAGTTCCCCTCCAGCCCGCATGGGCGAGCGCGATAACACGCTTTTTTGTATCCGCGAAAAACAGCGGAGTACAGTCGGCGTAATACGTAACCAGCGTAACCTTTCTTTCAGCTGTCACCAGAGCGTCAACGCTTTCCATATCGCGGGGTTTTGTAATTCCGACTCCGCAATCCCCGGCGGTAACAACTCTTACAAAAGTATGGTGGTCCTGAGCGGAAGCGGTTAAAGAGTTAAAGTCAAGACCGATACTTTCGCAGATTCTACGATAGTTTTCGAGTACGGCTTCTTTATCATCTCCGCGGTTAAAGGCAAGATTCATCGAAGAAAAAATCCCTTTGCTTACGCCGCCGAGACGGGTTGTAAAACCATGCTTTATAAAATCTATAGATTCAAATGACTTGTAAGTCAGATAAGGTACGGTATCAGCGTTATTAATTTTCATAACCTTACTATAAAAATTCACAAATATCACCAATTACATTTTACACCAAATTATGGCAACTTGCAAGTTACAATTATATGTGCTACAATATTATTAACAGAATATGATATAAATTTGACAGGAAAAAAAAGGTGAAAAAATGAGCAAAAATCTTTTCGGTAAAGACATAGAACCAAACTGTGAATACTGCGACAGATATAATAAAGAAGGCGATACTTTTATTTGTACCGCAAAAAAAGAAATAAAAAACGGTAAGTGCAGAAAGTTCGAATACAACCCGACTCTCAGAACTCCTAAATCGGAAAACAACTTAATTGATTATAAAAAAGAAGACTTCAGTATATAAAAAAGCCGGCTCGGTTGAGCCGGCTTTCTTTATTTAAAGGCGGACGCGTTAACCGCGCTTTCCTAAGAATAACAGGACGCTATTCTTTTTAAATTTCGTTTCGCGCTTTTAATATGGCGTGTAACTGTCGAGGGATTAATATTAAGCTCCTCGGCGATTGTTTTCATCTTCTTTCCGTTTAAATAATAGTTACAGATACAATACCTTTGGCGTTCGGTTAAACTGTTCATAGCCTGATTAAGAACCTTTTTCATCTTTTCGATTTCGCTGTCGTTGGTTTCGCTGTAATCAAAATCATAATAAGGTATTTTTAATGAGTTTTTATCAGTTAAAGATACTTTTCTATGCCGCATTATGAACACGCTCCGCACGCTCTTTAAGCATTTTTCCCGTGTTTATGGCATCGTAGTAAATATACCTGTAAAACGCAATTATCGAGTTAATGTTTTCTTCGTTTTTTTCAGCACCGCTTTCCAATAGTTCTTCATACTTCTTAATAGTTTTCATGATTTTTTCGGCTTCATTAAAATACTCTTTCGCCCATTCGTTGTAATTCATTTAAGTTCCTTTCGCTAAATTTTATTTTTCACAAGATTATCGGGGCCTAACCTTGTAATTTTATTATAGCAGAACTTTTGTTCGTTTACAAGAATTAGTAGAATATTTGTTCGAATTTTTCCACAAAGTCCAAAAGTCAGGACTTTATTCCCTATCAACTAAAAAATATCTTATTTAAAAATAACTAAAAAAAACAGCCGGCGGTCACAAAACCGCCGGCTGAAATTTAAATTTTTCCCTTAAGGATTACAGTAATCCGGACATATCTCCGATTGTGGAAGCGAGCTGGTTGATGTTATCAACTCTCCTGGAAGAGTCGTACTGTCCGCTGTTCTGTTCTGTCGAAGCGCAGAGTACGTCAGCTTTCGCTAAATCTTCAACTGTCATTACAGGAGACTTAGATAATTCTTTCATTTTTTTATCTCCTTCCTTAATATATGTTGCCGGAGGCGTTGATGCCTGCTGTGCAACCTGTGTACTTATAGTTATGACCAGCGTACTTAGCGTAGTAAGTTACGCCGTCCTTCTTATAATAGAAACGAGCTACGATCTTTGAAGAATCATCAACGCTGTTTACTGCGCAAGTGATATATTTGTAAGGTGTAGCAGAAGCGGGAT
>CADBCC010000044.1 GCA_902793125.1 uncultured Ruminococcus sp.
AATCGTTCCGGGGGAACGATTTTAGCGAGGAGCGTTGCAGAAACTTTTCTCATTTACGTGAACACAAGGTTTGAGATGAACATTTCTCATTAACCAAACATTCCGATGGGTCACCAAAAGAAAAGCAGTCCATTCGGACTGCTTTTTCTTTTGCCATCGGAGATTCGAAAGGGCGTATAGAAAACAGTCCTGTGGACTGTTTTTAGCCCGTAGCGTTGATGAACGGTTTAGCTATGCTACACGTCCCAAGGTTCGAGATGGAAGTCCTCGCATTGATGAACTACTCCGATGGGTCTCATCGGAGATTCGAAGCCGAGGGTTAAGAAAACCGTCCGGTGGACGGTTTTTACCGAGGAGCGTTGCAGAAACTTTTCTCATTTACGTGAACACAAGGTTCGAGATGAACATTTCTCATTAACCAAACATTCCGATGGGTCACATCGGAGATTCGAAAGGGCGTAAAGAAAACAGTCCGGTGGACTGTTTTTAGCCCGTAGCGTTTATGAACGGTTTAGCTTTGCTACACGTTCCAAGGTTCGAGATGGAAGTCCTCGCATTGATGAACTACTCCGATGGGTCTCGTCGTCACAGACTCTGTTCACTGCGGTCAAAGTATTAGCCGCAACGTGAACGCCGTCGTTCCTCCTCTCCGAAAAAAGTCACGCTCATATACGCTAATCCTTGTAAACGCGGATTTACGCGTATTTATTCGCTACCAACTTTTTTCGGGATTATATAAATTTAAGATTCGAAGCCGAGGTTGCAGAAACTTTTTTAAAACCGCGGTTATTCCGCGGGGATTTTCTTTAAGACTATTGTGAATTAAATTAGGATTGAAAAACAGATAATGCTGTGGTAAGATATAATTATAATCGGTGTTATTTAAATAAAATCGATTTAAAATTTAATTTTCAGGAGGAGTAATAATGAAAAAACTGTTATCTATTTTATTATGCGCTGTAATAGCGGTATCGGCTTCATCTTTATCGGCAGGCGCTAAAAGCGGAAAATTAAAAGCGCCAAAGCTCAAATCTGTTTCCGTAACCAATACCAACACCCTAAAAATCACCTGGTCAAAAATTTCAAAAGCAAAAGGATATATTTTATAAAGAGAAACATCCGTCTCAAAATTCAAAAAAATTGCTTCTGTTAAAAAAACATCATATACAAACAAAAAACTTAAAAAAAATACAAAATATTTCTATAAAGTAAAAGCCTATAAAACAAAAGGCGGTAAAAAAATATACAGCAAATTCTCAAATATTAAATCAAAAAAATCAATAGTTGTTTATACCGCCGAAAATATGTATAAAAAATCCGTTAAAGATATTTTGAAAATAATGGGTAATAAATTTAATGTTAAAAAAGGCGGTATTGAAACATTTTATTATTTCTATAATTATAAAAAACTTCCGGGTATGGACTTCTATTTCAACGTAGATTTCAATAATACTACGCCCGTTAAAGATATTGTTAAGAGCGGAAATTTCAAAATTGAAGGAATTGAAGTAAGCGGAAAGGGAGCCGGATTACGTCATAAAAATAAAATTATTAAAGCAAATTATGATTATAAAAAATGCAGTAAAATTCTCGGAAAATTCACTTGTGTTCCCTCCAGCGGAGCCCTTCTGAGCGGTTCGGTAGGAGCCGTTGGATATACAATAAATAAATCAGGTTATAAAATAATCATACACTTTAAAATCAGTAACAATCGTATAATTCAATTGATGTCTTCGGGTACAAAAAGTATTCCTTACAGCCAAATGATTAAAGATAATCCTAAAATTAAAAGTATCGTTGTAAATAAAAGATACTACTGATTAAAACGTATAAAAATCCCGTCTCCCGCATAAACTAAACTAAGAATTACACAGGAGATGGGATTTTGGCTATAAGATTAAATTTAGAGAGAATAAAAACATTCGCGATCGCGCTTATAATACCGCTCGCTTTAGGCGGGCTTACGGGGTTTATTACCTCGGGCTCGATGGACTACGAAATGCTCGTCCGGCCGCCGCTTTCTCCGCCCGGAATACTCTTCCCCATCGTCTGGACTTTGCTTTACGCGCTTATGGGAATTTCGTACGGTATTCTTAAAGACAAAGGGCTTTTGGACGATAACGCAAGGTGGGTTTATTATATTCAGCTTTTCGTCAACCTTTTGTGGCCGATAATTTTCTTCAATTTAAAATGGCGGCTTTTGGCGTTTATCTGGATAGTAATACTCGATTTCCTCGTACTCGCTATGACGGTTACTTTTTACAACAGAAATAAGCTTTCGGGTTTATTGCAGATACCGTATTTAGCGTGGGTGCTTTTCGCGACATACCTGAATTTAAGCGTTTATCTTTTAAACAGATGAATTTTTTAATATAAAAATAAAAGCGGTAAGAAACCATCTTACCGCTTATCTCTTGCGCAGGCTCAGATTTATTTGGGACTGCGTATATTTTTTTAAGGGATTGAATATTCTTTATCTTTTTCAAGCGGGAAACCCTGCTCGTTTTCGCCCGGGTACTGGGTATTGCCGTCGCTGAAAATAACGTAAGCGTTTTTCCACTCGAAGCGGCACTCGTACTCGTACTTTCCGTTTTTAAGCTTTTTCATTTCTTTTCCGGGCCATTCTTCCTCGTTGTCCACGCTGTCGTAAATATATGCGTAGATTTTATCATTCCAGCTTTTGGGCTTTTTAAAGGTGAATTTATCGCCTATATCCAAAACACGCTCGGTAACTCTGCCCGCTACTTTATCGTTTGTGAAATAATATTTCATATATGAAGACGCGCCTTGGGCGCTTTCGCCTTTAAGCGTAAGGGTAACAACGCCGTTAACGGCTTCTTTGGCTTTAATTGTAACTTTTTCGCCGTTTTTATAGGAAACCGCTTTCTTATCGTTTATGCTGTAAGTCGCGCTCTTTGCGTTTTTAGACTCAAGCTTAACTTCTAAAGTATCGGTATCATAGTTGAATTTTGTTCCGTCGGCGGTCTTAACCGTAACGGGAGAAGCGTACTGCTCGTAGCCGTCGTTGTAAAGCACTACTACGCTGTACTCGGGGATGTCTTTTGAGCAAGTGATTTTTCCGCCGCTTACCTTGTATTCGGTTTTTCCGTCAACGCGGTCAACGTAAGTTCCGTCGGCTAATTCGGTTTCGAAGCCGTCCTCTAATTCTCCGGAAGTGTTTACAATAACAGCGCCTTTTTTGCCTCTGCAAATCTGGAGCGCGGTTGTATCGTCGCCGGGGTTGCTGAGTTTTTCTTTTTCGCCGACCATAGCGTTTCTGAAGAAGTTAACAGCGGCAACTCTCTTATCCTTATAGAACATATCTCCGCTCGCGCCGATTCGGTTCATACTTCCCCACTGGTCCTCAATCGAGGAGCCGTAAGGGCGGTCGAAGAACAGCGGAGTTCCTTTTTCTCTCGCGGCAATTACCGCCCAGCCTGTGAGCACATCCTCGTCGCCCATAGCCGCCCAGTTGCCGTCGTTGATATAGTTATCGTGGGATTCAACCCATGTTACGCAGTCTGACTTTTCGCCGACTCTTAAATCGTCTAAAACAAAGCTGTCGAGGTTGTTGTTAACAATAGCGTTTCTCAAAGTGCCGCCGTATGTGCTTGCGGTGCAGGCGCCGATTTTTTTAATATAATCGCCTATACGGTCGCCGTTGCCCTGAAGCACCTCGCCGTAATTAAATATTTTCTTTGCGTTTTTGATTTCTTTTGTAACCCTGTCCCAGAAATTATTATTTACGCTCAGAGGATCTTTGGGATCGTCGGGAAGTCCGATATGCTTAGCCGCGTCGTAACGGAAGCCGTCGGCTCCGCATTCGATACAGTCGTTAAGATATTTTATAAAATAATCCTGGTACTTTTTATTTTCCGTATTAATATCGGGAAGTCCGCCCATTTTATAGGTTGTACACTGGAGGCGGTTGGTGTAGTCGGAAATATCCATACTGCTGTTCTGGTGGTAAAGGCTTTCCATTCCGCCGACAGCGTCGAGGAGGTTTTTATTAATCGCTCTTGTTGTGGGGGTTGTGTGGTTCGGTACAACGTCAACAATAACCTTAATGCCGTATTCGTCGGCTTTTTTACACATCGACTTAAACTCGTCGCGTGTGCCTAACTGGTAGTTTCCGATAGTGTAGTCCGTGGGCTGGAAATGATAGTACCATTTTCCGTAGCCCTCGCTGTACAGGCACATTCCCGCGTCTTCGCCCTGCAGACATTCGTTAATCGGCGAAGTCTGGATTGTGCTGTAGCCTGCCGAAGCGATATCTTCCATGGAATTTTCGATTGTCTTAAAATCCCAGCAGAAGCAGTGCAATATTGCGCCGTCCTTTATTTTTTCGGCGAGTTTGTAATTTGTTGAGCCCGCGCTGTCTGCGGTTTTATTTTCCGAGCACGATGAAAAAATTACCGCGCTTGAAAAAATCATCAAAAAACAAAGTGCGACCGAGGTTATTTTCTTTATCATATTCAGTCCTCCTTAAACTTACTAAAATCTGATAATTAAATAATATCATATCAGCGGTTCAATGTCTACTAAAAACAATTATTCAATTAGTACAAAATTTAGATAAAAAAAATATACATATTTAACTATAGATTTTTTGTAAATTATATGATACAATAAGATAGATATAAAGGAGGTTCCTAAAATGAAAAAAACTATTGCAATCATTTTATCTGTTTTATTGGTTATGGGAGTTGTCTCAGTTGTTGCCGCAAGCGCCGCTGACGCGACTGTTCAGATCGGCGAAAGCTCTTTCGAGTGCAGCCAGGGCGATACTCTCACCTACACAATTAATATGACCACCCCCAAAGCAATTGAAAACGGCCAGTTTATCGTTTACTATCCCGGATCTTGCTTAACTATTAAAGCAGTTACTTTCAACCCGGATGTATTCGGCGATGACAAACCTATTCTTAACAAAGATGTTGAAAACGAAATCAATTTCAATTTCTCAAGAACTGACGGTTATGACTTCACCGAAAAGAAAGAATTAGTTAAAGTTGAATTCGAAGTAACAGGCACAGGCACAGGAAAAGTTAATATCAGCGATAAAGCGGAAGAAATTATCGTATGCGACGTTGACGACGAAGATATTACTGCCCAGGTTGCTTTCGAAGAAGTAGGAAGCGTTCCTACTCCTGAGACCGAGCCCGCTACAGGCGAGGTTACACAGCCCGAGACAGTAGCTCCCACATCTCCCGCGGAAACTACACCCGCGGCTACCAACCCCCCCGCTCCCGCAACAGTTAAAAAAGTAGCGAACACAATCAAGGTTACAGTTAAGACTAAGACAGTTAAGGCTAAGAAACTCAAGAAGAAAAAGCAGACTGTAAAAGCTATTACAGTTAAGAACGCTAAGGGCACAGTTACTTTCGCTAAGGTTAAGAAGGGTACAACTTCCAAGATCTATAAGAAAGTTACAGTAAACAAGAAGACAGGTAAGATAACCTTAAAGAAAGGTAAGTACGCTAAGAAGACTTACAAGGTTAAGGTTAAGATCAAAGCAGCAGGTAAGAAAGTCGGCAACGTTCAGTATAATGCAAAGACACTTACAAAGGTTGTTAAGATTAAAGTAAAATAAGACTTTAAAAAAGGCTTCC
>CADBCC010000045.1 GCA_902793125.1 uncultured Ruminococcus sp.
ACTCTTTCCAATCTTTATGATGATATAAGAGGTTTTAAAGAGGAACATAAGCCCTTCAGCCTTCTTTTCCTTGACGCTAAAGAAGACGTGATTGTTACAAGATTCAAAGAAACAAGAAGAAGACATCCGCTCGCCGACGTTGTGCCCGATAAGACAATTGAAAGCGCTATTATGCTTGAAATTTCATATCTTGAGCCGTTTAAGAAAATAGCCGATTATACCGTTGACACAACTAACGTAAGCGTAAAGCTTTTAAAAGAACGTATTACCGAGATTTTCCTCGGCAATAACGAAAAAGGTATTATTATTTCGTTTATGTCTTTTGGTTTTAAGCACGGAGTACCTCACGACTGCGATACGATTTTTGACGCAAGATGCCTTCCGAATCCGTTCTACATAGCTGAATTAAGAGATAAAACAGGGCTCGATAAAGACGTTTACGACTACGTTTTTTCTTCCGATGAAACAGATGAGTTTGTAAAAAAACTAACCGATTTTTTAGATTACGCCGTTCCTCTTTACAGAAAAGAGGGTAAAGCAGAACTCGTTGTTGGAATCGGATGTACAGGTGGACAGCACCGCAGTGTTGCAATCGCCGAAACTCTAAAGAAACATTTTATGACTCTCGGCTATAAATCGTCGGTTTTTCACCGCGACTCTAAAAAGAAACTGAATTAATATGAAAAAAAATCTGTCTTTTTCCGCTGAGGTAAAAAAAGAACTTTATTCAATAGATTTTAATTCTAAATCTGAAATGCTCAGCGAATGTTACGGGATGCTTCTTTTCGCATCAAAATTTAATTCCCGGGAAATTATTTATAAAACCGAAAACTCCTGCTCGGCGAAACGCTTCGAAAAGCTTATAACCGAACTTTTTCAGCCGATTATCGAAAAACAGTATGATAATAAAAAATCTTCGCAAAGCCTTTATAAGTTTTCGCTCATAGTTCCCGATGAATGTAAAAGAATATTTGAGGCTTTCGGCCATAACGTAAAAGATATTAAACTTCGTATCAATCGCGCGAATTTAGAAGACGACAGCTGTTATCCCGCTTTTTTAAGAGGTGTGTTTTTAAGCTGCGGCTCGGTTACCGATCCGCAAAAATCTTATCATCTTGAGCTTTCCGTATCTTATAAGACTTTAGCTGAAAATCTTATTCATCTTATAAATGAGATTGAGGTGTTTAATCTTAATCCTAAGCTTGCCGCTCGCAAAGGCGGTTATATTGTTTATCTTAAAGGCAATTCCGATATTTGCGACTTTTTGGCTTATATCGGCGCGGGAAATTCCGTAATGAATATAATCGAAACCACCGCGTATAAAGAGATGATTAATAAAATTAACCGTAAGCAGAATTCCGAGCTTGCAAATATAAGAAAAAAAGCCGACGCCTCGGCTAAGCAGATTTTAGCGATTAAAAAGATTATTAATGTTAAAGGAATTAACTATCTTAATGATGATTTAAAATCATTAGCTCTTTTAAGGCTTGATAACCCCGATATGTCGCTTAAAGAACTCGGAGAAAATCTTAACCCTAAAATTTCCCGGAGCGGAGTTAACCACAGGCTCGAGAAGATTTTTAAAATTGCCGATTCGATTTAGGAGGAATTATGAAAGAAAAAATGACTTTAGAGCAGGCGAACTTAAAACTTGAGAAGCTTGTTAAAAAAATGGAAGACGGCGAATTGGGCATTGAGGAAAGTATGAAATGCTACGATGAAGCCTTTAAAATTCTTAACTACTGCTATGAACAGCTTGAAACGTATAAAGGCGAAATTATTGATATAAATAAAAGAATTGACGAAATAAAAAGTAAAGAGGACTTATTTGATGAATGATATAAAACTTATCGAAGAAGCTTTGTATAGTTATATACCAAAGGAACTTGTGCGTGAAAAAAATCTTGTAAGCTCCATTGAATACAGCCTGAAAGCGGGCGGTAAACGTATTCGGCCGCGCCTTGTTTTAGAGTTTTCAAGACTTTGTCACGGAAGTGATAAAGCGGCGTTACCCTTTGCCTGCGCTGTTGAGATGATACATACCTACTCGCTTATTCACGATGATTTACCCTGTATGGATGACGATGATATGCGCAGGGGAAAACCTTCTAATCATAAAGTTTACGGCGAGGAAATCGCTCTTTTAGCGGGCGACGCTCTGCAAAGCCTTGCTTTTGATATTATGTCGAGAAAAGAAACAATAAATAATTCTTCCTCGGATTGCGCGGTAAGATGTATAAACATCCTTTCCGATTACTGCGGTACTTCAGGTATGGTCGGCGGACAGGTTATCGACCTTGAAAACGAAAAGAAAACCGCCGATTTAGATTCGGTAACCGAATGTAACCTGAAAAAGACAGGCGCGCTTATAAAAGCGGCTTGTGAAATGGGCTGTGTATCGGCGTCTGCCGATGAAGAGAAAATCTCAGCCGCGCGTAGTTACGGCGAGAATATCGGAATCGCTTTCCAGATTGTGGACGATATTCTTGATGTCACTTCTTCGGACGAAGAACTCGGAAAGCCTGTCGGAAGCGATATCGGAAACAATAAATCAACCTACGTTTCGCTTCTGGGTATAGATGAGTGTAAAAAAAGAGTTGATAGTATGACTTCACGCGCTATAGAATGTTTAAGTGTTTTTGACGGCGACACAAACGCTTTGAAGAAACTTGCTTTAAATTTAAAAAGCAGGAATAAATAATTTTAAAACGGGGTAGGATTATGGAAGAAAAGTACAGAATCCTTTCTACAATTAAAAATCCGGGCGACCTAAAAAAGCTTTCCGATTCCGAAACAAAAGAGCTTTGCGCTGAAATACGCGAAAAGCTTATTGAAGTTGTATCCGTAAACGGCGGACACCTTGCTTCAAACCTCGGTATCGTAGAGCTTACTATTGCTTTGCATAAAACCTTTAATTGCCCTAAAGACAGCATAGTCTGGGACGTAGGCCACCAGAGTTACGTCCATAAAATGCTGACGGGAAGATACGATAAAATTGATACAATAAGACAAAAAGACGGTCTTGCGGGTTTCCCGAAAAGAAGCGAAAGCGACTTTGACGCTTTTAACGCGGGACATTCAAGCACATCAATTTCCGCGGCTTACGGAATAGCTAAGGCTAAACAGCTTAAAGGCGATAATTCCCATACAATAGCGATTATCGGCGACGGTTCTATGACAGGCGGACTCGCTTACGAAGGACTCAACAACGCGGGACGTTTTAAGAAGAATTTTATTGTAATTCTTAACGATAACAAGATGTCAATCTCGAGCAACGTCGGCGCCATGGCTATGAATTTATCCCATATGAGGATAAAACCCGCGTATCTGCGCGCGAAAAGACGTACAGAGAAAATCCTTTCACATACTCCGCTTATCGGAAATCTCTTTAAAAAGATACTTAAACGCAGTAAATCAAAGCTAAAAAACCTTATTTATAAAAATACTCTCTTTGATTATCTCGGATATACTTATCTCGGACCGGTTGACGGCCACGATATGGAAGAACTTACCAACGCTCTTGAAGCCGCTAAAAAAGAAAGCGGTCCTGTACTTCTTCATGTGGTTACGAAAAAGGGTAAAGGCTATGAACCCGCGGAATCCCACCCGAAAGAATTCCACGGAATCGGTAAATTTGATGTAGATACGGGTGAACCTTTATCGAGTAAAAAAGGCTTTTCCTATGTTTTCGGCAATCATCTTTGCGATATGGCTGCGAAGGACAAAAAAATCTGCGCCATTACTGCCGCTATGACGCTGGGCACGGGACTTTCCCGTTTTCAGTCAAAGTATAAACAGCGCTTTTTCGACGTCGGAATAGCCGAAGAACACGCGGTTACTTTCGCCTGCGGACTTGCGACAAAGGAGATAATTCCGTTTTTCGCCGTTTATTCAACATTCTTACAGCGCGGATTTGACCAGCTTATCCACGACGCGGCGATTCAGAAACTGCATATTGTTCTTTGCATTGACCGCGCTGGAATAGTCGGCGACGACGGCGAAACCCACCAGGGAGTATTCGATGTAAGTATGCTCAATACAATCCCCGATACTACTATTTTCTCGCCCTGCTATTTCGACGAGCTCCGCCATTCAATGAATGCCGCCGCCTATATGTGCGACAGCTTGGTAGGCGTGCGTTATCCGAGAGGCGGCGAGTTATATAAGCCCGATGATTTTGAAATCTCGAGTCTTAATTTTGACCTTTACGGCGACGAAAACGCCGATATAGTTATTGTAACTTACGGAAGACTTTTCTCTTACGCGTGCAAAGCGAAAGAAATTCTTGAAAAAGAAGGAATTAATGTAAAGATAATTAAGCTTTGCCGTATTAAGCCTATCGACTGCAAGGCTGTTAAGCATGCTTCGGATTCCCGCAAAATATTTTTCTTCGAAGAATCAATGGTAGCGGGCGGTATC
>CADBCC010000046.1 GCA_902793125.1 uncultured Ruminococcus sp.
CTTAACAGGGACTACATCGGCAGTGAATTGGACAAGCTCGGAATCAGAGAATATGAGGAATATACCCGTCGCCTTGCCGAAAAGGTTTTCACGAATCAGCCGCTGACTGACGACGAAGAAAAAAACCTTTCAAATTATCTAAATTCAAAGTGCTACGGTTCCGAGAAAAACCTGATCGCACACAAAATGCACAATGACGACTCCAAGCAGTCAAAACGCAGATATCTTCTTCGACGGATTTTTCCTGACGAAGCTTATCTTGAGCGTTATTATCCTACCGTATACAGGCAGCGTATTCTGTATCCTTTTCTGGTCATAATAAGACCGTTTAAGGGAATCACTACGAAGCCTAAAAAACTTTTTAACGAATATAAAATAGTTAAGAATTATAAAAACCATTCCGAATAACATAAAAAGTCAGAGCCGCGGCAATAACCGCGACCCTGACTTTTTTGCGTTTTTTTCTTATAACGTTGTTTTTATTGATTGCAGTAATATGCCTTATACCATTCTGCAAACGCGCTGAGACCTTCTCTTATGTCTATTTTCGGTGTAAAACCGTAGTCTCTCTCGAGCGCCTCTGAATCCGCGAAGGTTACAGGAACATCTCCGGGCTGCATTCCCACAAGCTCTCTGTGTCCTTCAAAGTCGTAATCCTCAGGCAAAACGCCTGCTCTTACAAGCTCCTCCTGAAGTGTGGAGATATAGTCAAGCAGATTTTCGGGTTGACCGCCTCCGATGTTGTAAACGGCATACGGCGGAAGCGGAAGTCCGTCCTCGCCTGTAGCCTTTTCGGGAGCGCCCTGCATAACGCGGTATACGCCCTCTACAATGTCATCGATAAACGTAAAGTCGCGCCGGCAGTTGCCGTAATTAAAGATTTTAATAGTACCGCCCTTGGATAACGTATTTGTCGCGGAGAAATAGAACATATCCGGACGACCGGCAGGACCGTAAACCGTAAAGAATCTAAGGCCGGTTGAGGGTATATTGTAAAGCTTGCTGTAGCTGTGTGCGAGCAGCTCGTTTGACTTCTTTGTAGCGGCATAAAGGCTGACAGGATTGTCGACCTTGTCGTCAACAGAAAACGGCACCTTTTTATTTCCGCCGTAAACAGAAGAGCTGGACGCGTAAACAAGATGCTCTACCGGATAATGGCGGCATGCTTCGAGAATATTGAAAAAGCCCACGAGATTAGATTCGATATAAGCCTCGGGATGGTCTATTGAATATCTTACGCCTGCCTGAGCCGCAAGATTCACTACAACTGAGGGTCTGTACTGTGAAAACACCTCGTCAACAAGTGTTTTGTCTGCAAGATTTCCCTGAATAAACACATGCTCGACAGGCGAGGCCTTTGCCGCCTCTTCAATCAAAGCGAGTCTGTATTGCTTCAGAGCGGGATCGTAATAGTCGTTCATGGAATCGAATGAAATTACAGTACCTGCCTTCAGCTCCCGAAGAAGCCGCAATACCAAATTTGCACCGATGAACCCCGGAGAACCTGTAACAAGGATAGTTTTGTTATTCAGCTCAATTTTTGCCTTCACTAAAATCAATCCTTTCAAGGAAAAATAATGCCTTCAACCCTGCGCAGGCTGAAGGCTTTTGTTTGTGTAAATATTTTTACAAGCAAATTTATATTTAATATGCGCCGTCGCCTTTGATTACAGCCGGAATAGTAAGCAGGAGAATCTTTAGATCTGTCAGGATACCTCTCTCCTTGATGTACTTATAGTCCAGCTCAACCATGCCTTTGAAATCTATTGCGCTTCTTCCGCTGATCTGCCAGTAACAGCTTAAACCGCCGATAACAGATAAACGCTGCATTGAATAATCGGTATAATTCTCAACTTCTCTGGGAAGAGGAGAACGGGGTCCCACAAAACTGATGTCTCCCTTAATAATGTTGAAAAACTGCGGAAGTTCATCCATGCTGGTTCTTCTTAAAAATCTGCCTACTCTTGTAACACGCGGATCCTTTTTCATTTTGAAAAGCTCGCCCTTGGTTTCATTTTTATTTTTTACAGACTCGAAAACCTGATCCGCGTCAGTTCTCATACTTCTGAACTTATAAAACTTAAACTCTTTTCCATACAGTCCGACTCTGTTGCTGACATAGAAAACAGGGCCGCCGTCGTCAAGCTTTATTACCAATGCAATTCCAAGGAACAGCCAGAAAAAGACGATTACAAAAAGCATAGCCATAGTAAAGTCGAAAACCCGCTTAATGAAATTATAGAATTTTTTCTCATCAACGTAGAATATTACTCCGTTGCGTTCAACTTCTTTTCCCATAACGTTTTTTTTCGCTTTTTCTTTTATTTCAGTTCTTCTGCCCTTCTGATAATCCGGATAATAATTTGTTCGTCTTCTTGCTGCCGAATCAGTAGCCGTACCCGTAACCATAGCCATAACCATATCCTTTTCCATATTTATGCGACCTGACAGAATCAACGTTATTTACTATCACGCCGAGGATCTTACCGCTGTTTCTGTTGATTGTCTCGATTACCTTTTTAAGATCCGGATATGTGGTTGAATTGTGTTTAATAACAAGCACAACGCCGTCCGACTGTTTAACCAGCGGAAGTGAGTCGATTACCACGCCTACAGGAGGAGTATCGAAGATGATATAATCAAATTCTTTCTCAAGCTCCTTGACGAACTCAATCATACTTGCGCTCGAAAGCAACTCGGAAGGGTTAGGCGGAACTGCGCCGTAAGTGATAGCATATAAATTATTAATCTTGGTACTGCGTAAAATATCTTCCTTACTGCATTCGCCGTTGAGGAAATTTGTCAGACCCGGTGCAAACTCGATTGAGAGTACGTTATGGATCTGCGGTCTTCTAAGGTCGCAGTCAATTATTAAGACCCTTGTATTTACCTGTTGAGCAAGTGCGATCGCGATATTAACAGAGGTAACTGTTTTTCCCTCACTCTTATTCGCACTTGTAAAGCAGATTTTCTTACAGCCTTTTTTTATGATGGAATAAGCGATATTTGTTCTGGCGGTCTTGTATGATTCTCTGATCTGGAAAGCGATAGCTTCCATATTTATCAGGTTATCGTTTCTTTTTCTCTCGCTGCCATTATTATTCTTTGCCATTATCCTTCGCGCCTCCATTCTTACCCTTTTGGTTGATATAACTGTCAAAGCTCGGAATTGCTGCCAATACCGGGATATCGAGGATCGTAGTCATTTCATCGTCATACTTGATCTTCTTATCGAGGAAGTATCTGGTAAACGATACGGCGAGAGAAAGCAGCAGCGCTATTGCGAAAGCAATGATCACATTCCTGCTCACGCTCGGAGACGAATGCTTGGTCGGAAGCTGCGCTTCGTCGCATACCTTCAGCTTAGCGTTCGACTTTAAGTTGGAAATAGTTTCCGGAGCTACCTCGGCAATGGTGTCGGCGATTTTTTTCGCTTCAGTAGGCGACTCGGAAACAACCTTTACATCAAATACCTCTGTTGTTTCGTCGCTCTTGAAGGATATCATTTTGCTCAGCTCGGTAGGAGTATACTTGTCGTTAAGCTCGTTTGAAAGCTTAGTGTAGAAAGTATTGGTGTCGAGCATTCTGATGTAAGTGTTAACCAGCTTTAGCGCGTAATTCTGCATATTGAGAGAATACACGGCGCTGTTCGGAGAATCCTGCAGCTCAACGGTTTCAACGTAAAGCGAAATAGTGGATGTGTAATGCTTCTTTACCAAAAAATTAGTAACAAAGAAAGCGCCGAGCGAAAATAAAAGAACTGTAATAATTATAAACACGAGGTTCTTTTTTAGTACCTCAAGTATTATTTTTGGTGATATAATGATTTCATCTTTTTCTTCCATTTAATTCACTCACCTTTCAAATAATCGTAAGATAACAACTTTTCTCCGCATTTAATTATACAATAATGGCTTAAAAAATTCAAGCAGAGCACCGACAAATAACGGCTTATTAAGAAAATTCTCCGTTTAGCCGATATTTATTT
>CADBCC010000047.1 GCA_902793125.1 uncultured Ruminococcus sp.
TTTTTAAAGAAGGTTACAACTGCGCTCAGGCTGTACTTTTGGCTTTTGATGATGTTACGGGGCTTGATAAAGAAACCGCCTCGGCAATATCTTCCTCATTCGGCGGAGGATTAGGCAGAATGAGAGAAGTCTGCGGTGCTGTAAGCGGAGCGGCTATGGTGCTCGGTATTGTTAAAGGCCGGTATCCGGCGGAGGATCATTCGGCGAAAAGCGCCCACTATAAACTTGTTCAGAAATTTGCGGAAAAATTCAAAGAGGAAAACGGCTCAATAATCTGCCGTGAACTACTAAAGGGTACCGGTTCGGTAAGCGGAAATACACCGGAGAAACGTACTGGTAGTTATTATAAAAAACGTCCCTGTCCTTTAATTGTTAAATCTTCCGCGGATATATTGGCAGGTATGTTGGATTTATAACAGCTTATTGCTTTTTGCTTAAAAATTGTGCAATATATACTGAAATATTGTTTTTTCTATTGACGTTTTGACTTATTTAGTCTATAATTGTAAAAAGGAAGTTGCAGTTTATGCCATAGCTGATTAATCTAATTTTACGGCGGTATTTCAGCTTCAAAATTAATATAAGGAGATAGATGGCTTATGAATTACACAGCAGAAGTTACAAATATGTGTCCCGTAGCTAAGGGCGCATATCACGGCCCGGCTCCGATACCTGAAGAGGGTAAATGGGTTCAGGCAAAAGAAATTAAGGACATTTCCGGTTTTACTCACGGTATTGGCTGGTGTGCTCCTCAGCAGGGCGCTTGTAAACTCACTCTTAATGTAAAAGAGGGTATTATTGAGGAAGCTCTTGTTGAAACAATAGGTTGTTCCGGTATGACTCATTCCGCCGCTATGGCATCCGAGATTCTTATCGGTAAAACACTTTTGGAAGCTCTTAACACAGACCTCGTTTGTGACGCTATTAACACAGCGATGAGAGAACTTTTCCTCCAGATTGTATACGGAAGAACCCAGAGTGCGTTCTCCGAGGGCGGCTTACTTGTAGGCGCGTCTCTTGAAGACCTCGGTAAAGGACTTCGTTCCCAGGTTGGAACAATGTTCGCTACAAGAGAAAAAGGACCTCGTTATCTTGAGATGACAGAGGGTTATTGCACACAGATTGCTATGAATGCCGATAACGAAATTATCGGTTATGAATTCTTAAGCTTCGGGAAGATGATGGACTTTATCAAAGGCGGTATGGACGCTAAAGAAGCTATGGAAAAAGCAACAGGTCATTACGGTCAGTGGGAAGGCGCCGCCAAGTACATTGACCCGCGTGAAGAATAAGGGAGGTGTGCAGTATGAGTTTATTTGAAAACTATGACAGAAGAATTGAAAAAATCAACGGTGTTTTAGCCGAGTACGGTATCAAATCAGTTGAAGAAGCGCGCGAGATTTGTAAAGAAGCAGGTTTTGATCCATATGAAATAGCTAAAGGAATTCAGCCTATCTGCTTTGAAAATGTATGCTGGGCGTATTGCGTAGGCGCCGCTATCGCTTTAAAGAAAGGCGTTAAAAACGCTGCTGAAGCCGCAAGCGCAATCGGAATCGGACTTCAGAGTTTCTGTATCGACGGTTCTGTTGCGGAAAGCCGTAAGGTTGGTCTCGGCCACGGTAACCTTGCCGCTATGCTTTTAAGCAATGATTCCCAGTGCTTCGCTTTCTTAGCAGGTCATGAGAGTTTTGCTGCCGCTGAAGGCGCTATCGGTATCGTTCGTAATGCCAATAAAGTTAGAGAAAAGCCTTTAAGAGTTATCTTAAACGGTCTCGGAAAAGACGCGGCTCAGATTATCTCAAGAATTAACGGCTTTACTTACGTTCAGACTCAGTTTGACTATTTTACAGGTGACTTAAAAATCGTTAAAGAAACTCCGTATTCTGACGGTGAACGCGCTAATGTACGCTGCTACGGCGCTGACGATGTACGCGAAGGCGTTGCTATTATGCATAAGGAGGGTGTTGACGTATCTATTACAGGTAACTCAACCAACCCCACACGTTTCCAGCATCCTGTTGCGGGAACATATAAGAAAGAATGTAACGAACAGGGTAAGAAGTACTTCTCCGTTGCTTCGGGCGGCGGTACAGGACGTACACTCCATCCCGATAATATGGCTGCGGGCCCCGCTTCCTACGGTATGACAGATACAATGGGACGTATGCACTCCGACGCTCAGTTCGCGGGTTCATCCTCAGTTCCTGCCCACGTTGAAATGATGGGCTTCCTCGGTATGGGTAACAACCCGATGGTAGGCGCTACAGTTGCGGTTGCCGTTGCGGTTCAGAACAGTTTAGGCTAATACTTTTATAAAATTTAAAGCTCCTCTTTTGAGGGGCTTTATTTTTCAATCTTGTTTTAGTGGATATTAAAAATTCTTGATTTTATAAAAAAATTATTTTATAATAAAGTATAAAATTTTGAGGAGGATATAAGAATGGATTCAAATGTACGTCCCGAAACTATGGAAAGAATTACAACCGAAGCGCTGGCCAACGCGTTTATTGAAAAACAGGTAAAGGCTTTAAAAGAACAGATTGGAGATAAAAAAGTATTGCTCGCGCTTTCGGGGGGAGTTGATAGCTCCGTTGTAGCCGCATTACTTATTAAAGCTGTCGGACAGCAGTTAGTATGCGTTCATGTAAACCACGGACTTCTCCGTAAAGGCGAGCCCGAGCAGGTTGTTGATGTATTCAAAAACCAGATGAATGCTAATTTGATTTACGTTGATGCTGTCGATAGATTTTTGGATAAATTAGCAGGAGTCGCCGAGCCTGAGAAAAAACGTAAAATAATCGGCGCTGAGTTTATCAGAGTATTTGAGGAAGAAGCTCGAAAGTTAGACGGAATTGAGTTTTTAGCTCAGGGTACTATCTATCCCGATATTCTCGAAAGCGATGACGGTGTAAAAGCTCACCACAACGTAGGCGGACTTCCCGAGGATTTACAGTTTGAACTCGTTGAGCCCGTAAAACTTCTCTTTAAGGATGAGGTAAGAGTAGTCGGCAAGGCGCTCGGACTTCCCGATAATATGGTATTCCGCCAGCCTTTCCCGGGACCCGGTTTAGGTGTAAGATGTTTAGGCGCGATTACCCGCGACCGTCTTGAAGCTGTGCGCGAGAGCGACGCTATTTTACGCGAGGAATTCGCTAAAAACGGCTTAGAAGGTAAAGTATGGCAGTACTTTACAGCTGTACCCGATTTTAAATCAGTCGGCGTAAAAGACGGCAAGCGCACATTCGCTTATCCCGTAATAATCCGCGCGGTCAATACTAAGGACGCTATGACAGCTACAGTTGAAAACGTACCGTTCGAGCTCTTAGAGCATATTACTAAGCGTATTACAACAGAAGTTGAAAATGTTAACAGAGTTCTCTACGATTTAACTCCTAAGCCCTCAGCCACAATCGAATGGGAATAAATTTCTAATACAGAATTATAATTAACGCCGTCAAGTGGGATAATCTCCTGCTTGGCGGCTCTGTTTTTTTGAATAATAACCACTTATCTTCAAAAAACGACCACTTATTGAAAAACGGTGGATTTGATTTTCAAAGCGTGGT
>CADBCC010000048.1 GCA_902793125.1 uncultured Ruminococcus sp.
TAAATTAAGTTTAAAAAACGTTTCTTACAGATACGAAAAAAGTTCAACCGACGTTCTTGAAAATATATGTATGGATTTTGACGCCGGAAAAATATACACTATTGTCGGAAAATCGGGCGCGGGTAAGACGACACTTCTCTCGGTGCTTTCAAGTCTTGCCGGACCTACGGGAGGCGAAATCCTGCTTGACGGTGAAGACGTAGCAAAAATTGATCATTATAAATTCCGAAGCAAATATGTCGGAGTAATATTCCAGAACTTTAATCTGCTTACTCATCTTACAGCCCTTGAAAACGTAGTGCTTTCAATGGATATATCCGGAAAAAAGTTTGACAGACCGAAAAAAGAAATATCTCTTGAACTGCTTATAAAGGTCGGTCTGAACGCGGATGAAGCTAAGCGCAGAGTATTAAAGCTTTCGGGCGGTCAGCAGCAGAGGGTTGCGATAGCGAGAGCGCTGTCGTATGATCCCGATATTATCCTTGCCGACGAACCCACAGGCAACCTTGACGGGGAAACCCAGGACGAGATTATCGGTATTTTCAGAATGCTTGCTGACGAAGGCAAATGCGTTATTATCGTTACCCATTCGCCCGATGTAGCCTCCGCGAGCGATATAACTTACGAGCTGAAAAAAACGTAAAAGCAGGTTAATTGCAAAATAATATTGATATTATAGTGTGATATTTAGTGAAAAGTTGAAGTGTATTATTTAAAGCCGCTCTGTAAATGTACAGGGCGGCTTGTTGCTTTTTGATTTACGGTATTGTTTGAAAATCTGTATAATAAATATTTACAAAACTGTCTGCTCGTAGAGATGAAAATAAAAAAACTGATAAGGGGATTAATATGAAAAATGCTTATGATATAAAATAGATTTTTAGGTGTTACGACGTAGAATTAGATACACTAATAGAAAACAACTCCGCATATGAATAGTCTGCGGAGTTGTAATCTTTATTTATTCTTCATCTGATTTTTAAAGCACTTTTTATCAAACTCGGGGTTAAAGGCGTAGAAGTTCTTACTGTCAAGCTTATCGGTTAAAATTCTTAAATTCTCGCCGAATCTCTGATAATGCACAACCTCGCGCGCTCTTAAAAAGCGTATCGCGTCCTTAACGTCGGGATCATCCGCGAATCTTAATATATTATCATAAGTCGTCCGCGCCTTTTGTTCCGCCGCTAAATCCTCGTGTAAATCGGTTATCGCGTCGCCTTTTGATTGAATATAAGCGGCTGTAAACGGAACTCCCGAAGCGGATCCCGGATAAATTCCCAAAGTATGGTCTACAAAATAATCCGAGAAACCCGCGTCTTTAATTTCTTTTTCGCTTAAACCTTTTGTAAGCTGATAAAGTATCGCGCCTATCATCTCTAAATGCGACAATTCCTCCGTGCCTATATCGGTTAAAGTTGCCTTTAACTCGGGCAGCGGCATTGTGAAACGCTGACTGAGGTATCTGAGCGACGCTCCCAATTCTCCGTCGGGACCTCCGAACTGGCTCATAATCATTTTTGCGAGCTTTGGATTTGGCGTTTTTATATTAACGGGGTACTGCAGCTTCTTTTCGTATACAAACATTATTCAACCTCCTCGGTTTCCCAGGGCCACGGCGCCTTGATCCAGCACCAGCGGTTTTGTGAGTTTTCGTCAGCAGTAAGCGGGCCGTAAAGACTCTCAAATTTATCTTTTAACGGCGTAAATTCAGCGATTGTTTCGTTGAGCTTCTCGATAGTCTTTTCATCGTTCGGATGTGTGTCGAGATAAAGCTGTAAATCGTCGATTGTAAATTGGTATGATGAAAGTTTTTTCATCATTATCTCACGTTCAGTCATCTTTACCTCCCGAGCATTTGCTTCCGAAGAAAGGCTTATTTAATACGGGAAAAACAGTTCCCGATTCAAGAGCCTGGGCGGGCGAGTAGGTTTTTGAGTTATATTGTTGAAACGGTACATAAGCCATAGCTTCCGAATATTTTTTAGGAAGAGCCGAAATACCGTAGCTTTCCATTACGGATTCTACAATGTCCATAATTAATACTCCTTAAATATTTTTGAAGAAAACTTCTATTTATACTATGCGCATGTCCGAAAATCGTGCCTATAACGTGAAAATTCAACTCAGTTTCATAACTATTTCATACAGTTTTCACTTTCGGGTTTTAATATACAGTCAAGATATTAAGAAATCGGAGGTAAATACCATGAATAATAATCCTTATGAACCATATGAAAACGATAACATTGAATCCGGAGGAAGCTCTTTAAACGATAGTATGGAAAATATCAATTCTTCCGTTAATCCCGAAAATACCGAACATATAAATGATACAACCCCTGATTATACTCCCGACGAGTATTATAAGCAGAACTTCTCTAACGAACGGAATGCCGCTGAGAACTACGCAAAATACGGCGAGAGCTTTTATAATAACGACAGCCGGCCGTCTCAGCCTCAGAATTCGTATAATAATTCTTACAATTCACCCTATACAAATGATCAGCAGAGATTATATTCACATCCGCAGGGCAATTATTCGGGCTACAACTCAGGCTATAATACTACTGCTTCTTCATCAAAACCCAAAAAGAAAGAAAAGAAACCCGTTACCCGCGGAGCGTTAGCTGTAATTCTTGTAGCAAGTATTCTCTGTTCAACCGTTTTAGGTGTCGGCGGAGGAATTTTCGCGGCGACTATGTTAAATAACCAAAACAGCTCAAGCTCGCTTAATGTAAGCAAATCGAACTCAGACAGTTCATCCTACGCCTCATCAACCTCAAA
>CADBCC010000049.1 GCA_902793125.1 uncultured Ruminococcus sp.
TCCTCTTTCAGGAAGAATTTTGAAAAACAGCTTGACAATACCGACGTTGAATTTCCCGAAGCCTGTTGATAAGCGACCATAGCGACGACGCTTCCTGGTCTTTCTGGAAGCGTTCAATATCTCTTAAATCCGCAAGCTTTATAACAAGTTCGCTCAGCTCGTCCCTGAGCTGCGGAAAATTAAGAAAATCCTCAAAAATATCACAGCGGTAGCTTATTGTATCTTTGTCGCAGGTGATTTTTGTCATAATCTTTCCGAGTAGATTTTTTTCGTAATTATCCTCGGTTAAAGCGTCAATTATAAAGTCAATCGAAAGGTCGTTAAGCGCTTCTTCGGTTAGAGTGTTTTCCGAACGTGTTGAGTTTTCGGGATATAAAAGGCTAAAGTTTTCCATAACGCCCTCCTGAGAATATGTTATTAATATTATAAATCAAAGTTTTTACGATTACAAGTTTATTATAAATTATCGGCTGTTGTCTTTATGAAACGCTTTATTTTTATTTATTTTTATGTTATACTGTCTGCGGGGTGAAAATAATGGATGATTTAACTAAAAGAATAAACGAGCTCGCTAAAAAGAAAAGGGAAGAAGGCTTAACCGAAGACGAACAGAAAGAGCAGAAAGAGCTCTATAAAAAATATCTTTCCTCTTTCAGGAAGAATTTTGAAAAACAGCTTGACAATACCGACGTTGAATTTCCCGACGGACGAGTACTTCCGTTTAAAGAAGCGGGAAAGATGAAGGATGAAAAAAGTGAATGATATAATAGGAGTTTTGCAGGATAACATCGGCGGAGTATGTATCGCGATAGGTATAATAATAATTGCACCCGGAATATACAAACTCTGCAAGGCGGTTATTGATGTATATAAAAATAACGAAAATAATAAAAAGTAAAATATTAAAGGGCAGTCTGAACTCATACCGAGTTTAAACTGCCCTTTTAATTTATGAATTAAATCTTTTATTTATCCTCATTTTCCTTAAAAGCTTTTCTTTCGTCGTTGGTAACAAATCTTACGATAAAGATTGTACCGAGCATAAGGACAATCGAAATCGGAAGAGCGATAAGCCAGCTTTGAACGAAGCCCGCGATAATAAACGCGCCGAAGCTTACACCCGCGACCGTAAGTGCGTACGGCAGCTGGGTAGAGACGTGGTTAATATGGTTACATTGCGCTCCTGCCGAAGACATAATAGTTGTATCGGAAATCGGTGAGCAGTGATCGCCGCATACCGAACCCGCGAGACAAGCAGAGATACCGATAATCTGAAGCTCGCCTGTAGGGAAGATTGAAAGAACGATAGGAATAAGGATTCCGAAAGTTCCCCAGGAAGTACCTGTTGAGAAAGAAAGGAAGCACGCAACGAGGAAGATGATTGCGGGAAGGAAGTTAGCAAGTCCCGCGGCAGCTCCGCTCATAAGGTTGGCAACAAAGTATTTCGCGCCGAGGTCCATTGTAACGTTTTTAAGAGCTGTAGCAAATGTGAGGATAAGGATAGGCGGTACCATAGCGATAAAGCCTTTAGGAACAGCTTCCATACTCTCTTTAAAGTTGACAACTTTGCGAACCATAAGGTAAACGATAGCGAATACTAAAGCGATAGCGCCTGCCCACGGGAGAGCAACAGTAGCGTCTGTGTTACTGAACGCGTTAATAAAGTTTCCGTAGTTGTCTTTGTCACTTCCGTCAAGAATTCCGCCCACGTAAACTAACGAGAATATCGAAACAACAATCAGGAAAAGAACGGGTAAAATAAGGTCGAGAACTCTGCCGTTAGGGTTGGGAGTTTCGTTTTCGAGAGCCTCATCAACTCTTTCGCCTGTTGTATAAAGGTCGTCCTTATACTGAGCGTTGTACTCGTGCATAGCCATTGAGCCGTAGTCGAATCCCATAATACAGATAGCGATAATAAATACAAATGTTAAAATTGAATAGAAGTTGTAGGGAATAGCCAGCATAAAGAGCTTTAATCCCTGACCGTCCTCAGCGTATGAGGATACAGCCGCAGCCCACGAGGAAATAGGAGCAATCATACAAACGGGCGCCGCCGTAGCGTCTATAAGATACGCGAATTTCGAACGGGAAATTTTGTGGCCGTCCGTAACGGGTTTCATAACCGAGCCGACTGTTAAGCAGTTGAAATAGTCGTCGATAAAGATGAGAACGCCGAGCACGAAAGTAGCGAGCATTGCGCCTTTACGCGATTTAATATGCGTCGCCGCCCACCTGCCGAACGCCTGCGAGCCTCCCGCTTTGTTAATCAGCGCGACTATAATTCCGAGTTCCACAAGGAAAAT
>CADBCC010000050.1 GCA_902793125.1 uncultured Ruminococcus sp.
TGGCGGCTTTCGTCAAGGCGCTGCTCGACATTGATGTTGACGAAGCGCGCAGGCTTTACGATATAATCAAGGACAAGTATCCGCTATATATAACGCGTGATTTGCAAACCGCGAAGGAATGGGTGCGCGATAAAAGTCAGGGCACGACGCGATACGGTCTGCTCGCAAGCTCCGGAGCGCTTCGACTAAAGCCCGAGGGTATTTTTGTAAAGAACGAGATCAACGTCGCCAACTGGTTCCTCAACGGCAAGGACGATGTGCGCTCCAGCTACGCTTTAGAGGACGTCGTCACTGAGTTCGATATTCAGGGCTTGGAGCTCGATTATACTATCGTCGCGTGGGACGCAGACTTCCGTATGACGCCAACCGGTTGGAGCTACAACGCCTTCAAGGGCAACAAATGGCAGCGCGTAAATAGCGAGGAACGGCGACTCTACCTCAAAAACGCCTACCGCGTCCTCCTCACCCGCGCAAGACAGGGGATGATTATCTTCGTCCCCGAAGGCTCCGACACCGACCCCACCCGCCCGAGAGAGTTTTATGATGGGACGTATGATTATCTTAAAGGACTTGGGGTTGAGGAGATATAGATATAATTCCCCTGCGTTGATTAATTGCGCAACCCAAATAGAATATCTGTTTCTATAGGAATGAAAGCCTGAGAACTGCTCACGTTAAGGTTCTCAGGCTTTTTTATAATTTGGTTTATCTTGTTGATTCTTGTTGTAATTTAGAATTTACTATGTTATAATTAGTTCGGTGATAATTATGGCAAAATTAAATAAACCTAAATTAACAATAAACGAACAAATCGTTGATATGAAGAAAAAGAATATCACCTTTAATATAGTTAATGAACAAGAGGCAAAAAATTTTCTTTCTCACAACAATTATTATTACAAAATCAAGTCATATTTACGGGTTTTTGATAAATATGGAACCGGAGAAAAAAAGGGTTTGTACTATAACGTTGATTTTGCATATATTAAAGAATTATCAACTTTAGATATGCATTTTAGAAGAAAAATCATTGGTATATCGCTTGACATTGAACATCTTCTTAAGGTGAAAATGTTGAATGATATAGCAAGGAATCACGAAGAAGATGGTTACACAATCGCTCAACAGTTTATAAAAGCACACCCGGATGTTTTTGATCGAATTAAAGAAAAAGCTTTAAACTCAGCTTGCGAAAAAATTGTAGAAAAGAATTCTGGAAATTTTAGTGCTTGGCATTTGGCTGAAATACTTTCTTTTGGCGATTTTATAAAATTTTACAAAACCTACTACAGTACATATTCTTATATGTATAATAAGAATGAAACTATGGAGAATAACTTAATGGAAGTAAAGTTTCTCCGAAACGCTGCAGCTCACAACAACTGTCTCCTTAATACGCTTAGAGATAATAAGTATGAAGGTTTTAGTTTAAATAATCCCGTTTATGATGCTATCGATAAACTGAAGCTAGTTTCAACAAACACATTAAACAAAAAAATGGGTAACCGTGTTATTCACGATTTTATAGTTATGCTTTTTGTGTTTCATACTCTCACTAAAGATAAAAACTATACTAATATTCGCAAGCATACTTTCAATGATCTTAAGTCTTTTCTGGAAAAACGGGTCATACAAAACTCTGACTATTTCAACAATCCTTTGTTTAATTCTTACTATATTTTTGTAAAAAAAGTAGTTGACAAATTCGCAAGTTATGCGTTATAATATATAATGTAGCATAAAAGAAATATCTTTTGCGGGATTGGTGCCTGCACCGATCCTATTTTTCTATTCTTTTGCTATTAGCGAATTGAGAATTATACTAGTTAATTCTCAATTCGTTTTTTCTTTGCTGTTTATTTGATGTTTGTTTTTGAAAGAGATTGCAAAAACTACAATAGATTATTACGAACAGCACTTATAACAACAGCGGTTATAAGAGGTCGTTAGCGGACAAAATTCTCCTCAAAACTGCCCCATACCGTTTGGTAAGGATGAGGTCACCGGTTCAAATCCGGTTATCAGCTCCAAGAACAATCGCTTAGGCAAGCCGTTATCCGGTACCTAAGCGATTTTCTTTTTGC
>CADBCC010000051.1 GCA_902793125.1 uncultured Ruminococcus sp.
AAGAGTAAGACCCCTTGAAGACTACGAGGTTGATAGGCTGCGTGTGTAAGTGCGGTGACGTATTTAGCTTGGCAGTACTAATAGGTCGAGGGCTTGACCTTAATTTAATGCGTAATGCGTAATTCGTAATGCGTAATTGGATATGTGGTTCAGGTTGTGATTCTCTCTTATCTAAATCTTTATTCAGTTTTGAAGGTGCTTAACAAAAGTTAAGGACAAAATATGCACCATTAGCTCAGTTGGAAGAGCACCTGACTCTTAATCAGGGTGTCCCGGGTTCGAGCCCCTGATGGTGCACCAAAAGAGATACAGGGGCTATTAAAAGACCAATAGCCCTTGTATTATTAAAACGGCTCGTTGGTCAAGCGGTTAAGACTCCGGCCTCTCACGCCGGCAACGCGGGTTCGATTCCCGCACGAGTCACCAGAATAATTAATAATTAACGGTTAATAATTAACAGTTAATGAAATAATATATCCTTTCATAGGATGAGATAACTTGATAGGGAATTTATTTTCGATAGGAACGAGGAACTTCACCTAATAAGGGAAGTTTTTGGTCGAGAAACGAAGTTAATCTCTATCAGAAGTTGTAAAACATTTAAAAAAGTTGGTGTCGATGACGCCGGGGGTCCACCTGTTCCCATACCGAACACAGAAGTTAAGCCCGGTGGTGCCGAAAATAGTTGGCTGGCGACGGCCTGTGAAAATAGGGAGATGCCAACATATGCCAACATACATATTCCTCCATAGCTCAGTCGGTAGAGCGCATGACTGTTAATCATGATGTCACTGGTTCGAGCCCAGTTGGGGGAGCCAAAGGAAAACCCGCGTATATACTGAATTATTCAGTGATTATGCGGGTTTCCTTATATTTTAACTTTTTTTAAAAACCACAATAATTCAGTTGCATTTAATTGCGTTTAACTCGGGTTGCTCCGTGGTTGCTACGGATTTTTCGAAAAAAATAACCTCTCACAATTTTGTGAGAGGTTAAATTTATGCCATCAGCTTTATCGCATTATATAGAGTAGCTGCTTCCTGGTTGATATAATGTTTAATATCTGTATCATATGAAGTGTGGCCCATCAAAGCGATTATATCCTCGGGGCGAGCTCCCGCGGCGCTCATCCGCGTTGAGAACGTTCGACGGCAACTGTGAGGTGTTAAGCTTCGCGGCATACCGAGCGCATCCAGAGCTGGATAGAAGTACCGCTCCCGGAATCGGTCCTTATTCATAGCTTTTCCATTTTCGTCACAGAAAATAGTTTCACCGTTTTTATTAAGCAGTCTTTTAATAATCGGTTGAATCTTAGGATGAATTGGAATGAGTCTGTCGGTTCCCGCTTCGGTTTTCTTACCGCCTACGAAAACAGGTATCTTCGTATCGCTCATATAATAATTATCTTTTGTTAGTTCCAAAAATTCAGAAACACGAAAGTTCAAGTAACATAGACAATAAATATAATCAGCGAAAGGAACTTTATTAATATTCTGCCTTATAATTTCAAGCTGAATATCCGTGAAGCTGGTTTTCTCAACTTCGTTAGGATCCGGAAGTTCAATAAACGAGGCATAGTTTTTATTGACGATATCATCTTCCATAGCGAACGGGTACATCTTAGTTAACAAGCATTTTACTTTATGTAGCGCGGAAAATTTGAGTCCTTCTATAATATAAGGCTCAGACGTGACCTCATATGTATGCTTTCCGTTTTTTATATACATAAGTTTTCCATCGGTACCGCGTTTTTGATGATTCCCTTCGTAATAATCTATAATCGCTTGGAAATCTGCTTTTCGTAAATCTTTAAATTTTCTGTTATGCAGCGGTTTCAATTTATCCCACGAAGTCTTATAATTACTCTTAGTGCTTTCGCCAAGTTTAGTATATGATTTACTCTTCATCCATTTTTCGTGGAGCTGAGCGAGCGTAATATTATATGCACTTGTCGGATTTGCTTCATAATCATCCAAAGCTTTAACCGCTGCTGTACGAGTCGGAAATACACCTAAATATACTCGCTTACCTGTTATTGTACTCGAAGCTGCCCAAGGCTGGGACTTAATATCTTTGCGTTGATAAATAGAACCGGTACCGTTCGGACGCTTATTATTTCGTGATTCTTTGTTTTGGTTTTTACCGCAATAAGGACAAAACAAGAAATCATCTTGCAGTTCCCGCTTGCATTTTCGGTTTTTGCAAATTTTAGGCATAAAAATCCCCCGCTTTAATTGACAGCGAGGGTGCAAAAAGTGTATAATAAATTAGTTTCCGACCAAGAAACTTGTGCAGCCTCGCTGTACGCTCCGTCCTATCCTGCGCCAACAGGGTAGGGCGGTTTTTTATTATTCTATTTTACTTTTATTTTACAATCGCTTAAATTCAGATACTGACCGGATGAAACTGTTATGTAGCTTGAATTATCAAAATTATCATTACTAATAATTTTTCTTCCGTTGGCGTCCGATGAAATACAATAATATCCTCCGTCATCATCTGAGGAAATTGCTTTATAGGTACCGGCAGGCAGGTCGCTACCAACTAAATATTGCCCGTCTGTTAAATATCCGTTAGAGTAAGAAACTTTGCTTTTTTCCGAAATCGGTCTAATCCAACAATCGCTTAAATCTAAATACTGACCGCTGTTGACATGAATATAACTTTGATTTTCAAAGTTATCATTACAAATTATATTTCTTTTGTTAGCGTCTGATGATATGCAATTTTTGTGGTTTTATACTGAGGAGGAAAAAGTAATGAAAAAGAAAAGTCTGGTTTTACTTCTG